>NZ_JBLNKW010000001.1:0-736670 GCF_048158645.1 Flavobacterium cryoconiti | reverse complement strand
AAAATAAAAGCATTCAGATCAAGATTTAGAGGCGTTAGAAATGTAGAATTCTTCCTTTTCAGGCTAACCAATATTTATGCTTAATTTTTGCTTCTCCACAGGTTTTAGGATTGATCCGACTTGCAGCGGATAGCCCGACCCCATTATAACAAAAGAGGCAACTACCTATAATGATAATTGCCTCTTTTTTCATAATGGGAAACGCCCAAATAGTATTTCTAGTAAGTCATTTTAGCTCAGAACTCCCCTGAATCAATATAATGATTATAAAACAATCCCCAAAAACCTTATAAATAGACAATCCTATAGGACTAAACCCATTTAGACTAACCAATATCCATGTAATAATTTTTATCACTCCACTGAGTTTAGGACTTGATCTTGATTCGCTTTAACCTACAAACTTCCTGAAATCAAAAAAGCCTTTCAGTTACGAAAGGCTTTTTTTTTTAAATCTAGCGGTCTGGACGGGACTCGAACCCGCGACCCCATGCGTGACAGGCATGTATTCTAACCAACTGAACTACCAAACCTGCTTTATTTTTAATCAAAAAAGCTATCCACAAAAGTGGAAAGCTTTTCATTGGTCTAACTACTAAACCCGCTACGAGTTACAAATTCGCAGCAAACAACACAACTAGCTTTAGATACCTTATTGGGACAAAAAAGCCTTTCAGTTATGAAAGGCTTTCCCCAATATTAGCGGTCTGGACGGGACTCGAACCCGCGACCCCATGCGTGACAGGCATGTATTCTAACCAACTGAACTACCAAACCTGCTGCTTTATTGCGGTGGCAAAGATACAATAGATTTCCGTTTACGCAAGCGTTTTTTGAAAAAATATTTGATAAAAATTCGCCGTATCACCCAAAGTTTTGTTTTTCAACTAAGTATGTCATTAAAATTTTTTCGAAACTTTCATCTACCCCTACCGGAATGTACTTTATTCGGTTTTGCGCGCAAGTTAACGCCAGCTTCTTGAAGTAACTTTCTACCTGTTTTTCGTATTCTTCTTTTACATTATCTGCAAAAACCGCCACTTCTTCACCCGATTCCACATCAATAAACTTTCTTGGCGCATTGTCAAAGTCAAAATTCAGCTCCGTTCTGTTATCCACAACATGAAATAAAACCACTTTATGCTTGTTGTGTTTCAAATGTTGCAGGGCATTAAACAGCGCTTCTTCTCCAGACGTGTCAGAACCGGACTGAAACATATCCGTAAATAGGATAATCATCGAACGACGGTGGATTTTCTCCGCTATTTGATGCAAGAATGTAACCGTATCAGTGCTTTTTTTGATTGCAGGTTTTCCCAGCAACCCTTCAAGTGCATTCAAAATCATTCTGTGATGGCGATCACTACCTTTTTCAGGCGCGTAATACTCATATTGATCCGAAAACACACTTAGTCCCACAGCATCGCGTTGTTTCTTTAAAAGATTCATTAAAACTGCCGAAGCCAAAACCGAGAAGCCAATTTTGTTTTCATAGAATTGCTGACTGTCTTTTAATTTAGGATAATGCATCGAAGAGGAATTGTCAATGATGATGTGGCAACGTAAATTGGTCTCTTCCTCAAAACGTTTCGTGTACAAACGATCTGTTTTGGCAAACAACTTCCAATCGATGTGTTTGGTGCTTTCACCCACATTATAGACCTTATGCTCCGCAAATTCTGCTGAAAATCCATGAAACGGACTTTTGTGCATGCCCGAAATAAAACCCTCCACAACCTGATTGGCCAGCAATTCAAGGTGCTGAAAACTGGAAATTTTCTCTATTTGCGATTCGATCTTCATATTCCAAATATATTAAAAGATTGAACGATTTAAAAATTTAAAGATTTTAAAAATAAAACTAAATCGGGAAGCTGAAATAAGTTCAGCTTATACAAAAAAAAGGTCTGACTTTCGTCAAACCTTTTATCTGAATCCGTACAGATTCTATGTAAATCATAATCTACCGATTACAACAAAGCGTCTAAACTATCTGCGTAGGTTTGTTTCGGAGCAACTCCTACTTGTTTTCCTACTACTTCTCCGTTATGAAAAACCAATACTGTTGGAATATTTCTCACTCCGTATTTTGCAGCAAATTCTTGGTTTGCGTCAACATCAACTTTTCCAACTACTACTTTCCCTGCGTATTCTTCGCTGATTTCGTCAATGATTGGTCCAACCATTCTACAAGGCCCACACCATGCTGCCCAAAAATCCACCATTACCGGTTTGTCTGATTTCAAAACTACTTCATCAAAAGTAGCATCTGTTATTGCTAATGCCATATTTTTTTTATTTAAATGTTTAAGGTTTCAAACCTGAGTACAAATTTAGAAATTAAAAACTAATCAAATGCCATTCGTAAATTAGTTTTGATTATAAGTGTATTGTCAATTGCTATTTTCAGTAAATTCAGGAGCTATTTCCTGCTGTACGCTGTATCTTTCCTTGCTTAAAGAAGACAAGGAAAGGATGTCGCTTCCATCAGGGCTAGGGCATTGTGCACTAATTCAACTTAAAATTAATTTGCATTTTCTCCAGCTCCACCAGCAATTCATTTGAGATTTTGATTTTCAATTTTCTGCTCGGCATCGTCAACTTGGTTACAACCTTAATTTCTTCGACTTCTTCCACTTTTGCTTCAGTATTTATCTCCGGAATTTCGAGAGCTTCCATTTCAGAATCTTCATTTTCATCGACAAAAACTTCTTCCTCATTTTCTATTTCAACAGGAGCTACGGTAACTAGTCGTTTTATTTTCTCCAGTTCCATAATTTCAAAAGACACCGTATTATCGCCTTTATTTTCTTGAAAGAGGTGACTTAATTTATGGATAAAATCATTTTCTAAATCTGATATGTTCAGAAGCAAGATTAATTTCTTAGCAAAAATGTCCAATACATCCTGTAATTGTTTTGCATCAGTAAACTGCATTCTTGGTTCAGATTTTTTTCCAGTTTCTCTATTGACCCATCCGTCTTTAATCAGGATTTTAAAATAAACAAAATTATTAGGAAGCAAGTATCGATGAAAATTCAGGTACTCTTCATTAAATATTTTAAATTCAAAACTTTCGTCAAAACCTTCTAAGTTAAAAATCGCCCATTCCTTACCGTTTTTGGCTATCCGTCTTTGCACATTAGAAACTATACCTCCAAAAGCAAGGGTTTTACCCACGTAAAGCTCCATGTTTTTAAGCATCTCCAATTTCGAATTGCAGAAATACTTCATTTCAAATTTAAAATCGTCTAAAGGATGTCCCGAAATATAAATCCCTACGACTTCCTTCTCTTTGGCGAGTTTTTCCATCGTACTCCAATCCTCGCAAGGCGGCACGACAGGTTCTGCGATTTGTACTTCGCTGGTATCGCCAAACAAACTTACTTGCGATGAATTTTCATTTTCCTGAAACTTCGACCCATACCGAATCGCTTTTTCATAAAAGGTAATTCCATCCCCATCATCATGAAAATATTGCGCTCTCGTTGTTCCTAAAAACGAATCAAAACCTCCAGCCAAAACCAGATTCTCCAATGCTTTTTTATTTGCTGCACGCAAATCAATGCGTTTTGTCAAATCAAAAATCGACTTATATCTTCCATCTTTTCTATTCTCAACAATCGTAGCCACAGCTCCAGACCCAACGCCTTTTACGGCTCCCATTCCAAAACGCACCGCATAATTATCATTTACGGTAAATTTATAAAACGACTCATTTACATCAGGTCCTAAAACCTGTAATCCCATACGCTTGCATTCCTCCATAAAAAAAGAAACCTGCTTAATATCACTCATATTATTAGACAAAACCGCAGCCATATATTCGGCAGGATAATTGGCTTTCAAATAAGCAGTTTGATAGGCAATCCATGCATAACAAGTCGAGTGCGATTTATTAAACGCGTATTCCGCAAAAGCTTTCCAGTCATTCCAAATTTTCTCTAATTTATCTTTAGCATGTCCTTTAGCCATAGCTTGCGAGATGAATTTTGGTTCCATTTTTGCCAAAACATCAATCATCTTTTTCCCCATAGCTTTACGCAAAACGTCGGCATCACCTTTGGAGAAATCCGCCAGTTTTTGGGACAAAAGCATTACTTGTTCTTGGTAAACGGTAATTCCGTAGGTGTCTTTCAGCAATTCTTCGCAGTCATCCAAATCATATTCGATAGGTTCTTCCCCGTTTTTCCGTTTAATAAAACTTGGAATATAAGCAATCGGTCCCGGACGATACAACGCATTCATGGCAATCAAATCGGGAAACACTGTCGGTTTTAATTCCTTCATGTATTTCTGCATTCCGGGACTCTCATATTGAAAAATCCCTACCGTTTCTCCTCGTTGAAAAAGCTCATACGTCTTCAAATCATCAATCGGGAATTCATCGGGATTCAGGTCGATTCCAGTTCTATATTTTACTAATTTTACGGTATCTTTTATCAGAGTCAGGGTTTTCAAACCCAAGAAGTCCATCTTCAACAAACCGGCACTTTCTACAACCGAGTTGTCAAATTGAGTCACATACAAATCGGAATCTTTGGCGGTAGCCACAGGAACAAAATTCGTAATATCGCTTGGCGTAATAATCACTCCACAAGCGTGAATTCCGGTATTCCTTAAATTCCCTTCTAAAACTTTGGCTTGTTGAATGGTTTCTCCACCCAAATCACTTTCATTAGCAAGATCTATTAATTCTTTTATTTTATCGTATTCTTCCGGACGAACCGCTTTCTTGATTACATCTTCTTTTTCATTCAAAAATCGCGCTAAATTCCATTTTGACGGCATCATTCCCGGAATCAATTTCGCAATTTTATCGGCTTCAAATAAAGGTAAATCCAGTACACGAGCGGTATCTCGAATAGCCGATTTAGTTGCCATTTTACCATAGGTGATAATTTGCGCCACTTGTTTCGAACCGTATTTTCGAATCACATAATCCATAACGCTGCTTCGTCCCTCATCATCAAAATCGATATCAATATCGGGTAGTGACACACGATCCGGATTCAAGAAACGCTCAAAAAGCAGGTTGTACATTAACGGGTCAATATTGGTGATTTTCAAACAATATGCCACCACTGAACCTGCCGCAGATCCCCGACCGGGCCCAACAGAAACGCCCATACTTCTCGCCTCGGCAATTAAATCCTGTACAATCAGAAAATAACCCGGATAACCGGAATTCGATATCGTCAATAATTCAAAATCCAGTCGTTCTTGAATTTCTTCGGTGATTACAGGATATCTTCTATTAGCTCCTTCAAAAGTCAAATGCCTTAAATAAGCATTTTCCCCTCGTACTCCGCCATCAACTGCATCTTCGGGATTATTAAATTCAACAGGAATCTCAAATTTTGGAAGTAAAACTTCACGAGCCAAATCAAAAATTTCAATTTTATCCACAATCTCAGAAATATTCGAAATCGCTTCCGGTAAATTTGCAAAAAGCTGTTTCATTTCGTCTCCCGACTTGAAATAGTATTCCTGATTGGGCAATCCATACCGATAACCACGACCACGTCCTATTGGCGTAGTTTGTTTTTCACCGTCACGCACACAAAGTAAAATATCGTGCGCATTCGAATTTTCTTTGTCTATATAAAAGGTATTGTTCGTCGCTATAATCTTGACATCATGTTTTCTCGCCAATGAAATCAAAGACGCATTCACCCGATTCTCATCTTCCTGATTGTGACGCATCACCTCAATATAAAAATCTTCCTTGAACTCGTTTTTCCACCAAATCAAGGCTTCTTCAGCTTGGTTTTCACCAATATTTAAAATCTTGTTTGGGATTTCGCCATAAAGATTTCCAGACAAAACAATAATATCTTCTTTGAATTCCTGAATGACTTTCCTGTCGATTCTTGGGACATAATAAAATCCTTCCGTATAAGCGATGGAAGACATTTTGGCCAAATTATGATAGCCTTTTTTGGTCTTCGCCAAAAGCACTATTTGGTACCCATTGTCTTTAACCGACTTGTTGTTATGGTCTTCACAAACAAAAAATTCGCAACCTACAATCGGTTTCATAAGGACTTCGGTAGGCTCTTCACCATTTGCGACAGCAGCTTTATTTTTCGTTTCAGCGGCTTTATTATGGTATAAAATATCGCGAACAAAATGAAAAGCACCCATCAAATTTGCATGATCCGTCATGGCAACCGCAGGCATTTTTTGTTGTGCCGCCGCTTTTACCAATGCCGCAATACTTATGGTAGATTGCAACACCGAAAATTGGGTATGATTATGCAAATGCACGAAAGGCGTATCAACAAGTACCTTTTTATTCTCAGAAAGCTCTTCTCTTGAAACGGCCGGCGCTTGTTTTTCTCCAAACTGCTGGCGAATTTTATCGGACGCTTCCTTAAGATTGATATGCTTTAATCCAATCAGTTGAATCTCATGTGGATTCTTATTTTGGAAATCTTTAAAATAACCAATTTCTACATCGAGTTCTTCTTTAGTGAAAACATCACGACGAATTAATTCCAAGAAACAACGCGTAGTTGCCTCCACATCGGCAGTGGCGTTGTGCGCTTCCCCAAAAGGTTTATTAAAAAGATAAGAGTGTAATTCCGTTAAGGTTGGTAATTTAAATTTACCACCACGACCACCTGGCAATCGCAATAAAGAAGCGGTAACTTCAGTACAGGTATCCAAAATAGGCATGGAACTCATTTGGCTTTCAACCCCCATCCTGTAAAATTCACAACCCATAATATTGATGTCAAAACCTAAATTCTGACCTACAATAAATTTGGCTTTGCCTAAAGCTATATTGAATTTTTCCAAAACTTCTGCCAACGAAATTCCGTCGGCTTCAGCCAATTCCGTAGAAATACCGTGAATTCGTTCCGCATCATACGGAATATTAAAACCTTCGGGCTTCACCAAATAATCCTGATGCTCGATGAGTTTTCCCATATCGTCGTGCAACTGCCAAGCGATCTGAATACAACGTGGCCAGTTATCCGTATCTGAAATGGGAGCGCCCCAACGCTTTGGTAATCCTGTAGTTTCGGTATCGAATATTAAGTACATAAATCCCCTCCCCAGCCCTCCCCGAAGGGGAGGGTGCCTAAACCTATAGATTCAGACCGTGTATTTAACTGGTTTTAAACACTTTAAATTTATAATAAATTACAAAAAATGAATTTCAAATTTAGGATTTTTTTAGATAGAATAACACCTAAATCCGAACAAAAAAATTCAAAATAATCGTTAAGAATCACCCTACGAATTACTTCATCTTTTAGGACAAAATCACCCAATAATACTCCATCAAAAAGAAAAATAAACGCACTGTGGGTTTTTTGGATGTCGTAGTATTTCATCAAAACAAATTGAAATAAAAGCCCAAAAAAAATACTGCTTTAGTTATGTAAAAAGCCCAAAAAAGGCATGCTATAGAAAATAAAACACAAGGCTAATTTTGTTAATTATTACTATTTTAATTCGTTTTGTTACATTTTTTGAATCAAAAAACCCTCATTTACACCAAAATAGCGATGAATTTGCAGATTATCAAATTGGACTTATTTAAAATAAAAATAGCTTTAAAAAGAAATTTAATATCAAAATAAAAAGAAGGCATTCAAACTACAAACCTATAACAGAAGAGGTAAGGTGTTGTAAAAACAGTTTGGGTATCGTATATAATGAAATATTAAAATTGACAACCTTATTTCTTTTTTTAAATTTGTTCCCATTGTTACAACTTTATGTAAATAATTTGGTTGTAAAAAAAGAAATACACTTAAAAAATATTTAAAATGAGTACTACATTATTTGACAAAGTATGGGATTCGCATGTTGTGCGTAAAATTGAAGATGGACCAGATGTGTTTTTTATTGACCGTCATTTCATCCATGAAGTTACTAGTCCTGTAGCTTTTTTAGGTTTAAAAGAAAGAGGGATTTCGGTTTTATACCCAGAACGCACTTTTGCAACTGCCGATCACAATACACCAACAATAAATCAACACTTGCCTGTTGCTGATGCCTTATCTGCCAATCAATTAAAAGCATTGGAAGACAACGCAGCAGAATATGGTATTTCTCACTGGGGATTAGGTCACCAAAAAAATGGAATCGTTCACGTGGTAGGTCCTGAAAACGGAATTACTTTACCTGGCGCAACTATTGTTTGTGGAGATTCTCATACTTCTACACATGGTGCTTTTGGCGCTATTGCTTTTGGTATCGGAACTTCTGAGGTAGAAATGGTGATGGCTACACAATGTATCATGCAACCGAAACCAAAGAAAATGCGTATCAACGTAAATGGTGAATTGAGTAAAGGTGTTGGTCCAAAAGACGTTGCACTTTATATTATTTCTCAATTAACTACTTCTGGAGGTACGGGATATTTTGCAGAATATGCGGGAGATGTTTTTGAAAACATGTCTATGGAAGGTCGTATGACTGTTTGTAACTTAAGTATCGAAATGGGTGCTCGTGGTGGTATGATTGCTCCGGACCAAAAAACATTTGATTTCTTAGAAGGAAGATTATACGCTCCAAAAGGCGAAGCTTGGACAAAAGCAGTTGAATATTGGAAAACGTTAAAAACAGATGCTGATGCAATTTTTGATGCAGAATTAAACATCAATGCTGCAGATATTGAACCAATGATTACTTATGGTACAAATCCTGGAATGGGAATTGGTATCTCAAAAAATATTCCAAATGCCAACCAAGTTGAAGGTGGTGAGGAAACGTATAAAAAATCTTTGGCTTACATGGGCTTTGAAGAAAATGACGTAATGATTGGTAAACCAATTGATTTTGTTTTTCTTGGAAGTTGTACCAATGGTAGAATTGAAGATTTCAGAGCTTTTACAGAAATTGTAAAAGGAAGAAAAAAAGCAGATAATGTTACGGCTTGGTTAGTTCCAGGTTCTCACGTAGTAGAAGCTCAGATTAAAGAAGAAGGGCTGCTGGACATTCTTACTGAAGCCGGTTTTGTATTGCGTCAGCCAGGTTGTTCCGCTTGTTTAGCGATGAATGATGATAAAGTACCTGCAGGAAAATATGCTGTAAGTACTTCAAACAGAAACTTCGAAGGTCGTCAAGGTCCAGGTTCAAGAACATTATTGGCAAGTCCAATTATGGCAGCAGCAGCAGCAGTTACTGGAAAACTAACAGATCCTAGAGATTTATTCTAGTTGAAGGTCAATTTCAATGGCAATAATACTATCAAAAGAGAATTAAAAATAAAGATTTTAGTTTTTTAAAATTCAATTTTTCGAAGGAAAATCTGAAATCAAAAAATCCTAAATCAAAAATCATAAATCACAATGGCATACGATAAATTTAATATCCTTACGAGTAGTGCAGTGCCACTACCAATAGAAAATGTGGATACCGATCAAATTATCCCAGCACGTTTCTTGAAAGCTACCAAACGTGAAGCTTTTGGAGACAATCTTTTCAGAGACTGGAGATACAATGGAGATAATACTCCAAAAGCAGATTTCGTATTGAATGACGCAACTTACAGTGGAAAAATATTAGTAGGCGGAAAAAACTTTGGTTCGGGTTCTTCAAGAGAGCACGCAGCTTGGGCAGTTTACGATTACGGATTTCGTGCCGTTGTTTCAAGTTTCTTCGCAGACATCTTCAAAGGAAATTGCTTAAACATTGGTGTTTTACCAGTACAAGTTAGTCCAGAATTTGCAGAAACAATCTTCAATGCTATTGAAGCTGATCCAAAAACAGAATTGGAAATAAATCTTCCTGAACAAACCATTACGCTAAAAGCAACTGGTCAAAAAGAATCTTTTGATATCTCCGGATACAAAAAAGACAATATGGTTAACGGTTTTGATGATATTGATTATTTACAAAACATCAAAGAAGAAATTGTTGGGTTTGCCAATAAGCTTCCTTACTAAAAAACAAATCACATTTAGTTAAGAGACCCGACAGATTTTTTAAAACCTGTCGGGTCTATAAATAAAAATTAGATATGATTTTAGAAGTTGCCATACTTTATATAAAAAAAGGAGAAGAATTACTGTTTGAGAAAGATTTTGAAATTGCAGGACAACATATAAGCTCAATAAATGGATATGTTGGCCATAGTTTAAGAAAATGTATCGAACAGGAAAATAAATATATCCTGCTTGTTGATTGGGGAAAAATCGAAGATCATACAATTGGTTTCAGAGAATCTGAGCAGTATTTAGAATGGAAAAAATTACTTCACCATTATTATGACCCTTTCCCGGTTGTAGAGCATTTTGAGACGATATTGGAAAATAAAAAACAATAATTTCCAAATAACACAATTTATTTATATAATGACAATTAACAAACACATTCAAAGAGACGGACAACAAGCCTCAAAGATATTTGACAATAGAAGCCTGGCAAATGACTACAGACATCTAACTCAAATTTTGAAGCCCGGAATGAATGTTTTGGATGTTGGTTGTGGAACTGGTGCTATCTCGAAAGATATTGCCAATATTGTTGGAGAAAACGGAAAAGTTACCGGAATTGACAATACTGAAAATTTTATTTTAAGTGGCCAAGAGACATATCGGTCCGTTGTCAATTTAGAACTAATCTCAGTTGATTTATTCGAATATAATTCAGAAGAAAAATATGATTTAATTGTTTCAGCAAGAACTTTACAATGGTTGAGTAATCCAAAAGAGGCTTTGATTAAAATGAAATCAATGTTAAAACCTGATGGTCAAATTTCAATTCTTGATTACAATCACAACAATCTAAATTGGAATCCGTTGCCGCCAGAAAGCATGCAAGAGTTTTACAAAACCTTTTTGAAATGGAGACAAGATGCTGGAATGAATAATGAAATTGCAGAGGATTTACCTAATTTATTAGAAGAAGTAGGATTTCATTCTATTGAAAAAATAAATTCAGATGAACATTATAATCAAGAAATATCTGATTATAAATCTAAAATGGGAATTTGGTCGAAAGTAGCTGGCTCTAAACAAATGGTTGAGGAAGGTTATTTAAATAACGAATTGCGATTAAAAGCGATTGAAGAATATGACAATTGGATTGGAACTTTAGCAATTTCTATGACAATGAAATTAAATGAAGTACGAGGAAAAATATAATCCCGTTCTTTCTCATACAGACATTTACAAATAGTAAAAATAAACATTTACAATACCTGAATTAGTATTTGCAATTTGTTTTTTTAATAATACCAACAGTTTAAACTGTTACAACTTATTTTAATCGATATGACAAAAAGAAAAATTGAAATAATGGATACGACGCTTCGTGATGGTGAACAAACCTCGGGAGTATCATTTTCTGCTGCAGAAAAACTAACCATTGCACAATTGTTACTGGAAGAATTAAATATTGATAGAATCGAAATTGCTTCTGCACGCGTAAGCGAAGGCGAATTTCAAGGTGTAAAAGGGATAATGACCTGGGCCAATGAAAAAGGATATTCTAACCGAATCGAAGTTTTAACATTTGTTGACGGTGGACTTTCAATAGACTGGATGAAAAAGACTGGAGCTAAAGTCCAGAATTTATTAACCAAAGGATCCCTCAACCATTTAACGCATCAACTAAAGAAAACGCCCGAGCAACATTTCACCGAAATTGCTCAGGCCATTGCATTAGCTCAAGAAAATAATATTGAGACCAATGTCTATCTTGAAGATTGGAGTAACGGAATGCGTAATTCACCTGAATATGTGTTTCAATATTTAGATTTTTTGACCAAACAACCTATAAAAAGAGTCTTATTACCGGACACTTTAGGCGTTTTAATCCCTTCTGAAACTTTTGAATTCATTTCGAAAATTATAGCGAGATACCCAAATACCCATTTTGATTTCCATGCACACAACGATTACGATTTAAGTATCGCTAATGTAATGGAAGCTGTAAAGGCGGGTATTCAAGGACTTCACGTAACCGTAAACGGAATGGGAGAACGTGCTGGAAATGCACCACTTGAAAGTACCGTTGCTGTAATCAATGACTTTTTACCAGAAATAAAAATCAGTGTAAAAGAATCTTCATTGTATTCTGTGAGTAAATTGGTAGAAACTTTCACAGGATATAGAATTCCTGCTAACAAACCTATTGTTGGAGACAATGTGTTCACCCAAACAGCAGGTATTCATGCCGATGGAGACAATAAAAATAATTTATATTTTAATGATTTGCTTCCGGAACGTTTTGGAAGAAAACGAAAATATGCATTAGGAAAAACATCTGGCAAAGCCAATATTGAAAAAAACCTTCAGGAATTAGGGTTAAAATTAAATCCCGAAGATCTAAAATTAGTTACCCAACGCATCATTGAATTAGGCGACAAAAAAGAGACCGTTACCAAAGAAGACTTACCTTATATTATTTCTGATGTTCTAGACAGCCAGACTTATGAAGAGAAAATTGTAGTGGTATCCTATGTATTGGTTCATGCCAAAGGAATGCGACCTTCTACTACACTCTGTTTAAAAATAGATGGTGAAGTAATCGAAGAGCATGCTCAAGGTGATGGACAATTTGATGCTTTTATGAATGCTTTAGCAAAAATTTATAAAAGTAAAAAAATGGAATTGCCTAAATTGATTGACTATGCTGTGCGAATTCCTCCAGGAAGCAGCTCTGATGCATTATGCGAAACCATAATTACATGGACTAATCATGGAAAAGAATTTAAAACAAGAGGATTAGATTCAGACCAAACAGTTGCAGCAATCATTGCTACGCAAAAGATGTTGAATGTAGTTACTGCTCAATAAAAATAAATAAAAAACGATACTAATATAAAACTTACCTAATGAAATTTAACATAGCTCTTTTAGCCGGAGACGGAATTGGACCAGAAGTAATCAATGAAGCAGTAAAAGTTTCTGATGCTATTGCTAAAAAATTTAACCACGAAATCAATTGGACTCCAGCTCTTACAGGAGCTTGTGCTATTGATGCCGTTGGAGTTCCTTATCCTGATGAAACGCATGAAATTTGTATGGCTGCCGATGCAGTTCTATTCGGAGCTATCGGGCACCCAAAATACGACAATGACCCAAGTGCTCCAGTAAGACCAGAACAAGGTTTATTGTTAATGCGTAAAAAATTAGGCTTATTTGCTAATGTACGTCCTACATTTACTTTCCCTTCTTTGATTGACAACTCTCCTTTAAAAAGAGAACGTATCGAAGGAACTGACTTAATTTTCCTTAGAGAACTTACCGGAGGAATTTATTTTGGTGAAAAAGGAAGAAAAGACGATGGTGAAACTGCTTTTGATACTTGTACGTACACCAGAGCTGAAGTAAAACGTTTAGCAAAAAAAGGTTTTGAACTGGCTATGACACGTTCAAAAAAATTATGTTGTGTTGATAAAGCAAATGTATTAGAAACTTCCCGTTTATGGAGAGAAACAGTGCAGGCTATGGAAAAAGAATATCCTGAAGTAACTGTAAGTTATGAATTCGTTGATGCCGTAGCAATGCGTTTGGTTCAATGGCCAAATTCTTATGACGTCTTGATTACTGAAAACTTATTTGGAGATATATTAACGGATGAAGCTTCTGTGATATCTGGTTCTATGGGATTAATGCCATCAGCATCAGTAGGAGAACATACATCATTGTATGAGCCTATTCATGGTTCTTATCCTCAGGCGACAGGATTAAATATTGCCAATCCATTAGCGACGGTATTATCTGCAGCAATGATGTTTGAAGATGCTTTTGGATTAAAAGAAGAAGCAGAAGCAATCAGAGCAGTAGTAAACAAATCTCTGGAACAAGGAATTGTAACAGAGGATTTAGCTGGAAAAGGTGCAAAAGCGTATAAAACTAGTGAAGTTGGTGACTGGTTAGTTGCAAATTTGTAAAATAATTATAATTCTCTAGAAATGCAACACGTTGCATTTCTAGAGAATATCTACCAAACAAAAAAGGTGTCAATTTATTGACACCTTTTTTTATATTGTAGAAAAAAATATTAATATCCTCCTCTGTTTCCACCACCACGGTTATCTCCACCACGGCTGTTTCCACCACCATAACCACCGCGTGAATCACCACCACGACTGTTATTGTTAAAACTTCTTCTTTCACCTTCTGGTTTTGGCTCAGATTTGTTTACTACAATTGCACGTCCTTGAACAGTAGCTCCGTTCAATTCATCAATTGCTTTTTGAGCTTCGTCATCATTTGTCATTTCAACAAAACCGAATCCTTTACTTCTTCCAGTAAATTTATCAGTGATGATTTTAACTGAATCAACTGCTCCGTAAGCCTCGAAAGACTCTCTTAAATCTGCTTCCTCAATACTGAATGGAAGACTTCCAACAAAAATATTCATATGTACTTATTTAAATAATAGAACAAATGTACTCTTATTTTATTCTAATCTACTATATATTAGCTTATTTATGATTTTTATTTTAATCCCAGAAAAAACAACACTATCATAAAGTACCTAAGTAAAGCCTCTTAAGAATACAACTTACCCTAGTTTATTGAATAGGTGAACTTACAGGAACTTTATAAAAAACGCCTTGTTGGAAATTTACCAAAGGGCCCGCCAAAGGGTTATTGTAGGTGTTTTCTGCGTTAAATTTAAAAGTACCGGTAACCGTTTTATTTACAGCATCATATTCTGTTATTACAATTTGACCATCTCCAATACCAAAACCCGTAGAAAAAGTAATCAAACTACCCGTAGCATCCGTAATAGTATACGTCACTTTTTTTGATTCACTGGTTCCTAAAAAATAGGTTTGAGCTTTTGTAGCAGTAGTTTTCAAAGACAAAGTCTCATTACTGGTGTAGGCCTGAATAAGCAAAGACCCATCTGCAGCTATACTTGCTTTAGATTCTACTGCTCTCCAAAAAACATTATCCTTAAGACCTTGCAGTGAAGGATTATTAAACCGAACATCTTCCTGACAAGAGATTAAAGAAAAAAGCACGACAATAAACAGAAAGTATTTTTTCATAAACGCATCTTTTAAACAAACAAAAGTATGATATTATAGCTAAAAAAAAATAAAGTAGACACAAAAAATACCGATCAAATACTCTCTAACACATTACCATTCATTAAAATACTATTCGAATTAGCATTTATAAATAAAAAATGTATCTTTGCACCCTTAATTAATCGAGGTCGAGTACCTCAAAATTTAATCACAAGATTATGTCAGTAAAAATTAGATTACAAAGACACGGTAAAAAAGGAAAACCTTTTTACTGGGTTGTAGCAGCAGATGCTCGCTCAAAAAGAGATGGTAAATATTTAGAGAAAATCGGTACTTACAATCCAAACACAAACCCAGCAACTATCGACTTGAACCTTGATAGCGCAGTAAAATGGTTGCACAATGGTGCTCAACCAACTGATACTGCAAAAGCAATTCTTTCTTACAAAGGAGCTTTATTGAAACATCACCTTGATGGTGGTATCCGTAAAGGAGCTTTAACTCAAGAACAAGCTGATGCAAAATTAGCTACTTGGTTAGAAGCTAAAACTGGAAAAGTTGATGCTAAAAAAGAAGGTTTAACAAAAGCACAAGCTGATGTTAAAGCTAAAGCTTTCAAAGCAGAACAAGATGTTAATGCTAAACGTTTAGCTGCAGCTGCTCAAGCAGAAGCTGATGCTATCGCTGCTGCAACTCCAGCTGTTGAAGAAGAAGTTGCTGAAGTTGAAGCTGAAGAAGCTCCTGCTGCAGAAGAAAATAACGAAACAACTGAAGCATAATTTAGAAGGCGAACATGCGTAAAGAAGATTGTTTCTATTTAGGTAAAATCGCTAAAAAATTTAGTTTCAAAGGGGAAGTTCTTGCCTATTTAGACACGGACGAACCTGAGTTATACGAAAACTTGGAATCAGTGTTTGTTGAATGCAACAAGCACTTGGTTCCATTTTTTATTGAAAATAGTTCACTACACAAAAACGACTTCCTCAGAATTCGTTTTGAAGATATGAACACCGAAGAAGATGCTGATGCCATTATAGGCAATGCCATTTATCTTCCTTTAAATATGTTGCCAAAACTTACCGGCAATAAATTTTACTTCCATGAAGTAATTGGTTTTGAAGTTGAAGACAAACGCTTAGGTGTTGTTGGAAAAATCCAATCCGTAAATGATACTAGCGCCCAACCTTTTTTTGAAGTTTTAAACGGTGATGTAGAAATCCTTATTCCTATGATTGACCATTTTCTTGTAAAAATTGACAGAGAAAATAAAAAAGTCATTATGGATTTACCTGAAGGATTAATCGAAATGTATCTTTAAAAAGTTCAATCGGTTATTTGTTTATTCGGTTAATCGATAAAATCAAAGACTTCATTTTACTATACTATTTATTGAAATCCAGTAAATCCGCATTTACAAAAAAATCCAAAATCAAAAATCGTTAATCTACAATCTTAAATCATCATGTTTTCATTCAAGCAATTTACAATCCAACAAGATCGTTGTGCCATGAAAATTGGGACCGATGGTGTTTTACTTGGCGCTTGGACACCAATTGACAACAATCCATTTAGTATTTTAGATATTGGAGCCGGAACAGGAATTATCGCTTTAATGCTTGCGCAAAGAAGCAATGCAGAACAAATTGACGCTTTGGAAATAGACGAAGAAGCCTACGAACAATCCGTAGATAATTTTGAAAACTCCCCTTGGAGTGATCGCTTATTTTGTTTTCACGCCGGTTTGGATGAATTTGTAGAAGAACCAGAAGATGAGTACGATTTAATTGTTTCCAATCCCCCATTTTACACTGAAGATTACAAATCCGAAAACGAACAACGCGATTTAGCCCGTTTTACTGACGCGATGCCTTTTGAAGATTTAATCGAAGCGGCCGCTTTACTACTTTCTGAAAACGGTATTTTCTCCGTCATAATTCCTTTTAAAGAAGAAGAACTTTTTTTGGCTCTTGCCAAAGAATATGAATTACATCCTTTGAAAATCACCCGGGTAAAAGGAACTCCAACTACCGAAATCAAGCGCAGTCTATTGGCTTTAAGCCGAAATGAAAATGCTATCATTACTATTGATGAATTAATTATTGAAACTTCAAGACATCAATACACACCCGAATATATCGAATTGACAAAATATTTTTACTTGAAAATGTAATTTGGAATTTTATCCAAATACGTCAACTCCCTTATTTAAAATAAATTTCGAACACAATTAGCTATTTTATTGTAAATTAGTAGTCAATGATTTTTCACTAAAATCATACTTTAACAAACACCTTATTTGATTGTAAAATTTTGTTATTTTCAATAAAATTAAAAAAATATAACATTTATTAATGCTTTTGTTATATTTCTTTATGTAAATTTGTCGCATAAAAATTACCAAACCATGAAACCAGACTTATTTCAAGCTCCAGATTATTATAACCTAGACGATTTACTAACTGAAGAACACAAATTAGTTCGTGATTCTGCCCGTGCATGGGTAAAACGCGAAGTCTCTCCTATTATAGAAGAATATGCTCAAAAAGCTGAATTTCCAAAACAAATTATAAAAGGTTTGGGTGAAATTGGCGGTTTTGGCCCTTACATACCTGAAGAATATGGTGGCGCAGGTCTAGACCAAATTTCGTATGGTTTAATCATGCAAGAAATTGAACGTGGAGATTCTGGTGTTCGTTCTACTTCATCTGTACAATCTTCTTTAGTGATGTATCCAATTTGGAAATATGGGAACGAAGAACAACGCATGAAATACTTACCAAAACTGGCCACTGGTGAATTCATGGGCTGCTTTGGACTAACGGAACCCAATTACGGTTCTGACCCAGGAAGTATGATTACGAACTTTAAAGATATGGGCGATCATTATTTATTGAATGGTGCCAAAATGTGGATTTCGAATGCTCCTTTTGCAGATATTGCAATTGTTTGGGCAAAAAATGAAGAAGGACGAATTCACGGTTTAATTGTGGAAAGAGGAATGGAAGGTTTTACCACTCCAGAAACACATAACAAATGGTCCCTTCGTGCCTCTTCTACAGGAGAGTTGATTTTTGATAATGTTAAAGTACCAAAAGAAAATTTATTGCCAAATAAATCTGGATTAGGAGCGCCACTTGGTTGTCTTGATTCAGCACGTTACGGAATTGCCTGGGGAGCCATTGGTGCAGCAATGGACTGTTATGATACGGCGTTGCGTTATGCCAAAGAAAGAATCCAGTTTGACAAACCTATTGCAGGAACTCAATTGCAGCAAAAGAAATTAGCTGAAATGATTACTGAAATCACCAAAGCACAACTATTGACTTGGAGATTAGGTGTTTTAAGAAATGAAGGCCGAGCAACAACAGCTCAAATCTCTATGGCCAAAAGAAATAATGTAGATATGGCAATACATATTGCTCGCGAAGCCAGACAAATGCTAGGTGGAATGGGAATTACTGGTGAATATTCTATTATGCGTCACATGATGAATCTGGAATCAGTAATTACGTATGAAGGAACGCACGACATTCACTTACTAATTACAGGAATGGACATTACTGGAATTCCAGCTTTTAAATAGTAATAAACGACTATTAAAGTATTTATAAAATTGATAGTAAAAGCTTCTTGGAAACAAGAAGCTTTTTTATATTTACATAAAAATACCACCGATGAATATTGAAACAATCAACAATAGGATACAGCCCCAAAAAGAACTATTGTTACAACATCCTTTATACAAAAAAGTAAAAACCATTGAAGACTTACAGTGTTTTCTAGAGAGTCACGTGTATGCGGTTTGGGATTTTATGTCATTATTAAAAGCATTACAATCCAAATTAACCTGTACAACAACTCCTTGGTTCGCCACAGAAAATCCAGAAACCAGATATCTCATCAACGAAATAGTCCTTGCTGAAGAATCAGATTTGACCATCGACGGTCGTCGCCAAAGTCATTATGAAATGTACATTGAGGCGATGATAGCCTGTGGAGCTAACACGACAGGTATTGAACAATTTTTATCAGAAGTAAATTCGCTTAAAAATATATTTGTTGCTATCAAAAAAAGCAACTTACACCCTAATATCAAAGCATTTTTAGATTTTACTTTCAGAGTTATTGAAGAAGGAAAATCGCATGAAATAGCTGCTGCATTTACTTTTGGAAGAGAAGATCTTATTCCGAGTATGTTCACCGAAATTTTAAAAAACTTTCAAGCTAATTTTCCTAAAAAAGATTTGAGCAAGCTAATTTATTATTTCGAAAGACATATCGAATTAGATGCTGATGATCATGGCCCTATGGCTATGAAAATGATAACGGAACTTTGTGGAACTGATGCACAAAAATGGTCAGATGTAGAAGAAATTTCGATTTTAGCTTTAGAAAAACGCATCGGACTTTGGGATGCCATCGAAGAAACCATAATGATGAATGTGGAATTAGCTTAAAAGCAAAACCAATACCATCAAATAAACGTAACTATTATTTAGAAATGACTTATCCCAAATTTCAAAATAATGAAAAACCAATTCAAAATAATAGTTGCGGTCTTTTTACTACTTTTTATCGTGAGTTGTAGCAGCGAAAGTCCAATCCCCACTAAAACAACTTCCGCACCAATAGTTACAAATCCTGCAACCACTACTAATCCTGTAGTGATAACAGTCCCACAAACACAAAATCAAACCTTTAGTTATTTAGCTCTTGGCGACAGCTACACTATTGGACAAAGCGTTTGTGAAACCTGCAGATTTCCGGAACAACTCAAGAAAAGCCTGAGTCATTTAAATCCAAACAATACCTATCCTTTAAAAATTATTGCGCAAACTGGCTGGACAACCACCAACTTAATTTCGGCAATTGATTTACAAAATCCAGCATCAGATTATGATTTGGTCACGTTATTAATTGGCGTAAATAATCAATATCAAAACAGATCTTTTTCGTTATACGAGAAAGAGTTTCCTGAATTAGTAACTAAAGCTATTGCTCTTGCAAAAGGGGATAAGGCAAATGTCATTGTAGTTTCTATTCCAGATTATGCCTATACTCCTTATGGACAAGGATCAGGAATTCAATCGAAGATTTCTATGGAAATTGATGGGTATAATGCTTTTGCAAAAAAGTATTGCACCGATAACGCTATTGAATTTATAAACATTACTGATATCACCAGACAAGGTTTAACAAATACCAATCTTGTTGCTCAAGATGGATTGCATCCTTCGGAATTAGCGTATTCTTTATTTGTAGAACGGATTTTGCCAAAAGCGGCCACAGCCATACAAAAATAAAAAAAGCGTTCACCAAGAGATGAACGCTTTCAATTAATTTTCCGGAGCCAACTCCAGTTCTAATCCTTCGAGGCTTTCGGTGATTGGGATTTGACAGCCCAAACGACTGTTGGATTTTACATAGAATGCTTCAGAGAGCATCGCTTCCTCATCGTCTCCCATTTCAGGTAATGCAACATCATTAAGAACATAACATTGACAAGAAGCACACATGGCCATTCCGCCACAGGTTCCTTCTACAGGAAGTTCATATGCTTTACATAATTCCATGATATTCATGGCCATATCTGTAGGAGCCTGTAATTCATGCACTACTCCTTCTCTGTCTTTAATTTTTATTAATACATCCATTTTTTACTATTTGGAATTGGTTGGTTAATCAATTGTATCTTTTTGGCATCCATATTTTTTTGCGTGAGAGATAGCAGCTAGCTACCGAAGTAGCGCGGATAGCCCGACCATTTTAATAAAAAAGGCTGTTACCCATTATATCGAGTAGCCTTTTTTATTAAAAGGGGCACGCCCTAATCATTTATAGGATATTTACAACAGTTTCTATTTGAGGAGCAAACTTTTTGATGGTAGTTTCCACGCCGGCTCTCAATGTCATTTGGTTTACACTGCAACTAGTACACGCTCCTTCGAGACGCACTTTTACATGTTTGTCGTCCTCGATGGAAATAAGGGTGATGTCTCCGCCATCAGAGTTCAAAAAAGGTCTGATTTCTTCAAGTGCTTTTTGAACTTCTAGTGTTAATTCTTCTGTTGTCATTTTCTTTATTTAAAGATTGAAAGATTAGAAAATTGAAAGATTAAAAATCATTTTCAAAGATTCTAATTTCTATTTTTTTACTGCTGAACAACCTGCCATAGTTGTAATTTTAACAGCTTCGGTAGCAGGCAAACTTTCGTTTCTGCTTACTACTTCCCGCACCACATTTCTGGTGATTTCTTCAAAAACGGTTTCAATAATTGAACCTGTTTGCATCGCTGCAGGACGACCGTAATCTCCCGCTTCACGAATTGATTGCACAATTGGCACTTCTCCAAGGAATGGAACTTCTAAATCTTCTGCAAGATTTCTGGCTCCTTCTTTTCCAAAGATATAATATTTATTTTCAGGTAATTCTTCCGGTGTGAAATAGGCCATGTTTTCAATAATTCCCAATACAGGAACATTTATTGCTTCAGACATGAACATAGAAACTCCTTTTTTAGCATCGGCCAAAGCTACCGCTTGCGGTGTGCTTACAATTACAACACCTGTGATAGGTAATGATTGCACGATTGAAAGGTGAATATCACCTGTTCCCGGAGGTAAATCAACCAACATAAAATCTAATTCTCCCCAGTCTGCATCAAAAATCATTTGGTTTAATGCTTTGGAAGCCATGGGTCCTCTCCAAATTACCGCTTGACTTGGCGCCGTGAAAAAACCTATAGAAAGAATTTTTACTTCGTAACTCTCAACCGGTTTCATTTTTGATTTTCCATCCACCATTACGGAGACTGGTTTTTCATTTTCTACGTCAAACATGATTGGCATCGATGGTCCGTAAATATCAGCGTCAAGAATTCCTACTGAGAAACCCATTTTAGCCAATGATACCGCTAAGTTTGCGGTAACGGTAGATTTTCCTACTCCTCCTTTACCAGAGGCAACTCCGATAATATTTTTAATCCCAGGTATTGATTTCCCTTTAATTTCCGGTTTGTCCGGAACCTCAACTTTACTATTGATTTTGATTTTAGCATCAGGAGATACTAATTCAAGAATTGTTTTTTTGATATCGTCTTCAGCACGTTTTTTAATGTGCATTGCCGGTGTGTGCAATACTAAATCTACTACAACCTCATCGCCAAAAGTAATTACGTTTGCTATTGCGCCACTTTCAACCATGTTTTTTCCTTCTCCAGCTATAGTAATCGTTTCTAAAGCTTTGAGAATGTCTTTCCTATCTAATTTCATTTTTAGTTTATTGTTTTCTATTGGCATTTTAGCGCCAGAATATTATCTTTATTTAAACTGATTTCAGATTACAAAGATACTATGAAAAGTTCTTATTATAAAGGATTTGTATTGCATTTATTGATATGGAAATTGACGGTGTTTATAAGCCAATTTCAGCGTTATAATTTTCCAATACCAATCCATCAAAAGGGAGTTATTTTCTTTCTGATATAATTAAAAAACAACATCATTAAATCCAATAAACTAAAATTTATAATTTAAATTTATAATAAAAAATTATGGGATTAAGTTTTCATTATAAGGGTGCCCTGAGAGACCCTACCCTTTTAAAAAAAATGATTGAAGAGGTGACTGACATCGCGCAGGCAAACCAATGGAAATTTCATGTTTTTGAAGAAGCATTTCCAAGTCCTATTTTTACTCTTGATAGCTATAATGATTCCATTTACGGTATTTGTTTTAGTCCTCCCAATTGCGAAGTTGTTTGCTTAACTTTTCTATCCAACGGAAAAATGTGTACTTTCTATAATTTCGAATCTTCCAAAGTTTCCGCAAATGAGTTAGACGAGAACTATTTATCTGTAAAAACGCAATTTGCCGGACCTGAAATTCACAAACAACTGATTAACATCTTCGATTATATAAACAAAAAATATTTAGAAAATTTTGACCTTACCGATGAAGGAAATTATTGGGAAACAAAAAACGACCAATTACTCCAGGATACATTTGAGAAATACACCAATTTAATTAATGGATTTGATAGCTTATTAAACAATATCCCAATTGGAGAAAACGAAACCATCGAAGCCTATTTAATTCGAATTGCCGAAATAAATAATAAAAAGAACGATAAAAATGAATAAAGAATAAACAACAACGAAAGTGAACTTCTAAAACTGTAAAAATCACTCCTGCCTAACTTCTGGCTGCCAAAAATGTTTTTCGAAATCCACAATTTGATTGTTCACAACTTCTACCCCTTCGTTTTCCAATAATTGTTGCATAAGATTCGTTCCGTCAAAATGAAGTTTTCCGGTAAGCAAACCCTTTCTATTCACCACCCGATGTGCCGGAACATCTTCCATATTATGCGAAGCATTCATCGCCCAACCCACCATTCGGGCAGAGCGCGCAGTTCCTAAAGCTTTTGCAATAGCGCCATAAGAAGTGACTTTTCCATAAGGAATTTGTCTGGCGATGGCATATACTCGTTCGAAAAAATTTTCGTTTGACATGGTTATAAATCTGATGAAAAATGCTTTTTATTTTGCGCAAAGTAAAAAAACTAACTCAAATAATATCGTATAATGTTGAATAACGTTACTGCAGCAATCAATCCGGTTATTGTTCCAATAATCGTATTCATATTCCTCATGATATAATCCGTTTTGTTTTGTATTTTTTCAAAGAATGTGATATAGCAGTAAAAAACCAAAAAAGAACCCAACACCACACCTGTCACAAAAACAAAAATATAGGCCATATCATAAAAAAACAAATTGTAAGACGACAAAGTGATGCTTACAAAAACATAATAGGGAATAGGAAAAAAGTTAAGCGCAGAGAGTAACATCCCCAGAAAAAATCGTTTTGTACTACTGTACTTTTTTATTTTCCCCTTTTTTTTCTTTGGCTTTTTTGCAATCCAAAGAAAATAAATAGTTAACAATGTAAAAACACCAAATCCCGCTTCCCGCAATAAAATTAAAATATCAGGATTTTCATTAATATAGCGAGCAAATAGTATCGCAAGATAAGCTTGAAAAAATATTATAATAACAGCCCCTGAAACAAACCATAATGCACTTCTTTTTCCTTCTTTGAGATTTACTTTAGCAGCTGTCATATTGAGTAAGCCTGGAGGCGTAATACCAATAAAAGCAGTAATAAATCCCAAAAACAAAGATATAATTAGATTCATAGGCAAGTTTTTTGCATTAAAATAAAGAGTACGAATTCAAGTTATAAACGTGAGGCTATTCTTTAATTTTGAATCTAATGTACGTAATTGCTTTATTAATTTCCAAATATTGTTTTTCGTAAAAAGTTTGAAAAGCAGTCACTTCCTCCGGACTTCCTTCGTTTACATACACATTATGATTTGCATACAAAACTTCATGACCTTCCCCATGCAGCAATCCCAGCGTATATCCATGCATGAACTCACTGTCGGTTTTTAAGTTTACGACTCCGTCTTTTTTGAGGATTTTTTTATACAACTGCAAAAACTCCGAATTCGTCATTCTGTGTTTCGTGCGTTTGTATTTTATTTGCGGATCTGGAAAAGTAATCCAAATTTCGTCCACTTCATTTTCAGCAAAAATATGATTGATTAACTCGATTTGAGTTCTGATAAAAGCCACATTATGAAGTCCTGTATCAACAGCCGTTTTGGCACCACGCCAAAAACGAGCTCCTTTGATATCGATACCTATAAAGTTTTTATTTGGGTATCTTTCGGCAAGACCTACTGAATATTCTCCTTTTCCACAGCCTAATTCCAGCACCAATGGATTTTCATTTTTGAAGAACTCCGAGTTCCATTTCCCTTTAAGCGGAAATAAATCCCCTACTACTTCTTCTCTTGTTGGTTGAAAAACGTTGTTGAATGTTTCGTTTTCCTTGAACCTTTTTAATTTATTTTTGCTTCCCACTTTTTCAGAATATTTCGGCAAAATTAAGGAAATATATAAGACCGAATGGTTTGCTGAAGAAAAAATAAAGAAAATCATTTCGAGAGCCTTTTCTATTGCAAAAGTATTTGTGCTATGAATCGTTTTTATCAGAAGATTTCCAATTCTTGCCTTAATTGGACTGACCAAATCCTTTGAACACAAACTCGATTGTCATTCGTTTTTCCCCAAGAAAATATTTCATTATCTTTATATAAATAATTACGCTATGAGAAACTTTGTAGTATCGTTTGTAATTATATTTTTCGGCTTTACTCTTGCCATCGTTTACCGCAATAACAAAGAAAACGAGATGGTAAAAGCAATTGCTATTGCCTTATCCCTTCAAAAATCATCGGATGCTAAATCCGTAATTCTCATCAACAGCGCTATTATATCGGATTTTTTTAAGAAATATCCTGATTTAAAAAAATACAAATCAGATGTTAGTGCTTTATACAAAAAACGAAACTATAAATCTATTTGGTATGATCGCAAAGGAGTCATTGAGTTTGCTAATTTGTTATATTCGAAAGTAAATCTGCTTGATGAAGAAGGTATAGCATCCAATTTAGCCTACAAAGATAAGATTGACGGGATTTTCAAAGAAAAACGCACAGACGACCTATCTCCTGTCTATACCGAATTATTATTATCCTCTCTTTATGTTTTCTATGCTAAAAAAGTATTCCAAGGAATTGACACTAAAAAAATCAGGGAAATAGGATGGTTTTTACCCCGAAAAAATGTCTCGTATGAAAATCTATTGGATTCACTACTAGTCGATCCTCAATTGCTGAGTAGAAACGAAAAACAAGTATTTGGACAATATTATAAGCTACGTGAGGCTTTAAAAAAATACCGTCAGATAGAACAAAATGGAAATTGGAATCCCATAACAACTGATTTCTTGCCAAAAGAATACAAACCTGGTGACAGCTCAAAAACCATTGGTCAAATTAGGCAACGTCTGGCGGTTACCGGAGATATAAAACAGGATTCCAAAAGCAATTTATACGACAAAGAATTAATGGCGGGTGTATTGAATTACAAAAAAAGAAACAGCATGAAAATGGATTATTCAATAACTTCAATGCTTATTCAGCGCATGAACACCCCAATTGAAAAATACATCAAAGCCATTATCGTTAACATGGAACGCTGCAGATGGATTGCTCCAGAAATGACTAAAGCGGATGAATATATCATTATAAATATTCCATCCTTCAAACTGATTTTTAAAAGAAATGGTAAAAAAGAATTAGAGTCGGATGTATTTGTAGGCGAAACCATGAACGAAACAGTTATTATTAGCAGCAATGTGACACAAATTGTATTCAGCCCGTACTGGAACGTTCCTAATAGCATCATAGAAAATGAGTTGATTCCTGCTATGTCTCGCGAAAAAAATTATCTGGAAGCCCATAATATGGAATGGAATAACGGTAAAATCAGACAGAAACCCGGAGAAAAAAATGCCTTGGGACTAGTGAAGTTTATTTTTCCGAATGCTAATGATATCTATTTACACGACACTCCTTCTAAAAGCTTATTTGAATCGGAATACCGAGCCTACAGTCACGGCTGTATCAACATGAGCAAAGCCAAAGAACTGGCTTTATTACTTTTAAAAGATGATCCTGACTGGCCTATAGAGCGAATTAATGACGCCATGAAAGGGGAAAAGGAAACCATTTGTATCCTAAAAAAGAAAATCCCTATCCATATAGGCTATTTCACAACTTGGGTAAACGATTCCGGCGAAATTAGTTTCTATAATGACGTGTATGAAAGAGACGACCGCTTAGCCGAATTGCTATTTTCGGATGATTCCAAATAAATAATTCCATACAAAACACCAGTCTATTCTTCGTCAATAACCAGATCTGAACACTCAATTGGATAAAGTGTTTCGTCATGCTGCGAAAGGTCCAATCCTATAATCTCCGATTCTTCGGTAACGCGCATTGGAATAATTCTATTGGTTATTTTAAATAAAATATAAGCACCAAAAAAAGTATAAATGGAAACCAAAACCAATGCCATCATGTGATGCCCAAAAACGTTCCAGCCACCATGAAGCAAACTGGCATCTTCGCCATGCGCAAAAATTGCCGTTAGAATCATTCCCATAATTCCGCCAACACCATGACAAGCAAAAACATCTAAAGTATCATCAATCCCTTCTAAAAATTTAGCATTGACAACCGAATTTGAAACAAGAGCAGCAACAAAACCAAAAAACATACTTTCAGGAACGGATACATATCCTGCTGCCGGAGTGATTGAAACCAGTCCTACTACAGCACCGATACAAGCTCCAAGTGCCGAAACTTTTCTGCCATTTATACGATCAAAGAAAATCCAAGTTAACATGGCTGCTGCCGATGCGGTTGTTGTCGTAGCAAAAGCCATTGCCGCAACGCCATTGGCTTCCAAAGAAGAACCGGCATTGAAACCAATCCAACCAAACCAAAGCATTCCCGTTCCCAATAAAACAAAAGGAATATTAGTAGGTACATGACGGCTATTTTTTCTTTTTCCCAAAACAATAACTCCTGCCAAAGCGGCAAATCCAGCACTCATATGTACAACTGTTCCACCTGCAAAATCTTTAACCCCAAAGTAGGAACCTAAAATTCCCGTAGGATACCAAACGGCATGGCACAAAGGCGCATATATAAACAACGTAAACAAACAGATGAATAGTAAATAGGAAATAAAACGAACACGCTCTGCAAAAGACCCCGTGATAATAGCTGGCGCAATCACCGCAAATTTCATTTGGAACAAAGCATACAACATAAAAGGAACCGTACTGGCTATTTTTTTATGTGGCAACATCCCAACATAATCCATAAACGCAAAAGTTCCTGGATTACCCACAAAACTATAAAAACCGGAACCTATATGAATTCCCATAGGTTCACCAAAAGCCAAACTAAAGCCTACAACTACCCACAATAATGTGACTACACCCAAACAAATAAAACTTTGCAACATGGTAGAGATTACATTTTTCTTTCCTACCATTCCACCATAAAAGAAAGACAATCCAGGCGTCATTATTAACACCAAACAACAGGACGTTAGCATCCAGGCAACATCCGCAGGAATAATGTGATCTGTTGTTGCAAATTGTGAAAGAACAGGACTAGTTCCTGACACCGCTGGCCATAATACACCAGTGATACAAACCATACTTATAATGACAAAGGATATGATCCAGCGTTTCTCTATTTTCATTTTCTTTACTTAACCCCGATTTATTAGGGGGCAAAGTTAAAAAAAAATTGATTTCGAGTCATAAAACAATTTAAAATAGGGGTCGACAAAACAATTATCACTGAATTAGCAATTATAAAGGCATTTTTTTAAATTTATTCGATTTAGCACCTATGTTTTTAAGCATTTATTGAGGAATATATTATAATGAATTCTTTAGCAAAATTAAAAATGGAATATAAGTACTACTTATTTTGCAAGCGCTTTATAAGTGCCTCTTCTAAGGGTGCTTTTATTTTGATGACAGCGTCTACATTTTCATTAGGAATGGTCATTGATAAAACATATTGTTTTATCTTCCACTCCTTACCTATTTTTACAAGTACTCCTGAACCCCGACAAATTTTCATTTGGGTATCCAACAACTCATCAAACCAAGCCGTTTTTCCTGTTTTATCAAAATAAATGTGGCGTTCCAATGCGGTAAAATTCCAAGTTTTACCTTTATCAAAAAAAGGTTTTGCCCAAACTTTGAAAGCCTTTTTATTCCAATTTTCCGTGGCATCCGTGCCAATGAAAATAGCATCTTCCGTCATGACATTAAAATACGCATTATAGTTTGCTTCGGCGGCAGCTTTGTGCCAAGCATCAAGCACAGTATTGATGCTTTCTTTCTCGTTTTCAGCTTCTTGATTCTTTGGAATAAAAGCTGAAAACAGTAAAAAACTTAAAGAAAACAGGATTATTTTTTTCATAATTTTTGGATTTACATAAATTGATTTGATAAAAAAAATTGATTTAAAAATTAAATTAAATACATAAAACATTAATAAACAGTAAGTTATTAATTAATTTTATTTAATTACTACACCAAAAGTAAAGATAGAATTTAAAGCTTAAAAAACACCCCCTTTTAGAACAGGTATTACAACACTCGATTTGACGTATTTTTGTAATGCCTTCAAATGAATTATTACGCATTAAAGTTCAACCTATGAGAAAGTTACTATTCCCAATTATAGTTATTGTTTTTACAATAGTATTCACCACCGTTTCCTGCAAAAAGAAAAGCGAAAATAATCCTGCAGGAAAACAGCAAAACACAAGCAGTCCAGAAGACATGGCTTTTGACAGCACTCAAGTCGAAACGTTTTTCGCGAAGTATCCAAAACTGGAAAAATACAAACCTGAAGTAGAATCGTTATATCGCAAACACCAATTTCATTATGTATGGTTTGATAAAAACGGAATCAATGAATTTGGAAATTTGCTACATAACAAAATCAATAATCTGGCACAAGAAGGCGTTCAGACTGTTATTCCTTACAAAGAAAAATTAGACGAAATTTACGATGATTCTGATGACAATCAAAAACCAAACATTGATATCGAACTGTTAAATTCTGCACTGTACTTTTTTTATGCTGACAAAGTATATCATGGTTTAGACGCACAAAAAACAAAGGATATTGGATGGTATTTGCCTCGAAAAAAACAATCTTATGTCAGTTATTTAGATTCATTGCTCATCAATCCTTCATTAATCAATAAAGACGAAAAAGGGGTGTTAGGGCAATATTATTTACTGAAAGACGTCTTGCAAAAATACCGTCAAATAGAAAAAAAAGGCGGTTGGAAAGCCATAACTGTTGATCCAGACATGAAATCATACAAACCTGGAGACAGCGCTGTAGCAATTGCTCAAATCAGACAACGGTTATTTGTCACTGGCGATATTACAGCCGATTCAAAAAGCGCTGTATATGATAGTGCATTGGCCACAGGAATTTTGAAATACAAAAAAAGAAGTGGCAATACCCTAAATAAAACTATTTTGCCGGAACACATCAAAAACATGAATGTGACTGTAGCCGAACGTATTAAAACTATCATGGTCAATATGGAACGCTGTCGTTGGATTTCAAATGACATTACCAAAGCCAGAGAATTAATTGTCATCAATATTCCCGCATACGAATTAACGTTTCTTAGAGATGGAAAATCAGTATTAAAGTCTAAAGTCGTAGTGGGAAAAGCCTTGAATAAAACGGTTATTTTCAGCGCTCCAATGAAATATATTGTATTCAGACCATATTGGAATGTCCCAGCGAGTATTTTAAAGAAAGAAATCCTTCCGGCAATCGAGAAGAATCCAAATTACTTGGCGGAACACGATATGGAGTGGAAAGACGATTACGTAAGACAAAAACCGGGACCTGAAAATTCATTAGGACTCGTGAAATTTTTATTTCCTAATTCGAATGCTATTTATTTGCATGATACGCCATCCAAAAGTTTGTTCAGTCAAGAAGACCGCGCTTTCAGTCACGGATGTATTCGTGTCGCCAAGCCAAAAGAGCTTGCAGCTATGATTATGAAGAATGACAAAAACTGGGATCTTGAAAAAATAGAAACGGCGATGAACAACGGAGAAGAATATTGGTACACCCTCAAAAATAAAATTCCGGTTTACATTGGCTATTTTACCGCTTGGGTGGATACTGACGGAGTGGTTCATTTCTATGAAGATGTTTATGACAGGGACGAAACATTAGCGCGATTGCTGTTTAACAGATAAATTAGTCGGTTTTCAAAAATCATAAATAAATTCAGAATTAAATTTGAGATCAAATCTAGGACTGGTTGTTGATTCTATTTTATCATAATACTAACCTTTGGATGTAATTAGTTTTTGATGATATTTTTTCGTCAGTTCGAGTGTGAATAGTATCGAGAAGTTTTGTTCCGTTTTACTACACAAAAAACACTCGAATTGACGTTTTTAATAATTATATCCAACGAGTTTTAATACTATTCCTTTAATTTATCATTTTTCTCTTTTAAAATTTTTGCATTTTGTGAGCTAACGATTTTTTTACCGGTTTGTTCTTCAATTTGTTTTCTCGTATCGCCCGCAATTTCACCACCTTTTAGGGCTATTCTTTTATTGTCTGCAAAAGTTTTAGGATTGTTTTCTTTGCTTATTTCTGTCGTAGTTGCTTCAGCCAACATATTTAAGACCAACTCTAAATTGGTCATATTATCTCTTAGATTTTCTTTTTTCAACCCTTTTAGATTCTTTGTTTTACCGTATTCCCACTCCAAGCCTGAGTAATTATATCGGTAAGCGAGGCAAATTCATGCCCTTTTTTAACGCCCCTATTTTCCCATTCATCGGTAAGTTCTTTTCTAACTTCTATGCTTTTCAACCGCTGATTAATCCAAGCCGTACTGTACCCTAAATTCAAATAATTTTCCATGGCGCGATCAATCGCCTTTTCAGGATCTTGACTTTCCTCTATTCTTTCATAACCTATTTTGGCTAACCATTGTTTAAAAGGCTCTGCTTTTGGCGACGGAATGGATTGAATCAAACGAAATAGTTGCTCGGTATCTGCAACATCTGTTTGTCTCATTTTACCATCATCAGCCATCATTTTCAACTGTCCCAAATTATGGGACAGTTCGCTTCCTTCCTTTTTAAGTTTTGTTTTCAGGGCACTCCAATACTTCCTTGGTCTTGGGCTATCCGTCAGAACTTGTATAATATCTACAATCGAAAAAAACCACTTCTCTTGTTCGTTATCCCAAGAGGAACGTATTTTTTGACTTTCAAATAATTTTATGTTTTCCATTGTTTTGCTCTATAAAAATTCGACACTAATGAGTTGCAAGTTTTAAATTCCGTTTCATCCTTAAATTGAATATACTAATTTACTGCTAAAACTAACAAAAACCACTATCGCAATTCTAAAGAATCTTAACCCCAAAAAAAAATGACACTTTCTTATTTAAAAGATTGTGTCATTTTTTTTAATTACTATCTGCCCAAAGGCAACCTATTTTAATACGTTTTCTGTTTTTCGAAAGTTGTATCCAACACTTTTTTAATTTTATCCAATGCCCCGTGAAATGCTTTTTCCGTAGTATCTGCATGGTGAGTAACCGCCACAGGTTGCATGTTTATTGGTCGTGCCTCAATAAGACATCGCTTGTCATTGATTCCGGATTTATCACTGTTTTCATCTCCAAGATGTACTTCTAAACGAGTAACTTTTTCTTCAAAACGCGTTAACGCTTTTCCTAGTTCCTCTGAAATATACGCTTTCAAACGTGCGTGTCCTTCTACATTGTTGTCTGTGTTGATTTGTATTGTCATAATAATATCTATTTATTGTTGTCTTTCAAATTTACCGATCCCTTTATGAAAAACCGAGTCCATTAGTAAAACATTGTGATAATAAAAAAGAGAAGAAGGGAATTTCAAGGAAGGAATTGAACCGTGATTTGTAATTTACAACCTAGTTTTTTTTGATTTTCTTCGAAATAATTTCAAACTGGATTTTTAACCACTCAATCCTTCCAATTTTTTCTAATTTCCCCTTTTGAACAAGACAAACGCACCAGTTTCAAAAATAAAAAATCAGCCACGAATTACACGAATTAACACAGATTTGAATGTCATATATTCCAAGAATCTGCCAAAGGCAGATAAAATTCGTGTATTTTTTTTTTAGAATCACTAAAATTAGTGCAAATTAGTGTAATTCGTGGCAAAAAAACTCGTGCGTTTGCCCTCCCCTTTTGCACTTTATCTTTAGAATTAAAATCTTTTTCCTATATTTCTCCGACCATTCAATTCATTTTATGAACAGAGACAAGAGTATTGATTTTCTCAACCAAAACAACATAACCTGGGATGTAATTATCATTGGCGGTGGTGCTACGGGATTAGGCATTGCATTAGACGCCGTATTGAGAGGGTATAAAACGCTACTGCTGGAACAGGCCGATTTCACCAAAGGGACTTCCAGCCGAAGCACGAAACTAGTCCACGGAGGCGTGCGGTATTTAGCCCAAGGCGGCATCCGATTAGTGTTTGAAGCATTGCACGAACGGGGATTGCTCTTTAAAAACGCTCCGCATCTCACCCAAAATCAATCTTTTATAATCCCTTCTTTCAGTATTTTTGGAGGCTATTTTTATACTTTAGGCTTAAAAATCTATGATTTGATGGCAGGCAGATTGAGTCTGGGCAATTCGGCTTTTATCAATACGCGGCAGGTTCAAGAATACTTACCCGGAATTAAGTCAAAGCACCTGAAAAACGGGACACTATACCACGACGGACAATTTGACGATGCCCGTTTGGGGATAAACCTTGCACAAACCAGTGTCGAAAATGGAGCACATTTGCTCAATTACATGCAAGTAACGGGTTTAGGAAAAAATAAAAACGGAAAAATAAATCAAGTGCAAGCCACCGATTTAGAAACAGGAAAATCATATTCCCTAAAAACCAAAGCGGTAATCAATGCCACCGGCGTTTTTGCCGATGCCATTCTTGGCATGGATGTGGTGAAAAAAAAGCCCATTATAATGGCCAGTCAAGGGACGCACCTCGTTTTAGACCAATCTTTTCTCCCTACCGATTATGCCCTGATGATTCCTAAAACCAGTGATGGAAGGGTATTGTTTGCCATTCCGTGGTACAATAAAGTAGTGGTAGGAACAACGGACATCGTCATAGACCTGGAAAGCCTGGAACCTCGGGCACTAAAAACAGAAGTTGATTTTATACTAGCTACTCTCAACCAATATCTTGTTAAGACCGCAACCCGAGCCGATGTCTTATCCGTATTCAGTGGCTTACGCCCTTTGGCCAGACCGCAAAAGAAGCATCAAAAAACCAAAGAAATTTCAAGAAGTCATAAAATAATTGTGTCCAAAAGCGGCTTAGTCTCCATCATAGGCGGCAAATGGACCACCTACAGACGCATGGCCGAAGACACGCTGGACCGTGTGATCAAAAAAGGAAACTTAAAGCCCAGCAAATGCAGCACCAAAGATTTTAAAATACATGGTTACACCCTAAAGCAAGATCTTAAAGATCCGCTGCATCAGTATGGATCGGATGCAGAGGGAATTAGGAAATTAGCGCTTAAAAATCCAAAATGGGCAGAAAAACTGCATCCCGATTATTCTTTTATAAAAGCCGAAGTCATCTGGGCCGTACGCCATGAAATGGCACGCAAAGTCGAGGATGTACTCGCACGAAGACTCCGCATTCTGTTTCTGGATGCCAGAGCAGCGCTGCTAATGGCTCCCGAAACCGCACAACTCATCGCCACCGAAAGAGAAAAACCGGATTCTTGGGTACAGGAACAAATCAAGGATTTTGAGGTTTTGGCAAAAGGATATTGGTTGGAGTAAAAACAGGATTTATCAGTTTTTGGTAATTAGAATTGGCTTTTTTGATTTTGTTTCGAAATAATTTCTGACTGGATTTTAGCGATGCAATCCTCGAGATTTTTTTCTATCTCCGCACTCCAGAAACGAAGCACTTTCCAGTTTTGTGATTCGAGATTAGTATTGACCTCAACATCTCGTTCCATGTTTCGTTCTATTTTCTTTTGCCAAAACTCCGTATTGGTTTTCACGCGGTCTTTTTGGTTTTCCCAATCTTTGCCGTGGAAGAATTCGCTGTCTACGAAAATAGCGATTTTGAGTTTTTTGAAGGTTAAATCCGGTGTGCCGAAAATCGTTCTGTTGTTTTTACGGTAACGGTAGCCGAGATGCCACAGGGCTTTTGCCAAGCGAACTTCAACTTTGGTATTCGTGCTGCGAATGGCTCGCATAATTTTGGAACGTTGTAGTGGAGTTATACGATCCATGATACAACAATTTAAAATTGCTACTCAAAGTTAAGAACTTTTTTGCATACTAAGCGAACAGAATAAAACTGCATTATTTAAGACTCGAAAGCTTTTCCTTAGTTATAATTTGAGTACTCTCAATCACTTTAACTGTTGGGGGATCGGAAAACATATATTGTTTCAGTTCCTCTATTAAATCATTGAATTCCTCGCTAGTTGCTACTACAACTTTATCCAGCCCAATAACATCACCGCTTTTAATTTTTGCTTTTACTCCTTTTGCCTCATTAACGTCAAGAGTTACCAAATAGCTTAGTGCTTTTCTATGAACATATTTTAAAGCAATTGCCTCAAGGTCGGCTTGTTTATATCTTTCTCGTAAGCTTGTCTTTGCAGATATACATATCGGACCTCGTTCTGTTGTATAAAACATCAGATCATATATGACATTTGGCACGAATGCAACTTTAGCACTTAAATATAAAGGCAAAATATTTTCCCGAACACATAAAGTCGCAAGTATATATTCAAATATCTTCCCATTAAGATTGTTATTACCTTCAGGATGATTTTTATATGCTTCCCAATAAATCGAAATATATTCGGAAGGTTTTTCATATTTAATATCTAAAAAATTTGGAAATAAGCTATCGAATATAACATTGGCTTTTTTACCCTTTCCGACAGCTATTCCCAGTTGATTAAGTTTACTCATTTTATAAATCGAATTTGTAAATTTAGTTTAAAGAACAACTCCCCATTTTCTTCATAAACACATCCAAAGTCATGTCTTGTTGAACTAGCTGTATCCAATTTTGTATTATTTATTAAATAGTTTTCAAATTCATTTTTATTATAAATATGATAACATAAAACATCCCCATCTTCTTTCACAATCAAATATCCCCCAGTTGCATCATACTCTCCAGACCAAACTTTTGAAGGCATCATTCCTAAAGCTATATCCGTTAAAAGTCGCTTAGTTTTATATGTGTAAAATTTATGTCTGTCAGAAACATCAAAATTCAAAGGATTATCCTCTTCAACTTTCGAAATCAAATCAATGATTTTTGAAGAGTTACTCGTATAAAAATTAAAAATCATGCTTGCCAGAATTTGTGGCAGTAAACTATCAATTAAAACTAAATTATTTGAAAAAACTTTCTGTTCAGTTCTAAAAAATTCAAAAACTCCTCCTATGTTTTCTAAACACTCGATACGATCTTTTATCTTACTTCTAGTCTCTATAGCGTTAACCTTATTAATTCCTTCTTCATCAAGATTCAATCCATTAATTTTAAAAATAAAATTTGTAGTTCTTCCTGCATTAAGTAAAGTTGAAGGATTCCCTAATTGAGATTTTATGCTAAATCCAAGAGTCGGTTGTTGATTTGTTCTTTGATCATGAACAACAATTGTGATGTCAGTTTTAGTATTAGAATCTGCTTTCAAGGAAATACAATTAATACTAAGCATAAACTGTTCAATTTCAGGAATAGAAAAGGTAGTTTCTCTGTTTAATTTTATTAAGTTTAATAAAAAAATAGCTTTCTCTTTAAATTCTTGAATAGGAATTCTTAGAACTTCTTCATTACCAGAAATCAATACAATATCATCTTGAATTGAATATTCATAATTCCCATTTGTGCCAGAGCGTAATATCTTGATTATAGGGTAAAATACATTTTCAATTTTCATGATATTTTCATCTCCAGGCTGAAGTATTTTATCACCTAAAAGCTTGAATAAAGTATATATTTCACTCCATTCCCCTTTATTTCCTGTAATCATAGTCTAGCCTTTATAAGATCAATAATTTTTTCTGCTGTTGCCTGAATAGCTGGTACAGCAACCGAATTCCCAAATTGTTTATATGCAGATGCATCAGCAACAGGAATTATAAAATTATCGGGAAAGCCTTGTAATCTAGCCCATTCTCGTGGAGTCATTTTTCTGATTCCTTCACGATTGACTTCTCCTTTGATATGAGTTGTTGGAGTATAATCTGTTATTCGATTATCAATAACTAAATTTCTTTCTCTACCCATTCCACCAACTACAATTGCATTTGATATCTCATCATCTTTAATAATTTCATATCCAAATCCATTTCCTTTACTTGCGTGTCTTTCTTTATGACTAATTAGAGTACGCAAATATTGAGTTGATAAATAATATTTTGTAGGAACTACGTTTTCTTCTTTTACTTTTCCGAAAAAGACTTTTTCTTCTAAAGGTTCAGGATACGAAAATGAATCTATATTTAAATCATTTCTAAAACCAACTATATATATACGCTCACGATTTTGTGGCACTCCAAAATTTTTAGCATTAACTATTTGAGGTTCTGGGACAAAATAACCCAAGTCATTACGTAAAACATTTAGGATTGTTGCTAACGTTTTCCCTCCATTATGATTTCTTAAACCTTTTACATTTTCTAAGAAAATTGCTTTTGGTTTTCTGTTTTTTATTACCTCTGCAACGTCAAAAAAAAGCGTTCCTCTTGTGTCTTCAAAACCTCCTCTTTTACCTGCAATTGAAAAAGCCTGGCACGGAAATCCTGCACACAAAACATCAAAATCGTCTGGTATATAATTCTTAGTTCTTTCTTTAGTTATGTCACCGAATGGTGTCTCTCCATAATTAGCTCTATAAGTTTTCTTTGCATTTTCATCCCATTCAGATGTAAAAACACATTTCCCTCCAAGATTTTGCATTGCCATTCTAAATCCTCCAATCCCCGCAAAAAGATCAATAAATTTAAAAGTGTAATTTTTAGGTGTTGGAAATGGAACAGTTTCAACTTCAAATAATAATTGTTGTAATGCTACATCAGAAACGAGATTTAATTTCTCTTCATCATTTTTATATTCAATTATTTCTTTTAAATATTCTTTCGCTTCTTTTTCAAAATGCTTTTTTACACCATTATCATAATTATGAAGATAATGTGTCAACACAGCTTTTTTATTGTCTTCTTGTTCAACAAAACGCATTTTGAATTTCTTGTTATCGAATTCTTCAATTGATATATTCTCTTTCATTATCATTTTTTAAAACTATTATCATTAAAGAAGCTTGCAAAATCAGTGTCGAGTGCGAGTATGATTTTTTCAATTATTGTTATTGAAACATTTCTTTTTCCTTTCTCGATGTCAGAAATATAATTCCTGTCAACATTCGAAATATTAGCCAGTTGCTCTATAGAGAAGCCTTTTTGCTCCCTTAATTCTTTTACTTTTTGACCAAATTTTTCTTTAATCTCCATATTTGATAAAATTAGTTTTACGCCTACAATTGACCCGCCTACAATTGACCTCATTAATTTTTAGTTTTCAACTTGATTTGTTAAAACAAAAAAACGCTACTCTTTCGAATAGCGTTTTTTGAACTTCTTGTTGGTTTATATCCGTGATGTGATTGCTTCGTTCCTCGCAATGACAATCGTCTGGGGAATCGAATGCCCTAGCCCTGATGGGAACGGCATCCTTTTCCTTCCGCCTTTTTCGGCGGAGGAAAAGATACAGTGTACAGCAGGAAATAGCTTCTGAAATAAATTCAGAATAAATCCTGAAAAAAATCCTGAAATGAATCCTGAAATGAATTCAGGATAAATCCAGGGCAAGCCTAATTAGCTAACTTTTTCAATTCCGTTACACCCATATTGTACAACGTAAATACCTGAATATCGACGTTTTCCTGAATAGTTGCCGCCACGGATTTACCTGCGCCATGTCCTGCATTGATGTCAATTCTAATTAAAGTTGGATTGGTTCCCGTTTGTTTTTCCTGTAATTCGGCAGCAAATTTAAAACTGTGCGCCGGCACAACTCTATCATCGTGATCGCCCGTGGTGACCATCGTGGCCGGATATTGAATCCCTTTTTTTATGTTGTGTACGGGAGAATAGCCCTTGATGTAGGCAAACATTTCCTTGTTGTCCTGCGCGGTTCCGTAATCATATGCCCAGCCCGCGCCTGAGGTAAAGGTGTGATAGCGCAACATGTCCATCACGCCTACGGCCGGCAAAGCGACTTTCATCAAGTCCGGGCGTTGCGTCATGGCAGCACCTACAAGCAATCCTCCGTTTGACCCGCCACGAATGGCAAGAAATTGCGAAGACGTGTAGTTGCCGGCAATCAAATATTCGGCTGCTGCGATGAAATCATCAAAGACATTTTGCTTTTGCATTTTGGTTCCTGCATCGTGCCATTTTTTCCCGTATTCGCCACCGCCACGTAAGTTTGGCACGGCCAAAATGCCTCCGTTTTCCATCCAAACGGCATTGGCAATACTGAAAGCTGGTGTCAAGCTTATGTTGAATCCACCGTACCCATACAACATCGTTGGGTTTTTACCGTCCAGTTTCAATCCTTTTTTATGGGTGATAATCATTGGGATTTTGGTTCCGTCTTTGGAAGTGTAAAACACTTGTTTGGACTCATAATCTTCGCTGTTGAAATCTACTTTGGGTTTTTGATACACCGCAGAAGTTCCTGATTTTGGTTCAAACGAATAGATAGAACCCGGAGTGATGTAATTCGTGAACGAATAATAGAGTGTTTTTTCTTTTTTCTTTCCGCTAAAACCGCCGGCAGTTCCTATACCCGGCAACTGAATTTCCCGAACCATCTTTCCGGAATAATCGTATTGTTTCACCACTGAAACGGCATCTTTCATGTAATTAGCAAAGAAATAACCACCGCCAGTTGATGGCGTCAAAACATTCTCGGTTTCCGGAATGAAATCTTTCCAGTTTTCCGGTTTCGGGTTGTTGACATCCACGGTAACGATGCGTTTGTTGGGCGCATTCAAGTCGGTTTCTATGAATAATTTCGTGCCTTCGTTGTCAATAATGTTGTTGTCGCTCTTGAAATTATCCACAATGGTCACAATAGGACTCTTGGGCTTGGTCAAGTCTTGGATGTACAATTCGTTTCCATAGGTGGAAGTCGATGCCGTGATGACCAAATAATGATTGTCCTCTGTAACACCGCCGCCTACATAACGTCGTTTTTTATCGGTGCCAAAAATCACTTTATCTTCTTTTTGTGGCGTTCCTAACTTGTGGAAATACAGTTTGTGTTGGTCCGTTTTTGCCGATAATTCACTTCCTTTTGGTTTGTCATAACTGGAATAATAGAATCCTTCGTTTCCTCTCCAAGACACACCGCTGAATTTTACATCGACTATTGTGTCTTCCAATACTTTTTTAGTGATGGCATCTAATATAATGACTTTCCTCCAGTCACTTCCGCCTTCTGAAATCGCATACGCCACTTTGGAACCGTCTTTGGAGAAATCCAGTCCGCCAAGCGATGTGGTTCCGTCTTTAGAAAACGTGTTGGGATCCAGAAAAACAGTTTCGGTTCCTTTGGCGTCTTTTCTGTACAACACCGATTGGTTTTGTAAGCCGTTGTTTTTGTAGTAATACGTGTAATTTCCCTCGGTAAAAGGTGCGCCTATTTTCTCATAATTCCACAGTTTTTCCATTCTTGTTTTTAACGCATCGCGAAACGGAATTTGGACTAAATAACCATAAGTCACTTCATTTTGGGCTTTTACCCAAGCGCCCGTTTCAGCAGATTTATCATCTTCGAGCCAGCGGTATGGATCAGCAACTTTAGTATCGAAATACACATCGACTGTTTCTCCTTTATGGGTAATGGGATATTTTATAGGATTTTGATTTTGTCCAAAAGGTGTGATTGTAGTTGAAACTGCCATTATTAAGAAGATTTTTTCATTAAATTCTGATTTAAATCATTACAAAAATAGACAAATAGTTCCTGTTCTGGATGTAAGTAACTGTTTCAAAACAGCACTAAGGAATTCTTAAAAAAAAGTTAGTCGCACAAATGCCGTTTTTATTACAGTTATGTGAAAATCGCAAATTAAAAATCAATTCAATTGCGAACGCACTGAGTTCGCAATTGAATAATTAAATCATTTCTTATATGTTGAAGAATATAAACCATATAAGAAGTTTAAGTTCATTTAAGTTTAAATAAAAAAACGCTACCCTTTCGATAATAGACTTGCCACGAATTACACTAATTCAAAACGAATTTCAAATCCAATTGTGCCCGCAGTGCAGACACAATTGAATAATTAAAATCATTTCTTAAATGGACTTATATTTTATATGAATGTCCGTTACTAGTACCTGAGCGATAAAATTAGCCACAGATTAAAAAGATTTTCACAGATTCCTTTAATAATACTTGTAAAATCTGTGTGAATCTTTAAAATCTGTGGCAAAAAAAAAGACTTGGTACGAATTAAGGACAGTCATCTATATTTATATGTTGAGAAATACAAACCATATAAAATATAAGTCCATTTATGCTAAAACCAAAAAACGCTACTCTTTCGAATAGCGTTTTGATTATTTTTTGCTGAAGCAAATGAATTACAAATTAAAATTCACACCCAAAACCACGTTTCTCCCTATGTTAGAAATTCCATCGGTTTTCAAGCGGGAAAGGTGTGCGATGTACCTTTTGTCCAAAAGATTATTCCCATTAAGATTCACATCAAAAACGGTTTTACCCAATTTTACTTTTCCTCCAAAACCCAGATTCAACAAGGAATAACCATTGGATTTGGTTTCAAAACCACTCACGTTATTTTGATTGAAAGTTGTGGACAGATTCAAAGTCGCAAAACCATCTTCGAGCCAGTTTTTGATATTGAATTCGGTTCTAATGGTGTTATTCCAATTATTAGCAGGAATTAAAGGCAGGAAATCGCCATTTTGTTTCTTGCCGGTTACGGTTTCAAAACTGGTTTCGTAATGCAACCAATCCAAAGGATGCGGGTGAAAATGCAGCCCTATTTCGCCTCCATACAACTTAGCATTATTCTGAATGTAATCAAAAACATCATTGTTGTCAATCACTACTCCTGTTGGCGAAGTGTAGATATAATTGTTGATGTGGTTGTAAAATCCATTGGCAAAAAACTCAAAATGGCTGTTTTTGTATTCCAAATTCACATCGGTTTGTACGTTTTGTTCCGTTTTCAAATCGCTGTTTCCTACTTCATAACGATTCGTTCCCTCGTGAACACCATTCGAAGTTAATTCCGCTAGGTTTGGCGCTCTAAATCCGGAAGCAAGATTCAATCGCAGCGTCAAATCATCAGCGAGATTGGTTTTGTAACCCAAGGAAGCATTAAAACTGTCGAATGATTTATCGATGGCTTTAAAATAACCTTCGGAACCTGCAATTCCATGTTCTATCGTAGTAATTTGTCTATTATCGAAACGCAATCCGGCTTGCAACACATTGGTTTTCCACTCATAATTAGCGGTTCCAAAAACACCAAAATCATTGGTAGTCGCATCTGGAATTAAATATTCTTCCCCAGAATTCGTGTTGGTTTGATGCATTCCCTGAATTCCAAAAATAGATTCTACTTTACCTATTTTTGGCAAATGGTATTTCGCATCGTAATTGAATGTTTTGAGTTTCATGTGTAAGCCAGCGACATTGCTGTCTACAAACTCGCTTCGGTCATTGGCAACATAACCCAAATCGACATCCAGTTTTGATTTTTGGAAAAAGAAAACATTGTTTAAACTCAGCAAATGATTGAAAACGCCCTGTCTTGGAAATCCTGTTTCCTTACTGGTCGTTTGTTCTGCAATGCCATCTTCCGGAATTCCTAAATCCAGCTTGTTGTAATTGTATCGCAACACACTTGAAAATTTCGCATTGCTGTAGCCAATCCCTGTTTTGAAATCGGTTTCATTGTAACGGGTATTCGTTACTCGGTCGCCATTAGCAATTTTATAATCAGAATGTGTATTGTAACTTCCACGAGCAAGGAATTTCCAATTATCAGTAGATGTTTTCAGTCCCAAAGAAGAATTACTTCCCAGCGTATTCGAGAATAATTTTTGGCTGAAATTAGCTTTGAAGGTATTGGCATCGGCAAATTTTTCGGGATTAAAATACAAAACACCACCCAAAGCATCCGAACCGTACAACAACGAAGCTGGTCCTTTGATGACCTCAACACTTTCTATTCCCGAGTCGTTTAGTCCCAAACCGTGTTCGTCACCAAACTGTTGATTTTCCATTCGAACACCTTGCGAATACACCAAAACCCGATTGCCGCTCAGTCCACGAATCACTGGTTTTCCAATGGATGTTCCTGTAGAAACCTGTGAAACTCCGGGAATTGTTGCCAATCCTTCGATTAATGTGGCAGTTCCTTTTCGTTGCAATTCTTTCATGCTTTGATGTTCCACTTTCATCACATTTTGCGATTGTATTTTATTGAAAGCGGTGGAAACAATCACTTCATCCATTTGAAATATCGTTTCTTCAAGGATTACATTCAATGTATTTTCCTTTTGCAAACCGGCTATGGTTTTATTTTGTGTTCCAAACCCTACGAATGTAAAAGTCAATTTTAAGTTTCCATTGGGCAGATTGATAAAGGCGTATTTCCCGTTTTCGTCTGTTGCAGTTCCCTTATGTAATTCTGATGCATAGACGGAAACGCCTTTTATGGGTTGGTTATTCCTATCGGTTACGATTCCTGAAAGGGTATTTTGCGCTTGAAGCATCGCCGAAATTCCCAAGAATAGGGCTATAATAAATTTTTTCATTGAAAATGATGGTATTGTTCCTCACCCCAACCCTCTCCAAAGGAGAGGGAGCCGAGTCCGGAATTATTTAGTAAATAAAATGTAGTTCCAAAATCACTTTGAACAAGTGAAATTGCATTTGAAATGAAACAAATTCAGTTAATACCCTATTTTTGACAAACTAGTCCTAACTGTCAGTTCGAGCGCAGTCGAGAACAATTAGCGCATCTCGACTGCGCTCGATGTGGCAAAAATCCTATTAGACTAATCAATATTAACTAAATTGTATAAAGACAAATAGGTGGTCCGCGATGTGAATATAAACTTCCGGAAAACGAAAGAACCGTTTCCTTAGCAGCAAAGAAATAAGGAATTTCTTTGTGACTGGAGTATAATTGATACGAAAAATTTTTTGGAGAAACATAACTGCCAAAAGTGAAATCACAGACATAACAATGATCAAAATTGTGGTGTTGATGCGTTATCTCTTTATTGGTAACATTGTATTTATGATGGCACTGCTTTTCGGAAAGCTGCTGCTCTAAATGTTCATAGGTATGGAAGGACTGAAACAGTATTGAGAACAATACCGCAATCGCCAAAGAAAGACTTACTATGAGTTTATTCTTTTTCATCCTTGGCAAAGGTAACAAAACATAAAAAAGAAAACCATTTGTTCTGACAAATTATATTTTGACAAAACAAATGGTTTTAATTTGGACTAAAAATTAAGTATTACACCAATTTAGCAGCAATCAAATATTCTGCAATTTGTATGGTATTTGTAGCGGCTCCTTTTCTAAGGTTATCAGCAACAATCCACATATTCAAGGTGTTTTCCTGGCTTTCGTCACGACGAATTCTACCTACAAAAACATCATCTTTTCCTTGTGCGTACATTGGCATTGGGTAAGTATAGGTATCATTGTTATCTTGAACCACAACACCATCGGTATGATGTAAAATATTTTGTACTTCGCTAATATCAAAATCATTAGTGAATTCAACATTTACCGCTTCACTGTGTCCACCAACGATTGGCACACGAACAGCAGTAGCCGTAACTGCAATTGAATTATCACTCAAGATTTTTTTAGTTTCACGAACTAATTTCATTTCTTCTTTAGTGTACCCGTTGTCTTCAAATGAATCACATTGTGGAATTGCATTTCTGTGAATCGGATATTTGTAAGCCATTTCACCTTGAACTCCTGCGTATTCATTTTCTAACTGTTGCACTGCTTTTACACCTGTTCCAGTGATGGATTGGTACGTAGAAACAATAACACGTTTAATGTTGTATTTTCTGTGTAATGGAGCCAAAACCAACACCATTTGTATCGTAGAACAGTTTGGATTTGCAATGATTTTATCGGCTGCAGTCAATTCAGATGCATTGATTTCAGGAACGATTAATTTTTTGGTTGGATCCATTCTCCAAGCCGATGAATTATCGATAACGGTTGTTCCAGCTGCTGCAAATTTTGGAGCCCATTCCAGTGAAGTATCACCTCCTGCAGAAAACAAAGCAATATCAGCCTTCATGTCAACAGCAGTTTGCATACCAACTACTTTATATTTTTTACCTTTATATTCTATTTCTTTTCCCACTGATCTCTCAGAAGCAACCGGAATTAATTCTGTTACAGGGAAATTTCTTTCTGCCAATACTTTTAACATTACTTCGCCAACCATTCCAGTAGCGCCTACAACTGCTATTCTCATAGTATATTTTATTATTGAGTACTAAATTTGAATGGCAAAAGTAAGTAATATTCAAATTAAAACAAGCGTGTTCACAAAAAATAACAAAATGTTATAAATACAACAATTCATTATTTCCTGTTTTAAACAAAAAGAAAAACCGCCTCCATTACGAAGCGGTTTAGTCCTGAAATTAATTCAGGATAAATTAGAATATATAGTATAGCGGTATTATTTTTTCAATAAATCTCTAATTTGTGTAAGCAATTCTTCCTGTGTAGGTCCAGCTGGAGCGGCAGGAGCAACTTCTTCTTTCTTTCTCGCTTTTTCAGCAGCTCTTAAAATGACAAAAATAAAGAACGCAATAATAACAAAATTAATTATGGCTTGAACTAAATTTCCATAAGTAATTACGGCAGCTCCGGCAGTTTTTGCAGCAGCTAAAGTTTCATAACTGTTTCCGTCAAGTGTGATGAATTTTTGCGTAAAATCAATTCCACCAGTTATCAAACCTACAATTGGCATAATAACGTCATCTACAGCTGAGCCAACAATTTTACCAAAAGCACCACCTATAACAACAGCAGTGGCTAAACTCAATACGTCACCTTTCATTAAAGATGCTTTAAAATCACTGAAAAATCCCATAATTTATTTTTTTAGGTTAAAATTTATTTTGCTTTACGAATTTAATTAAAATTTCAAAACAATTAACAGTCTTTTCCCTAATATTTAATTATTCCCTGTAAAACACCCTTTTTACTCGTTGCGATATGCTCGTAAGAATTTCATACGGTATCGTGTTTAACTTTTGGGCAATAACATTTACGGTTGGGCTTTCGCCAAAAATAATTGCGGCATCCCCTTCTTTACAATCAATTTCGCTGATATCTACCATTAACATGTCCATGCAAATACTGCCAAGGATAGTCGCTTTTTCATTTTTAATAGTCACAAAACCAACTCCATTTCCCCAACTCCTTGAAATTCCGTCCGCGTAACCTATAGGAATTGTGGCAATTTTTGTTGGTTTCTCCGCCATAAATCGTCTGCCATAACCCACACTTTCACCGGCAGGAATGGTCCTGATTTGAGAAATCACTGACTTGAGTGTGCCTACATTTTCTAAATACTTTTGTTCTTCACTGTCATTCGAAACGCCGTAAAGACCAATCCCAAGACGAACCATATCGTATTGTGAATTGGGAAAATTACTGATTCCCGAAGTATTTAAAATATGCCGAATGGGTTTTATTTCTAATTCAGTCATTAATTTTGAGGATAATTTATCAAACAAATCAATTTGTGAATGCGCAAAATCCTTATGTTCTAAATCGTCACTCGTAGCCATGTGAGACAAAACGCTTTTGACTTTAACGGTTTGATTTCCTTTTAAAGTAGCTATCAAATCATCAATTGTATTGTTCTCAAAACCCAAACGGTGCATTCCGGTATCGAGCTTTATATGAATAGGAAAATGTTTTAGTTTCTTTTGTTCGGCAATTTTAAGGAACGCACGCAATCCTTTCAAGCTATAAATTTCGGGTTCTAATTGATGTTGAATAATCGCTGCAAAACTGGTTGTTTCAGGATTCAATACCATAATTGGTAAATTAATCCCGCCATTTTTTAACGAAATCCCTTCATCGGCGAAAGCCACACCCAAATAATCCACTTTGTGATGCTCCAGTAATTTGGCAATTTCAAGACCTCCGCTTCCATACCCAAAAGCTTTTACCATCACCATTATTTTAGTTTTTGGTTTCAGCTTCGATTTGAAGAAATTCAGGTTATGACTAATGGCATTCAGGTTGATTTCCAGAACAGTTTCGTGTGTTTTCTCCTCTAACAAAGCCACGATTTCCTCAAAATGGAACGTGCGCGCTCCTTTAATCAAAATCGTTTCATTGCTAAAATTTAAATCCTCAAAACCGGAAATAAATGCTTCCGTATTTTTGAAAGTAACACAATTAGTAAATTTATTTTCGAATGATGAAATGGTTTCTCCAATCCCGATAACTCTGGTAATTTTATTTGAAACTACCAATTGGGCAACTTTGGAATACAATTCCTCATTGGATAAACCACTTTGAAAAATGTCAGATAATATTAAGGTCTTTTTTTGACGTTTATTTTGACTTTCGAGAAAATCCAATGCTATTTTCAGCGATTGAAAATCGGAACTATAACTGTCATCAATAATACTGCAATTGTTGATTCCGTTTTTAACTTTCAAACGCATTTCGACCGGATATAACAATTCCATTCGGTTTTGAATCGTCTTTTCGTCATATTTAAAATGCAACAAAACCATCAAACACGAAATCGCATTTTCAATGGACGCTTTATCCTGAAACGGAATGGTCAATTCGAATAAATTTCCTTTATATTGGTATTGAATGGTTGCGCTGTCGTTTTTAATTGCTGCATGAAAGACAAAAACATCGGCATCTTTAGCATCAAAACTCCATGTAAAAGCTTTTGTTTTTTTAGAAATACAGGAATCAACTATTTCATTCTTTTGATAAATAACCACTTCTGAATCTTCAAAAAGCAGCATTTTCTCTTTTATTTTTTCTTCTAAACTTGTAAAACCTTCATCGTGAGCAGAACCAATATTCGTTAAAATCCCAATCGTCGGCTTGATAATGGATTCCAGTTTTTCCATTTCTGAACCAGTGGAAATCCCAGCTTCAAAAATTCCAAGATTGTGTTGTTCATTGATTGCCAAAACGGACAAAGGAACTCCCACCTGTGAATTGTAGCTTTTTGGGCTTCGAATAATATTATAATCCGGGCTTAACAGAAAATTAAGCCACTCCTTTACTATCGTTTTTCCGTTACTTCCAGTCAATCCAATAATAGGAAAATGAAAAAGACCACGATAATACGCCGCAAATTGTTGCAAAGCTTCCAAAGTATTTTTGACAACCAAAAAATTAGCTTTAGTTTCACAATCATCAGGAATATGGGTAACTACGAAATTTTGAACACCTTTTTCAATTAAATCTTTAATATAAATGTGCGCATCATTATTGGTTCCAACCAAAGCAAAAAATAAGGTTTGCGAACCATTTTGCAACGAGCGGCTGTCGATAGAAATAGTATCAATTGAAACGGTACTGTTGTTGCCTACAAATTCGGCCTGAATTTGAGGAATGATATTTTGGATTTTTAGACTCATTGATTTGCAACGCGACTGACGCCGATTTTACTGATTGATACGAATTATTCTATCGAAAGGAAAGCAGCGTAACTTTTGCGAAAGCGCAGCAATTACTAATTTTCTTTCTAAAACTTCCTCAAAAATAACACTTCTTTTCAAAATGAAGACTTCGAAACGCTACAATTTACAGCTATTTCGGTTTATTAAAACTCAAATAAAAATACCTTCTATAGTTAGAAATACGTTAAAAACGCCATAAATACCAACCAACTATTTTGTCATTATTGCTATATTTGTTGGTATAAATACCATTAGAAATCTTGAAAAAAATCCTTCCAATATTCTCCTACATTTTTCATCCGATATTCATTTCGGTAATGGCAACGCTGGTTTACCTTTTTTACAATGCTTCCTTTATTATAAATCAGGAAAAGTTAGTCATTTTTTTACAAATCTTAATTATTACGGTAATCGTTCCCGTTCTACTATTTTTTTTACTACGTGCTGCCGGAAAAATTGATTCCATCATGGTTGCCGAAGTCTCCCAACGTAAAATACCTCTTCTTCTTCATTCTTTTCTCATTATTATATTGGTTCGAAAAAGCATTACGATAGATAGATATCCCGAGTTGCATTTCTTCTTTTTGGGAGCGTTAATGAGTACTTTGCAAGCTTTAATATTATCGTTTTTTAAGACAAAAGCCAGTTTACACATGATGGGCATCAGTTCCTTAACGGTATTTGTTATTGGAATAAGCATCCATTATCAGGTTCAAAGCACTTTTTTGATTGTCTTTTTAATATTTATGAATGGTGTCGTGGCTTCCTCCCGCTTAGAAATGAAGGCACATACGACTACTGAACTGATTATTGGGTTTCTCCTAGGAAGTGTATCGCAACTGCTTTTGCTGTACTTATGGCTATAAAATATAGAAAATAATTCCAATATTAAGAGAAGTCATATCGATAGGTTTGCCGTCAATTTTTGCGGTTTTGAACAGGGAATTAAAACCATAATACGCATATACATTTATTGTATTATACCCCGATGAAATATAAGCGCCATATAAAAACTTATTGAAATCTTTATTACCCGAAACAACTATTTTACTCTGATCATCACTATAAATAGATCGGTCATAAATTAAATAACTGAATTTAAAACCACCATAAATTCTCCAAAACTTATAACTTTCATAGGTTGATGTTCTCCATCTGAACTCCAGAGGAACCTCTACTAATAGTTGTGAAAATTTGTTCTTGCTAAAGATTGTTTCGGCATCAATAATTGAATACGCAGGTGTTTGGTCCATTTTAGAAATGGCAAGATTTTGATTATAATTGTTATAAGAAAAACCAATTCCGGACGCGATTGCAACGGTTCTATTTTTATTTATAGGCATGTCTCTAAGAAAACCAACCGAAAGACCAGTTGACAATTTACTTTGAGACAACCCCACAGGTTTGTTCAATAACGTATTGTAGGTAAACCCAAAATAAAACTGATCTTCTCTGTACAATGAATCAATTTTTGCTTTTGGCGTATTTTCTTGTTTCACAATTTCTTGCGAAAAAACAGAAAGAACGGATAAGAAAAGAAAAGAACTCAGAAATAATCGCATATTGCTTTTGGTTTAAAATTACTTAATGATTGTTCCACACCTATTCATAGGTTTCTATTTCTCATTATGACTTTACAAATATAGGATTTTGATACTTTTCTTATACGTATTGCTCACAAATAAAGCTTATAATAAACTAGACACAGAAAAACTTAAATCAACTTATATTTGTCTTATATATTGAGAAACATAAACCCTGTAATAAACATAAGTTTATTTAAAAAATTGTGTAGCAATTCAAATCTGCTCCATCAAAAACCAATTAATTAACATATTGATTTAAGCTAGTTTAAATATTTCTTAAATAAATTGCTTGTTAAAAAATTAAAACTAATATTTTTACTAGAAAAAAAATTTAAACGCTTTTACAAAAGCATTTTCAAATTATACTTAAAACAAAAAAGTCATGCAAATTGGAATTATAGGATTAGGAAAAATGGGCTTCAACCTTGCCCTTAACTTACAGCGAAATGGTTACGAAGTAGTAGCCCAAGATGTAAACACAGACTTTGTAACAAAAATTGGTCAGGAAGGAATCACAACTGCTCTTTCGGTAAAAGAATTATGTAATAAATTAATCGACAGAAAAGTGATTTGGTTAATGGTTCCCGCTGGCGAAATTGTTGACGGAGTTATCACTTCCCTAATTCCTTTTTTAGAAAAAAATGACATTATCATTGACGGAGGAAACTCTAACTATAAAGATTCTAAACGCCGCTATTCCCAACTGAAGGAACTTGGCATTGACTTTTTAGACTGTGGAACTTCAGGTGGAACTTCAGGAGCTTTGAATGGTGCTTGTACGATGATTGGTGGAGATGCTCCAGTATTTGAATATGTTGCGCAAGTTTTCAAGGATATTTCTGTTGAAAATGGTCACTTACATACCGGTGCAGCCGGAAGCGGACATTTTACTAAAATGGTTCACAACGGCATCGAATACGGAATGATGCAATCCATCGCTGAAGGTTTTGAAGTTTTCGAACACTCTGAATTTGATATTGATTTCGAAAAAACAGCTAAACTATTCAATCATGGTTCCGTAGTCCGCAGTTGGTTAATGGAATTGACAGAAAATGCTTTTTCGAAAGATCCAAAATTAGATGGTATTAAAGGAATCATGCATTCCTCCGGCGAAGGGAAATGGACATTGGAAACAGCCTTGGATTTAGGCGTTCCTACTCCGGTTATTGCCCTTTCAATCATGATGCGCTACCGTTCCCAAATGCAGGATACTTTTTCCGGAAAAGTGGTAGCTGCACTTCGCAACGAATTTGGCGGTCATGCAGTCGAAAAAAATGAGTAATAGAAAATCTTTTACAGCATTTAAAAGTTCAAAAAAAAGTCTCGACTGCACTCGATTTAACACGCATTTATCTGATTCCTAATTTATCACATTCCAGTCTATGTCCATATTAATTTTAATTGCAAGTATTCTTTTATTGCTTGTTTTGATATCCGCAATAAAACTGAATGCTTTCATTTCATTGATTATTGCTTCTCTTTTTGTGGGAATTGCTAAGGGCATGGGCTTTCCTGATATCATTAATTCGTTACAACAAGGAATCGGAAGTACGTTGGGTTCTTTGATTTTGATTATCGCTTTGGGAGTTATCTTGGGAAACATCCTTTCGGATAGTGGCGCGGCGCAACGAATAAGTTCTGTAATGATTCAGTCTTTTGGTATTAAACACATCAAATGGGCGATGATGCTTACGGGTTTTGCAGTAGGAATTTCGATGTTTTACAATGCCGGTTTTGTGATTTTGATTCCAATGGTTTTCGCTGTCGCAAAAAGTACTAAGCAACCCATTATTTATCTTGGAATTGCGATGGCTTCGGCCCTTTCGGTAACACACGGGTTTTTGCCACCTCATCCTGGACCAACAGCCATTGCCGTGATTTTTAAAGCAGATATTGGCAGGACCTTACTTTACGGATTAGTGATTGCTATTCCTACTTTAGTGATTGCGGGGATTGTTTTTCCAGAATTCATTAAGAAAATTATCGCCAATCCACCCAAAGGATTATTCGAGAGCAAAACATTCGATGAAAACGAAATGCCATATTTCGGTATCAGTTTTCTGACGGCTCTAATTCCTGTGATTTTAATGGCATTGGCAACAACAAGCGAATTAACCTTACCCGAAACATCATCTTTACGTCATATCCTTGGATTTATTGGAAATCCAACCACTTCAATGCTTATTGCCGTATTGTTTGCAATTGTTTTTTTAGGCATCAATCGGGGTCGAAAGATGCAGGACCTTATGGATAAATCCAGTTCGGCATTGAGTTCTGCCACCATGATTATTATGATTATTGCAGCAGGTGGCGCTTTCAAACAAGTATTAATTGACAGCGGCATCGGCACTGATTTAGCCGCATCTTTCGAACAATCAACACTTTCTCCTTTACTTTTAGGTTGGTTAATCGCAACGATTATTCGCATTGCATTGGGTTCAGCAACTGTAGCTGGATTGACTGCGGCAGGAATTGTACAGCCTTTGGTAGTTAGTTCCGGAATCAGTCCTGAATTGATGGTATTATCAATTGGAGCAGGAAGTTTAATGTGTTCGCATGTAAATGATACGGGTTTCTGGATGTTTAAAGAATATTTTGGAATCAGTATTTCGGATACGTTTAAAACATGGACCGTCATGGAAACCATAATCGGAGTTATGGGATTAGCAGGTGTATTGTTACTGAATTTATTTGTGGGATAAGAATCGTAAGCTTTAGAATAAAAAAAATTAAATGAAACAGTTTTACATAGGAATAGATATCGGCACCACAGCAACCAAGGCGGTGTGTTTTGACAAGACAGGGAAAGTGATTCGTCAATTTACCCAGTCCTACCCTATGTATCATCCAAAGCCTGATTGGAGCATACAAAAACCCGATGAAATTTTAACGGCAGTTTTAGAATGCATTGCCGAAATTACAAAAGAAATTCAGCCTGAATTCATCAGTTTTAGTTCGGCTATGCAAAGCATCATAGCTATAGACAATACTGGAAAACCCATTACCGATGCGATTCTGTGGGCAGATAATAGAGCACATTCACTAGCCGAAGCATTAAAAGAATCAGAGCAAGGTAAAAACTTCTATCAAAAAACCGGGATTCCCATTCATACTTTTTCACCAATGACTAAAATTGCTTGGTTGAAAGAATATGATACAACACACTTTTCTAAAGCGCATAAATTCATTAGCATCAAAGAATACATTTGGCATCATCTTACGGGCCAATATGTAATTGATTCCTCCATGGCTTCCGGCACTGGCTTGATGAACATTCATACGCTACAATGGGAATTGGAAATTCTTGAATTTTTAAAAATAGAAGAATCCCAACTTTCCACTATTGTTAGTCCTACGCATCAAAGCAAAGGACTATCCGATGGTTTCCATTATATTCTTGGTGGCGGTGACGGAGTATTGGCAAATTTAGGAACTGGAGCTATGGAACCAGGCCGAATGGCATTATCCATTGGAACCAGCGGTGCGGTGCGTTTGCCAGTTGACAAACCTTATATTGATTCCCAAATGCGAACGCAATGTTATCATTTGATGGACAATCAATACTTAAAATTAGGAGCGGTGAACAATGGTGCAATTGTTTTGCAATGGCTGAAAGAATCCATCTTAAAAACGGAAGAATCTTTTGAAGAATTATTTGAACAGGCTGAAACAATTCCTGCCGGATCCGAAGGCTTGCTTTTTGTCCCTTATTTATTGGGCGAAAGAGCTCCTATTTGGGATGCTTCCGCTCAGGGAACACTTTTGGGAATCCGAATCATCCATACCAAAGCGCACTTGATTCGAGCTACACTCGAAGGCATTTTATTTGGATTGTTGAGCATTACTGAAGTCTTACTTCCTGATCCAGAAAAAAGATACGAAACCACTATCATGGCTAGCGGTGGTTTTGGAAAAAGCGAACTTTGGCTGCAAATGGTCGCTGATATTTTTCAAATGAAAGTAATTGTCGCCGAAACAATCGAAGCTTCTGCTTGGGGAGCTGTTTTAATAGGGTCTAAAGCTACTGGGATTACCGTTCCATTTGAAAATAAAGTTGGAAAAACCTTTTTACCAAATAAAGATCACAAAGAAATCTACGAACAGGGTTTTGAGAAATTCAAACGGGTTTATCCTTTGTTGAAAGATATTTAAAAACGAATTTTTTAAATTAATCCAAATATCTGCTATAAAAAAAGTTTGTCACGCTATAAACCCTTTCAATTAGGGATTAACTTCGTTGATCTCTGATGGGACGTTTCATGCCCGACCCTTTTTTGTTTTATACGCTTAGACAAATAAAAAGTTTGTCACGCTATAAAACAAAAAATGCTCCCCTTTCGGGAAGCATTGATTTTTTTGCAGAGAGGATGGGATTCGAACCCACGATGCAGTTACCCACATACTAGCTTTCCAGGCTAGCTCCTTCAACCACTCGGACACCTCTCTATTTTTATTCAAGGTTGCAAAGAACACAAAAAAAACTGACTTAGAAAAGTAAAATCTGAATATTATACCATTTCTCCCCGTAAAGGTGTTTCAAAGATAGTTTTGAAGTCTTTTGGGGCAATTTTTTGGTTCAATAAGTACATTAATTTTGTGATTGCAGCTTCGGTAGTGATGTCTTTACCAGAAATCACTCCTATTTTTTTCATTCCTGTACTAGTTTCATAATGTCCCATACTGACACTTCCTCCTGAACATTGGGTAACATTAATGATGTACAATCCTTTTTCAATCGCTTTACTCAAAAGAGCTATAAACCATTCTTCGGTTGGAGCATTTCCAGAGCCATAGGTTTCTAAAACAATTCCTTTAAGATTTTGAATATTAAAAATGGCTGACAAAACTGTTTCATTTATTCCAGGAAACATTTTTATGATGACCACATTATCATCTAAATTCTTATGAACCTTTAATTTTCTTACTCTTGGTATTGGTAAAAATAATTCGGGATTCATATTTAAATGAACACCAGATTCTACCAAAGCTGGATAATTTGGGGATGTAAATGCTTTGAAATGTTCTGCATTTATTTTTGTCGTTCTGTTACCACGATATAATTTGTACTCAAAATAAAGACAAACTTCTCTTATAACCGATTTTCCATTTTCACGTAAAGACGCGATTTGGATAGCCGTAATCAGATTCTCTTTAGCATCTGTCCGTAAATCCCCAATAGGCAACTGCGACCCCGTAAAAATGACTGGTTTTGATAAATTTTCGAGCATGAAACTCAATGCCGATGCAGAATACGACATGGTATCCGAACCATGAAGTACTACAAATCCATCAAATTCAACATAATTTTCTTCAATAATCGAAGCAATTTTAGCCCATTCTTGAGGATTCATATTGGAGGAATCGATAGGATTTTCGAAAGAAATAGTCTCTATTTCACAGTCTAATTGTTTCAATTCGGGAATGCGCTGCAATAATTTACTAAAATTAAAAGCCTTGAGCGCACCCGTTTCAAAATCTTTCCTCATACCAATGGTTCCACCAGTATAAATTAGAAGTATTTTGGCTTTAGATAACATTATGGTATTTTGATTTATTAACTACAGGATTAGAGTACATAGCTAAAAATCCTTGTAATGCAATGGGATTCGTTTCGTCAATACGCATCTCTAACCTACGTTCAAAAAGTGATTTCTCATTTTCTGTATAAAGATGGGAATGGGTATTGATTTTATTAACAATATCATACGCGATATAATTCGTTGGCCATAGCTTATAATTGGACAGTATAGAATCATCAATAACTTGTGCCAATGCCAGTATTTGCTTGTTACAATTGTCATTTTCAGCAACGATTGTATCTATTTCAGTGTCTAAAACTTTCCCTATATGGATATGAATTCTTTTCTTCTGTCCCAAAGCGCCACTGAGAATCGTCATGAAGTCTTCATTTTTTTCTTTTATGTAAACTTCATTATTGGCTTCAGCCATTAATTGAGGCATTTTCAAAGCATCAGTTGGATCGTATTCATACGAAATAGAAACTGGGACGATTTTAATTTTTTTGAAATAATCCATTAAATTCTTTTCATCTGAAGCCATTCCCAGCATTTTTAAAACCCCTGGGTTTGTAGCGTCATTTCCATCTTTGGTTCTTCCTTCGCGTTGTGCAATCCAAACCGAACGGTTTTCATGAAGCAACAAGTGACCTATATATTCTGACAATAACTTTGAACTCTGCAACATTTCCCTAGGCGTTAAGCCACGTTGTACCAGAAAATTACGGTTCAGCTTTGCTAATGTCTTCAAAAAAGATTTTTTGACCAAATTATCTCCAATTGCTGAAGCTGTCATCACTAATCCATGCTCAAACAAAGCAGCATTCAATAAAGTGGTATCTAAAAGGATATCACGATGATTTGAAATAAATAGGTAAGAGGTATTAGGTTCTAAATTTTCGAAGCCAGAAGTAGTTAATCCTTCGGAACTTTTTTCTAGTACTTTCTGAACGGAGTTGTAAATAAAATTACATTGAAAATCACGAATAGAATGCGTTTTTCGGAGTTGTTCTTTCCAAACTTCGTCAGCAACATCCGGAAAAGAAAAATTCATTAATGCCTTCATCATAGGGTGATGAATCACATTTTGAAGAGCCTCGTTTATTTCGGAGTCGTAAAATGGCCGAATGGCGTCAAATTTCTGCATTGTTAGTTTTCTATGTTTGTGTGGGCAAATGAACAAAAAAAAAGTTAAAATAAAATAAATTTGTTTTAAATCCCAAAAATTGCTTTAGAATTTTCAGTTGTCGTGGCCGCAATTTCATTTGTCGTCAGACCATAAATTTCGGATAACTTGTTTACAACATTTACTAGATAGCTGCTTTCATTCCTTTTTCCTCTATAAGGAATGGGTGCTAAATAAGGGGAATCTGTCTCTAAAACGATGTTTTTCAAGTCTATTCGATTCAGGAATTGGTCGATTTTACCGTTTTTGAAAGTAACTACACCGCCTATTCCTAGTTTCATATTATACGAAATTGCTCGTAATGCCTGCTCGTATGTTCCCGAGAAACAATGAAAAATCCCAAACAAATCCTCAGATTTTTCTTCCTCTAGAATTTCGAATATCTCCTCAAAAGCATCTCGACAATGAATCACTATAGGTAATTTATATTTTTTTGCCAATTGAATTTGTCTTCTGAAGGCAATTTGTTGCTGAGGCAAATGGGTTTTGTCCCAATACAAATCAATCCCAATTTCACCAACGGCATAGAATTTCCTTTTAGCCAACTCGGCTTCTACATGTTGCAACTCTTCCAGATAATTATCTTTTACATAAGTAGGATGCAAACCCATCATCAAGAACACATTATCAGGATAATTTCTTTCTAATTCATACATGGATTCCGTACAAGAAGAATCGATTGCAGGAATAAAAAAACGAGAAACGCCGGCATCAATCGCTCTTTGGATCATCTCTTTTCGGTCTTCACCAAAATCTTCTGAATATAAATGAGTATGTGTATCGGTTATTATTGTTGTTGTTTCCAAGTGTAAAGTTTAAGAGTACAAAGTTGCGAAGTTTTTTAAAATTTAACCACAAAAGTCACAAAAGAAAAAAGACACTCCAGAAAATTCTTTTGTGTCTTTTTGATGCACTAATAAAATGCCATTTCTTTTTGTGCCTTTTGTATTTAAAAAACCTAATCCAATTTCTTCAACAATTCCTGAACTTGATCATAATCCTCGTAATCCGAAGGAATCGTCAACAAGATTTCCTTACATGACTTATAATCTTTCTGTTTTAATTTAGACAAAGCAAGACTCCAAATCGCTTTGTTTTTATAGATGGAAGTTCCTGCTTTCAGCTCCTTAAAAACAGCTTCGGCTTCTTTAATTTTATTCGTTTCCAATAATGAAATCCCATAAAAATATTGAATTTCAGGAGTTTTTTTCTCTTTTAGAACCGCTTCAAAAAACGGAATAGCCGCTTTATAATTTTTGGCATTGAAAGTAGTTTCTGCTTGTTTCAAATTAGCATCAACACTGCCTCTTTCGACGAAATAAGCATTCTCCTGTTGGTTGAAATCTTCAAAATTTGGATTTGGATTAAAAAGAAACAACCCAAACAAAACAGCAACTGATGCGGCAACTAAATACATCCAAGGCTTGAATGCAATCACTTTTGCTTTCGGCTTAGAATCTTTGAAATGATTATTAGAAATCGATTGTAAATTTTCTTTGAAAGCATCAAACGCATCAGCGTTTCCAAATTTATTTTCCAAGTGAAGATTTAATTCCTTGAAAGTGTCAAATGCCGAAGCCAATTCCGGATCTTCAGACAATTGGTTCTCGAACTTTACTTTATCTTCGGCAGACAATTCGTCTTGAAGATATTGGTCGAATAGTATATAATGTTCCTCGTTCATGGCTAAGTGATTTTTAAAGATTTAAAACGACTCGTTTCCTGAATCCACTGGGTTAATTGCCCCGTACACAACGATTTTTTCTTGCGGACATATCCGTAAGTCACATTGAGTTTCTCCGCCACTTCTTCCATTGACTTAATAGTAAAACTCAATTTTAATAACTCTTGGCATTTATCGCCCAGTTTTTGAAACATAGCATCAAAAAGCTGTTGTTTTTCTTCGAATGCTTCGGTTTCTGTAACCATCTCGGCTGTGGGTTCATTATTAGATATAAAATCTTCATCAATTGTTACCCCTTTATTCGATGCTTTTTTCAATTCATTCAACCATTTCCTTTTACACAATAAAAAAAAGTAGGCATCAAACGGGCAGGTGAGTTGCAATTTATTGGCTTTAGACTGATTAAAAAGCAAAATCATAATTTCCTGTACCACATCTTGAGCCTGATCTTCATCACCAGAATTATTCCTTATATAGGAAACCACTTTGGGAACAAATTTTTTATAAATAGATTGGATGATTGCCGAATTATTATTGGCAAGTCCCTCTATATATATTTGGTCGGGATGAATCACATTATTAGCCATAAAAAAACTTTTTATGGCTAATGTAAAAAAGAATCTGAAATAAATTCAGATTAAAGGGGTAACAATTATAAAACCAATTTGATATAGCTATGTAAACGTTCTTTAAACAACTTGAAATTATCCAACCTCTGAAAAAATTAAATTTTAAGGGGTAACAAAATAATAAGAGAGTTGATATAAGAATGAAGCCATAAGAATCTGAAATAAATTCAAATTAAAGGGGTAACAATTACAAAACAAAAAGTATCTATTAAAAAAACAATTAGAAAACAATTTAAAAAATTAGAAATCATGAAATCAAATTTAAAAAACATCGGATTATTATTCTTAGCAACAATTTCATTAGTAAGCTGTAACAATGATGGCAACGACACCGCCATTTCACCAGCATCGGCAGCAGAATTTGCAGCTGTCAAAAAAGCGGCTTTAGACGGACAAACACAAAAATTCACCATGACCGCAGGAACTGGCGTAATCACGCTAACATCAGTCAAAGGAGTTAAATTATACATCAATGGAGATTGTCTTACCAAAGGCGGAAATCCTGTAACAGGAACAGTCGATATTGAATTTGTGGAGCTTTTCGATAAAGGTAAAATGTTGGTAACCAACAAACCTACCATGGGAATAATGGGAGATGGAAATAGAAATTTATTGATTTCTGGCGGAGAATTCTTTATCAAAGCGACACAAGGTGGAGTTGATCTTGCAACCACATGCAACATTAATCTAATGGTTCCCGCAAGTTTAACTGACGGTGTAGATACTGCAATGACATTTTGGACAGGAATTGTAGATGCTAATGGAGACTTAGCTTGGAAAGATGCCAGAGATGCAGCTGGGACAAATGGAGGAAAAGGCGGCGTACAAGCAGAACAAAATAATTATTATGTTTCTTTTGGAAACTTTGGATGGACAAATGTAGATAAATTTTACAGCGACCCAAGGCCTAAAACGACGATTCTTGCTGATGCTCCTGACGGTTATGACAACACCAATAGTGCGATTTATTTATCTTACGATGGCGAAGGACAAAATGCACTTGCAAAATTAGACACCTACACTGCAGCCGGATTATTTAGCGAACATTACGGTCAAATTCCAATAGGATTAGCATGTCACGTAATTTTTGCAACCGAAGACAACGGGCAATGGAGATACGCTATCAAAGCCGTTACCGTTCAAGCAAACGATGTGTATACTTTTACCTTAGCCGAAACTACGCTAGGTACCGAAGCCCAATTAGTAGCCGCAATCAATGCTATTCAGTAGCTTACAAAATAAATTTAATAAAAAAGTGATGATTTGCTCATCACTTTTTTTTACATTTAAAAATATTTTCGAATTTATCCTGATGCTTTTCAGGAGCTAATCCTGCTGTACACTGTATCTTTCTTGTCCAGAACTTGCTTCTGGAGCCTGAACTAAATTAAGGACAAGAAAGGATGCCGTTTCCATCAGGGCTAAAACCATCCCGATTATGAAACCAACTTTATTTTTCCTCTTATTTCTAACCTCTTTTCTACTTTATTCCCAAACAAAAATAAAAGACACCATCACCCGAAGAGCAAACATTGGTTACAATCAAAAAGGGAATCTAGTCACTTTCAAGCCAGAAACGCCACCACTTATCCCAATATCCGGCGCACCAAAACCCAGTTATTCCTACTTATGGGAAATGGGTGACGGGCATTACAGCAAAGAAGCGGAACCCAAACATGTCTATAAAGCCAAAGGAACCTATACCACCCGACTCACCGTAACCAATAATTATGATAACGGAAAACCACCCGCAACAAGACCAAAAAAAGTAGTCGTAAATGAAGTTTCTGAAGAAGCTTACAAAGACATTGCTTCCATTGAAGACCAAAACGGATTCGCTATCCAAAAAAATTGCGACCCCATCCCTGAACAAGAAATGGTTGTTATTTTAAGTTATCAAAATCTGGAAAACTATGTGAGCAGCGGTAAATTATATCTTTTTTACAACGAAAAACAATTCAAAAACAACAACTTCGAATTGGTTGATTTTAGAACACATGCCGGAGAAAGAGAAATCAAGGAAAACACCATTGCATCCATAAATGACTTGGACGATTCTAATTCGTATTTGGCTTCCAGCGAAATTTTGGCTCCAGCCAAAAAATACAAAACCACCACCACCGAAGAGGATCTGGACGCCACGCTTTTAGAAGCCCATAAAACGTACAAAAACGTTTCCATTTTGGAATTTGACGACACTAATCCAAAAGAAACCCACAATGTTTTCTATACGTTCAAAACTACTCCCGAAATGATTAAAGACACGAGCGCAACCATAACCATGCGTGGTATATTTGTCCCCAATCGAAGTTTCAAGAATCACAAAATAAAAAATCTGGAGATGGAAATCGTCACTTCGCACGACCCTAACAAAATGGGTTCTAATGGAAGTTTCCTGAATTATAGGTTGGTGCGTTTCAAGAGAGTTAACTTCAAAACCCGTTTCCAAAACAATGGCGAAGGCCCGGCAAGAATGATTCGTCTGGAAACGGACATTCCGAATATGTTCGACAAAAGAACATTTCAAATTGAAGATATGTACCCCAAATGTCCTATTTGCCCTAAAGGCGAAGTACCCACAACGAGTTGTTTAGACACAATTATCAAACAAAATCAAATATTCTTCACTTTCAAAAACATTTATTTACCCGGAAGCAATCAAAAAAACATAAAAGAAATTGACAGTACCAAAGGCTTTGTAAAATACTCCATGAAATTCAATAAAGACTTTCACAAAACAAAAACCAAAAGCAGAACCGCGATAATTTTCGACAAAAATGAACCTATTATTACCAATTATGCTACTACCCGATTCTTACCCGGAATTTCTATTGGCGCTAAAGCGGGTTATAATTTGTATCCCAATTTGGAAAATTCCAAAAGCTATTTTGTTGGCGCAACCATTTCTCCTTTCAAATCCTATCGGTATTATTGGCAGGCCGAATTCGTAAACAGCATTCATACCTTTCACAATTCAAGTTCAGTTACAGATGCATTTATAACCAGTTCCAATGGAGTTCGGCAACTACAACGTACCACAACAGCATCAAATAACAGCAACATCAACTGCGAAATCCCGGTATTGATTCGTTACAATATCAATAATTATATTGGTATTGGAGCCGGATTGCAAGCTAACATCAATATTTCGGAGCAACAAGAACAAAGACAAAAAGTCGAAACCTATGAAGGGATAACCGATAAATTTTTAATTAGCACAACCCAACAATCCAACTCGGTTTCCGACTCTTTTACCAATTTAAAAACGGGTTTGCTTTTTGATTTAACAATAGGCGCAGCCAGAATTGGTCCAAGTTTAGGAGCTCGATACGTGATGAATTTCAAGGAAAATTTTAATTATTTTCAGTTTTATGGAATATGGAAGTTTTAGCTTAAACCCTTTTTAATGACAAAACCTATTTTCTTCTTTTTACTCTTTACAACTCTGACTATATTCGGACAGAAAGCACTCACCCAAGAAGACAAAATTTACCATACAATTGATATTTTTGTAGCAAATCCATCCGCTGAAAACTTACAAAACCTCACTAAAAACGAAAAGGAATTTTACAAAAGTCCAAATCCAAAATCCAAGAATGAACTATTGGCGCTTGTAGTATTAAATTGCAATATCGCTTTCTACCAAAACCAATTTGGCCAAACCAATCAAGCGATTTCAAGCTACGAAAAAGCATGGCAACTTTATCAAAAGAACAAACTTAAGGATTATGATATTATCGAATATTGTCTAAAACCATTGGGGAATTTATACACGATTTTAGGTGATTACGACAATGCCGAAAACACTATAAAACAGTATTATTTCATTGCCAATGCCGAGAAAAACCAATCGCAAAAAATAGCAGCCATTCTCAATTTATCGAACGTGTACCAAAGTTCCGGCAAGAGTATATTGGCTATAGAATTATTAGAAAAAATCATTAATACTGAAAAACTATCAAACGCCCAAAAAGGAATTTTACTCAATAATTTGGGAGCTAATTATATTATTAGCAGTCCCGCAACAAGTATAAATTCAGATGAATATCGAAAAGCTCAAAACGCATTCGAAATGTCTAAAAAATTATTAAAAAAAGAAAAAAATCAATCCGAAACACTATCTAATGTTTACCGAAATTTAGTCTCGATTTATAGTCAGCAACAAGACTATGGACGTGCCAATTCCAATTTTGAAAAGGCAAAAAAACTGTTTTTGGAAACCAAGAATAAAGAACCCAGAAAAATAGCAAAACTCGATTATGAAAACGCTTTACTGCTATTTGAACAGAAAAAATACACCGAAGCAACTGAATTAATTTCGAATGTATTCGAAAATTTAATTCCAAATTATTCCAGTACGAAAACCATTTTACCGAACCAAAGTTCACTTTATTCCGAAACTGTTTTACTGGACGCGCTAGATTTACAAGCCGCTATTTTTCAAAAACAAAATCAACCCAAAAAAGCATTGGAAGCCTATGCGCTTTCGTTTCATATCGAAGATTTATTTGCCCAACTTTTAGTTTATGAAAACTCTAAAATTATCAGTCAAACCCGAGTTAGAAACCGCACCGAAAAATGCATCGCCATTTATGATTTACTTTATCAAAAAGAGAAAAAAAGCAGCTATATAGAAAGCGCTTTCCAATTAGCCGAAAGAACAAAATCAGGGGTTTTAAAAAGTTACCTTGCCCAAAATAAAATCATTTCAAGAAAAGAAAAAATCCATTTAGAACAGCTTCAAAACTGGAATACTGAAATCATAAAAGAACAGCAAAAAGGATCTTTAGCCAATATTTCAAAAATAAACGAAGCCATAAAAAGGCAAAATGAAACAATGCTTTCGCTTAAAAAAATACGTTCCAAAAATCCGGAATTTATTCCTGAAAATTTAAATCTAACCACTTTATTTTCGAAGCTGGAAAAAGACAAAGCCATTATGGTTTATTATTTCTCGGGCTATGAAAAAGTATATTCTTTTACTTTGGAAAACGAACAAATAAAACTAAACTCCTTTAGTAATGATACACATTCCATTGCTAGAATCTGGCAATTCTTAGACTATTTTAGTGATGCCAATACTATTACAAATGATATAAAAGGCTACAACAAACAGGGGAAAATCGCTTTTGATTTACTGAAATTACCCAAAAACACAATCCATAAAAACCTCATTATTATTACTGATGGTATTCTCAATTTCCTCCCGTTTGAAGCTTTAATCACAAAAGAAACCGTAACGAGTAATTTTACTCAAATGCATTATTTGTTGAATGATTTCAAGATTGCCTATAACAATTCGGCCACATTTTATTTGAATGCAAAACCACTTTCGACGGAGCAACAAACAGTTCTAGGGATATTTCCTGTTTTTGAAAAAACAGCTTACGAATTGGCTTTTTCGAAAGCCGAAATGCAATCCATAAAAAAGAATTTTGAAGGGCAGTTTTTTGAAAATACAACTGCAACATTCAAAAATTTTAAAACCAACGCTCCTAATTATTCGATTCTGCATTTGTCTACACACGCTTCTTCTGGCGATATTGAAAGACCGGCCAGCATCAAATTTTACGATCAGGAGATTTTATATTCGGAATTATACAACCTAAAAATCAATCCTGATTTGGTTGTGCTCAGTGCCTGTGAAACTGGAATAGGCAAACTCTACAAATCCGAAGGAGCCATGAGTATTGCCAGAGGTTTTCAATTTGCCGGAGCGCAAAATTTATTATTTTCTCTGTGGAAAGTAAACGATTATACGACCTCCGTTTTTATGGACGATTTTTATAAAAACATCAAAAACGACGAATCTTATTTTGAGGCAAATGCCAATGCAAAACTTAATTTCTTGAATAATAAAAGTATTCCTAATGCCAAAAAATCACCTTATTACTGGAGTGCATTTGTATATTATGGTGGAATTGAAACAAAAAGTAATCCTATAAATTATATTTTTTACAGTATTGGTTTTTTGATTCTAATTGGATTATTTTTGGTTTTCAATCGCAACCGAAAATGAAAAACCTCCACGATATCCTCAAAAGAGAAAATTACAAAAAAGTAAAATTTAAGATTACCAAAACACAACATCTTTTAATAAAGGCAAAAATCAATGGTATCATAGGAAACTTTATTCTGGATACGGGAGCTTCAAACAGTTGTGTGGGATTTGAAAGTATCGATTTGTTTTTATTGAATGCTAAAAAATCGAAGACCAAAGCATCAGGAGCTGGCGCAACCGGAATGCATACACAAATTGCCACAACTAACATTCTTCAACTGGGTAACTGGAAAGATTTAGAATTTGACCTCGTAATTTTCGACTTATCTCATGTAAATGAGGCACTGATGCAACACAAATCAAAACCTGTTCATGGAATCATAGGTGCCGATGTTTTGATGAAAGGGAAAGGGATAATCGATTACTTTAATCATTGTTTGTATTTGAAACACTATACTTTTTCAACGAAAAATAAGCAACAATACCACTTATCATCATCAATATACCCCCAAGAATAAATGGCATTCCTGCAAATTCAAATGGTGCCCCTTTATGTGTAAAATAATAAAAAAGACTCGACATTACTGGTGGTCCAATAATGGTTGCGGCGCTCGTTAAACTCGCAATTGTTCCTTGAATTTCGCCTTGTTCTGATGGCAAAACATGATTCGTAATGATAGCTCGCAATGATGGACCGGCAATTCCTGCAAGACAATACGGAATCAAAAAGAGAAACATCATCCAGCTTTCTGAAACAAAAGCAAACAAAAACATTCCAATAGTATATAATACCATTCCAACATAAATACTTTTTTCATTTCCTAGTTTTCGACTAGTCCACCGTATCAATCCTCCTTGAACAAGACTTACTAAAACCCCAACAACGCCCAACGAAATTCCGACCATTTTTTCGTCCCAACTAAATTTGTACATCGTAAAATAACTCCAGTTACTTTCTACCGCATGTCCCGCAACATAAATCAAAAACAGAGCGAACAATAATCCATATAGTGAAGGGTATTTCTTTAAATTCAAAAAAACACCAATTGGATTGGCTCTTTTTAAATTAACGGGTCTTCTATTTTCTTTTGATAATGATTCGGGTAAAATAAAATAACCGTATAAGAAATTCAGCAAGCACAAAACTGCCGCTGCATAAAACGGAATCCTAGACCCGTAATGCCCCAAAACACCGCCTATAACGGGTCCAATTATAAATCCTAGCCCAAAAGCCACACCAATCATTCCGAAGTTTTTGGCTCTATTCTCTGGCGTACTCACATCAGCTATATACGCCGAGGCGGTTGAAATACTCGCACCTGTTAATCCTGCAATTATTCTTCCTATAAATAGCCATGTAATCGTTGGGGCAAACGCCAACAATATATAATCCAATGAAAAGGCAAAAAGCGAAATTAAGATTATGGGTCTTCGCCCAAATTTATCACTCAAATTACCAATTAAAGGTGCAAACATAAATTGAGTTATCGCATAAGCAAATGTTAACCAACCGCCATATTTTGCTGCATCACTAACATCGCCATGTATTAATTCTTTAATCAATTTTGGAATAACTGGAATGATAATTCCCCAACCAGTTATATCAATTAGCATTGTGATGAAGATAAAGCTGATAGCGGCCTGTTTTTTATTTGATGCCATAAAATAGTATTGGTTAAAAAGGCAAATAAACAAAAAATCCGTTTAGAAAATTTTCTAAACGGATTTTTGTTATTTATGAATTGTATATTACAATTCTAATGCTTTTTTAGGATTGTTATCCAACAATAATTCTAATGGATTCTCTAAAGCTTCTTTTACTGCTACCAAGAAACCAACAGACTCACGTCCATCAATAATTCTATGGTCATAAGATAATGCTACGTACATCATTGGGTGAATTTCCACTTTACCGTTTACGGCAATTGGACGCTCGATAATGTTGTGCATTCCAAGAATTCCAGATTGTGGAGGATTGATAATTGGCGTACTCAACATACTTCCAAAAACACCACCATTAGTAATTGTGAACGTTCCACCAGTCATATCATCAACTGTGATTTGTCCGTCACGAGCTTTTAATGCCAATCTTTTAATATCTGCTTCAACTCCACGGAAAGTCAAGTTTTCAGCATTACGAACTACAGGAACCATTAATCCTTTTGGCCCTGAAACCGCAATTGAAATATCGCAAAAATCGAAAGCAATCTTATGATCACCATCCATCATTGAATTTACATCCGGGAATAATTTTAGCGCTCTGGTTACTGCTTTTGTAAAGAAAGACATGTATCCTAAACCAATTCCACCATGTTTTGCTTTGAACGCATCTTTATATTCATTACGAATCAAGTTGATAGGCGTCATGTTTACTTCATTGAAAGTAGTCAACATCGCTGTTTCGTTTTTAGCGGCAACTAATCTTTCAGCCACTTTTCTACGCAACATAGATAATTTAGTACGCTCTGTTCCACGAGATCCACCTGTAGGTGTTCCCATAGATGGCACTGCATTTACGGCATCATCTTTAGTGATTCTTCCGTCTTTTCCAGTTCCTGTTACTGAAGCTGGTGCTATATTTTTTTCGTCTAATATTTTTCTTGCTGCTGGAGATGGAGTTCCTGAAGCGTAAGTTGCTGCTGGAGCTGCCGCTACCGTAGCCGCTTTTGGCGCTTCAGCTTTAACTTCAGCTTTTGGTGCTTCAACCACTGCCGCTGGTGCAGCACCTGATGGTTTTGCAGCGCTAGTGTCTATTAAACAAACTACTGCTCCTACTGCTACAGCATCGCCTTCTTCTGCTTTTAATGTAATGATTCCGCTTGCTTCTGCAGGCAATTCTAATGTTGCTTTATCAGAATCAACCTCAGCAATCGCTTGGTCTTTCTCTACATAGTCTCCGTCTTTTACCAACCAAGTTGCAATTTCAACTTCTTTTATAGATTCCCCTGGTGATGGGACTTTCATTTCTAAAATCATCTTTCTTTTAGTTTAAAGTTTTAAAGTTAAATAATTTAAAGTTTAAGGTTTGACGTTCTATAAAAGAAACTTTAAACCTTAAACTTTAAACTTTTTTCTATCTAAATAAATTTTTATCGAATACCATTCGTATTGCATCGGCCTGACGGCGTTTTGCTCTTGTATAACTTCCTGCTGCCGGTGCTGCATATGCTTTTAGTGAAGCCAATCTCCATTTTACTAAATCGAAATTCATCAACATATAGCTATAAGCTCCCATGTTTTTAGGCTCTTCTTGTGCCCAAACATAATCATCCGCGTTTGGATATTTAGCGATAATGGCTTTTAATTGTTCTACCGGTAATGGGAATAACTGTTCAATTCTAACAACAGCAACATCATTACGACCGTTATTTTCTCTTTCGGCAGTGATGTCATAATAGAATTTACCCGTACAGAAAACTAATGTTTTCACATCCGCTTTATTTACTGTTTCATCATCAAATATTTCTTGGAAACTACCAGTTGCAAATTCTTCAACAGAAGAAACAACTCTTGGATCACGCAATAAACTTTTTGGTGTGAACACAATAAGTGGTTTACGGAAAGTGGTTTTCATTTGTCTTCTCAACAAGTGGAAGAAGTTGGCAGGTGTTGTACAATCAGCAACATACATGTTTTGTCTGGCGCAAAGTTGTAAATAACGTTCCATTCTGGCAGATGAATGCTCTGCTCCTTGTCCTTCGTAACCGTGAGGCAATAACAAAACGATACCGTTTTGATTGTTCCATTTATCTTCTCCACAAGAAATGTATTGGTCAATCATAATTTGGGCTCCATTACTGAAATCCCCAAACTGTGCTTCCCATATGGTAAGTGTATTTGGGTTTGCTAAAGCATAGCCATAATCAAAACCTAAAACACCATATTCAGATAAAAGAGAATTGAAAATATTGAATTTCCCTTTTTTGTTTTCGATAGCATTCAATAAGATTACTTCTTCCTCAGAATCTTCTACTTTAACCACAGCGTGGCGGTGAGAGAATGTACCACGCTCCACGTCTTGACCTGAAATACGAACATCAAAACCTTCTGTTAAAAGCGAACCATAAGCTAATGCTTCTGCAGTTCCCCAATCTATAGTGTTATTGTCGTAACCCGTTTTTCTATCAGTAACAATTTTAGTTATTTTATTGATGAACTTCTTATCTGACGGTAAGCTTGAGATTGTTTTTATGATAGAATCTAATCCGTCTTTAGGATATGAAGTGTCATATTTTTCAAGCATTTGCTTGTCAGTAACTTGCTCAAAACCTTTCCATTCATTTTTCATAAATGGAGTAATGATTGTCAAATCTTTTTTACGGGAAGCTTCAAGATTTACTTCAAGATTAGATTTGTATTCTTTTTCTAATCCGTTTACATAAGTAGCATCAATAACTCCTTCTGACAATAGCTTTTCAGCATAAATATCTCTAGGATTTTGATGTTTTGCAATAATTTTATACAAAACTGGCTGCGTGAAACGAGGTTCGTCACCTTCATTATGTCCGTATTTTCTATATCCTAATAAATCGATGAATACATCACGACCAAATTGCATTCTGAAATCCAAAGCAAATGACATCGCATGTACTACCGCTTCTGCATCATCTGCATTTACGTGTAATACAGGCGAAAGTGTTACTTTGGCAACATCAGTACAATAGGTTGATGAACGAGCATCCAGATAATTAGTTGTAAAACCTACCTGATTGTTGATTACAATGTGAATTGTACCTCCCGTTTTATATCCGTCCAATTGTGCCATTTGCACTATTTCATAAAGAATTCCCTGACCAGCAATTGCGGCATCCCCGTGAACAGCGATTGGCAAAACTTTAGAGAAATCATTAGGGAAATATTTATCTTGTTTTGCTCTTGTAATTCCTTCGATTACTGCACCTACTGTTTCAAGGTGAGAAGGATTTGGAGCCAAATTAATATTTATTTTTTTACCTGTACTGGTAACTTTATCAGCAGTAAGACCTAAATGGTATTTTACATCCCCATCAAAATATTCCTGATCGTAATCTTTACCGTCAAACTCACCAAAAATGTCTTGGGTTGATTTGCCAAAAATATTGGCTAAAACATTCAAACGACCTCTATGTGCCATTCCCATTACAAATTGCTCTACTCCTTTTTCGGCTGCTTTTTCAATCAAAGCGTCCAAAGCGGGGATTACAGATTCTCCTCCTTCAAGTGAAAATCGTTTTTGACCAACATATTTTGTATGCAAGAAATTCTCGAAAGAAACTGCTTGATTTAATTTATTAAGAATCGATTTCTTTTCATCAGCAGAAAAATTAGGCTGATTATCGTTTATACCTAATTTATCTTGAATCCAAGTAATCATTTCTGGCTTACGAATATACATATACTCCACTCCTATGTGTTGACAGTATATTGCTTCGAGGTGCATTATAATTTCTTGAAGTGTACAAGGCTGAATACCGATAACTTTTGCCGCATCAAAAACCGTATTTAAATCGGCCGCAGAAAGCGAAAAATTTGCGATGTCCAGTGTAGGCAAAGTCGCTCTTCTCTCTCTTACAGGATTTGTTTTAGTAAACAAATGTCCACGAGAACGGTACCCGTCAATTAATTTTAGTACGTTGAATTCTTTTTGAAGTTTTTCTGATACGTGAGTACTCTCCATATTCCCAGAAGCTACATTTGCAATGTAGGTTACTGGATTCTCCTCATTATAAGTAGTCATTCCAAAGTCAAAACCTTGAAAAAAACTTCTCCAACTTGGCTCTACGCTATCTGGATTTACTAAATATTGATCGTATAATTGTGCGAAAAATTCGGTGTGTGCTGCGTTTAAAAATGAAAACCTATCCATAATGCTAGTGAATATACTTTTTGTTAAATAGTTTGACAAAAGTACAATAATCCAGTATATCTAAATCTATTTTTTACGTACTTTTACGTAAAAATTTGTTAAAAAAACCCTTAAAACATGAAAAAAACTCATCGATTAACCATTTTAAGATCTTTTTTGATTTTGACAACCTTATTCTCTTCCCGTTTTTTATCAGCTCAACAACAAACAATTGCACACCATTCACAAAGTGATTTCTGGAAAAAAGTACAATTTGGAGGAGGTATTGGATTGGGTTTTGGCTCTGAATATACCAATATTTCACTGGCTCCAAGTGCTATTTACAACTTCAATGAATATGTAGCTTTGGGTCTTGGCGTCCAATATACTTATGCAAAACAAAAAAATTATTACGCCTCCCATTTATACGGCGGAAGTATTGTAGCACTCCTTAATCCCATAAAGGAAATTCAACTTTCGGCAGAACTGGAACAATTAAGAGTCAATGTGAATTTAGATGGTTCCAATAGCAATTCACAAGATTACTGGAACACCGGTTTGTTTTTAGGAGCGGGTTACAGAGCAGGAAATGCAACTATTGGTGCGCGTTATAATGTATTAAATGACAACAACAATGTTTATGGTACTGCCTTCATGCCTTTTGTCAGGGTTTATTTTTAATGGTCCCTCTACCGAAATTTCGGGACTCTCCAAAAGGAAAGGACTCTAAACCCTAGAAAAAGCGATTAGCGATACTTATTCCTGAACCACACTTTTTGCCATTCTCTTTTTAGGATTAGAAAAGCTACTTGTTCAGAAAGAATTACTAAATCTGAGCCATCCAGCTTTTTTATTTGTTCTTCAGAAACATCAATTATATAAAGTAGATTAAGATATTCGGCAAATTTATATTGAATTAATCTGTAGATTTTTTCATGTAATTGTATCTTCAATTCATTGGGAGAAATACTCAACGGAAAATCAATTCCCTCATTCGCGAGATTGAAATCCTTATTCATTTGTTCGATTAATTTCAAATATAAGTTTTCTCCTTCCGCTTCGGTAAGTAGTAAATCGGTATTTTTTGGAGCTATAAACATTTGATTTCAGATTGTTGATTAACGAATTTAGATTTTTGATTTTAAGTAACTGCTCTAAATGTTTGATTTTTTTGAATCATACTAATTTTTGAAATAAACCATTATTTATCCGAAGTAAAAGTTCTGCAATGCTTCGCCAGTTCGCTATAGCTCGGGTCAAAAATCTAAACTTTTCTTCCCATTAGATTTTCACCAAAAGCTCTTAACATTGCTTTTTTATCAGCACTGATATTCATTTTGTCTAATGTTTGGAAAGCTTTAAATGTAAAATCCTGAATAGCATCTTGTGTTGCTTTTGAAGCACCGGAACTGTTGAAAATTTCTTTTACTGCCTTAATTTTATCTGAATTATCTTCTGGCTGAACAGAAAACAAATCCATCAATTGTTGTTGCTGTTCTTTTTCTGAGAAAGCAACGGCTTTTAGATATAAATACGTTTTTTTGTTTTCAATAATATCACCTCCCACTTGTTTTCCAAAAGTTTCCGGATCACCAAAAGCGTCCAGATAATCATCCTGCAATTGAAAAGCCAATCCTAAATTTAGTCCGAAATCATAAATTAAATTTGCATTTTCCCTTGAGGCTTTAGCAATAATAGCACCCATTTTCATTGCTGCAGCAACTAAAACGGCTGTTTTATTTTCGATCATTTTAAGATATTCCGGAATGGTAACATCATCTCTAACTTCAAAATCCACGTCCCATTGTTGACCTTCACAAACTTCAAGAGCTGTTTTACTGAACAATTTAGCCAGTTTACGAAATATTTTAGGTTGGTATTTTTCAAAATATTGATACGCCAAAATCAGCATTGCATCACCAGATAAAATTCCGGTATTTATATTCCATTTCTCATGTACCGTTTGCTTCCCTCTTCGCAGAGGAGCATCGTCCATAATATCATCGTGAACCAACGAAAAATTATGAAAAACCTCAACTGCTAAAGCCGCTGGCAACGCTTTTTTATAATCTGCATCAAAAACTTCAGCGCTCATAAGTGTAAGAACCGGACGCATTCTTTTTCCTCCAAGATCTAAAATATAATGTATGGGTTCATACAAATTTTTGGGCTCTTTGGCTTCATATTGGGATTGCAAATATTCCGAAATGAACTCCTGATACTGATAAATGGTATGCATAAATTAATTTTTGGCTAATTTACAGTATTCACTCTTTATTCCAAACTGCGTTTCTTAATGAAATGTTAAATAATCATAAATACATTGGAAACTATTTTGGTATTCAAAGTTTCCTATCTACATTTGCATCGAAATTTAACATTTCAATTAAAGTCATTTCAAACTATTGTGAAATGAAAATCAAACCTAAATAAAACCCATTTATTATGACAACAACATGGACAATTGATTCAACACAATCTGATGTTCTGATTAAAATAAGACATTCCATAATTGCCTATTTAGCTGGAACTATCAACAAATTTAAAGGACATATAGACATTCAGGATAATGAAATTGAAGATGCTTCAATCGAATTTTCTTTAGACGTAAACAATACCGATACGAAACTGGAACAAATTGATTCGCACTTAAAACTGAATGATTTCTTTGATATCAACGAATATCCAATTATAAGCTTTAAGTCAACTTCTTTTCAAAAAGTGAACAAAAACATTAATTTTTTGAAAGGAAATTTAACCATCAAAAACATCACAAAGGTTGTTGAACTTGATGCAGAGTTTATTGGAATCAATGCTTACAATGGCGATCAAAAAGCTGCATTTGAGATAACTGGAGACATCAATCGCAAAGATTTTGGATTAACATCAAATGCATTTACTCAAACTGGCGGTATAACTACAGGGCAAGACATCAAGCTTATTGCAAATTTAGAATTCACGGTTTAAGACCCTTTTATGCAAATGTTAAATAATTACAAAATAATTGGAAACTATTTTGGTGTTTAGAGTTTCCTTCTTACATTTGCACTCGAAATTTAACATATTTCTATAAATTAAAATAAACCGTAACAGGTTCAGAATAAACAAAATGAAAGAGAAAATTATATCAAAAGCAAGTGAGATGTTTTTAAAACTAGGTTTTAAAAGCATCACCATGGATGATATTGCCGGTGAAATGTGCATTTCTAAAAAAACGATTTACAAGTATTTTTGCAATAAAGAAATACTCATTGAGGAAAGCACTGCAACAATCCATAAAGAAATACACCAGATAATTGACGATGTTATTTTAAAAAATTACAATGCAATTCAAGAAAATTTCGAGATAAGAAAATTGTTTAAAGAAATGTTTAAATCATCGGATACTTCTCCGGTATATCAATTAAAAAAACATTACCCAGAAATATATGAAAAGGTAATGTGTAGAGAAATTGACGAGTGTAACACTATTTTCAAACAAAATATTGAGAAAGGGATTAAACAAGGATTGTATCGAGAAAACGTAAATATTGAAAGCTATGTACGGTTTTATTATCTCCTCGTTTTTAGCATTAAAGAAACCACAAGTTCTGAAAAAGAAGCTCAAAAAATAGAACTTGAAATTTTAGAATACCACACCAGAGCTTTGGCAACGCCAAAAGGAATTATTGAACTTGAAAAACACTTACTAAAACCTAATATATAATGAAGAATATAATTTTAACCAGTTTCTTGATTTTTGCAATCACTGTAAAATCACAAGAGATTAAATCGTTAACCTTAAAAGATGCGATTACCTATGCTTTAGAGAATAAAGCAGATGCTAAAAAAGCCAAACTTAAAGTAGAAAATAGCGAATATCAAATTCAAGAAGTTCGTTCCAAAGCTTTACCTCAAATTTCTGCCAATGGTGGTTTAACATACAACCCTATTTTACAAACTACTTTCCTCGACGGAGGGTCTTTTGGTGGTGAACCTGGGACTACAGTTAAACTTAATTTTGGACAAAAATGGAATTCAACTGCGGGTGTTTCGTTAACACAAACTCTTTTTGACCAATCTGTTTTTACAGGTTTGAAAGCTGCAAGATCAACTAGAGAATTCTATCAGATAAATGATCAATTAACAGAAGAGCAAGTAATTGAAAGAGTGGCTAACAACTACTACCAAGTATATGTTCAAAGACAAAAATTAAATGTTCTGGACAGTAATTATGTGAACACTACCAAAGTGAAAAACATAATTAAAGGACAATTTGATAATGGTCTTGCCAAAAAAATTGACTTGGATAGAATTTTAGTGAAAATTTCGAACATCAATACACAACGTCAACAAATTTTAAATGCAGTTCAATTACAAGAAAATGCTTTAAAATTTTACATTGGGATGCCAATTGAAACAAAAATCAGTATTCCACAGACTGAATTTCAAGTTACACCACAAGCATTCTCTGAAGCACCAAATACGGCAAACAGAACGGAATATTTGCTTTTGAAAAAACAAGAACAACTATTAATGTTCCAAAAGAAAGCAGATGAAGCGGCATATTACCCAACACTTTCCCTTTCAGCAGGCTACAATTATATTGGTCAAGGTCCAAAAATGCCTTGGGGAGCGAAACCAGCTGATGGTGTTTACTGGTCTGATTATTCTTCAATTGGTTTGAATTTGAAAGTGCCTATTTTCACTGGGTTTTCAACTAGAGCAAAAGTAAGACAGGCAGATGTTAATTTAAGATCCTTGAAGGAAGACATAAATGACACTAAATTAAGTCTTGATTTAGCGTATGAAAACGCAAACATTCAAATTAATAACAGCATCATTACTATAAGCAACCAAAAGGAAAATGCACAGTTAGCACAAGACGTTTTAAACAACACCAGAAATAATTACATACAAGGATTGGCTTCTTTAACTGATTTATTGGATGCTGAAAATTCATTGACAGAGGCACAAAACAATTACACTTCTGCAATATTAGATTACAAACTGGCAGAAATTCAATTAATCAAATCAAAAGGAGAATTAAAAACATTACTAAACAACTAAGAACATGAAAAAAAATATAATAACCGGAATAATTATTTTAGGCGCAATAGCAATCATAGCAGTAGTTTTAACAAATAACAAAAAAGAAAACGAAGCAAAAACAGCTCTTGTAGCTGAAAAAAACGCAAGTGTTTCCGTTAAAGTTGGAACGGTAAAAACGGAAGAAATTTCACTTGATTTTTCGGCCAATGGAAATTTTGAACCACTGCAAGAATTGAGTTTTTCGGCAGAAAAACCAGGGAGAGTGGTACGTGTTTTAGTAGATGGAGGATCAATAGTACATATCGGTCAAACCCTAGCAATTGTAAGAAGCGAACAAATTTCTTCGGACTTAGAAACAGCTCAGGCTTCCTATCAAAATGCATTAAGTGATTACAATCGCTTTGAAAATGCATTCAAAACAGGAGGAGTTACCAAACAACAATTAGATCAGGCAAAATTAGGGTTAGTAACTGCAAAATCAAGATTACAGCAAGCTAAAGTTAATATTGGTGATACTAATATCAAATCTACCATTAACGGTATTGTAAACAAAAAATACATTGAGCCAGGATCTGTTCTTGGTGCTGCAACGCAAATGTTTGACATTGTAAATGTTACCAGATTAAAATTAAAAGTTACAGTGAATGAAAATCAAGTGGCCGGTTTAAAACTAGGAAACAATGTAAATGTCAAAGCAAGTGTTTATCCTGATGCTACTTTTTCAGGTAAGATTACTTTTATCGCCCCAAAAGCGGATTCCCGTTTAAACTTTCCTATAGAAATAGAAATTGCTAATAATTCCTCTAATGATTTGAAAGCTGGGATGTATGGAACTGCTGAATTTGCTTCAAACCAACAAAAACAATCGTTGATGATTGTTCCTAGAAACGCATTTGTAGGAAGCGTAAGCAGTAACCAAGTATTTGTAGCAGAAAACGGAGTTGCTAAACTAAAAACGGTAACTGCCGGAAGAATTTTTGGCGACAAAGTAGAAATTTTAAACGGTCTTTCTGATGGTGAAACTGTAATTGTTACAGGTCAAATCAACCTTCAAGACGGATATAACGTGGATATTATTAAATAATTTGTTAATGGTAATGATCAATTATAACTGATTGACCTTAAAAACTACATGAACCATTAATAATCAACAATAAAAACATATGAAATTAGCAGAAATATCCATAAAGCGTCCCTCATTAGTAATTGTATTGTTTACAATTCTAATTCTAGGAGGATTATTCAGTTACACTCAATTGGGCTACGAATTAATTCCAAAATTTGAAACCAATGTAATTACCATTGCGACTGTATATCCTGGAGCTTCTCCAAGTGAAGTCGAAAATACAGTGACCAAAAAAATTGAAGATGCGGTTGCCTCTTTAGAAAATATCAAAAAATTAGACTCTAAATCATACGAAAGTCTATCAACAGTTTCTATCACTTTAACCTCTGATGCTGATGTTGATATTTCCATGAATGATGCGCAACGCAAAATAAATGCTATTATCAGTGATTTACCGGATGATGCCAAAACACCGTCTTTGAGTAAATTCTCCTTAAGTGATTTACCTATTATGACCATTGGTGCCAATGGAAAGATGGATGAAGCAGCTTTCTATGATTTAATTGATAAAAAAATTGCCCCTGTTTTATCTCGTGTAGCCGGTGTAGCCCAAGTAAGTATTATCGGGGGACAAGAACGTGAAATTCAAGTCAATCTTGATGCCGTAAAAATGCAGGGATACGGACTTTCTGTTCCACAAGTGCAACAAAACATTTTGAGTTCTAATCTTGATTTTCCTACAGGAAATATTCAAACTCGTGAACAAAAAATCTTAATTCGTTTAGCTGGAAAATACAAAAACGTTGAAGAATTAAAAAACCTAATCGTTTCATCAAACAATGGAATTCAAGTTCGCTTGGGTGATATTGCCGATGTTCAAGATACACAAAAAATTGCCGAAAAAGTCGCTCGTATTGATCAAAAAAGCGCCATTATTTTACAAATCGTAAAACAATCTGATGCCAATGCAGTTGCAGTAAGTGAAGAATTATTGAAAACAGTTACTAAACTGGAAAGTGACTACAAAGTCAATCAACTGAAACTAGAAGTAGCAAAAGACAGTACCGTTTTCACATTAGAAGCAGCAGATTCTGTAGTACACGATTTATTGATTGCCGTATTTTTGGTAGCTTTCGTAATGTTGTTTTTCTTGCATAGTATTAGAAATTCCTTGATTGTAATGGTTTCTATACCTGCTTCATTGATTTCAACATTTATCGGAATTTACTTGCTAGGGTACACACTAAATTTAATGAGTTTATTAGGATTATCACTTGTTGTTGGTATTTTGGTGGATGATGCCATCGTGGTATTGGAAAATATTTACCGACACATGGAAATGGGTAAAAACCGAGTACGTGCTTCCTATGATGGAACTGCCGAAATTGGAGGAACCGTAACTTCAATTACCCTAGTAATTGTTGTCGTATTTTTACCAATTGCGATGAGTTCTGGTATGGTTTCAAACATTATTACACAATTTTGTGTCACTGTAATTATCTCAACCTTACTATCACTTTTAGCTTCGTTTACTATTATTCCTTGGTTGTCTTCCCGTTATGGAAAATTAGAACACATTGAAGGTAAAAATCTTTTTGGAAGAATTATTCTTGGGTTCGAAAGCTACTTAACTCGTTTTATCAACTGGATTTCTGGCTTGTTAACGTGGTGTTTAGACCATTATAAGACTACTTTAGCGATTGTACTATTGTTGTTTTTTAGTTCCATAGCACTTATTCCTGCAGGATTTATTGGTGGAGAGTTTTTTGCGGCATCAGATAGTGGTGAATTTTTAGTTCAAATAGAAATGCCAAAAGATGCGTCATTAGAACAAACTAACTTTATGACTCAAAAAGCAGAAGCCTTTTTGAAAACGCAAGAATATGTAAAAAGTCAAATCACAACCGTTGGGCAAACCAGTGAAGGTTTAGGAGCATCACAAGCCACCGCCTACAAATCAGAGATTGATGTAAAAATGGTTGATAAAAAAGACCGTTCTGATGAAGCCTCTGTATATTCTGCAAAAATAAAACGGAAGTTAGAAAAAGTATTGGTTGGAGCAAAAGTAAAAACTGCCCCTGTTGGTATTTTAGGAACTGCCGAAGATGCTACATTAGGATTAATTGTAACAGGTTCTTCACTAGAAAGCGCGATGGCTTTTGCAAAACAAGCTGAAGCTGAATTGTATAAAATCCCAGGAGCAACAGAAATTAAATTATCTGTAGAAGATGGAAATCCAGAAATTAATGTCAAAGTAGACAGAGATAAAATGGCAGCACTTGGATTGAGTCTTCAAACTGTTGGTATGACTATGCAAACGGCCTACAGCGGAAATACAGATGGAAAATTTAGAGCTGGAGAATATGAATATGATATCAATATCAAATACAACAGTTTTGACAGAAAAAGCATTAGTGATGTGAGCAACTTGATTTTTATAAATGAAAGAGGCGAACAAATTAAATTATCACAATTTGCGACTGTAAAAGAAGGTTCTGGACCAAGTCAATTGGAACGTAGAGATAAGACAGCATCGGTTACTGTAAAAGGACAAAATATTGGTGTACCAGCCGGAACTATTGTTAATCAATGGCAAGAAAAATTAGACAAACTGAAAAAGCCAACCGGTGTAAATTATATTTGGGGTGGGGATCAGGAAAATCAATCCGAAGGTTTTGGAACATTAGGAATTGCATTATTAGCGGCTATTATATTAGTTTACCTTGTAATGGTTGGATTATATGATAGTTTTGCGCATCCATTTGTAGTATTGTTTGCTATTCCGCTTTCGTTTATTGGAGCCTTATTAGCTTTGGCATTGACGAACAAAACCTTGAATATATTTACCATTCTTGGTATGATTATGCTAATTGGTTTGGTTTGTAAAAACGCTATTATGCTTGTAGATTATACCAATCAAAGACGTAAAGCGGGTGAATCGATAAGAACGGCATTAATTCAAGCGAATCATGCGAGACTTCGTCCAATTTTGATGACGACTATTGCAATGGTTTTTGGAATGTTCCCAATTGCATTAGCATCTGGAGCCGGGGCTGAATGGAAAAATGGTTTAGCTTGGGTAATTATCGGAGGATTAATTTCTTCGTTATTCTTAACCTTGATTGTCGTTCCTGTAATTTATGAAATTATGGAGAAATTAATTTCCAAATTTAGTAAAGGAGAAAAAACAGATTATGAAGCGGAAATGGTTGCCGATTATGTTCATGCTGAATTAAGTGAAGATGGATTTAATCCAAAACATACGCTTTAATACCTAATTATATTTTAGAATTTAGAACCTGTCCATTAGTTTGGGCAGGTTTTTTTGTTTCTAAAAATTAGCTTTCTGCGAATTCGTTTTTTTAAAACGATATGTTACTGGTTTTAAACCTTCTTTATCACATAGGTCACGATTCCCCAAATGATCAATTGATTTTCTTCGGTAACTTTTATAGGAGAATAATTAGAATTTTCAGGCATGAGATATAAACAATCTTTCTCAAGTTGAATGCGTTTCACCGTAAATTCTCCATCGATAAAACAAATGGCAACTTTATTGTTTTGTGGTTCTAAACTTCGATCCACCACAAGCACATCTTTGTCGTTTATGCCTGCATCAATCATTGAATTCCCTTTGACTTTGATATAAAAAGTGGCCAAAGGATTTTCACTTAGCTCTTTGTTTAAATCAATATTTGTCTCCATAAAATCAGCCGCCGGCGAGGGAAATCCCGCCGAAACGCCTTCGGACATGAAAGGGATTTTCAGGTCACTTTCAAAATCAGGCAGAAAAAAGGTAAGTTTTTTATTTTTGTTTAATGACATTTTATTTCGAGAATGTGTTTAAAATTAGTGGTATATTTTGGAGACAAATGCTTCTGATTCATATTCCACGTCAGGCTTAAATTTTGAGTAGCCAATTTTACTTTTTTATCTCCAATTTTATTATTGAGACGATCCATCACTTTCATTAACTCCAAATGTTTTGGATTTTCCTCATCAAATAACTGCAATTGTTTTCTGTTTTCATCCATAAGTTCCGTAACAATAACGCCTGCTTTCTTGAATTTTATATTCTCGTTTCCCTTGTACAATTTCTTAAAGATATCAATTGCCGTATTCGAAATTGTCAAAGTAGAATTAGTTGCAAAAGGCAGAGTAACGGCCATATTAAAATAATATTTGGAAGTTTGTACCGTATGTTTATCGATGACTAACATTACTATAATCGTATGACAACAAGAGTTTTGTTTCCGTAATTTCTCTGCACAAACCGATGCAAAAGTGGCAATGCGTTCCCGCAATAAATCAAAATCAGAGATTTGTTTTGGAAAACTTCTGGTAATCGCGATACTTTTCTTTTGATCAACAAGAGGTTCTAATTCTAAAACTGATTTCCCTTCTAATTCATATTTTAACCGAAGACCCGTCACTCCCATTTCTTTCTTAATCCAAGCTTCGTGTTGTGGTGCTATAAAGTCTAAAGCGGTGGTAATATTTCGAGCTTTCATCTTTTTATTCATTCGATAACCAATGCCCCAAACATCTTCAATTTTAGTCCACTTCAAAGCTTTGATGCGTTTCTCATCACTATCGATTACATAAACACCTGCTGTTCTATCTTGGAATTTTTTGGCGATTTTATTGGCTACTTTTGATAATGCTTTGGTTGGCGCAAAACCAATACAAACGGGAATTCCCACCCATTTTTGTACGCGGGTTTTCATTTGAATACCATAATCATGGTAATCTAAAACCTGTAAACCATCAAAATTAAGAAAGGCTTCATCAATGCTGTAAATTTCGACATTAGGCGTAAACTGGCCTAAAATTGACATCACCCGATTACTCAAATCACCATAAAGGGCATAATTCGAAGAAAATAACGTTACACCTTTCTCTTTTACCAGCTCCTTGATTTTAAATGTCGGCGCACCCATTGGAATTCCAGCTGCTTTAGCTTCACTGCTTCTGGAAATTACACAACCATCATTATTTGACAATATTGCAATCGGTTTTCCTGCGAATTGAGGTTGAAAAACCCTTTCGCAAGAAGCGTAGAAATTGTTACAGTCGACTAAAGCATACATTGTACAAAATTACTCAATATGCTTTTATGCGAGTAAGTAACAAAAGTTAATTTTCGGATTTGTTAATAAGTAAAACAGATTGGCTTTTAAGAAATAAATTAGATCAAAACTCGAAATTGAACCCTTTTTGAGTTAATTTTTCATAAATTTCAGGGTCGAATTTATACAATTGTGCAGCTCGATGGGAAACATCTTGTTGTTTTTCATCCAGTGGGACTAGTAATTTCATCTGTAGAATCTTTCTGCGGAAATTGGATTTGTCTAATGTGATTCCTAATATTTCCTCGTAAAGATGCATGAGTTGCAATAAAGTGAATTTTTCGGGTAATAAGTTAAAACCTATTGGTGCTTGACGTACTCTGTTGCGTAATTGCATCAAACTAAAGTCTAAAATTTCGTTGTGGTCAAAAATTAAATTTGGTATGGCGTTAATTTTATACCATTTAGCTTCCTTTAAGGTAAGACTGGCTTTTATATTATAATCTTCTCGGTTTACCAATGTGTAGTAGGCAATGGTTACAACTCTTCTTTCGGGTACACGATTTGGATCTCCAAAAGCTTTCAATTGCTCTAAATAGATGTTGTCAAGACTAGTTAGTTCATACAATATTCGTTGAGCAGCATCATCGGCACTTTCCTCTTTTCGTAACCAACCCCCAAGAAGCCCCCATTTTCCTATGCTTTCTCCTTCGGCATGTTGTACTAAAAGAACTTCTAGACTTTCTTTGTTAAATCCAAATATAACACAGTCAATAGAAATTCCATCGATATCTTGAATACTATTAGTTTTGGTATTGTTTTTAGAAGATAGGAATGTCATTTATTGATTTTATAAGCGATTATCAAAACTCGAAATTGAATCCTTTTTGAGTTAGTTTTTCATAAATTTTGGCATCAAATTTATACAACTTTGCTGCTCTATGGGAAACATCTTGTTGCTTTTCATCCAAAGCAAGCAGTAACTTCATGTGCAGAATTTTTCTACGAAAATTAGATTTATCCATCTCTACTCCCAAAACCTCTTCATAAAGATGCATGAGTTCCAATAATGTAAATTTTTCAGGTAAAAGATTAAAACCTATGGGAGCCTGACGCACTCTATTGCGTAATTGTTTTAAGCTGTAATCTAAAATTTCATTGTGGTCATAAATCAAATCCGGTATTTCATTAATTTTATACCATTTCGCATCAGCCGCAGTAAATCCGGCCTTTACATTATAATCTGCTCTTTTAATCAAAGCATAATAACCAATTGTAATAACCCTTCTTAACGGGAAACGATCAGGATCTCCAAAAGCTTTCAATTGCTCTAAGAATATATTATCTAATCCTGTAAGTTCTCCCAACAATCGATGGGCAGCATTATCTATACTTTCTTTCTTTTTTATCCAACCTCCCGGAAGCCCCCATTTTCCTTTACTAATACCTTCAGCATGTTGCACCAAAAGGACTTCTAAAATTCCGTTGTCAAAACCAAATATTACACAGTCAATCGTTATTGCATTCATGGCTGATTGCTCTACAATTTTTAAGGAATCAGTATCGGTATTTTTTTCAACCATAGTCTAGAAATTTGAATGAAATATAGAAAAAAATTAAAAAATGAGATTTATTTTCTTTCTGTGTTTTAAGAGCTAAATGCTTTTTTTGTAAATATTTAAAAAAATAATGGAATTATTGACACATTATTTTTAAAAAAATCATTTGCAGCTAAAATTTAAAAATAATAATTTTTATCAGATAACACTGCCCTTATTTGATGCAAATGTATAATAATACCCTCAATTAATTATCAATTACAAATTTTTAAACATAAAATATTGTTAATATAAAAAAAATGTTTTACACTTGTAGTCAAATTTACCATAAGCATATAGTTAATTTGACTAGAAGTTTAAAAAAAGCAAACATAAACAACAAATACAACCCCTTAAAAACAAGTAATATGTATTTTTTAGGAATCGATTTAGGAAGTTCTTCGATAAAATTATCGGTATTTGATCCCGAAAAAGGAATTACTGTTGGTTCAGTAACTGTTCCGGAATTTGAGATGGATATTATTGCGCCTAAATTTGGCTGGGCTGAACAAGATCCTAATTCTTGGTGGCAAAATGTTAAGAATGGCATACAAATTTTAGGAACAAAACAGCATATTGATTTAAAACAAATAGCAGGAATTGGCATAGCCTATCAAATGCATGGATTAGTCTTAACTGATGAAAAATTAAATCCAGTACGTCCTTCGATTATTTGGTGTGACAGCAGAGCTGCAACTATAGGGAACGAGACCTACAATCGTATGGGGCAGGAATACTGCCAACAACAAATTTTAGGAAGTCCAGGAAATTTTACAGCTTCTAAATTAAAATGGGTTCAAACCAATGAACCTGAAGTTTTTGAAAAAGCGACCTACATGATGCTTCCGGGTGATTTTATAGCCGCAAAACTTTCAGGGATTCCACAAATCAGCACTTCTGGACTATCAGAAGCCGCTTTATGGAATTTTTCCAAAGGAGGTTTAGCTACCGAAATACTTGAGGAAATGGGGCTTCCAGAGAAAATGATTCCTGAAATTGTACCTAATTTTGGATACCAAGCAACAGTTCATCCAGATATAGCAACTGAATTAGGTCTTGATAAAAACACTAAAATAACGTATCGTGCCGGTGATCAACCTAACAATGCATTATCGCTAAATGTATTAAAACCGGGAAAAATAGCCACTACAGCAGGTACTTCAGCCGTAATCTATGCTGTAAGCGACAAGGACATCTATGACAAAGAAAATCGCATCAATACGTTCTTGCATGTAAATAACACCGAATCTCAAAAAAATAATGGGGTGATGCTTTGCATTAACGGGTCCGGTATTTTGTACCAATGGTTACGAAAAATCATGTCCGTTGACAAAGCAAATCTAATTGCATACGACACGCTTAATGCTGAAGCCGCAAAAGTTGAAGTAGGAAGCAAAGGCCTTCGCTTCTACCCTTTCGGGAATGGTGTTGAACGTATTTTTAATAATAAGAACGCCAATTCAGGGATTCAGAATTTAAACTTTAACATCCACCAGTCCGGACACCTCATTAGATCAGCTTGTGAGGGAATTGTATTTGCCATGAATTACGGTTTTGATGTCATGAAATCCGTAGGAGCATCTGGAGATGTCGTGAGAGCTGGGAATGCAAACTTATTTTTAAGTCCTGTTTTCAGAGAAATTTTCACCAATACAACACAAACCACTTTAGAACTCTACAACACTTCCGGAGCCGAAGGTGCAGCACGCGGCGCAGCCTATGGTTTTGGATTTTATGCTTCCCTTGATGAAGCTTTTAAAGGGTTGAAATGCATCGAACGAATTGAACCCAATCATTCGCTGACTTCACAATATCAAGACCTATATCAAGAATGGAATAATCATATTAAACTAGAACAATAATGAATACAACTAAACAATCTTATTTCAAAAACATCGATACCATAAAATTTGAAGGTAGAGAAAGTGATAATCCTCTTGCTTTCAAATGGTATGACGAAAACCGTGTGATTGCAGGAAAGACATTAAAAGAACATTTACGTTTCTCTATGGCGTACTGGCATACCCTATGCAACAAGGGAGGAGATCCTTTTGGTGCAAACACAGAAATACTTTCTTGGGATAAAAATGAAAATGCAATTCTGAGAGCCAAAGATAAAATGGATGCGGCTTTTGAATTCATGAGCAAACTAGGATTGCCATATTATTGTTTTCACGATTTAGATATCGTAGATGAAGCACCAACCTTGTCAGAGTTTGAAAACCGAGTACAAACGATGGTGGAATATGCCAAACAAAAACAACAAGAATCTGGAATAAAACTGTTGTGGGGAACTTCAAACCTATTCAGTAATCCTCGTTATATGAATGGAGCCTCAACCAATCCTAATTTTGATGTTGTTGCTTATTCAGGTGCTCAGGCTAAAATTGCTATTGATGCTACTATTGCTTTAGGCGGTGAGAATTATGTTTTCTGGGGAGGTCGTGAAGGATACATGAGCCTTTTGAATACCGATATGAAAAGAGAATTAGACCACATGGGTCAATTCTTGACTACCTGTAGAGATTATGCTCGTAAAGAAGGTTTCAAAGGTACTTTCCTTATTGAACCAAAACCGATGGAGCCTATGAAACATCAATATGATTTTGATGCAGCCACTACATTAGGTTTCCTTAATAAATACGGACTTCAAGATGATTTCAAATTGAACTTGGAAGTAAATCATGCTACTCTTGCAGGCCATACTTTCGAACATGAGTTACAAGTTGCGGTAGATGCCGGAATGTTAGGAAGTATTGATGCGAATCGTGGTGATTATCAAAATGGTTGGGATACCGATCAATTCCCTGTCAATGTTTATGAAATTACTCAAGCCATGTTAGTCATCTTAGAAGGTGGTGGAATTAAAGGTGGTGGAATCAACTTTGATGCAAAAGTGCGCAGAAACTCTACCGATTTAGAAGATAAGTTCATTGCACACATTTCTGGAATGGATGTTTTTGCCCGAGGTCTTATCTATGCAGATCATATTTTACAAAATACAAATTATAAAAATTTACGCAAACAGCGTTACGGATCATTTGACAGTGGCAATGGAGCCAAGTATGAAAAAGGAGAACTCTCTTTGGAAGCACTTAGCGAAATAGCACGTGCAAATGGAGAACCTCAACAAATAAGTGGAAAACAAGAATTATTTGAACAAATTATTGCCAACGCATATTAGTCTATTAAAATTACCATTAACTAACCAAATTAATCAATTCTTAATTATTATGAAAAGAAAATATTGTACATCGACAATGCTTCCCTTTTGTATGTCGCTACTATTCAGTGTATTTATGCTGCAATCAGGTTTTGCACAACAGCGATCTCTTACCGTAAGCGGAAAGATAACATCTAGTAACGACGGCATGGGCATTCCCGGAGCAAGTGTTGTAGTAGAAGGAACCAATAAAGGCACCACAACTGACTTTGACGGTAAATATCAAATTAATACAGAATCCGATGCTGTATTAAAAATCAGCTTTATGGGTTTTAAAACACAACGAATATCGGTAAAAAACCAAACAATAGTGAACGTTGCCATGCAAGTGGAATCAGCAGATCTTAAAGAGGTTGTTGTAATAGGATATGGCTCTCAGAAGAAAAAAGTATCCACAGCAGCTACTTCTTTGGTTACTGGAAAAGACATTCAACAAGTTGCCAGTCTTGATGTTGTTAATGCCTTACAAGGACAAAGTTCTGGAGTATCCATCACTTCGACTTCTGGGCAACCGGGAGCAGGTATGGTAGTAAACATACGCGGTGTGGGAACCGCAGGAAACAGCGCTCCACTTTATGTTGTAGATGGCGTTGTTGTGGATAATGGTATTGGGTACTTAGACCCTTCCTCAATTGAAAGAGTCGACATCCTTAAAGATGCCTCAGCAGCATCAATTTATGGAGCCAGAGCTGCCAACGGAGTTATATTAGTGACTACTAAAAAAGGTAAAGATGGTAAAATGAGTGTATCGCTAAACAGCTATACTGGTTACCAACAGATTGCCAAAAAATTAGACATGCTAAATTCAAATGAATATGCTGTTATCATGAATGAGGCGCGAGTAAATTCTGGTTTTACACCTTTGTATACTGCCTCGCAAATAGCGGCACTTCCTAACCACGATTGGCAAAATGATTTATTCAATAATGGAGCTACAAAACAAAATCACTCCTTAATGATTACGGGTGGTGATAAAAAATCTACTATCGCTACAGGATTATCTTATTATGGACAAGAAGGTCTTATAGGAAGTCAAAACAGTCAATCACAGTATGACCGTATCACATTCAATGTGAACACTACATCTGATGTTATAGAAAATCATTTGAAAATTGGAGAAAATTTCTCTTTCGCTAATATTAAAGGTAATGGTGTTTCTGACCAAGGGATATACAATAATAGTATAAGAAGTTTTCTAAACGCATCTCCGTTAGACGCTGCATATAATGCTGATGGAAGTTTTGCCACTTCAATTATTGCTGCTGATGTTTTTAATCCGGTAGCTTCTTTATATCATAATAATTTTAAAGAAGATAAAATAAATCGTTATGTAGGAAATGTATTTGCAGAAGCAAAATTCATGAAAAACTTTACATTCAAAACTAGCTTTGGAGTGGATATGTCGGATAGCTCTTATCGTTCTTTTAAACCCGTGTATAATGAAACGCTTTTTGACAATAATCTTATCTCAAGTGTTACACAAAGTTCTAATAAAAGTTTAGGATGGTTATGGGAAAACACTTTGCAATATAAAGCTTCAATCAATGACATCCATCATTTTGATGTATTGTTAGGGACTTCTGCTAAGTCAAATACTTCCGAAAGTATGGGTGCCACGGGTAAAAATTTAACTTTCAATGATTTCACCCATGCCTATTTAAGCAATGCAACAGATAAAACATCAAACACTGTAAATGGAGAAAGATATGATTATAGACTTCAATCTTATTTTGGAAGATTATTATATGATTATGACAATAAATACTTATTCACAGCAACAATAAGAAGAGACGGTTCTTCTGAATTTGGGTCTAATAATAAATATGCATATTTTCCTGCTGTATCAGCCGGATGGAATGTAGATCGTGAAAATTTCTTTCCAAAAGAAAGTATCATAAAAAACCTTAAAATAAGAGCCAGTTGGGGACAAAACGGTAATGATCAGTTTTCAAAACGATTTGCATATATGTCTACCATAAACTCTTATGATAAAAACTATCATTTCGGGACAGGTGCTAATGAAACATTATACACAGGTTCCAGCCCGGATGCACTTTCAAATCCAGATTTGAAATGGGAAACATCTGAGCAAACTGACTTTGGTTTTGATGCTACATTATTTTCAAACCTTACTTTGACATTCGATTATTATAACAAAACGACTAAGGACTGGTTAGTACAAGCATCTATTCCTGAAATTGCAGGGGCTACGCCTCCCTATACTAATGGTGGAGATGTTAATAACAAAGGAATTGAATTAGGATTAGGATACAGAACTAATTTTGGAAAAGACTGGTCATTTTCTATAAACGGAAATATATCTCATAATAAAAACGAAGTGCTTCGTGTTGCCAATTCTGAAGGCATAATCCACGGTGATTCTAACCTTCTTTTTCAAGGTTTAGATGAAATGAACCGTGTACAAGTAGGACAACCTATTGGTTATTTTTACGGACTTAAAACAAATGGTATTTTTCAAAATGCAGCCGAAGTTGCTGCTGGAGTTCAACCTAATGCAATGCCTGGTGATGTTAAGTTTGTGGACTTAAATGGCGACGGAAAGATTGATGCAAGTGATAAAACTAATATTGGAGATCCAAATCCTGATTTTACTTATGGATTAAACATGGAACTATCTTACAAAGCTTTTGATTTATCTATTTATACCTATGGAGTTTCAGGAAACCAAAATGTTATTGGAGTTCGCAGTATCGAACGTCCTTACTCAAATTTCACAACCGCTATCTTGAATCGCTGGACAACAGAGGGAAGCTCTAACTCTGTTCCAAGAGTTACTTATGGTTCAGATGCAAACGGGAATTATACCAAAATGTCAGATTTATATGTTCAGGACGCAAGCTTCTTTAGAATTAAGTCTGCTACATTAGGTTGTGATTTAACGAAACTAACGGACAAGTTAAATTTCTTTTCAAAATTCAGATTATATGTTGCCGCAAACAATCTATTCACTTTTACCAAGTATAAAGGAATGGATCCAGAAATTGGGTTTGGAAACACAAACCAATCATGGGCAAAAGGGATTGATGTAGGGTACTACCCACAGCCAAGAACCTACATGATGGGACTTAATGTTAACTTCTAATTATCAAAAAAATGAAAAATTATATTAAACTATTTACCGCATCAACCCTATTAATATTAAGTTCTTGCTCGAATGATTTTTTAGACACTACACCTGTAACTGAAAAAGTTTCAGAAAATTTTTATAGAACTCCGAAGGATGCTCTTGAAGGACTCGTTTCAATATATGATGTATTGCAACAAGAAGGTGGCTGGGCTGGTTTCCAAATGATTACAGAAGAAGCTTCGGATGATTGTTTTGGAGGTTTTGGAACTGCTGACGGAATAGGTGTTTTAGACTGGGATCGCTTTAAAAACAGCTCTGATCCAGAAATGAATAATGTTGTTTGGCAAACGTGCTACAAAGGAATATACAGAGCCAATGTTTTATTAGAAAATTTGGATAAAGTAAATTGGGGAACTGACACTGCACTTAAAACAAAATATGAGGCAGAAGCTCGTTTTTTAAGAGCTCATTTCCATTTTGAACTAGCAAGAATTTTTGGAGATATCGTTCCACTTGATCATACCATTAGCACAAGTGAATTTAATTCCCCAAGAGTAGCTCCTGAAGTTACTTATGCTTTAATTGCCAATGATTTAAAATTTGCCGCTGCCAATTTAGGTACCGAAAATTATTCTCAAGTAGGAAATCCAAATTACGGTCGCATTACTAAATGGGCTGCAGAAGCATACATCGCTAAAGCATTTTTATTCTACACGGATTATTATGATAAAACTGATTTGGCAGGTGTAATTACTAAAACAGAAGCGATAACTAGCATTAATGATGTTGTAAACAATAGTGGACATGCTTTGATAGCAGATTATTCTCGTCTATGGCTTGCTGCCTCACTCGCAAATTATGCAGGTGAAGGTAATACAGAGATGGTATGGGCCATTCGTTATAACGGAAGTGGTAAAGGAGACTGGAATCTTCACGAAGGAAACCGTTTATCAGTATTAATTGCACCACGTGGTGGAAACATAGGACGCTATGCTTATGGTTGGGGTGGACTTACTGTTACTCCTAGTCTTTATAATGCATACGAAGTTGGAGATACTCGTAGAGATGCTACAATCATCAATTTTGCAGGAGAAGGATTAAATTTTGATCCGGCACCGAATAAAAGAGACCAACGTCAATATACAGGATATGCTTGGAAAAAATATTGTCCGGTTACCAATGAAGCTGGAGTTGCAGACGTAACTGCTAACGGTGGAAATTTCCAAATTGACAATGTCGAAGATTATGCAGTAATACGATTTTCGGATGTATTGCTAATGGCTGCTGAACTTAATCTTGGTACTAATGCTGGTTTTGCAAAAACCTGTCTTGATAACGTTCGTGATCGTGCTTTTCAAAATGCTACTCACCGTGTTGCAGCAACTTTACCAAATATCATGAAGGAACGTCAATTAGAACTTGCATTAGAAGGGCAACGCTACTTTGATTTAATCAGACAAAGTCCAGCTTTAGCTAAAGCTGCCATTGATAATGTAAATAGTGATTCTCAATTTAATGTAACATTTAGAACAGAGACACTAGGTTTATTTGCATTACCTCAGTCACAAATAGTACTTTCTAACGGAGCAATAAAACAAAATCCAGGTTGGTAATAACCTTAAAAATAATGATTATGAAAAATATATTTTTAACATTAATAGCTATAATTGCAGTCGGTTCGTTATTTTCTTGCGAACCGGTAGAAGACCGTAACAGCCTTCCTGCCATGACTCTTAAGTCCTCAGACCTTAATTATACGGCTGTAGCAAATGGGAATACCATCGAATTAAAAAACCTAACTCCAGATATTATACCTTATTGGAGTTATGTTGATTCAAAAGGGAATGAATTAGGACATTCAAACCTAAATGAATTAACTATTGCCATGCCATTTGCCGGTACTTATACCATTAACTTTTCAGCTTATACAAAAGGCGGTTCAGTAACAGATACAAAAACGGTAACCATTTTAAAAAATGACCAAACTTTATTTAGTGATCCCAGATGGGCAATGCTAACTAACGGTGTAGCTGGAAAAACATGGGTATTTAATATGGTAACTGAAAGCCCATTTGCATTTGTTGGTGGTGGATATATAAATAAGACAGTAGAAGGAGATTGGGCTTGGTATCCAGGCAGCATCAATGACGTTTCTTGGTCGGGTATAGAAAACAAAGATTGGGGAGAAGTAACTTTCGACCTGAACGGAGGCTATAATGTAAAAGTCAAACAAACTTCATTGACTACAGGAAGTACTGTAAAAACCACTCAATCTGGAACGTACAATTTTAGTCTTACAAACGGTTCTACAAATGATAGAATCATATTAAATGGAGGAATAGAAATACTACATCTTAATGCCTATTATAACGAGACTTTATCAGGGTTTTCATTTTCTAATGTTAGATTAATTGAGCTTACTGCAAGTTCTTTAAGGTATGCCGCAATTCGTAACGACGGTGTTCAAGTTGTAATGAATTTAATACCAAAAACTAGTAATTAAACTCAATTGGTTTAGTTATAAAACAGAATAAAAATATTGATAATCAATGTATAAATAATTTATAATCTCAATATTTTACTCACTTACATCAAACATTTAAATATTTTTAAACAGTTACGATACACAAAAAGGTTTAGATTAATTTATACTACTGATAAGCTATATTTGTTCGACTTATCAGTAGTATTAAATTAAATTAATATAAATTCATCATGAATAAAAAGAAAAATTTCAACCATTTTCAGAAAACACTTATTCTACTTGGGATTATTATCACTTTGGCTTTTAATAGTAAAGGAGGCAAAACTGATTTAAATTCCAGAAAAATCAACTTTAATTCTGGTTGGAGTTTTCATTTGAATGATAGTATAAAAGATAAGGATACTATCAATAGCACAACAACTTGGAGAACATTAAACCTACCGCACGATTGGAGCATTGAAGGAAAATTTGATGAAAAAAGTCCTGCAGGTTATGGTGGAGGCGCACTTAATGGTGGATTAGGCTGGTACAAAAAAACATTTAAAGTTGCCACTGCAAATAAAACTAAAACGACTTCTATAATTTTTGACGGTGTTTATAGAAACAGCGAAGTCTGGATCAACGGACATTATCTTGGTAAACGTCCAAACGGGTATATTGGTTTTCAATACGACCTTTCTCCTTATTTGAACTACGGAGATAAAGACAATGAAATTATTGTCAAAGTTGACAATTCAAAACAACCCAATTCGCGTTGGTATTCCGGTTCAGGAATATTTAGAAATGTATGGTTACAAACAACGGATAAATTACATGTTGAACAATGGGGAACTTATATTACTACCCCAAAAGTAACTGTCAAAAGTGCTTCGGTACATTTGGAAACCACAATTAAAAATCAATACACGGCTTCAAAAAGCGCAACGATTCTAACTACAATTTTTAAAAATGACATCAAAGTAACTTCGGTTACCCAAAATATAAGTATTGCTGCAAATGCAAATCAAGTTCTAAACCAAGACATTCTTGTTAACAACCCCGTTTTATGGTCTATTGAAAAACCGGAACTGTACACTGCAGTTACAATCATTAGCATAAACAACAAGATAGTTGACGAATACAAAACCACTTTTGGAATCAGAAATTTCAAATTTGATGTCAACAAAGGATTTATTTTAAACGGAAAACAAGTCAAAATCAAAGGTGTTTGTATGCACCACGATTTAGGACCATTGGGATCGGCCATCAACACCAGAGCCATCGAACGCCAATTAGAAATTTTGAAAGGAATGGGTGTCAACGGCATTAGAACCTCACACAATCCGCCTGCTCCAGAGCTTTTAAATCTTTGCGACAAAATGGGTTTTATTGTCATGGACGAAGCATTTGATATGTGGAAAAAAGCCAAAACCAAATACGATTATAGCCTTAATTGGGACAAATGGCACGCTAAAGATTTACAAGATCAAATCCTTAGAGATCGAAACCATCCCAGCATATTTATGTGGAGTATCGGCAACGAAATTCCAGAACAATGGAGTGATGAAGGCGTGGTAATTGCCAAAGAATTATCAGCAATCGTAAAAAAATTAGACACCACACGATTAGTGACTGCCGCAATGAATCCTGCCGTAAATATGAATATTGATGCGGTAACTTTGCAATTTGAAAAGTCTAAAACCTATTTCAATTCATTAGCAACTTCGGGGGCTTTGGATATTATAGGGTATAATTATGCCCATCAAACTTTTGAATACCATCAAAAAAACTTTCCTAATGTTCCTTTCATAGCCACCGAAACTACTTCGGCATTAGAAACCAGAGGGTATTATGAATTTCCTTCCGATACAATCAAAGTATGGCCTGTTCGTTGGGATTTGCCTTTCACAACGGGAAATCCAAACAATACCGTATCCGCATTTGACCAAGTAAGAGCGCCTTGGGGTTCGACCCACGAAGCCACTTGGAAAGTGATAAAAAAATACGATTTCCTTGCAGGAATGTACATCTGGACTGGTTTTGATTATATCGGAGAACCAACACCTTACGAATGGCCATCGATAAGTTCGTATTTTGGAATAGTGGATTTAGCGGGTTTTCCCAAAGATGTTTATTATATGTACCAAAGTGAATGGACTGATAAAACGGTGCTACATATTTTTCCACATTGGAACTGGAAAGTGGGACAAAACGTAGATGTTTGGGCGTACTATAACAATGCCGATGAGGTTGAACTTTTCCTTAACGGAAAATCAGTTGGAGTTCGAAGCAAAAAAGAAGACGATTTACACGTGATGTGGAGAATTCCTTTTCAAGCAGGAACATTAAAAGCAGTTTCTCGTAAAAACGGAAAGACAGTTTTAGAAACCGAAATCAAAACGGCTGAAGCTCCTGCCCTTTTAAAATTAACTGCCGATAGAAATACCATTAACGCTGACGGAAATGATTTGTCTTTTGTAACGGTTGATATTTTAGATGCAAATGGGGTGCTTTCGCCAAATGCCAATAACGAAATTAGTTTTTCTTTAAAAGGAAACGGAAAAATAGTAGGAGTTTGCAGTGGAGATCCTGTAAGTCATGAATCGTATAAAGGGACAAAACATACTGCACTAAACGGAAAATGTTTAGTGGTGATTCAGTCTGGAAATAAAGCCGAAAAACTAGAATTAACTGCTAGCGCCAATGATTTGAAAAGCAGTAAAACAGTAATTACAACTAAATAAAACATTTAATATTTAACCTAACTAACCCTAACAAGATTAAGGTTCTAAAACGAACAACAATGAAAAAACGACAATTAATACCACTATCCCTATTCATGGTATTTGGACTTTTTGTGACTCCAAAAGGATTTGCTCAAATTCAAAATGCCGATGTTCTGAACGCACCAATGGATATCAGCAAAGATTTTCAGAATTACCTGAACACGTTTTATTTTGCTGATGAACTTACTAACTTTGACCCTCAAACAGGAAAAGGAACAGTAAAATATTTAAGATACAATTACCAAACACGTCAGGCATTCAACAATATGATGATGAAGCCAAGTCCGGTTGTAGCCAATGAATTTCCTGCTACCGAGTATGCCGCTTCACCTGAATTGCCATTCCAAATTCAGTTTGTTTCAGACCGTACGTTGAGAATAAAAACAACTTCAGGACCACAATTTCATCCCGAGGCAGCATCTTTGATGCTAGTTGACGGAGTGGCTCCGAATCACCCAGAATTATGGAAATATTCTAAAATTGAAGGCGGTTATAGATTTACCAGTAAACATGGTTCTGTTGAAATTCAAACCAAACCGTGGCACGTAAAAATTTACGATGAAAAAGGAAAATTGTTAACAGGAACATTACATGATTCTGATTTTAAAAATACGTATACACCAACACTTCCATTCTCGTTTGTGCGTAGAAACAGCGATTATTCCAGAAGTATGGGAGCTGCTTTCAGCTTAGAGCCTGATGAAAAAATATTTGGTTGTGGGGAATCGTTCACCCAATTCAACAAACGCGGACAAAAAGTGGTTTTATGGACAGATGATGCCAATGGTATTCAAAACGAAACCATGTACAAACCGGTTCCGTTTTATATGAGCAGCCGTGGTTATGGAGTGTTTATGCACCATTCCACTCCTATCACTGTTGATTTTGGTAAATATTTTGGCAGTGCCAATGAAATGTATATTGGTGACGATGAGGCCGATTTGTTTTTCTTCATCGGTGAACCAAAAGAAATATTGGATGAATACACTAATTTGACTGGAAAAGCAGCAATGCCACCACTTTGGTCATTTGGTTTTTGGATGAGCCGCATCACGTATTTCTCTGAAAAAGAAGGGCGTCAAGTTGCCAAAGATTTACGCGCCTATAAAATCCCAACTGATGTAATTCACTTCGATACGGGTTGGTTTGATGTAGATTGGAGAAACAATTACGAATTTTCTAAAGACCGTTTCCCGGATGCTGTGAAAATGATGTCGGATATGAAAGACGATGGTTTCCATGTATGTTTATGGCAATTGCCTTATTTCTCTCCAAAGAACACTTTGTTCAATGAAATCATGGACAAAAATCTAGCAGTAAGAGACCGTAAAGGAAACTTGCCTTATGAAGATGCAGTTTTAGACTTTTCGAACCCTGCAACTGTGACTTGGTACCAAGCCAAATTGAAACATTTATTTGACCAAGGAGTTTCTGTTTTCAAAGTGGATTTTGGAGAAGCTGCACCGCCAGACGGAATTTATCATTCAGGTCGTACCGGTTTCTACGAGCACAATTTATACCCATTGCGTTATAATAAAGCCGTTGCCGAAATTACTCAAAAAGAAAAAGGATATACTTTAATCTGGGCCAGAAGCACTTGGGCAGGTAGCCAACGGTATCCATTACACTGGGGTGGTGATGCAGAAACAAGTAATGGTGCAATGTCAGCCGAATTGAGAGGAGGACTTTCATTAGGATTAAGCGGATTCAGTTTCTGGAGTCATGACGTAGGAGGATTTGCAACCAAATCGCCTGAGAATTTATACCGCAGATGGGCACCGTTCGGGATGTTTACTTCACACGTGAGAAGTCATGGTGAGCCTCCACGTGAACCTTGGTTGTACAGCAAAGATTTCTTGGAAGGATTTAGAAATGCCGATAATATGCGCTACGAATTAATGCCTTACATCTATGCGCAAGCCAAAGAAAGTTCTCAAAAAGGATTGCCAATGATGCGTGCTTTGTTCCTTGAATATCCAAATGACCCGGGCGCTTGGTTGGTGGACAATGAATACTTATTTGGATCCAGTATGTTAGTGGCTCCTTTATTCGAAGAAGTAACAGAAAGAGATGTCTATCTTCCGGAAGGAACTTGGATTGATTACCAAACCAAAAAAGTCTATCAAGGCGGATGGCATAAAATCAAAGCGGGTGCGATTCCAATCGTAGTTTTGGTTAGAGACGGCTCAGCGATTCCTCACATTGCATTGGCACAATCTACAAAAGACATGGATTGGAGCAAATTAACTTTAAAAGTATATGCTACTGATACTACCAATACTGCAATCGCTAAAGTATTCTTGCCAGATGGTGATGCTGTACAAACGATTACAGTTTCTAAAAAAGGAAACAATTTTGAAACGACATCAAATCCATTAACTGGAAAAACCACTTTCAAAACGGAGTGGGTAAAATAAACAAGTTGAGTTAGTTTTAAATCGGGGAGTTAAGAGTTACTTAATTCCCTGATTTATAAAAAAGACAATTAAGAAATAATACGATGATAAAAAGACTGATACTTCCTGTTCTATTACTTTCAATAGCTATAGGTAACGCTCAAGGCAAAAAAGCAAAATCCTACGAATTGACTTCTCCGGGAGGGCAAAATAAAATTAAATTTGAACTAGTAAATAGCGTTCCGAAATATGCCGTATCTCACGGAAAAACAGAAGTTATCACACCATCGGATATGGGGTTTTTGCTAAAAAATAATGAAAATTTTAGCTCAAATTTCAAAATTACGGGCGTAAAAAAATCAACCTTCGACGAAACTTGGAAACAGGTTTGGGGAGAAAAGAAAAACATCAGAAATCACTACAATCAATTAGTGGTGAAACTGCAACAAAAAAACAAACAAAAACGCAAACTGGAAATTCAGTTCCGTGCTTTCGATGATGGAATTGCCTTTCGTTATGTATATCCAAAACAAGGGACAAAAGACAGTATTTTCATCATGGATGAAAAAACGACTTTCAATCTGAAAGAAGATGGAAAAGCATGGTGGATTCCGGCTAACAGAGAAAACCGTGACGAATATCTGTTTAAGGATTCGCCTGTAAGTACACTAGATACTGTTCTTACACCGCTGACTATTGAAAGTAAAAGCGGACTGGCATTGAGTTTTCACGAAGCAAATTTAGTAGATTTTGCAAGTATGACTTTGGTAAATACTACTGGAACGCAACTTAAATCGGACCTTGTGCCTTGGGCAGACGGTGTGAAAGTGCGTGTAAAAGATACATTTACCTCTTCTTGGAGAACGTTACAAATTGCTGAGAAACCTACAGATTTAATTACGTCTTATTTGATTTTAAATCTGAACGAACCGAATAAATTAGCCAATACAAGTTACTTTAAACCCTACAAATATTTCGGAATTTGGTGGGGAATGCACATTGGAAAATATACCTTTTGGGAAAGCGACAAGCAAGGAGCAACAACCAAACATGCTCAGGAATATATTGATTTTACAGCGAAAGAAGGATTTCATCATTTGCTAATCGAAGGTTGGAACAAAGGTTGGACTCCTACTTGGTATGAAAATAAAATGCACATGTTTAGTTTTACAAAAAGTGCCGATAATTTCGACTTGGAAAAAGTAGTGGAATACGGAAAGAAAAATGATGTAGCGCTTATTGGGTATCACGAGACTGGTTCGAACTTAATCAATTACTTAAAAGAAATCGACGACGCTTTTGCTTTATACAAAAAACTGGGAATGCATTCGGTTAAGATTGGTCATGTCGGTTCTAAATTGAATATGAAACAATGGCATTTTGGACAATTTGGAGTGAATTATTTTAGATATGTTTTGGAAAAAGCGGCCCAATATGATTTGGCTGTACTGTATCATGAGTCTATAAAAGATACAGGAGAACGCCGTACCTATCCAAATATGGTTTCAAGAGAAGCTGCAAGAGGACAGGAATATAACGCTTGGAGCGAAGGAAACCCACCAAACCATTTGACAATTATTCCTTTTACCAGATTACTTTCCGGACCAATGGATTTTACACCTGGGATTTTTGATGTTGAGGTAAAACAAGGATATCCAGGCAAAAGAGTTCACGGGACAACAGCCCAACAATTGGCATTGTATGTAACTATTTATGCACCAATCCAAATGATGGCCGACCTTCCGGAAAATTACGAAGGAAAACCAGCCTTACAATTCTTGAAAGACGTTCCAACAGATTGGGAAACTACCAAAGTCTTGAATGGTGAAATCGGACAATACATCACCACCGCTCGTAAAGACAGAAACAGTGCCGATTGGTTTTTAGGAAGTATAACCAATGAGAAAGCTAGAGATTTAGCTATTTCATTAGCTTTTTTAGATTCCAAAGCCACTTACGAAGCACAGATTTATGCTGATGCTGAAGGGACAGATGAAACACACAATCCATCTGCAGTAGCGATTTCTAAAAAAAATGTAAAAGCTTCAGATGTTTTGAAATTGCATTTAGGTGGTGCTGGAGGAACAGCTATCCGATTCAAAAAATTATAAATTATGATAACAGCAACGGAGTAAAATCCGTTGCTACAATATGTCCCGTCCTCAGCGGACTCTTACATTCCGTGTTAGAGCCCTAGACTCAGACAATTGTGTAAGGCTGGGCTACAATGTCCCGTCTGCAGCGGACTCCTACATTGTGTGTTAGAGCCGTAGGCTCGGACAATTTTGTAGGGCTGGACTTTAGTTTTTTAAAACAAAGAAACATTTCCAAATGAAAAAAAATATATTTACCCTTATTTTTCTATTCCTCTTAACCCATATTTCGATATTTGGGCAAGATGCAAATGTCACAAAATCGACAGTTTACCGAACTATAAAAGTCGATTATAATAAATCAGTGGGAGAATTGAACACCATGTTCAAAGAGTGCATTGGAGCGGGAAGAGCCAATGAAGGATTACGAGCCGATTGGCAGCAACAATTGGCTATGGTAAAAAAAGAATGTGATTTTAAATACATTCGGATGCATGGTTTATTAACAGATGACATGGCCGTTTACCGAGAAGACAATAAAGGAAATCCAGAATACAATTACCAATATATTGATGCCTTGTACGATTTTCTTTTGAGCATCAAGATGAAGCCTTTTGTTGAATTAGGGTTTATGCCTTCAGCATTGGCGAGTGGGAATCAAACCATTTTTTGGTGGAAAGGCAATGTAACACCGCCAAAAGATTATAAAAAATGGGAAGACTTAATTCGCAACTTAACCCAGCATTTTACCGAACGGTATGGCGCTGAAGAAGTGAAAACTTGGTATTTTGAGGTTTGGAACGAACCCAACTTATCACCAGGTTTTTGGACGGGTACTCAGGCTGAATATTTCAAATTATATGAGTATACTGCAAGAGCCATCAAAAGTGTAAATGCAGCGTACAAAGTGGGAGGTCCTGCTACAGCTGGAGCAGCTTGGGTTCCTGAAACCATCGAATTTTGCAATAAAAATAATGTTCCATTGGATTTTATTTCAACACATACTTATGGTGTAAAACAAGGTTTTTTAGATGAATTCGGAACCTCCGGAACCGTTTTGAATAAAGATGATTCTAGCGTGAGCGGCGAAGTAATCACTTCTCGTCAGCAAATTTCGAACTCGGCTAAACCTAACTTGGAATTGCATTATACGGAATGGAGTTCGTCCTATACTCCTGCCGACCCAATCCATGACAGCTACCATTCTGCCGCCTATATTCTTCAAAAACTGAAACAAGTAGGAAACGCTGCAAACTCCATGTCGTATTGGGTTTTTACCGATATTTTCGAAGAAGCGGGTCCACGATTCACCCCTTTTCATGGAGGATTCGGATTATTGAATACGCAAGGAATCAAGAAACCAGCCTATTTCTCTTATTATTTGCTAAACAAATTAGGAAAAACAGAGCTTCAAAATACAGATACATCATCTTGGGCATGTAAAAATGCAAAAGGAGATGTCCAATTACTATTTTGGGATTTTACTCATACACTTCCTGATACTTCCATAAACAATCAGCAATACTACATTAAAGACTTACCGTCAAAACCCAAAGGAACTATAAAAATTGAAGTTACTGGGCTCCAAAAAGGAAAATACACTTTAAAAATATATAAAGTAGGCTATAAAGTGAATGACGTTTACACGGATTATTTAGGGATAAATAAACCAAATCAATTGACGAAGCAACAAGTAGATCTCCTTAAAAACAAAAATAACGGGGCACCGATTACAACAGAAAAAGTAATTATAGATTCAAAAGGAACTTATAGTAAGGATTTTAATATAAATGAAAATGATGTGCTGTTGCTGAATTTTGTAAAAACAATGAAGTAAAATTCTAAAAAATGAAATCTTTTTAATTTGGGCGTAACCCTTCAGATTTAAAAATAATTTAGACAACAATAGCCTAAAAAATAATTTAAAAATAAAATTAGCTACACATGAAATATAAAATAATCACATTATCCATCACATGCTCAGTAATGCTTTTGGCTGGATTCAATGCGAATTCCCAAACGGTTAAAAATAAAAAACAAACAAAAACGCTTATTGCAAATTCTTTAAGCACTAAATACGATGCCGAAATTGACAAGTTGATTTCAAAAATGACCCTTGAGGAAAAAATAGGGATGCTACATGGCAACAGTATGTTTTCAACTGGTGGCGTAAAACGCTTGGGCATTCCAGAATTAAAAATGGCAGATGGTCCATTAGGAGTTCGGGAAGAAATTTCTCGTGATAATTGGTCAGCAGCAGGTTGGGACAACGATTTTGCGACATACTATCCTGCTGGTGGAGGTTTAGCTGCAACTTGGAATACTGATTTAGCTTATACATTTGGGAATAGTTTAGGTCAGGAATTGCGCGCTAGAGACAAAGATATGTTACTGTCCCCTGCGATTAATATTGTCAGAACACCACTTGGAGGCAGAACATATGAATATATGTCCGAAGATCCGTTTTTGAACAAAAAAATTGCAGTGCCGTTAATCGTCGGTTTACAAGACAATGATGTTATGGCTTGCGTAAAACACTTTGCAGCCAATAACCAAGAAACCAATCGTGATTTTGTTGATGTACAAATTGACGAACGCACCCTTCGCGAAATATATTTACCAGCATTTGAAGCGTCTATAAAAGAAGCTCATGCTTACAGTGTCATGGGAGCTTATAACAAGTTTAGAGGCGAATATTTATGTGAGAACGATTATATGCTGAACAAAATATTGCGCGACGAATGGGGATTTAAAGGAATTGTTGTTTCGGACTGGGCTGCTGTTCATACTACCGTAAAAACGTTGAAAAACGGATTGGATATTGAAATGGGAACTCCAAAAGCTTTCAACGATTTTTTCTTGGCCGATAAACTGATCGCAGCAACTAAGGCTGGCGAAATTTCAGAAGCCGAAATTAATATTCACGTAAAACGAATATTGGGAGCTTTGTTTCAAGTAAAAGCAATGGGAGCTAAAGACCGTGCAAAAGGCAGCATTGCAACCGAAGCACATTATCAAGATGCCTACAAAATCGCATCAGAAGCAGTAGTTTTATTAAAAAACGAAAATAACGCCTTGCCTCTAAAACTCGATGACGTAAAATCTATTGCTGTTATTGGAAACAATGCAACTAAGAAAAATGCTTTGGGCGGATTTGGCGCAGGGGTTAAAACAAAAAGAGAGGTTACCCCTTTAGAAGGTTTAAAAAATAGATTGCCAAGCTCCATCAAAATCAATTATGCAGAAGGATATTTAGAGCGTTATGAAGTAAAAAATAAAGGAAATTTAGGAGATATTACCATGAATGGTCCGGTAACAATTGACCAATTGGATCCTGCTAAATTAGAGGAAGCTATTGAAGCCGCTAAAAATTCAGATATAGCCATTGTTTTTGCAGGTTCAAACCGTGATTACGAAACCGAAGCTTCTGATCGTAGAAATTTAACGTTGCCTTTCGGGCAAGAAGAATTGATTAAAAAAATAGTTGCCGTTAATCCCAAAACCATTGTGGTTTTGATTGCTGGAGCTCCTTTTGACTTTGAAGAAATAAAAAACAAAACATCGGCTTTGGTTTGGAGTTGGTTCAATGGTTCTGAAGGTGGAAACGCCTTGGCAGATGTATTGTTAGGAACAGTAAATCCTTCTGGAAAATTGCCTTGGACAATGCCGAAAAACATTATGGATTCACCTGCACATGCGACAAACAGTTTTCCTGGAGATAAAACGGTTAACTATGCAGAAGGAATTCTGGTAGGATATCGCTGGTTTGACACTAAAAAAACAGAGCCTCTTTATCCTTTTGGATACGGATTATCTTACACCACTTTTGCTTTCGACAATGCCAAAACGGATAAAAAAGGATACAGTGTGAACGAAACGATTGCAGTTTCAGTAACCGTTAAAAATACCGGAAAAGTGGATGGTAAAGAAGTAGTACAATTATATTCGTCTAAATCAGATTCGAAAATTACCCGTGCTGCACAAGAATTAAAAGGCTTCCAGAAAGTATTGGTTGCTGCTGGGAATTCTCAAACCATAACAATTCAGGTTCCAGTAAAAGAATTAGCATACTATAATGTTGACGCTAAAAAATGGACTGTTGAGCCAGGAAATTATACTTTAAAATTAGGAAGTTCTTCTCGTGATATTAAAAAAGAAGTTGTCGTAACTATCAAATAAGAATCACTCTAACACTAATTATGTCTTCTTTATTTAAAAACTCGAAAATCTATTAAAATGAAAAAAACAGTAAGTAACCACGTATTCCCTTTTATTTTAAGTTTATTCTTATTAGCAATTTGTGCTTGTAGTAAAGACACTCCAGCTGAAGTGGTAGTAGCTAAATCACTTACTGTAGACACCAACAAAATAGAGTTTCAAAGCATAGTAAATAGTGTTGGTGTGACTATTACAAGCAATGTTGATGCTTGGACGATTAGTAGCTCAGATACAAGTTGGATAACGCTGAGCCAAGCCTCGGGAAATTCAGGTACAACTTTGGTTAATATAGCAGCCTCAGAAAATACAAGTAACGCTGTACGTTCAGCGGTTATAACCATAAAATCAAGCCAAGCAGCCTCAGTCCAAATTAATTTGACGCAACTTGGAGCTGCACCTGTTGTCGCAACCGAACTTTATCCAAGCTACAACACAAACCCTATTGCGGCCGATGCTTCTGGAATGAGTAGTACTGCTGTTCAACTTGCTGCCAAAATAAAATTAGGTTGGAATATTGGAAATACACTTGAAGCAACTGGTGGAGAAACCGCTTGGGGAAATCCAAAGGTTACAAAAGCATTGATTGATCTTGTAAAGCAAAGTGGTTTTAATGCGATTCGAATTCCTTGTTCTTGGAATCAAAATTTAGCCAATACCAGCACTGCTCAAATAAAAACAGAATGGCTAAATAGAGTTAAAGAAGTCGTTCAATACTGCGTCGACAATGACATGTATGTAATTGTCAATATCCATTGGGATGGTGGATGGCTTGAAAATAATTGTACAGAAGCCCAAAAAGAAGCCAATAATGCCAAACAAAAAGCCTTTTGGGAACAAATAGCAACTCAATTACGTGGTTTTGATGAGCATTTACTTTTTGCCAGTGCCAATGAACCAAATGTAGACAACGCAACTCAAATGGCAGTTTTAACATCATATCATCAAACGTTTATTGATGCAGTTCGTGCTACAGGAGGTAAAAATACGTATCGTACATTGGTCGTTCAAGGGCCAGCAACGGATATTGAAAAAACAAATAAACTAATGGCGACTTTGCCAACCGATAAAGTAGCGAGTCGCATGATGGTTGAGGTGCATTATTATACTCCTTATCAATTCTGTCTAATGGACAAGGATGCATCTTGGGGTAAAATGTTTTATTATTGGGGGGCAAATTATCACTCCACAACTGACACCGATAGAAATGCCACTTGGGGAGAAGAAGCCGATTTAGATAAACTTTTCTTGTCAATGAAAACGCAATTTGTAGACAAAGGAATTCCTGTTGTCTTAGGAGAGTTTGCGGCCATTCGACGTGATTTGACAGGTGACGCATTGACTTTGCACTTAGCATCAAGAGCCTATTTTTTAAAATATGTTGTAAAACAAGCCAAAGCAAACGGAATTTTACCTTTTTATTGGGATGCTGGAAACACGGGTGTTAATGCCTCTGCTATTTTTGACCGAACTAACAATACCGTATTTGATACTCAGGCTTTAACTGGATTGCTTGATGGATTGAAGTAAATTGATGGCTATATTCTAAAATAAATAGTATTAAATTTAACCACATAAGAAATACCAGATCATTTAAGTCTGAACGCAAAAAGCAATACTTATATGCTCTTATATGACAACCCTTTTCATAGCAGTGGTTTTTATTTTATTACCTGTTTAAAAGAAATGAAAGTTAATAATGCTGTTTGTTATAAAATTAAGCGTAATTTTTAAAATATAAAAAATGAAAAAAAGTATCGTATTTCTTTTTCTGATTGCTAGCATAATGGCAAATGCCAATGTTCGAATGCCTTTGTTGTTTTCTGACGGAATGGTTTTACAACGCAACAAGGCAATTCCGGTTTGGGGTTGGGCTGATGCCAATGAAAAAATCGCAGTCCACTTCAATAAACAAACCAAAACCATCAAAGCCGATGCAACCGGGAAATGGATGGTTCGTTTAGATTCTGAAAAAGCAGGCGGTCCTTTTGAATTAACCATTACAGGAAAAAACAAAATCATCATAGCCAATGTTTTGGTTGGCGAAGTTTGGATTTGCAGCGGACAATCGAACATGGAATTTCAAATGTATAAAACACTGAATTCCGAGAAAGAAATCAGCGATTCTAATTATCCTATGATTCGCCATTTTGGTGTTGCCCAAGATTTGAGTGGTTCGCCAAAAGAGGATTTAAAAGCAGGAAAATGGGCCGTTTGTAGCAAAGAAACGGTGCGTGATTTTACGGCTGTGGGTTACTTTTTTGCCAAAAAATTATATGCCGAATTAAAAATTCCAATCGGAATCATAAACACCTCTTGGGGCGGAACTTGTGTGGAGACTTGGACTAGCCGTCAAGCATTCGAAAAAAGCGATGAATTTAAAACAGTAATTGCCGATGTGCCAATGCTGAATATGGATTCTATCTCAAAATTGTATGCAAAAACAATGAAAGAAAGAGTCGAAAAAATTCAAGGAACCGAAGTGAATACCGTCAACGAAACCAGTTTTAAAGAATTAGGATTTAATGATGCGAGTTGGGCAGAACTTAACGTCCCTGGACTATGGGAAAACCAGCCATTGGGTGATTTGGACGGTGTAGTTTGGATGCGAAAAACAATAACCCTTTCGGCAGAAGATATTAAAAACGGAACTACTTTAAGTTTATCAAAAATTGATGATGAAGACATCACTTATGTAAACGGAATTGAAGTGGGTAGAAATACCCTTTGGGATGCCAAAAGATTGTATACAATCCCAGCAAATATATTGAAAGAAGGTAAAAATGTTATTGCTGTAAGAATTGTCGATAACAGTGGTGGCGGTGGAATATATGGAGAATCTTCGGATTTGAAACTAACACTTGGTAGCACAATCATTCCTTTAGAAGGAAAATGGAAGTATAAAGTGATTGTTGTAAAAACTGCTTTGTCTCCCAATAGTTACCCTTCGTTGTTGTATAATGCGATGGTCAATCCATTAATTCCGTATGCTTTTCAAGGCGTTTTATGGTATCAGGGTGAAGCCAATGTGTGGAGAGCCAAACAATACAAAAAAGCATTCCCATTGATGATAACCGATTGGAGAACAAAATGGAAGCAAGGCGATTTCCCTTTTTATTTTGTACAATTATCCACCTTCAATGAGTTCAACGGAAACAGTAAAAAAGGCAGCCGATGGGCAGAACTTCGCGAAGCGCAAACCCAAACTTTGCAATTGCCAAACACCGGAATGGCGGTAACGACAGATATTGGTAACGCAAAAGACATTCATCCCACAAACAAACAAGATGTAGGAAAACGATTGGCTGCGATTGCTTTGCATAACGCTTATGGCAAGAAAATGATTTACAGCGGACCAACTTATAAATCCTTAGAAATAAAAGGAAACCAAATAATTCTAACCTTTGATAATATCGGTAGCGGATTGTCAACGTCTGATAATGATGGAAATTTAAAAGGATTTGAAATCGCAGGTGCTGATAAAATTTTCTATGCCGCGAAAGCGATTATCAAGGATAATAAAGTAATAGTTTCTAATGAAATGGTACCAAATCCAATTGCTATTCATTACGGTTGGGCAGATGATGATACGGAGATAAACCTTTTCAATAAAGAAAATTTTCCTGCATCTCCTTTCCGAACCGATGATTGGGAAATGATTACCGCAAATGAAAAATATAAAGTCAGCAAGTAATTTAAGATTATAATCTTACAATGAAATTGTGAATTATCAATTATGAAAAAAACGATCCTATTATTTATATTCTCCCTATCGCTTGCAATCAATGCACAGCAACAGAACACGAAAGTTGGTAATGATTTTTATCAAAACCCCATATTTGCTGGAGATTACCCTGATCCATCAATAATTAGAGATGGAGAAGATTACTATATTGTACATTCTTCATTCAATTATTATCCTGGATTGCTAATCTGGACTTCCAAAGATTTAGTGAACTGGAAGCCTGCTACACACGCTCTCAAAAAAAGTGTAGGTTCAGTATGGGCTCCTGATTTGGTAAAATACAATAACAAATTTTACATCTACTTTCCGGCAAATGAAACTAATTATGTGGTATGGGCAGATGCTATAAACGGTCCTTGGAGTGATCCGATAAACTTAAAAATCGGCAATATTGATCCGGGACATTTTGTTGATGAAAAGGGGAACCGATTCCTTTATTTCAGTAATGGGAATTATGTTCCGCTAGCCAAAGATGGACTTTCAGTCGTTGGTATGGGTAAACATGTTTATGATGGGTGGAAAATACCAACGGAATGGTCTATTGAGTGTTTTTGTATGGAGGGTCCCAAAGTTTTAAAGCGAGGTAATTATTATTATCTTACTGTTGCCGAAGGAGGTACTGCAGGTCCGGCCACAAGTCATATGGTGATATCAGCAAGGTCAAAATCACCTTTAGGACCATGGGAAAACTCTCCATACAATCCAATTATCAGAACAAAAGACAGTTCCGAAAAATGGTGGTCTAAAGGTCATGCAACACTGATTGACGATGTTAATGGAAAATGGTGGATGGTTTTTCACGGTTATGAAAATGGCTATTATAACATGGGGCGGCAGACACTTCTGCAACCTGTAGAATGGACTAGTGATGGCTGGTATAAAAGTCCTGAAGCAATAAAAGCGGAAGAGCCAATTAAAAAACCGGCAGGTCAGACCTCTAAAAGTGATTTTTCCCTTTCCGATACTTTTTCAACTGCAATACTTAGTCCACAATGGCAATTCTTTAACGAGTTTGACACGAAAAGGTTTAAACTAACTAAAGACGGAATACAAATTAAAGGGAAAGGAAAAAGTATTGGTGAAAGCTCACCACTTTTATGCACGCCGTCTGACCATTCCTATGTAGCTCAAGTTGAAGTCAAAATAGAAGGTGATGCTGCGGCTGGGTTAATTCTCTTTTATGACAGTAAACTTTATACAGGAATAGCTGCCGATAAAGAGAATGTATTGGCAATTCTTAGATCATGGCAATTCCCTACTCAAAAAGGGATCAACAAAACACAGCTGTTCCTTCGTTTGGAAAAGAAAGAACAACTGGTAAATATGTTTTATAGCATTAATGGAAAAGAGTGGATGAAAATTGAAAACTCTGCAGAAGTATCCTCATTCAATCATAATGTATTGAGTGGTTTCATGAGTCTTCGATTAGGGCTTTCTGCTGTAGGTGATGGGCAGGTTATTTTTAAAAATTTTATTTACAAACCTATTTATTAAATAACAATCAATTATTTTTTTAAGTTTAAATCAGATAATTATCTACATATGAAATTAAGCTTTTTTAAAAAACTATTTCTAGTTTTCATCTGTTCCTTTTTCAGTGGAAAAGCTATAGCTCAATCCAATCATATTCTGTGGTATAACCAATCAGCTGATTTTTTTGAAGAAAGTCTGGTTTTAGGAAATGGAAAAATGGGAGCAACGGTTTTTGGAGGGGTAAATTTGGATAAAATTTATTTGAATGACATCACACTTTGGTCAGGAGAACCTGTAAATGCCAACATGAACCCTGAAGCGTATAAAAATATACCTGCAATTCGGGAAGCATTAAAAAATGAAAATTACAAACTTGCCGACGAATTGAATAAAAAAATTCAAGGTAAAAATTCCGAGTCATATGCACCATTGGGAACTATGGAAATTAATAGTCATCACTCTGGGAAAGCTTCGAATTATTATAGAGAATTGGATATTTCTAATGCCATTTCCAAAGTCAGTTATGAAATTAATGGCGTGAAATTTACTCGTGAATATTTTGTTTCGGCACCAGACCAAATCATGATAATCAAATTGACAAGCAGTCAAAAAGGGGCGTTAAATTTTGATATCAATTCTAATAGTTTATTGAAATTCAAAACAGAAACTAAAAATAATGTACTCACAATGAATGGCTTTGCACCTATTCACGAAAACCCTGGCTATCAAGTGGTGCCGTCTTTTCTTTTGGAAAAAGAAAGAGGAACACGTTTTACAACTCTGATGAAAATCAAAAATACGGACGGTACAGTTGTAAATTCCGATACGAGTTTGGGATTAAAAAACGGAACCGAAGCTTTAATTTATGTATCAATTGCAACGAGTTTTAATGGCTTTGACAAGAATCCCGCTACCGAAGGACTAAACGATAAAGCGATTGCATTAGCCAATTTGAACAAAGCATTTCTAAAATCATTCGATAAATTAAAACAATCCCATACCGCCGATTATCAAAAATTTTACAATCGAGTTAGTTTAAATCTTGGAAAAACAACAGCGCCAGATTTACCTACAGACGAGCGTTTGTTGCGCTACTCAGAAGGAAAAGAAGATAAGAATTTAGAAGTTTTGTATTTTCAATATGGACGTTATTTACTCATTAGCAGTTCCAGAACCAAAGGTGTTCCAGCCAATTTGCAAGGGCTTTGGAATCCACACCTAAACCCACCCTGGAGTTGTAATTATACTATGAATATCAATTTGGAAGAAAATTATTGGCTTGCCGAAAACACTAATCTTTCCGAATTACACCTCCCGCTTTTGAGTTTCATAAAAAACCTTTCTATAACGGGTAAAGTGACCGCCAAGACATTTTATGGCGTCAATGGCTGGGCTGCGGCTCATAATTCTGACATTTGGGCAATGACAAATCCTGTTGGGAACTTCGGAAAAGAAGACCCAAGTTGGGCATGTTGGAATACGGCAGGAGCTTGGTTAAGTACTCATATTTGGGAACATTATGTTTTTACACAAGACAAAAATTATTTAAAAAACGAAGGATATCCTATTATGAAAGGAGCCTCTCAATTCTTTTTAGAATGGATGATAACTGATAAAAATGGCTATTTAATCACTTCGCCATCAACATCTCCAGAAAATAAATACATCGCGCCCGATGGTTTCATTGGAGCCACGATGTACGGCGGAACTGCAGATTTGGCGATGATACGCGAATGTTTTGATAAAACGATTAAAGCTTCAAAAGTGTTAAATGTGGATACTGAATTTAGAGCAAAACTCGAAACAGCACTTTCAAAATTCTATCCATATCAAATAGGAAAAAAAGGAAACCTACAAGAATGGTATTTTGACTGGAACGATGAAGACCCAAAACACCGCCATCAATCGCAGCTATTCGGACTTTTTCCTGGAGACCACATTACACCATTAAAAACTCCAGACTTGGCCAGTGCTTCCAGACAAACGCTTGAAATAAAAGGCGATGAAACAACGGGTTGGTCAAAAGGCTGGCGCATTAATCTTTGGGCAAGACTTTGGGATGGTAATCATGCCTATAAAATGTTCCGGGAATTGCTTCGATATGTAGATCCTGATGGAAAAAAAACAGAGAAGTCAAGAAGAGGTGGCGGAACGTATCCTAATTTATTCGATGCGCATCCTCCTTTTCAGATAGACGGAAATTTTGGAGGGGCTGCCGCAGTAGCCGAAATGTTGGTTCAGTCTAATGAAAACGAAATCAGATTACTCCCTGCCCTACCCGATGCTTGGGAAAGTGGCGCCGTAAAAGGAATTTGTGCCAGAGGAGGATTTGTAATTTCGATGGAATGGAGCAATAAAACGGTAAAAAAAGCAACTATTTTTTCTAAAAATGGTGGAAATACAACACTTATTAATGGAGACAAAACCAAAAAAATTACTTTGAAAAAAGGACAGAAAATAGAATTAGTCTGGTAATATTTAATTTTAAGACATTTTAACTTACTGTTGAAATTCTTTATTTAAGCACAGAACTAAGTTCCTGACGGTATTGCGAAGCACTTTTACCCGTAAACTCCTTGAATGATTTATTGAAATAGCTAAAATTATTGAAACCACTTTCAAAACAGATTTCAGTAATGCTTATGGGTTTTTCTGCCAGTAGTTTAGACGCGTGGACCAAACGATAATCATTTACAAAATGAGTAAATGTTTTGTTGGTGATTTTTTTAAAATAACGGCAAAAAGAAGGCACAGTCATGCTTACCAATACAGCCACTTCTTCTAGCGTAATATGTTCCTGAAAATTATCTTTCACATAATTAAAAACCGCATTAATACGATCATTATCCTGCATCTGCATTTCCATCCTAAATCCATCAGCATTCAAAACGGTATATTCATTGGATAATTCCAGTTCATTGAGAATGCTTAACATGGTCAGCAACTTTTCAAAATGCGACTGTTTTTCCATAGATTCAATTTTCTTTCCAATATTCTTTTTAGTTTCTCCTCCAAAAGCAATTCCAGCTTTGGCTTGACTAAAAAGATTCCGAATATTCTTCATTTCGGAAATATCAAAAAAATCATTCCCCAGAAAATCCGGTTTCATCTGTATGACCGTTTCATTTTTATTCCCAGTTTCTTCGTTGGTAAACCCACAATGAGGCAAGTTACTCCCTATAAGTATTAGGTCTCCATCAGTATAATAGGATATATGGCTCCCTATTTGTCGTTTCCCAGATCCTCCATTTACAAAGACCAATTCGATTTCTGGATGATAATGCCATAAATGTGCCTTACTGTTGGCATTTTCAACATATTGAGAAAAATAAAAGGAACTCCCAAAGGATGGGGCTATAATTTCAAAGGCAGGCGGTACTATTTTCATCGACTACGTATTTAGAATTAGTACAAAATTACCTAAAACAGACACACAATTATCTTTTTTAACCTTAATCGATTTCGTAAAAGGTAAAATAGCACATAAATTAGAAAATCCTGTACTACTTCATAATGAATCTCTTAGGGTAATTTAGCATCAGATAAATAATCAATTATAAATCTAAACATTTACATTATGAAAAAGATTTTAAAATTTAGTTTAGTGTTAGCCGCAGTAGCATTAACTGCCGTAGAAGCACATGCAGGGAACGCTGATTTCTCATTAGATTTAAAAAAAGAAGAAGGAAAGACTGTAAGTTTTACTTTAAGAGAGATCAAGAAAATCGACTTGTCGATTTATGACACCAGTGACAATTTAATTTATCAAGAAAATGTTACTTCTGACGACGATATTAACAGAACATATGATTTAACGGCTTTCCCAGACGGAGTTTATTACTTACAAGCTGAAAGCGACCTTAAAATCTCAAAGTATAAAATTGAGGTTGTTGGTAAAATAGCTAAATTATCTGCTGATGCTGTTTCTGAGGTTTATAAACCTTCTTTAACAACTAAAAACGGAATAATAACACTTAACATGTTAAACGTTTCTCAAACTCCAGTTACTGTTAAAATTTACAACTCAAATGATATAGAGGTATATAAAGAAACCTTACCTTCTGAAATAAATGTGGGTAAACTATTTGATGTAAGTAACATTGAAGGAGACAGATGCACGTTTGTGATAACTTCTAACGGGAAAACTTTTATAGAAACCGTTGATGTTAAATAGTGATTAAATAAATTGTAGTAATTTGAGAAGGCTGTCTTTTTGGGATAGCCTTTTTTTTGTTTTGAACTATTTTAAATTGCTAAAGGTTTCCTATAATTTTATCCATAACCCAACTAGTATGAGCACCGGTTAATCCTGTTGAAGGATGTTTACTATTGCCAAGAAGATGTTCCCGCATTTGCTTTGCATGATACAACTGAATATTTTCTGGATGTTCAATAAAGACTTCAGTTTTTCCTTGCTCATTAGAAAGCACTAAAGGCTCATTTTCAAAGACAGAGAATGTAATTTTTCCTTTACTTCCAAAAATTTCGACTTTATCTTCCCGCTCATAACAACCAAAGTTCCAACTTCCAGTTCCAGTGATTCCAGATTCATGAACCCAACAAGCTGTAGCGGCATCTTTGGCAGAATACAATCCTTGTTGATTAAGACTTATACCTGAAACCTCTTTTATATTTCCTAAAAGATGAATAAACAAATCCAGTCCATGACTCGCCAAATCATCAAAATAACCCCCAGTAGCAATCTTAGAGTCAGTTCTCCAATTATATTCTCCAGATAAATCTTGAGTCGTTGTAGCTTTACTCAAATGCCATCTTATGTGTCTGATAGCACCAATGCTATCAGCATCCAGCCATGTTTTTATTTGTTCAAAACGAGGAAGTGTACGTCTATAATATGCAACAAACAAAGGGATATTTTTTTCTTCAAAAGCCTTATAAATGCTTAGACTATCTTGATAATTTGGTGCCAAAGGTTTTTCGATACAACAAATTTTCCCGGCTTGAGCCACCTTAAGTCCGTAAAATTTATGAGTATCCGGAGGTGTCGCAATGTAAATCGCGTCAATTTCTGGATCATTAATTAAGTCATCTCCATTAGTGTAAAATTTACTTATTCCATGTCTTTTAGCATAATCAGCGGCTTTACCAGCATCTCTTCGCATCACTGCTTCGATTGTAAAGCCTTCAGTTTTCTGGTATGCAGGACCACTTTTTACTTCAGTAACATTACCACATCCTAATATTCCCCAACGAATTACTTTTGTACTTTCACTCCTATTAATCATTTTCTATAGTTTTAAAACTAATGCTACTTATAGTATTAGTTTATTTCTTTTGTCAAGCTAATTTGAACATTACTAATTCCCCATTTACAGATAAAATACACCGTTAGGTTAAAGTAAATTTAAATATTTATTGGCAAAGACAAAACATTCATCAAGGTTATTTGACAACTATTAGAAATAAAAAATGACTTCTAATTTTAGTCTTTTCATTGCTGTAGTAACTATTATCAGTTATTGAATTATGTAAAAAGCCAAGAAAAAATATCCTTAAAGGAAAATTACACTTAAAAAAAACATAAATATTCGTTCCTTAAAAATTATATTATTTATTTATTTAAGAATATCAATTCGTTGATTTTAAGTATTTTAAACATTAAAAAACAATTCACATTTCATAAGCACGAAACCGTTATTCAAAACTTTGGCACGCTACTTGGATATACCTTATCAAATAAGTAAAAAAGCGTAAGCCGAAAAGCTCGAGAGTAGGCAAAACCCAAATTATATTGATTATGAAAAAAATTACCCTTTTAGTAGCTAGTATCTTCCTTATTGGAGGTGGTGTAGCGAATGCAAGAGAAAAAACGAATTTTTCTCTTGAAAGAAGATCCCCTGTTGATTTTAGAAATGCGGAACCAATTGTGTTCACCGAAAGAGGAATCGAATTTTTTGTATTCCCTGACGGACAATTTGATTTCAATACACGTCCATCAAATGGTAATGATATGTATTATAAATCAACCCGAACAAGTGCAGTAAACAAAACGTATGGTGCGCCCACAAATTATCGAAATGAAAATTACGGTGTAAAAGTGGAACATGATAATTCTGGTAAAGTAAGACGTATTGGAAATGTATTTATCAACTATGATTCAAATGATAGAATTAAACGAGTTGGTTCAGTATACATGTCTTACAACCGTTACGCCTTAGAGCAAGTTGGTGGATTGCAAATTATTTACAACCGTCGTGGTCAAATTGTTGATATTGTTGGAAGTGTAAAAGGGCGTAGAGCGAATGAATACAGTCAGAACAACTATGACAATAATGATCGTGATTATAGAAATAATCAAAATAACGATGACAACGACAATCGTGATTATGGGAACAACCAAAATTCAAATGATCAAGATCAATACTATTACAGAACTAATGGTACAAAAACCAAAGTTGAAGACACTAAAGTAACAGGAAGTTTAGATATCAGATTAGATAAAAGATAATTAGTTTTTTTATAAATGGTTAGTTAAAAAGTCCCGTTGATACGAATTATCAACGGGACTTTTGTTTGAAGCTATTCTCAGTTTTAGTCACAACCATTGATGTCGCAACTATTTTCAGTTGTTGTATTCAGCAAAGTTACTTTCGATTCAAATTTACCTTCTACCCATACTTTTTCCAGTGTCTGTAAAAAAGCGGCTGCGGGTTGCGCTCCGGAAATTGCATATTTATTTTCGAAAACAAAAAAGGGAACACCTTGCACACCTATTGAATTTGCCACTGCAATATCTTCATTTACTTCATTTGCAAAAGCATCAGAATACAAAACTTGTTTCATCTCTTCCGCTTCTAGCCCAACTTCAAGGCCTAATTCAGCTAAAGTATTTAAATCATTAACGTTCTTGCCATCGGTCAAATACGCTTTGAATAATAGTTCTTCTAAATCATTTGCCAGATTGTACTTTTTGGCCAAATGCAACAGACGATGTGCATTCAATGAATTCGCAAGAACTGCTTTTTCAAAATGGAAATCCAATCCTGCCGCCTTTGCATTTTGAGTCATGTTATCGAGCATGTTTTGAGCCCAATCCCTATCTTTTCTGTATTTTTCTGCTAAATGTTCTGCCATATTATCGTCAGGAGACGCAATAAAACCAGCATCTAATTGAAAGCTTTTCCATTCAATGGCAACAGCATCTTTATGTTCAAAAAGCTGCAATGCTTCTTCAATCCTTCTTTTTCCTATATAACAAAACGGACACATGATATCCGACCAGATTTGTATTTTTAATTTATTTTCCATCTTCATTTATTTAATTGAAATTCAAAATTGAATTTATAAGGCAAAATTAATCAATTCGGTTTTAGGCTTTTTGAGTTTTGGAATTTTATTATAAATACCCGAATAGTAAATATTTATTACAATCAAGGAAATAGAAAATCTTTGAAACAAAAAAACCATCAAAATTACTCTTGATGGTTTTTGTATATTTTTAAAACTTTGGTTTATCCCAATAAATCCAAAACAAAAGATGGAAACAAACCTAAGGCAATATTCAAGACAATCGCTATAACGGCAACTGCATAAATAATAACCGGCGTTCCTTTTCTTTCCTCGTTTGGTTCTTTAGTATACATTACCAAAATCAATTTGAAGTAGTACCCAACGCTTATGATAGAATTCACAACTGCTACGATTACTAAAGCCAAATAACCCGCTTGAATCGTTTGATTGAACAAAACCAATTTAGCAAAGAATCCAGCAAAAATTGGAATACCAGCCATTGAAAGTAAAGCGGCTGTAAGAATAGCTGCTAACAATGGATTTGTTTTTCCTAAACCGTGAAAATTCACAACATCTTCGTTATCTCTATTTTTACAAACGTATAAAATCACACTAAAAGCTGCGATTCCAGACAGAGAATAGGCTGATGCATAATACAGCAAACTACCTGCTGAAGTGGACAAACTCAATAAAGTCATCAACATAAAACCAGCATGAGAAATCCCTGAAAAAGCCAACATACGTTTCACGTTTGTTTGTCTTAAGGCCATAATATTACCAACAGTCATGGAAGCCATAGAAATAACGACTACAATAGTTTTGAATGCCTCTGAAATATCAGCATTCATAACGTAAAGCAATTTGTATAAAGTCGCCATGGCAACTACTTTTGCCAAAGTGCTCATCAATGCTGTTGTCAATGCAGGAGAACCTTCGTAAACGTCCGGTGCCCAAAAATGAAAAGGAACGGCAGCAACTTTGAATAACATCCCAATCGTTAACAATACAATCCCAATTGGAAACCAAATTGGCAATTCCGCCGATTGTGATAATTCGCTGATTTCAGTAACGTCAAAACTTCCCATCGCTCCGTAAATTAAACAAATACCAAAAAGAATAATTCCCGAAGCAAAAGAGCCCATTAAGAAATACTTCATTCCCGCTTCGTTACTTTTTAAATTCATACGGTCACTTGCCGCAAGAATATAAAGTGATATGGATAATACTTCGATTCCCAAAAAGAACATCGCTAAGTTCCCAAAAGAAACCATCGCCACTGCTCCCGCCAATAAAAACACTTTTATCGCAATAAAATCAGAAATTTTAGATTGATGATTTTCGTAAAAATTATGTCCTAAAGCCACTAAGAAAATAGTAAGCACAATAAACAAAGAAGAAAATACAGTTGAAAATTTACTAACAATAATCATATTGTTATAGTAACTCTGTGTGGAATTAAATTCAGATATCGTTAAACCAAGAACTGCCAATAATCCAATAATCGTTATTGGAACTATAGCTTTCCTTAAATTAAAAATTTCAAATAAAAGGCATAAAACACCTAATCCTATTATAGCTATTAATGTATTCATTTTTTATTTGACTTAGTTAATTCGGTTTATTTGAGTTAAAATTTCTTCAAGACTTGGTGTGATCAAATCAATGATTGGTTTTGGATACATTCCAAAAAAGAACAGGACAGCAATTACAATTACCAAAGTTATTCCTTCATTGATAGTTACATCGGCAAAAAGTTTTGAATTGGTTTCGCCTAACATAGCATGTTGAAACATTTTCAACATATAATATGCTCCTAAAATTATAGTTAATCCTCCTAAAATGGCAAACCAAATATTTATTTGTGAAAGACTGTATAAAACGGTGAATTCTCCAACAAAGTTAAAAGTAGTTGGCAATGCTACTGAAGCCAAAACCAAAATTAAAAACATGGATGTGAATTTTGGTGTTTGAGCACGAATACCTCCCATTTCAGCAATTGCTCTGGTTTCATATCTTCTGAAAATAATCTCAGCAACAAAAAACAATCCAACAACCACAAAACCGTGTGCAATCATTTGTAAAACTGCTCCACGCAATCCGTCTAATGTCAACGTGTAGGTTCCGGCAGCTATTAATCCAACGTGTGCCAAAGAAGAATACGCTAATAATTTCTTCAAGTCTTTTTGTCTCAATGCTACAATTGAACCGTAAATTACACCTGCTATTCCAAGTCCAATAAAGAGGAACATGTATTCTTTAGCGGCTAGTGGTGCTAGCGGTAATTGCCAACGGATAACGCTGTACAATCCCATTTTTAGCATAATACCCGACAAAAGCATCGTTCCAACAGTTGGTGCTTTTTGGTACACATTAGCCTGCCAAGTGTGGAAAGGAATCAATGGAATCTTAATAGCATAAGCCAAGAAGAAAGCCAAGAATATCCATAATTGTTCGGTTGCAGATAAATTCAATTTATATAAATCTTCCAATAAAAGACTACCCGCTTTTTGATACATATAAACAAAAGCCACAAGCATAAATAATGAGCCTGCAAGCGTATAGATAAAGAATTTAACTACTGCTTTTTTGCGTTCTTCTGTGTCTCCGTTACCCCATATTAATGCGATAAAGTAAATAGGAATCAATGATAATTCCCAAAATATATAATATAAAAGACCGTCTGATGCTAAGAATGTTCCCGCCATTGCAAATGACATAAACAGAATTAAGGCATAAAATGATTTTGAATTTTTATATTCATTTCCAAAAGAAGAGAAAATAATAATTGGAGTCAAAACCGTAGTCAATAAAAGCATTGCCAGCGAAAGTCCGTCTGCTTTTAAAGCAAAAGAAATATTAGGTTTTGTAATCCACTGTTTGATGAAACTGATATTTTCACCTAAATTATAGTGATTTAATAATACAATAGAACAGCCTGCAGCAGCCAACCCAAAGAACAAAGCCACTTTTGAAGCTAGTTTATCGCCTGCAAGAAAAGTTGCAAACGAACCAACTAAAAGTATAATTAATATTAGAGATACATTCATAGTATAAGATTATTGAGCTAAAAATAAATAAGAAACAATGGCACAAAGCCCTAATACGAAAACAAAAAGATAAAGTCCAATGCTTCCATTTTGTATTTTCTTTCCTTGATAACTTATTTCGTTAGTTACTTTTCCGAATCCAAAAACTAAAGCTGATAAAGCTGTTTCTATAGTGTCTCTGAAAAAACGAGACAAGACATTAATTGGTTTAACAAAAATAGCATCATAGAATTCATCAACATAATATTTATTGTAAAGTACTTTAGAAAACCCTGTGATTTCAGCATCTTCTGTAGGAACTGTGTTTTGTTTGATGTATTTGGCATAAGCCAAACCAATTCCTACTAATCCGCCCACAACTGCAATAGCCATCAACATATATTCTGTAGTTCCTAAATGGTGTTCAGCATTCAATAATTCTGGTAAAATAGGCGTTAAATATCCATTCAACCAACTATTTCCTGGCAAACTGATTAATCCGCCTATTGTTGCCAATATCGCTAAAACAATTAAAGGAAAAGTAATCAAAGAGGGACTTTCATGTAAATGATGCTTTTGCTCTTCTGTTCCTCTGAATTCTTGGAAGAAAGTTAAAAACATCAATCTAAACATATAAAAAGCAGTCATTATAGACGCAACCGAAGCTACAACCCATAATGGAATTGTATGTTCGAAAGCCACTAATAAAATTTCGTCTTTCGAGAAAAAACCCGAAAACAATGGAACTCCAGAAATCGCTAAGGAAGCAATCAACATCGTTATAAAAGTAATTGGCATCGATTTTTTCAAACCACCCATTTTGCGAATGTCTTGTTCTCCGTGCAAAGCGTGGATTACTGAACCTGAACCCAAGAACAAACAAGCTTTGAAGAAAGCATGTGTGATTACGTGGAAAACAGCCACTTCATAAGCCCCTAAACCTAAAGCCAAAAACATTAATCCCAACTGGGAAACGGTAGAATAGGCCAATACTTTCTTAATATCATTTTGAACCAATCCAATTGTAGCTGCTACTAAAGCAGTAACTGCTCCAACAATCGCAATAATATCATTTACCAAATGCATACTCGGCAAATCAAGACTGTATAAAAAGTTTAATCTGGTAATCATAAAAATACCTGCAGTAACCATTGTCGCCGCGTGAATCAATGCCGAAACCGGTGTTGGTCCAGCCATCGCATCCGGTAACCAAGTATACAATGGGATTTGTGCTGATTTTCCACAAGCTCCAATAAATAGAGCAAAAGCTGCAACTCCAATCCAATAGCTATTTAAATTGGTAGCCGTAGCAATAGCCGTTTTTAATGTAGCAAAATCTAATGTCGAGAATAAGCTTCCAAGGATAAAAATCCCAACTAATAAACCTAAATCCCCAATTCGGTTCATGATAAACGCTTTCTTAGCTGCATCATTGAAATCTTGGTTTTTATGCCAAAATCCAATTAGCAAATAAGAACAAAGACCTACGCCTTCCCACCCAATGAACATGACTAATAAGTTACTTCCTATTACTAAAGTGATCATGAAAAATATAAACAGATTCAAATACGCAAAGAACTTGTGCATATTTTCATCATCGTGCATGTAACTGATAGAATACAAATGAATCAAAGATCCAATTCCAGTTACGAAAAGCAACCATAAAATTGACAATTGATCTAATTGAAATCCAAAATCAACTTTGAAATTACTGATTTGAATCCAGTTAAAAAGTGAAATATAAATTCCCTCCGGTTGTGCTGAAATTCCACTGAAGAAATAAGCGGTTGCAATAAAAGAAACCACAACAGTACCGGTTCCAATTATTCCAGACAGCAATTTCCCCAGGCTTTTCCCAAAGAAAACATTGATTAAAAATCCTAAAAAAGGAGCAAGAACTAAAACTAAAGCTATATTGGTATTCATTTCCATTTATCCTTTTAAGTTTTTTAAATTATCGATAGTAATTGAGCCTAAATTTCTAAATATTGAAACTAGAATTGCTAATCCTACCGCAACTTCTGCAGCTGCAACAGCCATCGAGAAAAACACAAAAACTTGTCCTTGCGCATCTTGGTGATAGGTAGAAAATGCCACAAACAATAAGTTTACTGCATTTAGCATTATTTCAATTGACATAAATACGATAATGGCATTTCGTCTGTATAGCACTCCAAAAACGCCAATACAAAAAAGTATCACGCAAAGGAATATATAATTTTCTATGCCTATTTGATTTAAAATATTGTTCATCTTATTTTTGCAGTTTTTCTTTTTTAGACAATAAAACAGTCCCAATCATAGCAACCAAAAGTAATATAGAAGCAAATTCAAAAGGAACCATATATTCGTTTAGTAATATTCTACCTAATACTTTTATAGACTGAAAATCTTCTCCAGTAGCAACATATTCTCCAACAATTGGTTTTGAGTTTATAAAAATCAAAATAAGAACGATGCATATCAAACAAAAAGAAACAATAGCGCCTAATCTGGTAATCCTTGGTCTATGTACTTCTTTTTGTTCATTCAAATTCATCAACATAATGGTGAATAAAAATAAAATCATAATCGCTCCAGAATAAACAATAATATGAACAATTGCCAAAAACTGCGCATTCAATAACAAATAATGACCTGCAACCGAAAAGAAACAAATCACAAGATAAATAGCACTGTGGATCGGGTTTCTACTAAAAATTGTCAAAAATGCAGTGGCTAATGTAATAATAGATAAAACACAAAAAATGATTTGTATCGGTGTTGCATTAGCTAAATCAGGTATATGTATCATTAATTAGCGTTTTTAAGTTGAGCGTTTTTCATTGCCATTTCTAAAGGCATGACCAATTTGTCTTTTCCAAATATAAAATCTTCTCTTTCATAACTGGAAGGAACCAATACTTTTGAAGTCGTTAGATAAATTGCATCTTTCGGACAAGCCTCTTCACACAATCCACAAAAAATACAACGCAACATATTGATCTCGTAAATCGAAGCATATTTCTCTTCTCTGTACAAATGTTTTTCATCAGCTCTGCGCTCTTCCGCTTTCATGGTGATTGCTTCAGCAGGACAAGACAACGCACACAAACCACAAGCCGTACAATTCTCGCGACCTTCTTCATCACGTTTCAACATGTGCTGACCACGATAAACGGGACTCATTTCACGTACTTGCTCTGGATATTGAATCGTAACTTTTCGAGTGAACAAGTGCTTGATAGTAATAATCAACCCTTTGATTATCGCAATCAGATACATATTTTCCCAAAAAGTCATCTCTTTATTAGAGACCATTTTTTTTCTTCCCGATAAGGATATACTTTCTATTGACATTTTTTATTTTTATTTGAAGCTTAATCCTGCTATTCGTTTCAATCTTTTATCCTGAACTTGTTTCAGGATCCTGAAACAAGTTCAGGATAAAAGGATTTCCACTGCTATCAGGGCTAGGGCTTTTCGGTACTAATTAAAATCCTAAATAAGTTGCAATTTCACTTCTCAAAATCACAATACCGGTAATCATAATATTGATGATTGATAATGGAATCAATACTCTCCAACCCAAATGCATCAATTGATCGTATCTAAATCTTGGAATAGTCCATCTCACCCACATGTAGAAGAAAATGAAACTACATATTTTTATAAAAAGAGCAACAATCCCAATAACATTAGCAATATTAACACCCCAATTTTCAACAGCCCAACTCATTCCCGGATAGTTATACCCTCCAAAGAACAAAACGGACAAAATCGTTGAAGAGATAAACATATTCGCATATTCAGCAAATAAATAAAATCCCATTTTCATTGATGAATATTCGGTATGGTAACCTCCAATTAATTCACTTTCGCATTCTGCTAAGTCAAATGGAGTTCTGTTTGTTTCTGCAAAAGCACAAATCAAAAAGATTAAAAAGGACAATGGCTGATAAAAAACATTCCAATTCATTCCTGCTTGCTGCGCTGAAATTTCTCTCAAACTCAACGTTCCGGTCATCATCAACAAAGCAATCATTGAAAGTCCCATCGCAACTTCATAAGAAACCATTTGCGAAGCGGCACGAACAGCACCCATCAAAGAGAACTTATTATTAGATGCCCAACCACCAATCATGATTCCATAAACTCCAACAGATACTACTCCAAAAAAGTACAATAATGCCACATCAATATCAGCTGCCTGAAGTAAAATATCTCTTCCAAACAAATGAAAATGATCTCCCCAAGGAATAACGGCACTGGTCATTAAAGCGGTACTCATTGCAATTGCAGGACCTACAAAAAACAAAAATCTGTTTGGGGTATTCGGTTCAAATTCTTCTTTCGAAAATAATTTTAAACCATCAGCAAGCGGTTGAAACAAACCCATTGGACCTGCTCTGTTCGGACCAATTCTATCTTGAAGCCAAGCTGCAACTTTACGTTCAGCCCAAGTGGAATACATCGCCATAAGCATTGTAATAGCAAAAACTACCACAATAATTACGCTTTTATCTATGATAAGTGTACTATTCATTATTTCCCAAACTTTTTTGATTAATAATGTCTTCTTCAGTCAATGGAATCTCCACCATGCTTATTTTCTTACGGTCTTCTTCTCTACCTAAAAGGATATGATCTTCGGTAGCAATTTCAACTTTTTGTAATTTTCTGTTGTATTTATTTTGATTGATAACCGAATCTTTTTCGAATGCTCTAGGACCTTCGATAATCCAATCTTTTATGTCTTTGTGATCAAAACGACATCCGTTACAAATAAATTCGTCCACTTCATGGTATTCGTCTTTCCTTCCGGTAACACGTTGGATTTCATCACCAAACATCCAAACCGTAGTTTTTCCAGAACATGTAGGACAATCTCTGTGTGCATTATAAGGCTTACTGAACCAAACTCTAGATTTAAATCTGAATGTTTTATCCGTCAATGCGCCAACTGGACAAACATCAATCATATTTCCTGAAAACTCATTATCAACCGCTTTAGAAATACAAGTCGATATATTCGAATGATCTCCTCTATCCATTACCCCGTGAACACGATCGTCAGTCAATTGATCTGCAACCATTACACAACGGTAACAAAGAATACAACGGTTCATGTGCAATTGAATATTCGGACCAATATTTTCTGGCTCAAAGGTTCTTTTTTCTTCGATAAAACGACTTTCTGATTTACCGTGCTCAAAGCTTAAATTTTGCAAATCACATTCTCCTGCTTGATCACAAACCGGACAATCTAATGGGTGATTGATCAATAAAAACTCTGTTACTGATTTTCTTGCTTCTTGAACTCTCGGTGAAGATTTACTATTCACTTCCATTCCGTCCATACAACCTGTTACACAAGATGCCATTAATTTAGGCATTGGTCTTGGATCAGCTTCACTTCCTTTGGCAACTTCCACTAAACAACAACGGCATTTTCCACCGCTTCCTTTTAGTTTAGAATAATAGCACATTGCCGGTGGAACTACTTCTCCACCTATCATACGTGCTGCTTGCAGGATTGTTGTTCCTGGTTCTACTTCTATGCTTTGACCGTCTATGGTTACTTTCATTTTCTGAAATTCTTGACTTTATACGATTACTTTAGAAACTAAATGCTTTACTTTTTCAAAAGGTTCAGCAACAAAATGATCTCTATTTTTTATTTTTTCCGGGAAACGGATGTGGTATTCAAATTCATCTCTAAAGTGACGAATTGCTGCTGCCACTGGCCAAGCCGCCGCATCACCTAATGGACAAATTGTATTTCCTTCAATTTTACTTTGAATGCTTAAAAGCAAATCGATATCTTCTTCACGACCGTGACCATTTTCTATTCGGTGCAATACTTTTTCCATCCAGCCTGTTCCTTCACGACAAGGAGAACATTGTCCACAACTTTCGTGGTGATAAAAACGGGAGAAATTCCAAGTATTACGAACGATGCAAGACGTATCATTATAAACAATAAATCCACCTGATCCTAACATAGAACCAGTTGCAAATCCACCGTCACTTAACGATTCGTATGACATCAAACGATCTTCGCCAGCGGCAGTTTTATAAATTAAATGGGCAGGTAAAACGGGAACAGAACTTCCTCCCGGTACAAAAGCTTTTAAAGGTCTGTCAGAACTCATTCCGCCTAAATATTCATCAGAATTCATGAATTCGTAAACACTTAATCCCAATTCAATTTCGTAAACACCTGGGTTTTTAATATGCCCTGAAGCCGAAATTAATTTGGTTCCTGTAGAACGTCCAATACCAATTTTAGCATATTCCGCACCTGTATTATTGATAATCCAAGGTACAGCGGCAATCGTTTCTACGTTATTTACAACCGTTGGATTTGCCCAAAGCCCTGAAATTGCAGGAAATGGTGGTTTGATACGAGGATTTCCTCTTTTTCCTTCCAATGATTCAATCAATGCAGTTTCTTCCCCACAGATGTAAGCTCCGGCACCACAATGAACGTATAAATCCAAATCATAACCTGAACCTAATATATTTTTTCCCAAAAATCCAGCAGATTTGGCTTCGTTAATGGCTTTTTCCAATATTTTATAAACCCACATGTATTCCCCACGAATGTAGATGTAAGAAAGGTTGGCACCCAAAGCATAACTCGAAGTAATCATTCCCTCAATCAATAAATGTGGAATAAATTCCATCAAATAACGGTCCTTGAAAGTCCCTGGTTCCGATTCATCCGCATTGCAAACTAAATGTCTTGGTTTTCCTGATTTTTTATCAATAAAACTCCATTTCATTCCTGCGGGGAATCCTGCTCCACCACGACCACGCAATCCTGAAGTTTTTACTTCTTCGACTACTTCGTCTGGTGTTAATGTTTTTAAGGCTTTTTCTACTGAAGCGTAACCACCGTTTTGACGGTATACTTCGTAAGTTTTAATTCCTGGAATATTTATTTTATCTAATAATATTTTTTGTGACATATTATTTATCGTGTAATATTATTTTATCGTTTTTGCAATCAGCAATTAATTGATCGATTTTTTCTTTATCCAAATGTTCTTTGTAAAAATCGCCTAATTGCATCATTGGAGCGTAACCACAAGCACCCAAACACTCAATACCTCTAACTTCGAATAAACCATCTGGAGTTGGCTCACCCACTTTTACACCTAATTTCTCACAGGTGTAATCCATTAAATCTTCTACTCCATTCAAACAACAAGGAGAAGTTTGACAAAATTCGAACATGTATTTTCCAATTGGCTTTTGGTTGTACATCGTATAAAACGAAACTACTTCATAAACCTCGATTGGTTTGATCAAAAGGATTTCGGCAACTTTATTCATTAATTCAATACTCAACCAATTCTCGTGAGCATCTTGAACTTCATGTAAAACTGGTAATAAAGCCGATTTTCTTTTGTCTTCAGGATAATGACTTATTAATTCATTGATGCGAGTCATCAATGCTGCGGTCATATTTATTTCTTGTTTGTGATACGTTCTTTCCATTTTTATTTTTTTTGCCACGAAGGCCCAAAGTCACAAATTTTTATTTTAAAATCTAAAATCGTTAATCAATAATCTGAAATCTTTATGCGTCTAATTCTCCAGCAATAACATTTAAACTTGATAAAATAACAATTGCATCTGATAGTAATGAACCTTTAATCATTTCTGGATACGCTTGATAGTAAATAAAACAAGGTCTACGGAAATGCAATCTATAAGGTGTTCTACTTCCGTCAGTAACTAAATAGAAACCTAGCTCTCCATTTCCCCCTTCTACCGGATGGTATATCTCGGCAACTGGGACAGGAACTTCACCCATCACAATTTTGAAATGGTAAATCAACGATTCCATACTCGTGTAAACATCTTCTTTTGGCGGAAGATAATAGTCAGGAACATCCGCATGGAAATCATTTCCTTCCGGCATTTTTGCTAAAGCTTGACGAATAATACTCAAACTTTCCCAAACTTCGGCATTACGAACACAAAAACGATCGTATGTATCACCCGATTTTCCAACAGGAATAATAAAATCAAAATCTTCGTAAGAAGAATATGGTTGCGCTACCCTAACATCATAATCAACACCCGCAGCACGTAAATTTGGACCTGTAAATCCGTAAGCCATAGCTTGTTCAGCTGTTATAGCCCCTACATTTACAGTTCTGTCAATAAAAATTCTATTTCTTTCGAATAAGTTTTCAAATTCTTTCCAAGCTGCTGGAAATTCCTCTAAAAACACATCTAATTTTCTGAAAGCTTCTGGCGACCAATCTCTTTCGAAACCACCAATTCTTCCCATATTAGTAGTCAAACGAGCTCCACAAATTTCTTCGTAGATCTCATAGACTTTTTCTCTAAATTGGAAAACATATAAAAATCCGGTATACGCTCCGGTATCCACACCAAGAATCGAATTACAGATGATATGATCCGTAATTCTTGCCAATTCCATTACAATTACTCTTAGATATTGCGCTCTTTTAGGAACTTCAATATCTAATAGTTTTTCTAATGTCATCCACCAACCCATATTATTTATAGGAGACGAACAGTAGTTCATTCTATCAGTAAGAGGGGTGATTTGGTAAAAAGGACGGTTTTCAGCAATTTTTTCAAAAGCTCTGTGAATGTAACCAATCGTTGGTTCCGCTTCTAGAATTCTTTCCCCGTCCATTAACAAGATATTTTGAAAAATACCATGAGTTGCTGGGTGAGTAGGCCCTAAATTCAGGATAGAAAGCTCGCTTCCGTCTTCGTTTAGTTGGGCTGCAATTCTTTTAGCATAACGATGCTCTGGTGGTAATAATAGTTCTGACATTTAGTTAATGTGAAAAATTATAATAGTGAGTATTTTTAATAATTGTCGGTTGTTCTTCCAAAGAAACGGTCATCTTTATCCGTTCTTCCGCTATCTTCCATTGGAAATTCTTTTCGCATTGGAAAAGAAATCATTTCATCCATATTCAAAATACGTTTCAATTGTGGATGACCAATGAAGTTTATCCCATAAAAATCAAACGTTTCTCTTTCCATCCAATTTGAACTTAAGAAAATATTAGATATCGTTTTTATTTCTGGATTTTCACCGTTGATAAAAGCTTTGATTTTAATTCTTTTGTTTTCGTACCAATTGTGTAAATGATAAACAACTGCAAATTGATGATCAACATCATTGTCAGGATAGTGAATCCCACACAAATCAGTCAAAAAATGAAAACGTAATGTTGGGTCATTTTTCAAAAAAAGAATCACCGCCGTAATTTTATCGGCAGCGACTTCAAATGAAAATATATCTTTTTCTTGCTTGAATTCAAAAACAGCCGAATCAAATGTTTCAACTAATTTTTCTTGGATTTGTATTGTTTCTAGCGCCATTATTTATTTGATATTATAAGAAGCCAATAATTCTTGGTATTCCGGAGAACTTCTTCTTCTTACAGATTCGTTTCTTACTAATTCCTGCAATTTCATAACACCATCAACAATTTGTTCTGGTCTTGGCGGACAACCAGGAACATAAACATCAACCGGAATTACTTTATCAATTCCTTGCAAAACAGAATAGGTATCAAAAATTCCACCTGAACAAGCACAAGCACCAACAGCAATTACCCAACGAGGTTCTGACATTTGCTCATAAACCTGACGTAAAATAGGCGCCATTTTTTTTGAAATTGTCCCCATTACCATTAGCATATCCGCTTGACGAGGAGAAAAACTCACCCGCTCCGAACCGAATCGTGCCAAATCATAATGCGAAGCCATTGTAGCCATAAATTCAATCCCACAACAAGAAGTTGCGAAAGGCAAAGGCCATAATGAATTAGCGCGAGCCATTCCCACAACATCATTCAGTTTTGTAGCGAAGAAACCCTCACCAACAACACCTTCTGGTGGCTCAACCATATTTATTTTAGAATCGCTCATTTTTTATTATTTTGAATTATAAACTTTGAATTATAAATTACAATGAAACCATTTAAAATTTAGAATTCAACATTTAAAATAAATCTTTATTCCCACTCTAACGCTTTCTTTTTGATAATGTAGAAAAAACCTACCAAAAGTAAAAGCATAAAAATTACCATTTTAACCATTCCTTCCATTCCCAATTCTTTGAAATTGATTGCCCACGGATAAAGAAAAATCACCTCAACATCAAACAATACAAATAATATAGCAACAAGAAAATATTTAACTGAAAACGGAATTCTTGCATTACCTACCGATTCGATACCGCATTCGAAGTTTTTATCTTTGATTTCAGAGTTCCGTTTTGGACCTAATTTCCCAGAAATAAGTATTGTTCCAACTACAAAACCTACAGCTAAAACAAACTGCATTAAAATAGGAATATAATTTAATTGATCGGACTGCATAAGTATGTTTTTTTCGTGCAAAAATAAGCAACAAAGATAGGTTTCAAGGAATTAAAACACAAGCTAAAAACTGAAATTAATTTCTATGAAAATATGATTTTCTTGCAATTTTTAATGATTATAAATAATTTCGTATTCACAATGTCCTTTTTTCATAATAATGCAAAAAAAAACGCTCCGAATATATCGGAACGTTTTAAACATTCGTAGGCAAAAAAATAAATTTTTATGCTTAGATCACTGCTACTTTCGCAGCAACTTTTCCTTTTCTTCCTTCTTCTTCTTCATAGCTAACTCTGTCACCTTCGCGTAATTCTTCCGCGTTGATTCCTGATGCATGAACAAAAATGTCTTTTCCTGTTTCTTCGTCTGTAATGAATCCGTAACCTTTAGATTCATTGAAAAATTTAACTGTACCTGTACGCATTGTAATAGTAATAATAATTTATAATGGAGCAAATGTAATATTTAATATAATACGAAAGACATTCTTCGCTTTTTATTTTGTAAAAATATTGATATTCAACGTTTTCTAACAAAATTTAACGATAAACTACTATAAGTCAATTTTTATATGCAGCTCTTTTAACTGTGATACGTCTATTGTAGACGGAGCATCAATCATGACATCTCTTCCGGAATTATTTTTTGGAAAAGCAATAAAGTCACGGATGGTTTCCTGCCCACCTAGAATCGCCACCAATCTATCCAATCCAAAAGCTAAACCTCCGTGCGGCGGCGCACCAAACTGGAATGCATCCATCAAGAATCCGAATTGCGCTTTCGCTTCTTCTTCGGTGAAACCTAGATATTTAAACATCAATTGTTGTGTCGCTTTATCGTGAATACGAATTGAACCTCCACCAATTTCATTTCCATTTAAAACCATATCATACGCATTGGCACGAACTTTTCCTGGATTTGTTTCCAATAAATGCATATCTTCCGGCTTAGGAGACGTAAAAGGATGGTGCATCGCATGGTAACGACCGCTTTCTTCATCAAATTCCAATAATGGAAAATCAACAACCCAAAGTGGCGCAAATTCAGTTGGCTTTCTCAAACCTAATCGTGTTGCTAATTCCATACGTAACGCACTTAACTGCCCACGTGTTTTATCAGCCGGTCCAGAAAGCACAAAAATCATATCTCCTGGCTGTGCTCCTGTAGTTTTTGCCCAATTGCTTAAATCATTTTGATCGTAGAATTTATCTACTGATGATTTATAAGTTCCATCTTCATTGCATTTTACGTACACCATTCCTGATGCTCCAACTTGAGGACGTTTTACCCAGTCAATTAATCCATCAATTTCCTTACGGGTATAATTTCCAACTCCGGGAACAGCAATTCCAACAACTAATTCTGCAGCATTGAAAACTGGGAATTCTTTGCTTTTAGCGACTTCATTCAGCTCGCCAAATTCCATTCCAAAACGAATGTCCGGTTTGTCATTTCCATATGTTTTCATGGCATGCTCGTAAGTCATTCTAGGGAATTTCTCTACTTCCACACCTTTTATTTCTTTTAATAAATGTCTTGTCAATCCTTCGAAAATATTCAAAATATCTTCTTGTTCCACAAAAGCCATTTCGCAATCGATTTGTGTAAATTCCGGCTGTCTGTCAGCGCGTAAATCTTCATCACGGAAACATTTCACGATTTGGAAATATTTATCCATTCCACCCACCATCAATAACTGCTTAAATGTTTGTGGTGATTGCGGCAAGGCATAAAATTGCCCTTCATTCATTCGAGAAGGAACAACAAAATCTCTCGCTCCTTCCGGAGTAGACTTAATTAAATAAGGTGTTTCCACTTCGCAAAAATCCAAATCTGAAAGATACTTACGCACTTCCATCGCTACTTTATGACGAAAAAGCAAACTGTTTTTTACAGGATTCCTTCTAATGTCAAGGTAACGGTATTTCATTCGAATGTCTTCTCCACCATCTGTCTCATCTTCAATCGTGAAAGGTGGCGTAAGGGAAGCATTTAGAATGTTCAATTCAGTAACTAAAATTTCTATCTCTCCTGTTGGAATGTTTTTATTTTTGGCTTCACGCTCAATAACAGTTCCTTTTACCTGAATTACAAATTCACGCCCTAAGGTTTTTGCCAATTCAAAAACTGATTTTTCAGAACGCCCTTCGTCAAAAATTAATTGCGTAATTCCGTAACGGTCCCGCAAATCAACCCAATTCATAAATCCCTTATCTCGTGATTTCTGAACCCAACCGGCAAGCGTAACTTCTGTATTAATATGTGAGGCGTTCAATTCGCCACAATTATGACTTCTATACATGATCCAAATTTTAGATTATTTCATCTGTTCGCCCTTTGGGCTCGGGTGCAAATTTAGGACTAATTATGAATAATGAATTGAGAATAGTGAATTATTACACTATTGTTTTTTACCGTAATTTATTTTCCAATGTTAAGCTTTTGTCTAATGTTACTAAATTGTTATCTAAAAGTTTTTTTAATGTAAAGTATTCGTTAATTTTGATAAAGAAATGTAAACTATTAAAAACTCAAGATATGAAAAAATGTATTATTTTAATTGCAATATTGTTCTCCGGGATGATTTTTGCGCAAGAATCAAAACCAGTATTGGAACCTTTTGGTAAAAAGCTAAAAGCAACTTACTTTTTTGAAAATGGTCAAGTGCAACAAGAAGGTTTTTTTGAAAATGGAAAACTACAAGGAGTTTGGGTTGCTTATGATGAAAAAGGAAACAAAATTTCGTCAGGAGAATATAAAAATGGCCAAAAAACTGGCAAATGGTTTTTTTGGTCTGAAAAAAATGACAATGGCTTCCATAATTTAACTGAAGTTGACTATTCTAATAACACTATCGCTTCCATTAAAAACTGGAAACAAGAAGCATTAGTTAACAGAAACTAAAGATTATTTTTACTTATATAAAAAAGCTTTCGCACAAAACGAAAGCTTTTTTTAGTTCTATCAGTCCTGTCCTGAAATAGCGACACAAAAAAACATTATGGAAGCAAACACAAATTTTGTTAAGCATAATCAGAGAGATTACAGTACGCACTTAAAGCTACAAAACGCAAAACTATCTAAACCATTATATGTCGAAATAGACATTCGGACTGCTGTGTTTGGAAGATTTTAAATAGATAAATTCTCAAAAGATTATTTTAGTTATTAAACACGTTGCTTTAACAATCAAGTTATTATAGAAAAAAAATGGAGTATAAAGGAAAATCTATTAGACCGTTCATTGGTGCTAAAAATTATGAGATATCATGTAATTTTTATCGTGATCTTGGATTTCAAGAGCATATTTTATCTTCTGATATGAGCTATTTCAATATGGATGGCTTGGGTTTTTATTTACAAAATGCCTATGTTAAAGATTGGGTAGACAATACAATGGTTTTTATGGAAGTAGATGATGTAAACCGATTCTGGAACGAATTATTGAAATTAGAACTTACTGTGAAATATGAAAATGTAAAACTAGTAGCTATCCGCGAACTTGATTGGGGAAAAGAATGTTTCCTACATGATCCATCAGGAATTTTATGGCATTTTGGAGAATTTAATACGAAATAAGATTTTAGACAAGTAATTATGCATCAAAGAAGCATCAAATTGCAAAAAAAAATATAATTAGACCAACCAAAATCCAATATTAGAATTATAAAACGTAACTATTTATATCCAATGAATTTTAAAAATTTCACTATTCTTTGCTTATTATTTTTAGCTAATGGTCTATGTTATGCACAAAAAGAATCAATGAACTGGAATGACAAAAAATGTGCCGTGGTACTAACTTATGACGATGCATTGAATATTCATCTTGATAAAGTAATCCCAATTCTTAATTCATTTAACTTCAAAGCAACATTTTATCTAATCACATCATCCCCAGTCGTTACGGGTAGAATAGCCGAATGGCGAACCGCTTCTAAACAAGGGCATGAATTAGGGAACCACACTTTATATCATCCTTGTGATGGTAGTTTACCCGGACGCGATTTTGTAACTAAAGAAAATGATCTCTCCAGATATTCGATAGCCAGAGCAGTAAAAGAAATAAGGACTGCAAACGAATTTCTAAAAGATATTGACGGTAAAGAGGAGCGGACTTTTGCATATCCTTGCGGTGATCTTAAAATTGGAGATACTCTTTATTATGATTTTTTGAAGCGTGATTTTGTAGCCGCAAGAGGAGTTGAACAGGGGTTCCTTCAAGCAAAATCAGTAAATTTAGCTAATGTAAATTCTTTTGTAGAAAATGGAACTACTGCAGCACAAATGATAACTCAAATTGAAGAAGCCGAAAAAGTAGGGTCATTTATCGTTTTTTTATTTCATGGCGTTGGCGGTGAACATCCATTAAATATAGATTTAGAAGAACATCGTAAATTACTTCAGTATTTAAAAGAAAGAGAAAAGGATATTTGGGTTACCACAATGGTAGATTTAACTAAATACATCAAAAAAAAGTGTGAAACCAAACGAATTTAGTTTCACACTTTTAATAGAATATCAACTACTGATTCCTACCAGAACTTCACGTACAAAGCAAAAATAATCAATAGCGTTATTACAATCAATACCGTTGTTTGTGGTTTTACCTTAAACATTTCTGTATCTAATTCGAATGCTTTTGGATTCACTTTTGGTCCAGCAAAACTGATGGCAATCATTAGAAGCATCGTAAACACAAAAGACAATCCCATACAAATATGGAATGGGATTTCGAAACCACCTTTTCCATTGGCGAAAGCCGTGTATAACAACGTTTCATTACCAAACAATGCAGGTGCAAATTCATTAAACAAAACTGATAATAAGAAACCAGAGATTACCCCTACTATAGCAGCTGTACCCGTTGTTCTTTTCCAGAACATTCCAAGGAAGAACATCGCAAATACACCTGGACTAATAAATCCTGTATATTTTTGAATGTAAGTGAAACCACCCACACCACCAATTCCTAAAACATCATTCCAAGTAAACAAAACAGCAAGAAGCATAGCAGCAAAAACTGCATATCTACCTATGTTTACTTGAGCTCTATCAGTAGCCTCTTTTTGAATGTATTTTTTGTGTACATCCAAAGTATAAATAGTAGAAATACTATTCACTTTACCTGCTAAAGAAGCAACAATCGCAGCTGTCAAAGCAGCCACAGATAATCCTTTTAAACCTGTAGGAAGGAATGTTAACATTGCTGAATAGGCTCCGTCTTTTCCACCAACTAATTGTGGTAAATGTCCGTTTTCGTGTAAAACAAAAGCAGCAATACCGGGCAACATAACGATAAGTGGCATTAATAATTTCAACATACCGGCAAATAATATACCAGTTCGGGCTGTTTGTAAATCCGCTCCCAAAGCTCTTTGAGTAATGTATTGGTTACAACCCCAGTAATTCAAATTAATAATCCAAATTCCAGCTAAATAGGACATCATCCCAGGAAAAGTAAGATACTTATTGATTTCCAATTGAGAAGACGCAGCAGTCGGTCTTGGAATAATCATTTTGAAATGCTCCGGTGCTTTTTCCATTAATACTTTGAAACCGGCGATTGCGTTTTCACCAAAACCAAAATAGTGTCCAACTGTAGTCAAAGCGATGTAAGAAGTAACTAATCCTCCAATGATTAAAACAGCTACCTGAATTACATCCGTATACGCCACCACTTTCATCCCTCCTAAAGAAATTAGCAAGGCAAAAAGAGCTAAACCAATCATAATAGCGTGTAGGTATTCCCCACCAGCTAAACCATTAATGGCAACAGCCCCTAAATATAAAATAGAAGTTAAGTTTACAAAAACATATAAAAACAACCAAAAAACTGCCATAATTAAAGCCGTAGATTCGTTATATCTGGTTTTTAAAAACTGAGGCATGGTATAAATCTTGTTTTTTAAATAAACAGGAATAAACCAAACTGCAACAATAATCAAAGCAATAGCAGCAATCCACTCATAAGCAGCAACAGCAATTCCTAAAAAGAATCCCTCTCCACTCATTCCGATGAATTGTTCAGCCGAAATATTAGAAGCAATCAATGAAGCACCAATAGCCCACCAAGTAAGAGTTCCTTCTGCAAGAAAATAAGCTTTTGCATCGTGTTCGTTTTTTTCACGTTTGCGATAGATGGTATATCCATAGGTGGACACCACGATAAAATAGATAATAAATACTGCGTAATCCGCAAAAGCAAGGTTCTGGTTCATGAGTAAATGGTTTTTTAGAAATTAATATAAATGAATGCGACTTGTACTATTTTTTTATTGTTAACTGAACTATTTTTAGTTTTTACATAAAACACATCTTATAATTTGGTTAAAAATATACAATTCCATTACAAAATTTAAATATAAAATGTGATATGTGTTTAAATTATATTGTTATTTTATGAATTACGAAAGTCAAAAGTAAAATAAAAATATTTATTTACGTCATTTATAAATGTATTTTTTACATTTATTACTATTATGTAAGTTAAATACTTAAAAGAGTGGTATTTTCCCTGTATTAAATACTAATTTTATTTTCGATTCATTTCACTGGTTTACAATACTGTTTTTATTTATTTTAGTTGCTCTTTCTGATTTTCTGCTCCCATTTCCAAGCACTTGCCATCCCTTCTTCAAGAGTTGACTCTGTTTTCCAGCCAAGAATGTTATTCGCTTTATCCGTATTGGCATAAGCCGAAATCACATCTCCTTCCCTTCTATCAACAATCTTGTAGGGTAATTTTTGCCCACTTACTTTTTCGAAAGCTGCAATAACTTCTAAAACTGAGCTTCCTGTTCCTGTTCCCAGATTAAAAGTTTCTATTTTAGCTAAATTCTTTTTGTTTACCAATCGCTGCAAAGCAATAACATGCGCTTTTGCCAAATCGACAACATGAATATAGTCTCGTACACAAGTCCCGTCAGATGTTGGGTAATCATCCCCATAAACGGATAATTCTTTTCTCAATCCAATTCCGGTTTGTGTAATAAATGGCACTAAATTTTGGGGAGTTCCTATAGGCAATTCACCAATTTCTGTTGATGGATGAGCACCAATAGGATTAAAATAACGCAACAAAATAGCGTTAATCCCACTTACTTTTGTAACATCTGTAATGATTTCTTCACCAATTTGTTTGGTATTCCCATAAGGTGACATTGCAGGTTTAACTGAGGCACTTTCATTAATCGGCATTGTTTCGGCTTGACCATAAACAGTACAAGATGAGCTGAAAATAAAATGAGAATCCGGTTTTTGCTGCAATTCCTGAAGCAAGTAGATTAGAGTATTAATGTTGTTTTCATAATACAATAACGGGTTTCCTACACTTTCACCAACTGCTTTAGAAGCTGCAAAATGAATTACACCAGAAACATCAGAATGTCTTTTGAAAAAATCCTGAACTGATGCTTTCTCTCTCAAATCCAGCTTTTCAAAAACTGGCATTATACCTGTTATAGCAACTATTCCCTTTAAAACTTCTTCAGACGAATTAGAAAGATTATCAATAATCACAACTTCAAAACCTTCATTTTGTAATTCAACTACAGTGTGCGAACCAATAAATCCCAATCCGCCAGTAACTAATATTTTCATAATTTATTTTTTATGCTATTTAAAAACAGTAAAAATTCAGTAGATAACTTCTAAATCATTTATTATCTTTTTAACTATTTGGTTACCTTATTTTACTTCGTTAATCTCTAAAACTACACTCGTTCTTTTCAACGAAACATTTGGATTTATTCCAGCTTTCATCAAGAAATCGCCTGAGTAAACTTTATCAGAAGCTATAGATGAAGTAACACCTGGATACACGTTAATTTCTTTTACCGTATATTTTTTCTTTGGATTTAATCCGTTTAATACAACTGGTCGCTCCGTTGCAGTAATATTAAATCTATTATTCACTAAGTAGTTAAAAACAACTGCTTTGCTTTTCTCTGGATTTACATACATCAATGCTGCAATATTGTTTTCGTGAGGATTCACTAGTCGAAACATATCGCCATGCCAAACTATATCTTTAAATGAATTGTAATTCGAAATAGCTTGTTTGCAAAATGTTTTATCATCAGGGTTTAATTTGCTTGCTACAATATCAAAACCCAATTTTCCCATACTAGCCACATCAACTCTAAATTTTAGTGGTTGTTTCCCCCAATCGGTCACGTGGTTACAGGTTGCAATCGAAGGGAAGAAATAGGAGTAATCCCATTGAACAAAAATTCTTTCCAAAGGTTCGGTGTCATCTGTTGGCCAAAATTCTGTAAAATACTTCAAAAATTCATAATCGCCACGTCCACCGCCACCAGAGCATAACATCATGGGAACTTTTGGATATTTGGCACGAATTCGTTGCAGTACTTTATACAATCCTTTGGTGTAATCTACATACAAATTAGATTGTGGTAATACTTTTTTATTAAGGTATGCGGAATAGGCGTTATAAATAGTCGCATTACAATCCCATTTTATAAATGCTAATTCTGGATTTTTTACAAATAGATTATCTACAATTCCAAAAACAAAATCTTGAACTTCGGGATTCGACAAATCTAAAACGAGCTGATTTCTATAATAAATCTCAGGTCTTTCTGGTTGACGAATGACCCAGTCTAAATGTTTTTCGTATAATTCGCTTTTAGGATTTACCATTTCTGGTTCTATCCAAATACCAAATTTAACTCCTTCTTTTTTAGCTTCTTTTACTAAATAGCCCAAGCCGCTTGGAAGTTTCTTTTTATTCTCCTGCCAGTCACCAAGCCCTGCATCATCATTATTTCTTGGATATTTATTGCCAAACCATCCATCGTCTAACAAAAACATATCAACACCCAAATCTTTTGCATCTTTAAACAAACCTTTAAGTTTATTTTCATCAAAATCAAAATAAGTAGCTTCCCAATTGTTCAATAAGGTAAGACGTTCGCCTTGACCATCAAGAAGTCTGTATTTTCTTGCCCAATCGTGAAGGTTTCTACTGGCTTCGCCTGTACCATTATTTGAAAGTGCATAAATTAAAGAAGGAGTTTTAAAAATTTCGTTTGGAGCTAATGAATATTCAGAAGCAAAAGGATTGATTCCAGCAATTAGTCTAAGATTTTTATTAGAGTCAATTTCAAATTCAAGTTTAAAATTACTACTCCAAGCTAATTGACCTAACATCACTGTTCCATCATTTTCTGAAGCTGGTTTTCCAAAAGAAACCATAAAATTAGGAGTTTGTGTAAGCATCGCTCTGGTTCCTAATTTTGTATCTAAAGATCTTATTCCCTGCACAAGCTTAGTTTCAACAGGTTGCATTTCTTTTAGATATTCTCCTTGAAAACTGGTGAGATAGAAATCTTTTCCTCCAAAAAACAAATTTGCCGAAGCGTATTTTTGTAACAATACCGCTTTCCTCTCGTTATGTTTTATCTCAGTCCATTGCTCAATTACATTTTCTTTTGCCCAAACTTTATAAAACAAAGTTACCTCAAACGGATAAATTGGATCTTTAAGAATAATACTGGTAACCGAACTATTAGCGTCTATTTTTTCAGTTTTATGACTTACATATTTTAGTTCTAAAGAAGTATTTCCATCTGCATGTTTGACCTGAATGGCTGGTTCAGAAAGATTCCAAGTGCCCGATGGTGTGTATGCAGAATTGTAAATTCCTTGATTAGAATAATCATAATTATATCCCGCCGAAACCGTTGCAAATTCATTTTCGTTTTCAAGTGGTTTACCAAAATAAACTGTCATCAAACGATTATTATTATCTGTTTGCAACAACATCATATTGCTATTAGTTGCGATAGGTATTGTAACTTTTTGCGCCCATAAACTGATGACACCAAACATAAAAAACAATGTAAAAACACCCTTTTTATTGAAACAGAATTTTAGTTTTTCTTTCATAATAATTAATTTTAACAGCTCAATTAATTTCACCCCTATTTATAATTGCTAAAATTAGGAGTGAAATTTTAATTTTTATTTCTTTTTAGGTTTAATAACAAAACCGTAACTATATTCTTTGTTTTTCAATTGATATTGTTCGTGTGGCATAGCGCCCCAACTAGTATCTCCACCAACACCTCTTTGTGCTAAATCAACGCATACTACAACTTCATGACGTGGTGTAATATCATTTGTATGACGGTATTTTTTAGTCAAACCTGGATCAAAATCTTCAGGATAATTATTCAGTGCACTTACTCCTAGCGGCTGTAAACCTTCAATTTCAATACCATTTCCTGAATTATTAGTAAGTGTTAACCAACGAACATCCGTTTTATATCCATTTTCTTGAGGACGTGTGTAAGGAACATATTGATCGGCAACTTTACTTTGGTAAATTCCTTTCAAAGAAGAGGTATTTCTATCTTGATAGTTCTCCCAAGGTCCTCTTCCATAATAACTAAAATTATCTAACTCTTTTTTGAGAGAGAACAGCATTCCAAAACGAGGCATTTCAGCCAATGGATTAGTTCCCGCTTTGAATGAATTTTGCACAGTTAAACTACCACTAGAATCCATTGTGTAAGTAATTGTATAAGCGGAAGCTACATCCTTTAAGAAAAGGTGAGACACTACTATTGTTTTACCGGACACTTCTTTGACCTCAATAGTATCCAAATTACTGAATCTTCCCACTGTTCTCCATACATTACTGCTCACTTGCATATAATTCCCAAAATCATTATCCGTAGGTGCTCGCCAAAAATTAGGAACCGGCATTTGATTGAAATAATATTCGCCGTTAGATTTATATTGTTGCATTAAACCTGTTTTCTTATTTATAGTCACTTCAACACCGGCTGCACTAAGAGTGACCGTATCTTCAGTATTTTTAACTATAGGATTAGTACCAGCATCAGCTGCTTTAACAAAATATTTAGGCTCTCCAATTGAAAACTGTTCGCGGGCTACTTCAAAATTTTGAGGTAAAACTTCAGTACCGTCTTTTGTGTAGGCAAAAATATTTAAAAGATATTCTACTCCGTCTTCGGGAGCTAGTTTTGGCAATTCAAGCTGAACCTGTTTCTTAGATTGTGGCGCAAGACGAATAGCAATAGTTCCCGTTTTGACAACTAACCCATTTTTCAGCACTTCATATTTGAAAAGATATTTATCAAGATTGGTATAACTAAATCCATTTTCTATTTGAATAAGTCCTTTTTTCAAATCAACTCCTGAAAATAATATATCTTGATATACTTTTTTAACCTCAAAAGCACCTGGATGAGGCGTACGATCTGGCCAAACTAAACCGTTGTGACAGAAATTCTCGTCATTGGTATAATTTTGACTTCCCATATCACCACCATAGGCCCAGTATTTACGTCCTACTTCATCAGTCATTTCAAATCCTTGATCTACCCAATCCCAAATAAACCCTCCTTGCATGTTTTTGCTGCTGCGAATAACATCCCAATATTCTTGAAAATTTCCACTGCTATTGCCCATAGCATGAGCATATTCACACATAATAAAAGGGCGTTTTACGTCCTTGCGTTTAGCATATTCTTTCATGTAATCCATACTTGGATACATCGGACAAACCACATCCGTATTTTCTTTTTCTCCTGCTTGCTCAAATTGAACCAATCGTGTTTTATCTCTATTTTTTATCCAATTATAAGCCTCTTGAAAAACAGGTCCATTTCCGCATTCATTACCCAAAGACCAAAGGATAACCGAAGGTTGGTTTTTGTCGCGTTCCACTAAGCTGTAAATACGATCCATGTGAGCGGCTTTCCACTCCGGAAGATAAGCAGGATGTTTTGTTTTATCAAAAGAGCCTTGCAATTCAGCTCCCATTCCATGACTTTCAATATTAGCTTCATCTACCAAGAATAAACCATATTTATTGCATAGTTTTACCCACATTAAGTTATTTGGATAATGACTGCAACGCACCGCATTAATGTTTAATTGCTTCATCAACTTGATGTCCTTCATCATGGTTTCTTTATCCTGATAATGACCCGTTTTAGGATTATGTTCATGAATATTCACACCATGAACCATAATTCGGATGCCGTTGACCAATAATTGCCCGTTCTTCAATTCTACTTTTCTGAAACCAATTTGCGTAGCAACAGTTTCAATGAATTTTCCATTTTCATCCTTTAGCGTAAGCAATAAAGTATAAAGATTTGGTGTTTCATTACTCCATAATTTAGGAGCAGCAACATTTTGTGTAAAAGTGGTTGATTCAACTGAATTAGCCCCTATATTAATTTTTATTGTTTTCTTAAAAACTTCTTTTCCGGTTGCATCTACTAATTTAGCTTCTACAATCTGGTTGTTTTTTGCAACCGCATTCATGTTCTTCAGTTTAACATCAACAGACAAATTTCCGTTTTTATAGGAAGCATCAAGATCAGGACGTGCAAAGAAATCAGCAATACGAGTATTAGTTGTACTATAAAGATAAACATCACGGTCAATTCCTGACAAACGCCAAAAATCCTGGTCCTCTAAATATGACCCATCGCTCCAACGATACACCTCAACAGCAACTTGATTTTTACCGGCTTTTACATATTTAGTTATATCAAATTCCGTTGGACTTTTTGTATTTTCACTATACCCTACTTTTTCTCCATTTACCCAAATATACATCGCTGAAGTTCCTGCTTCAAAATGAAGGTAAACACGGCGTCCGTTCCAGTTTTCTGGCAACTCGAAAGCACGTCGGTAAGACCCCACTGGATTATCCGCATGATTAATAAACGGTGGATTTTTGACAAATGGATAGGTAATATTAGTGTAAATTGGAATCCCATAACCATCTAATTCCCAGTTTGACGGTACCGCAATTTCTTTCCAATTGGTAGCATTAAAATCTGTTTTAAAGAAATCCATCGGACGTTCATCTGGTGTTGGTGACCAATTAAATTTCCATTTTCCGTCTAACGTTAGAAACCAAGGAGAACGCGTATAATCATCAGCAATAGCATATGACTCATCAGCATAAGGCAAAAAAGCCGCTCTTGCAGGTTCTCTATTAATCTGAAATATAGCTGGATTTTCCCAATCGTTAGTCGTTGGCTTTTCTTGTGCACACACAACCAAAGAAATAATGGTAAAAATGCAGGATAAAATTATTGCTTTTTTCATATATAATGAATTTTTAAAATCGAATTACTTTTATCTGATAAACATAAAGCTATCGGATGTTTATAAGAGATGACAAATGATTAATCCGCTATAATATAACGCATCAACCATTTGTCAAGTTCTTATTTTAATCTTTTATTAATTAAAAGGTATAACCCATATTACCAATTGGCATTTTGTGTCATTTTTGGGTTGTTATTCAACTCACTTTCTGGAATAGGAAAGAAGTTGTATTTTGCCGAGTAATTAAGATAACCGCCAACTTGACTTTCTTTGATTACTTTTTCTAAAGTACCCCATCTTCTTAAATCATACCAGTGAATCCCTTCACGAGCAAATTCAACATTTCTTTGATGCATAATCTCATCCATCATTTGGGTTTGATTCCATCCTGTCATTGTGATAGTAGCTAACTTTGCTCTGTCTCTTATTCTTTTAACTAAAGGTATCGCTTCAGCCACTTTTCCTTGCATTGTTTTTGCTTCGGCAAGCATTAAAAGAACATCAGCATAACGCATTGCATATTCATTCAATTCTGATTTCCAATCCCCTTCATCATTATTCCACCAGTTTTGGTTTTTTCTAATCCATATAGCATTTGCCCCAAACTTTGATGCAAAATCAGAATTATAATAGGTACTACCCGGATAGTTCCAAGCCAAAGTAGCAAGAGCTCTAGGATCAAAATTATTATCAGTCGTTTTTTCTTTAGTCATGGCATCCAATAATACTTTTGTAGGCAACAACTCAAACCATCCTCCAACTTCTCCTGGCGCTAATTCTTGTGCCATAGTAGTTGCTCTAGTTCTTTCGGATGGATTTCCACCCCAAATAGTAGCACCACCTTGTCTGCTGAATTGAATTTCAAACACTGATTCTTTACTATTTTCATGTTTACCATCAAATAATTGTGCGTAATCGTCCAAAAGACCAAACCCATTTGCAGATTCGTTATTTACCAGTTTAGAAAATTGTTCTTCGGCTTTTGCCCAATCTTTTAAATACAAATACGATTTTCCAAGGTAAGCGATTGCCGTATTTTTCGTTACTCTACCTTTTAAGGCTGAAGGATATATTTCAGGTAAAGGACTTGTAGCTGCCGCTTGAAAATCAGCAATTATTTGTTTCCACACTTCCTCTTCTGTTGATTTTTCTTTAAAATAATCTGCTGATTCTTTTACTAAATCTGTAAAAATTGGAACGCTTCCAAATTCATTTACTAAATTAAAATAATTCAATCCTCTAAGGAAGGTAGCTTCGGCAACTATTTGTGCTCTTTTTGTTTCATCAATATTCTTGATTTGAGGAGCATAATTGATTACTTGATTAGCACGAAATATACCAATGTACATCGCTTTATACATTCCAGTAGTCTCACTTGTACTTGGTGTATTTTTATAGCTGGAAACGGCATAACGACCTGGAACATCATTTCTTGCAACAAAATTTTCGGTTCTGTTTTCTTTCAACTGCATGGCTTGTATTTCCCAATAACCCGCGTTATTGTTATCTACTAATACATTGTAAACAGTAGCTAATCCAGACTCTAAATCCTCAGGAGTTTGCCAGAAAGAACCGGTTGTTACTTTACTAGGGTTTTGTAATTCGAGGTTATCAGAGCAAGAGCTTAGCAAAGCCAGTCCTCCCATAAAATATAATATTATTAATTTCTTTTTCATTTTTCGTTGATTTAAAAGTTAAGTTGCATACCAAAAATAATAGTCTTGCTTAATGGATAAGATTTATAATCGATTCCTCTACCTCCAAGTCCATCAGCCGAAACATCTGGATTATATCCTGTGTATTTAGTAGAAGTGAAAAGATTATCACCTGCAACATAGAATCGACATTTGTCAATTGCTAATTTTTGACTTAAGTCATTAGGAAACGTATATCCTAATTGAATCGTTTTTAATCTAAGATAAGATCCATTTTCAAGGAAACGATCTGAGTAATCAGCACCATTATCATTTGGATCATCAATATTTAATCTTGGAAAATTAGAGTTTGGATTAAAAGTAAATGAATTTAAAGTTGAACTAGCATAATTTGTATTTGCTTTTACTGTTGCTAAGTCTGTATTATTTCCATTATATATTTCATTTCCTTGAACTCCTTGAAGAGCAAGTGTCATATCAATTCCTTTCCAATCTGCTTGAAGACGGAATCCATATTCAAAATCAGGGAAAGCACTTCCTCTAAATTGTCTGTCACCAGCATCAATTTTTCCATCTCCATTATAATCAACATATCTTATGTCCCCTATTTGCGCTCTAGGTTGAATAGGATTTCCATTTACACTATGTGCATCCAGTTCTTCTTGTGTTCTGAATAATCCGTCAGTCTTAACAAGGAAAAAAGAATAAATAGGATAGCCCACTTTACTGTATGTCACTGCTGATCCGTGAAATGATCCGCTAGAACCTGCAAGAATCTGGCTTCCAGTACTCAATTCATCAACACGATTTTTTACACTTGAAATATTAGAAGTTATAGAGAAATTAACTTCTCCAACTTTTTGATTGTACGTTAATCCCATCTCAAAACCTTTATTTGAAACCTTACCAGCATTAGTATAAGGATCATTACTAGAACCTACAGACAATGGAATTGGCACACGTAAAAGTAAATCGGAAGTGTTTTTTTGGAAGTAATCAAAAGTATAATCTAATTTACCATTCCATAACCCTAAATCAAAACCAACATTAGCCGTTGAAGTTGATTCCCATTTTAATCCAATCGCAGGATAATCTGTTTGAATGTTACCTATCCAAAGTGTATTTGGTTCTCCTGTACCATAACTTATACCTGATGTAATTGACCCAAGATACTGGTAATCTCCAATTTCTTGATTTCCTAAGATACCATAACTAGTACGTATTTTAAATTCAGACACAGGTAAACCTAAGTTTTTGAAAAACTGTTCTTTTCCTATTCCCCATGCAGCAGAAATGGAAGGGAAATTTCCCCATTTATTTTCTGGGCTAAAACGAGAAGAACCATCACGTCTAAAAGTTGCTGTAAGGATATATTTATTATCATACGAATATATCGCACGTCCAAGATAAGAAATCAATTTACTCTCAGTAGCATACCCTGATATAGCTGGTTGTTCAGCACCTGCTAAAACAAATATACCATCAGGCATACCTTGAACAGAACCTGAAATAGAACGGAAATTATTTTCATAAATAGTATGTCCTACCAATAAGTTTACCGAATGCTTACCAAATTTTTTAGAATAGTTTAAAGTATTTTCAATTTGATAGTATTGGTTTAATTCACTTCCTTCCGCTAAAGTATTTTTTAAATTCTTAAAGAATCCACCCACTTCATAACGTGGCGTATAGTTATAACTTTTATGCTCTGAAGCAGTTACACCAACATTTAATTTATACTTAAAACCATCAAAGAAACTTGCTTCAGCATAAGTATTAATCAATGCTTGGTAGTAATCATTTTTAACATCAAAAAGATTCAAAGCTGCCACTGGATTGAATATATCCGTAACTGCACCTGATGCTCCACCATATCCACCTACTGCATTTTCATTATAAATTGCAAATCCTGGAATCATAGATATAGCAGCTCCAAGAATATTTCTTCCTTGTCCTGGTATTCCTGGTAAATCATTTCTTTTTTCTTTGGTCAACATTACTGTTTCTCCAATTTTAAAAATTCCTTTTTTATAATCCGATTTAACTCTTAAGTTAACACGGTCATAATTAGTTTCCTTGATAACTCCTTCTTGATTAAAGTAGCTCAAAGACATATTGTATTTTAAATTATCTGAACCTCCAGAAAGCCCTAATGAATAGTTTTGTGTAGGAGCTGCTCTGAAAATTTCATTCTGCCAATTAATTCCTGCTCCAGGAACCTGAGGGTTTAAAGCAATATCTAGTGGTGCTTTACCTGCTGCACTATATGCTGCATTACTTACCTTTGCCCATTGTTCTTGATTTAATAAATCAAGTTTTTTGGTTACACTGGCAATTCCATAAAATGAATCAAAACTCACTTTCATTTCTCCTTTTTTCCCGCTCTTGGTAGTAATTAAAATTACACCATTTGCAGCTCGTGAACCATAAATTGCAGCCGCAGAAGCATCTTTCAAAACTTGAATTGATTCGATGTCATTTGGGTTAAGGTTATTCATTGAGGCAACAGCAATATCATCAACCAATATCAAAGGATTGTTATTGTTTAATGATCCTGCACCTCTAATCTGAATTCTGGTTCCAGAACCAGGAGCACCACCCGCAGACTCTACAGTAACACCGGCAATTTTACCTTGTATTGCACTCCCTAAATTTGTATTACTTTGAGAATCTAATTGTGCTGCTTTTAATCCTCCAACAGCTCCAGTTAAATCACTTTTCTTAACAGTACCGTATCCAATTACTACTACTTCATCTAAGGTATTATTCTCTTCTTTAAGTGAAACATTGATCACTTTTCTACCCGCAATAGCTTCTTCTACTTTAGTATATCCAATATAAGAGAAAACTAGCGTAGCATTAGGGTCAGCTACATTTAATTTATAATTTCCATCACCGTCAGTCATGGTTGCATTCGCTGTTCCTTTTACAGCTACCGAAGCGCCTATAACAGTTTGTGATGTTTTTTGATCTACAACGGACCCAGTAATGGTATTCTGAGCCTGTAAACTAATACACGATGTCATAATGATTATTGACAGAGTGAGTTTAGATGTCAAGAATGTTTTAATCCTTAACAGCTGATTTACGTTCTTAATGGTTTTCATAAATTCATGGTTTTAAAAATTGATTAGTTAATAATTTTTTGGGATTTATTTAATTATCCTTTAAAAAAAACACAAAAGAATAGTAGCCTTCCTTGCTAAAGAAAGAAATTGAAATTGAGCTAAAAATCAATTCATTCGGAAATTTTACTATATTCTGTGTAGTTTATAGGGAATGCTTATAATGAGATCCTAATAGGTTTTTTAGAATTTCAGCACTCTTTTCAGGAGTAATGTCTCGTTGTGATTCACCAAGCATTTCATATCCTACCATGAATTTTTTTACGGTTGCAGAGCGTAATAATGGTGGATAAAAATGCATGTGAAATTGCCATTCAGGATGTAATTCTCCATCAGTTGGAGACTGATGAATTCCTGATGAATATGGGAATGACGTTTCAAAAAGATTGTCATATTTAGTTGTCAATTGTTTCAAAATTGTAGCAAAAGCTTTCACTTCTGCTTCTGTAAAATCAGTGATTTTTCCAAAATGACGCTTGCTGATTATCATGGTTTCGTAAGGCCAAATTGCCCAAAAAGGAACCAATGCCACAAAATGATCATTTTCGATTACTATACGTTCGTTTAGTTTTAATTCCTCTTGCAAATAATCTTGCAAAAGTGTGCTTTCATGTTTATCAAAATACGCTTTCAGGTTATTTTGCGTTTTCTCTACTTCTGTCGGCAATGAAGATTGCGCCCAGATTTGTCCATGCGGATGCGGGTTACTGCATCCCATAACACTTCCTTTATTTTCAAAAATCTGAACGTGATTGATGTAATCAACATTACCTAAATCTGTATATTCTTTTTGCCAAGTATGAATTATATTTTCAATGGCAGCAACAGGCATTTCCGGCAGTGTAAGATTATGTTTTGGTGAAAAACAAACCACTCTGGAAATTCCTCTTTCAGGTTGCGCTTTGAAAAAAGTTTGATTTTTGTCCTCTTCAAATGCAATTTCTTCTTGCTTTAAGGCCGCAAAATCATTTTCAAAAACAAAAGCATTTTCATACGCTGGATTTACCTCCCCATTGGCTCGAACATTTCCTGGACATAAGTAACAAGTCGGGTCATATTCTGGCAATGCGTCTGAAGTAACAGTTTCATTTTGCCCTTGCCAAGGACGTTTAGAACGATGTGGAGAAACCAAGACCCATTCGTTAATTAACGGATTATAGCGTCTGTGCGGATCTTCGTTGATATCAAATTTTTTCATCCTAGTTATTGTTATAAAGTGATGTACCGTTTCCGATTTTAACATCATAAATTTTTAATTCTATTCCAAAAGCATCAAAATAAAGTGCGGAAAGTTGTTGTTTGATTCGCTCTTCATGCCCTTTTTTAATCAAATTGATGGTGCAACCTCCAAAACCACCACCCATTAATCGGGAACCAACTACCGCTTCTTCCTCTTTAAGAGTATCAACAATCATGTCTAATTCAGCACAACTTACTTCATAATCAGTTGACAAACCTTCGTGCGTTTCAAACATCAATTGCCCTAAAACTTCAATTTTTCCATTATCTAATGCTTCACAGGCTAGTTTTACCCGATTTATTTCTTTTACAACAAAAAGACATCTTTTGAAAACATTGGCACTCATTACCTTTTGCAATTCTAAAACATGTTGCTCCTTACAATCTCTAAAACTTGTTATCTCAGGAAAATTATTTTTTATAATAGCAATACCTTCTTCACATTGCTGTCTTCTTTCATTATAAGCCGATGTCATTAATGAATGTTTTACATTCGAATCGAATAAAATCAAAGAATAATCATTGAAATCCGCATTATGATATTCGAACTCCAATGTTTTGCAATCAATTTTTATCACTTTATTTTCTAGACCCATAACACTTGAAAACTGATCCATTATCCCGCAATTGATTCCTACCCAATGCTCGGCACTTTGACCTATTAGTGCAATATCAACTGGTTTTATATTCAAATTGAATAGTTCATTTATTCCAAATAAGAAACCACATTCCAAAGCTGCCGAAGAAGATAAACCGGAACCAACAGGAATATTACTGCTAAAAACACAGTTGAATCCTTGAAACTCAAAACCATTTATTTTCAATTGATTAACAACACCACGGATATAATTAGTCCAAACATTATCCGTTAATTGCATTGAATCAGTAACATCAATTTCAAATTCATCATCAAGATCTATGGCGATTATTCTTGAAGTATTAGAATTGCTTTTTTCGAAAGCAAAACAAATAATTTTATCAATCGCTGCAGGCAAAACATAGCCATCATTGTAATCAATATGTTCCCCAATGATGTTGATTCTTCCCGGAGAAAGCACTACTTTTTGTGGCTCAGCGCCAAATGTTTCTTTAAAAAAAGTGGTCGTTTTTTTAATTAAAATATCATTCATTATTTAGAAATTGTAAGTGTTCCTTTTTGTAATCGTTCAGAACTTGACGTTATTTTTATTGATTTTTTTAAGTTTGCAGTTTTAAGAATAATCGTGGCGATTCCCGCTTCGGCCTTTACTGGATTCTCACCTATTAATTCAGCATTGCCTTCGCTTAAAGCAAAAGTCACTTCATTAGTCGCATCAGGAATAATAGTTCCATTCTCATCCGTGATTTTGGCATAAACAAAAACCATATCAGGAGAATTCGGATTGATTGCTTTTGATGAAACATCATAACTCAATACTATTTTAGCAGCACTTTCTGGTGTTTTTACCACATTTGAAACCACTTTCTCTCCTTTGACAAAACCTTCAGCACGCAAAGTTCCCGCAATGAATTTTTCTACTTTAAAAACAAACGGCGCATGTTTTAATTCATCACTATTTTGATTTATTATTGGTTTTTGTTTCCCAACAGGAACATCATTCAAATACAAAGCAACTTCATCACAGTTACTGTAAACGGTCACATTCAATGGAGAATTTGAAGTCCAATAATTCGCAATATGTACCATTGGGCCAGAAACTATTTTTTTGTCTAAAATGCTATTTGTATCTCGTTGGCTTTGATAAAAATAGTAGGCAAATTTTGGAATCCTAAAAATGTCGCTTATTCCAGAACTCTCTAAATCATTACTGTAACCGCGATTGTAATCGAACATCACCCAGTTTGCTTCACCAATAGTCTGTACTCCTTTTCTATTCGAATTAGCCGCTTCCTGAAAATTATAGGCTTGTTGCAACAATCTTTTTTCACCATTGCTACGCAACTGACGGGAAGTTCTTTCATCTTCTTTCAAATTTGAAAATTCCTTTTGATTAAATCCGGCATTTTGCGCATAATACTCCCAATCACCATATTCAGCAATGAAAATTTTACGATTTCCTTTGTTGTATTTGGTCCAATAATCTGGTGCTTTTCCGTGCTGACGCGCAGGTATAAACAAATCATAATTATCGCTATCAATCCAACTGGCACTGTAATTATGAGCAAAAGGCAATTCCTCTTTCAAGGCTTTTGTCGCTTCTTTCATAAAACTTTCACTCATTTCGGTTTCATTCAAAGAGGCTTCCCAAAAAATAATACTCGGATGATTTCGGTCTCTTCTCGCCATATCCCGAATATCTTTGATAGCATTTTTTTGAAAAGTATCATTCCCGAAAAACTGCCAACCCGTCAAACTGTTCATTACTAAAATTCCCAATTCATCACAAGCATTTAAGAATGCTTCGGCATGTGGATAATGTGATAATCGGACAAAATCAAAACCTGCATTTTTAATTTTCACCGCATCACGATATTGTGCTTCATCCGAAATAGCGTATCCTAAATACGGATATTCCTGATGCTCGTTTGTTCCAGTAATGTATACTTTTTCGTCATTGAGATAATAACCATCGTCTTTTATTTCGGATTTTCGGATTCCCACTTTTTCCGAATAACTATCGATCATTTTATTATTTGAAATAACCTGAACCTCTAAATGGTATAAATTTGGGTTCGAAATTGACCATAATTTTGGATCTTTTACTTCAATATTTTGAGTAATTGCTTTATCTGAATTGGCTTTTATTGCGAATGCTTCGGATTTAAATTCTAGTTTTCCGCCTGCTTTGGTAGTTAGAATAAATTTCAATGAAACATATTTAGCAACTGCAAATTCATTTTTCAAATGTACTTGAACTGTTCCGGAAGCTTTCTCTTTATTGATGTTATCAAAGTTTACATAAACTCCTCCACTTGCTTTTTTATCTGCCTCAACGACATTGGTAATGTATAATTTATCTGTTGTAAGAAGATATACATTTCTATAAATTCCACCATAATAATTAAAATCTAAATCCTTCAACGGTTTCCCCGGAAGAAATTCTGGATTGTCTTCATTATTGACTTTAACTTTAATCGTATTCTCTTTTTTTAAATTTAAAAAAGCTGTGATATCTACCGTAAATGGCAAATAACCCCCTTTATGATTGGTTATTTTTTGATCGTTTATCCAAACATCTGCTTCTTGCATTACCCCTTCAAAATAAAGGAAGACTTTCTTGTTATTTGAATTTTCAACTTTGAACTTTTTTTGATACCATGATGTTCCCTGAAACTGATTATTGACTACCAAAGGTTCAATTTTATCAGTATGTGGAATCGTTATTTTCTCCCAATTGGAAGCCATTTTTTCTTCTCTTTTGAATTCCCAATCAAAACCAAAGTTTACTTTAGTTCTAGATTGCGCCTGCACTTTTCCAGAAGAAAAAGTCAGTGTAATTAGCAATAGAAAAATAATATGTTTTGGAATCAACTTCATTTTTTGGGTACAATAAAAATTTAAAAAAAATAAAAAACAGCAATTATTATAATTAGTTTTTGTTAAAAGGATTGAAACTTATAGATTGTTTTATGCTGATAAATCTCTTCTTTTTTTAAAATTGAATTCGGAAAATGTTCGTGATTTGGCGCATCAGGAAAATTTTGTGTTTCAAAACAAATACCACTTAACGAATGATAATCTACATTTTCTTTTCCTTTTACAGTATTGAAACAATTGCCTCCAACATAAATGTGAACACCCGGTTGGTTCGTATAAACCGCCATTTTTAGATTATTCTTTTTATTAAAAAGTGAAGCCGAAAATTCATTTCCTTTTTCTAAAACAAACGTTGTATCAATTTTTGAAGGACATTTTTTTGGTTGACTAAAATCAAACGAAGAATTAGCAGTATTTAAAAACCTTCCTGTTGGAATATTTTCATTTGTCGTTTCTAACATTTTCTCGGAATTTATAATCAATTCCTGTTCTGAGATTTCGGATTCGTGACCATCAAGATTAAAATAACTGTGATGCGTCAAATTCACAATGGTATCCTCAGTAGTGTTTGCTTTGTATTCTATAATTAATTCGTTTTCCTCAGATAATGTATAGGTTAACTCAATTGCTAATTCTCCTGGATAATTCTCTTCATTATTTGGACTGACGTATGATAACGTTATTGATGGGTTTTTACCTTCATTTACATTTTCTATCTTCCAAATTTTCTGACTAAAATTGGCTTTTCCGCCATGTAATGAATGGTTATTATTGTTTTTATTCAATTGAATTTTTTTTCCATTCAAACTAAAAACACTATCCTTTATTCTTCCTGCAAATCTCCCAACTGTTGCTCCAAAATAAGGAGCACTTTCTAAATCAAATGATTCGACGTAGCCTTCTAAAGTATCAAATCCTAAAACTACATCCACAATTCCTCCATTTTTCAATGGCATTTTTAATGAGGTAATGGTAGCACCATAATTAATAACATTTAATTGCATTCCATTTTTGTTAGTCAATTCACAAGAATCGACAATCTCACCTCCGGGCATTAAACCAAATAATTCCATTATATAATTAGACATAAAATATGATATATGTTTTATTTTGATTATTTTTTTACGAAATATTAAATTCAAAATTATACGAATAATTCACTTTAGCATACCAGTACCTACCAGTTTTTTGTATATTGCACGAAAAATATCTATTTATGAAAATTATTTCGATTCAAAACAATCTCGGAGTTCCAAAATATAAACAGATAATTCTTTCAGTTGAAAAGGCAATAGAAGAAGAAAAACTAAAAAAAGGAGACCGACTTCCTTCTGTAAATAAAGTTTGTTTGGCCTCTTCATTATCACGTGACACTGTTCTACAGGCATACGATGAATTGAAAAAGAGAGGTATTGTTTACGCTATTCCAGGGAAAGGATACTATATTAAAAGTGTTGAAATCACTATAAAACAAAGGATTTTTTTACTTTTTGATGAATTAAACATTTTCAAAGAAGACACTTATAATTCATTTGTAAAAAATATTGGAAAAAATGCGCAGGTAGATATTTTTTTCCATTATTTTAATGTACAAGTTTTTAAAAAACTAATAAATGACAATAATGGGAATTACACGAAGTACATTATAATGCCAACCAACTTAATCGATGTAGCTGAATTTATAAAAACCCTACCAGTAAATGAAGTTTTTATACTAGATCAGACCAATATTGAACTAGAATCCTATCCCGCAATTTACCAGAATCACAAGAAAGACATCTTTGATGGGTTATGCAAAGGAAAATCCAGGTTAAACAAATACAAAAAACTCATTATGATTTTCCCTGGATTTAGAGAACCACCAGGAATGAAAGAAGGTTTTTTAGATTTCTGCAACGACTATTCATTTGACTACGAAGTCATTACTGAGTTTACCGACAGAGAAATAAGCATCGGCGAAGTATACATCATACCAAACGACAGAGACCTAGTTCGTGTGATTGAAAAATCAAAGCTTCAAAACTTAAAATTAGGCAGTGATTTTGGCATTATTTCCTATAACGAAACTCCTCTCAAAAAAGTAGTGGCAAATGGAATTACAACAATTTCCACGAATTTTGAAGCCATGGGGAAAATTATGGCACAGATGATTCTACAAGGAAAAAAAGAACAAATAGAAAACAAGTGCGCCTTAATTATTCGGAATTCTTTATAAAAAACAATTCTCTTATTTGCAAACATGAATTCAAAAAAATAGGGATCTCATTTTTTATTGGCAAAGAAAATGTGATTCCTATTTTATAAAAGCAAGAAAAATAATTTATTTGTTATTGTAAAATAAATTTACATATATTTGCAAATGTATTTTTTACACTTATTATTAATTTCTACGTTATTCACTCAAAAACAGCCTCTTATTTGATTGATTTAAAAACCACAGAAAAAAATAATTAAATACAGCAATCCGTTTTTAAAGCTATTAGCACATTAAATTTTGACCAACCACTTCAAAACAGAACCGTTTGAAATGGATTTATAAACTTTAAAATTTCTATGTTGAAATGCCTATACTAAAAACGAACTATGTACTTTTTTCTATTTACACCAAATTATGACAATTAAATTATGAATAAAAAAATTGACCAATTAGCAGCCGATAATATAAGAGCACTTGCCATTTCTATGGTAGAAAAAGCAAATTCAGGACATCCGGGAGGTGCTATGGGAGGTGCTGATTTTATGCACATTTTGTACACTGAATATGTAGATTTTGATCCTACAGAAATGGATTGGACTTTTAGGGATCGTTTCTTTATGGATGCCGGGCATTTATCCGCATTAATGTATTCTCAATATTATTTATTGGGAAATTATAAAAAAGAAGACCTTCAAAATTTTAGACAATGGGGTTCTCTTACACCAGGTCACCCAGAAGTAGATGTACTTAGAGGTATTGAAAACACATCAGGTCCTCTAGGCCAAGGACATGCTATGGGGGTGGGAGCTGCCATTGCAGCAAAATTTCTAGATGCGAGATTCAAGGGACTTTTCAATCATAAAATATACGGTTTCATAACTGATGGGGGTGTTCAGGAGGAAATTTCTCAGGGAGCTGGGAGAATCGCGGGACATTTAGGATTGAATAATTTTATCATGTTCTATGATTCTAATGATGTGCAGCTTTCTTCTATGACAGAGGAAGTTACCTCAGAAAACACAGCCATGAAATATGAAGCTTGGGGATGGAACGTAATAACCATTGATGGTCATGACCATGATCAAATTAGAAAAGCGTTGAATGAAGCTCATGCAGAATCTGAAAAACCTACTCTGATAATTGGAAAAACAATTATGGGAAAAGGATGTGTTACCGCAACTGGTGCTATGTACGAAGGAGAATGTGAATTGCATGGAAAACCAATTGGTGACACCAAAGCAGATTATGTAAAAACGCTTATTAATCTGAATGCAAATCCTGAAAATCCGTTTGCCATTTTTGAAGAAGTGGAAACGCATTATGCAAAAATAGTAGCAATAAAAGCGGAAAAATCAGCCTATAAAAAACTTCAAATAGCAAGTTGGAGAAAAGAAAATCCGGAACTATCTCAAAAGATGGATTTGTTTTTATCCGGAAAGCTACCTGAATTAGATCTAAGCAGCGTTATCCAAAAACCAAATGCCGCCACTAGAGATGCTTCATCCGCTGTATTGGCCTATTTAGCGGAAAACGTGGAAAACATGATTGTTTCTTCAGCAGATTTATCCAATAGTGACAAAACTGACGGATTCTTGAAAAAATCATCTGTTTTACAAAAAAATGATTTTAGCGGAGCCTTTTTACAAGCTGGAGTTGCGGAACTTACCATGACTTCAATTGCTAATGGAATTGCACTTCACGGAGGCGTTATTCCTGTAGTGGCAACGTTTTTTGTCTTTTCTGATTATATGAAACCTGCCATTCGATTAGCCGCTATTCAAGAACTTCCGGTAAAATATGTTTGGACACACGATTCATTCCGAGTGGGTGAAGACGGACCAACACACCAACCTATTGAACAGGAAGCGCAAATTCGTTTAATGGAAAAAATAAAAAACCATTCAGGAAATCAAAGTTTACTGGCGCTGCGTCCTGCAGATGCCATAGAAACTTCAGTTGCTTGGAATATGGCATTAAACAATACCAAAACACCAACAGGTTTGATTCTTTCGAGACAAAACATCAAAGACATTCCAGCACAAGGAACTTCAAGATATGAAGAGGCAACTGAATCAACAAAAGGAGGTTATTTGGTTAAATCTACGCAAGATCCTGACATCACTTTAATTGCAAATGGATCAGAAGTGGCAACACTTTTAGAAGCCGCAGTTATATTAGAAAAATCTAAAAATCTAAAAATAAACGTAGCGTCAATTATATCCGAAGGCCTGTTCAAAGAACAATCAAAATCATACCAAGAAAGCATCATTCCAAAAGGTAAATTAGTATTTGGATTGACTGCCGGACTTCCGGTAAATCTTGAAGGCTTGATTGGCGACAGCGGAAAAGTGATTGGACTGGACCATTTTGGTTATTCAGCTCCAGCAAGTGTATTGGACGAAAAATTTGGATTTACAAGTGAACACGCTTGTGCAGCAATCCTTAAATATATTGAAGAAAGTAACTAAATAATCAAAAAACTAAATAATAAAGAAATGAAATTTTTTATCGATACCGCGAATTTAAAAGACATAAAAGAAGCCAATGATCTAGGAATCCTAGACGGTGTAACCACTAACCCATCGCTTATGGCGAAGGAAGGAATTACGGGAGCTGAAAATATTATTGCACATTACGTAAAAATATGTGAATTGGTAGATGGTGATGTTAGCGCCGAAGTAATTTCAACTGATTTTGCAGGAATGATTACCGAAGGAGAGAGACTAGCGGCTTTGCATCCTCAAATTGTGGTGAAAATTCCAATGATTAAAGATGGTATAAAAGCAATAAAATACTTTTCGAATAAAGGAATCAGAACCAATTGCACTTTAGTATTTTCAGCAGGTCAAGCCTTACTAGCTGCTAAAGCCGGTGCAACATATGTGTCTCCATTCATAGGAAGATTAGACGATATTTCAACAGATGGAATGGCATTAATTGCCGAAATCAAATTGATTTACGATAATTACGGGTATGAAACACAAATTTTAGCTGCTTCAGTACGTCACGTCATGCATATTTTGAATTGTGCAAAAATTGGAGCCGATGTAATCACTGGTCCATTAAGCGCCATTGAAGGTTTGCTAAAACATCCCCTTACGGATAGTGGTTTAGCAACATTTTTAGCAGATTATAACAAAGGAAATAGTTAAACCCAAAATTTAGAACTACTTATTTTTAGTCATTTTATAATTGCAGTAGTTCTGATTTATAAGAAATAATCTGAGATCTTGAAATTGTAGTAAATCAAAGAAAATAGGATTATCTCTGCCTAATTTTAGTTAGTTATACAAAAAAAGGAAGCTCTTAAATAAGGCTTCCTTTTTTTATGCTCTGAAAACAGGCTAAAACTATTTATAAATTCAATACAAAATTATCCAATAATTTTGCATCATATTTTTCTTTGTCAAAGGTATATAGGTACGATCCTTTTCTGGAGGACATCATGTCTTTCTCTTCTAATTTTATAAGAATATCTAACGAATTGATTTTACTGATAAAATTTCTTTTATCCAGTTCTTTACTTAAAATAGCTTCGTATAATTCCAATAATTGACGCATGGAAAATTTTTCTGGCAAAAGCTCAAATCCAACCGGTTTTATAGAAGTTCTATAACGCAATCTTCTAATGGCATGTTCTACCATAGAATCATGGTCAAAAATTAATTTAGGAGCCTGAGCAATACTAAACCATTGTGCATGATAGTTTTGAGTTAATTCTGCGTTGTGATTCTCAATATTAATTAATGCATAATAAGCAACCGATATAGTTCTTTCGACAGGGTCACGATTTATTTCACTGTAGGCATATAGTTGTTCCATATAGATATCCTGAAGACCTGTATACCGATCAAGAATTCTAATTGCGGCAGTATCTAACACTTCTTCTTTTTTAAGAAACCCCCCTATTAAAGACCATTTCCCTTTTTCAGGTTCAAAATCTCTTTTAATCAAAAGTATTTTTAAACCCTCATCATCAAAACCAAAAATGATACAATCTACCGCCAATAAAACTTTATCCGCAGAACTATAACTATTAAGCATACTCCTTTTTTTAGGGTAAATATATAAACTTCCTTAAAGGTTTCATAATTTTATTAATGTAGATTTTACACTTCGTAAATTTAAAACAAAAAATGACACTCTAAAATAGGGTTCAATAAGTAATTAACACTTCATTTAAATAAGGCTTTACACATTTCAAAAATACCCTTTTTAGCTTCTAATTTGAAAAAGATAACACGTTGAATTTCAAAATTATTGATTTATGAAATACCATTTCAATCGATTGAGAAGAAAAATGATTCTTTATCAGGTTACAATTTGGCTTTTTTTCTAAAAAAACTAAGTTTTAAACAAGACTTTTTTTACAATATCACTCTGATTTATAGTTTAAAAAGAGAATATTTCAATTTTTTTTAAAATAATTAACCCATCCCGTTTTTTGTAGAAAAGTTTGTTTTTTTACTAAAAGGGTGGGTTTTAAATAAATAAATTGTAAAAACGGGAACTTTTTTTACAAAACCACAATATTTAAATGTTGTTTTTACACTTAATTTACAAGATGTATTTTTTTAAGGAGTTTTTTTTATCAGATTAATTTGTTTTTGTAGTTTTTTTTTAATTAAATTTACAAATGTAAAATACACACTTATAAATTAACCAAAACAAAACAGAATGAAAACAAACCAACGATTATTTTTCTATTGCAATTTTTTATTGCCAAGAAAAGAATGGCTATTAGCAATAATAGTTATGTTATTTTCTTCCTATACTCTTTCTGCACAACAAGATAAGACTATAAAAGGAATCGTTACATCAACAAAAGACGCGATGCCTTTACCAGGTGTAAATGTTTTAATAAAAGGTACCAACAAAGTAGTTGTTACTGGCTTTGATGGAGAATATTCAATAAAAGCGGACTCAAATGATATTCTTGTCTTTAGTTATATAGGTTTTGCAAATCAAGAAGTTACTGTAGGGAACAAATCTCAACTAAACATAGTAATGAATAATGATTTGAATAAACTCGACGAAGTAGTTGTTATTGGATACGGAACACAAAAGAAAGCGGATATTACAGGAGCTATTGCTGTTGTAAACGTAAATGATGCAAAAAAAACTGCTACACATGATGTTGCCAAAATGCTGCAAGGACAGGTTGCTGGCGTTACCGTACAATCATCCGGAGAGCCAGGAGGATTTGTAAACATTAAAATTAGAGGGATTGGTTCTTTTACTAACAACAATCCTCTTTGGGTAGTTGACGGTGTTATTTTAGACAGTCCTTATGATTTAGCAACTGGTGATATAGAATCTATTCAAGTACTGAAAGACGCATCGTCGGCAGCTATTTATGGAGTTCGAGGTGCTAATGGAGTCGTTATTATTACCACAAAAAAAGGTAAATCGGGTGCTATGGTCATCAAATACAAATCAGTATTAAGTGTGCAAAATGTAGCCAAGAGATGGTCATTAACAGACCGAGTTGGTTATCAAACAATTGCTAATGTAGCTGAAGCCAATAGAGATTTACAAGCTGGAGTTCCCATTAATATTGCTCCGGGAAATAACCCAAGCAGTCCTTATTATATAAACAACGTAGATACTGATTGGCAAAAAGAAGCTTTTGGCACAGGTGTAATTCAAAATCATTCGTTAGGTCTTTCAGGAGGGTCTGAATCGCTAGCGTATAATTTGAATTTAGATTACCTTAACCACGATAGTTACCTTAAAACCCCACAACAGTATGAGCGGTATGCTATTAATTTGAATTTGAACGGAAACAAAGGAAAATTCAAATACGGTACAAAAATATCCTACACCCAATCCGGCAAAGAAAATTTCAACACTTATTTTGGAACAGCAATAAGCGGTTTGTTAACTGCAATTCCTACGATTCCAGTTTATGACGAAAATAGACTTGGAGGTTACGGAGGAGCAGACTCAAACTTGCAAAGAGCTATTTCTTTGAATGTTATTGGTTTTAATAACCTAATACAAAACGAAAGCAAAAGAAATCGTTTCATAGGAAATGTTTGGGGACAATATGAAATTGTTAAGGGTTTAAAATACAAAGTAAATGTTAGTGTTGACCGATTAGACTTCAAGAACAAATATTTCAACCCGCCAAGTGATTTAGGTTGGTATTTTGTTGTACCTGAAGAAAAAGCAACATTGGATGTAAGTAATGGAAATGAAACCAGAACCTTTTTTGACAACACATTAACCTATAATTTAAATGTTGGCAAGCACAACATAGAAGTTTTGGGTGGTTTGACACAAGAAAATTTTAATCACTACAATCATATTTCTAACGGATTAGGATTTGCTACAGGAGCGATTACACATTTAGAATTTGCTAACAAAACGAGTACTAGAGAATATGAATCTAGAGTAACCGGAAAATCTTACATCACTAGGTTTACTTATAATTATGACGATCGCTACTTTATTCAAGGTAATTTCAGACAAGATAAATCCTCTCTTTTTGCTGAAAAAAATAACACAGCCAATGCGTATTCTGCATCTGGGGGTTGGAAGTTGAGTAGTGAAAAATTTATTAAATTACCAACTTGGGTAAGTTTAGTTAAAATTAGAGGTGGTTATGGTATTTTAGGAAATAACACACTAGGAGCCTATAGTTATGCAGAAACGGTAAACCCATTTATCGGGTATTCCTTTACTAATGCAGCTGGAGTTTCACAACTACTCCCAGGAACTTCGGTTGTAACAAGTAAAGATCCAGACATTAAGTGGGAGACTTCTAAATCAACCTCCATCGCTTTAGAATTAGGATTCTTTGATAATAAATTACAATTCACAGGAGAGTTCTATGAAAAGAAAACTTCAGATCTTATTGCTGATGGTCCAGTTCCATTGTCGTCAGGTGCTTTTCCAGCAGCTATTACGTCAAATGTAGCTAAAGTAAAAAATTCAGGATTAGAGTTCTCTTTGGCTTACACGAATAACGACAATCCTTTTAAATACAATGTTTCGGCTAATTTTACTACTTTAAAAAATGAAGTATTACAACTGAACAAAAACAATGATCCAATTTATGGAGCGGCTTCAAAAACCGTAGTTGGTGGGTCAATAGGTCAACTATACGCATTCGAGGCTATTGGAATCTTCCAAAATGATGCCGAGGTTGCTGCGTCTCCTTTGCAAAACAACGCTAGACCAGGAGATATTAAATTTAGAGATACTGATGGTGATGGTAAAATTACAAACGATGATAGAACTTTTCAAGGTTCAGCCATACCAAAATATACGTTTGGATTAAACTTAGGTTGCTCTTATAAAAACTTTGATGTTTCTATGTTTTGGCAAGGAAGTGCAGGTAATAAAATATTCAACTCTACTTATCGTGATTTAATGGCTGGTCAATATTCCAATGCCAGTACTGATATGTTGAATTTTTGGACTACAATAAATACTAATACAAATGTTCCTCGTCCTATTATTGGCGATCCTAATTCAAACGGGAGAGATTCAAACCGATTTATTGAAAGTGGTGATTATTTAAAATTACAAAATGCTCAAATAGGATATAATATTAATCTTAAAAACGTTAAAGCAATAAGTAAAGCCAGAGTGTATGCAAGCGGTCAAAACTTACTAACCCTGACAAAATACAAAGGATATGACCCAGATTTCATCAGTGATGGATTGTTTTCCAGAGGTTATGAAGGAGGTTCGTTTCCAAATCCAAGAACTTTTGCATTGGGCTTAGAAATTGAATTTTAATAAAGTTAATAAAGTAAAAAATATAAAGATGAAATATAAAATATTAAGTTACGCTACGCTTTCTCTTTCACTTTTTGTGTTAGCCACGAGTTGTGTAAACGATGAAGATTTAGTACAAGCCGATCCTAATTTAGATACCACAGGATCATTTTGGAAAACAGATGCCGATGCTATGAAAGGCTTAACTGCAACCTATGCAACATTAGTTAATGATGGATCCTATCAACGAAGCACTCCACTGTGTTTAGACCTTAAGGCAGATGATTCGCACAGTAATAGTCCATGGGATGCAATGTATAATGTAGGTCATTTTAATAGTGATGTTTATAATTTTGCTATTTATGGTTGGGCTTACGAAACCTACTATATTGGTATTAACCGTGCCAATCAGGTTCTTTCTAGAGTACCCGGTATTGAAATGACCGATGCTGCGCTTAAAAACAGAATATTAGGACAAGCCTATTTCTTGAGAGGATTGTATTTATTCCATGTCGTAAATATGTTTCAAAACGTACCGGTTCCAACAGAACCAGCTGCAACTTACCCGCAAAAAACAAATGCAGAAGGCTGGGCTCAAGTTATTGCCGATTTTAAAATGGCAGCCGACTTGTTACCAACATCTTACAGTGGTGTTACAGGACTGGACGCCGGAGTAAAAGGGCGTGCAACAAAAGGAGCTGCTTTAGGATATTTAGGAAAAGCGTATTTATTTACCAAAGATTTTGAAAACGCAAAAACCACATTTAAAAAAGTTATCGATTTAGGCGTTTATTCATTAGTATCAAACTACAGAGATAATTTTACAGAAGCAAACGAAAACAATTCTGAATCTCTATTTGAAGTTCAATTTGATTCTTCTTTAGGTGGAACAAATATTTTTCCACAAGGAGGAATTCCAAACGGCACCTGGAATCAAGCTACGGCAAGAGCTATTACATATGCTCCTGCTGGTTTTGGCTGGAGAGATGTACAACCTACTCGTACCTTATTTAATGAATTTCAAGTTGAAAAAACGACCACAAATCAATTAGATCCAAGATTAATTGCAACAATAATGTACAATAAACCAGGTGGCGTAAAATTATACGGAGTTGATTTTGCAACAAGATATGCCACTGACCCAGGTAATTTAAATGATATTTTTTGTAATAAATATGAAAATTCAGAAACTAAAGCAGATGAATTTGGCTGGAAATCAGGCATCAACGAGCGTTTATTGCGTTATGCAGATATTTTGTTGATGTATGCCGAAACCTTGAACGAAACAGGTGATACTCCTGGCGCATATACGTACATTCAAATGGTACGAAATAGAGCAGGTTTGCCGAACTTAAGTACTGCAAAACCGGGATTAACACAAGCCGGTATGAGAGACCAAATAGGTCACGAACGATTTTTAGAGTTTGCTCTTGAAGGACACCGTTTTGATGATATTCGCCGTTGGGGTTGGTTACAAGATGATGCTAAATTAGCATGGTTAAAATCAAGAGACGACGAATTTAATTCTTATGTAAAAGGGAGAGAATATTTTCCAATACCTCAAAAAGAAAAGGATTACAATCCAGGAACCGTTCAAAATGAAGGGTATTAATATTATTTTGAGTTAGTTAATTATAATTTTAGCATTCTTTAGTATCATGTGGTAAGCTTTTAATTAGCTTACCATGTGATATTATAACTTAGAGACAACATGAAAAAAGCCCTATTAATCTTATTTATTTTTACTTTTTGCAATCAAATTATTGTTGCACAAAAAGAAACCACAGTACTTTCTATAAAAAATACTGCCAATGCACCTACTATCAATAAAAATATCTACGGACATTTTGCAGAACATTTAGGAAGATCAATCTATGGTGGCTTCTTTGTTGGGGATACTTCAAAAATACCAAATACAAATGGAGTACGTAACGACATTATTGATGCTCTTAAAAAATTAAAAATCCCTAATTTAAGATGGCCAGGCGGTTGTTTTGCGGATACGTATCACTGGAAAGATGGTATTGGTCCAAAAGAGAACAGACCAACAATCGTAAATCAATGGTGGGGAGGAACTACTGAAGACAATAGTTTTGGAACTCATGATTTTTTAAACCTATGTGAATTACTTGGAGCAGAACCTTACTTATCCGGAAATGTGGGAAGCGGTACCGTTCAGGAACTTTCTGATTGGGTACAATACGCCAACTTTGGAGGTAAAAGCCCAATGAGTGATTTGCGTAAAAAAAATGGCAGAACTGCACCTTGGAAAGTGAAAATTTGGGGAATTGGTAATGAAGCTTGGGGTTGTGGTGGTAATATGAAACCCGACTATTATGCTGGCGAATACCGTAAATATGCCACATTTATGTCTGATTGGGAAAACACAGGCGGTTTAATGCGTATTGCATCTGGCGCAAGTGATGCCGATTATAATTGGACCGAAACATTAATGAAGAATATCCCTGGAAGTATGTTGGGTGGTGTAGCAATGCATCATTATTCTGTAATTGAATGGAACAAAAAAGGAGATGCAGTAGATTTTACTGAAGGGCAATATTTCACCACCATGAAAGAAGCCTTAAAAATGGATGAACTTATTACCAAACATGGCGCCATTATGGATAAATACGATCCGGAACAAAAAATTGCTTTGGTTGTAGATGAATGGGGCGGTTGGTACGATGTAGAGAAAGGAAGCAATCCTGGATTTTTATACCAACAAAATACGATGAGAGATGCTGTTTTGGCTGGGGCAACTCTTAATATTTTCAATAACCATGCTGACAGAGTTCGTATGGCTAATCTAGCGCAATGCGTAAATGTTTTGCAAGCCGTTATTCTTACGGATAAAGCCAAAATGATTTTGACACCTACTTATCATGTGATGCAAATGTATAGCGTACATCAAGATGCAAAATTATTACCAATTACAATAAATTCGCCACTATACACCTATAATGGCGAAACACTTCCGGCATTATCTGCTTCAGCATCAAAAGATAAAAACGGATTAGTTCATATTTCATTAGTAAATATTGACTCTAAAAAAGAAAACAAAATCGAAATCGACATAAAAGAACTTGGAATCAAAAATGTTTCGGGGAGCCTATTAACATCCCCAAAATTGCAAGATTTCAATTCCTTTGACAACCCAACAAAAATCCAACCTACCGCTTTCAAAGGTTTTGAAATAAAAAAGGGTAAGTTAGTAATAACTGTTCCTCCTTTTTCTGTAATAATGTTAGAAGGTAAATAAAAAAGAATAAAATGAAAAAATCAAATTCCATTTTAAAATTAGTACCCTATCTAGTGCTTTTTTTAGTAGCTGTTACCATTAGTAGTTGTTCGAGCAGTGACTCTCCTAACCCAACTCCAACACCAACTCCTGTACCGCCAGTAGTGGTTGTACCCGGTTTTCCTGGACCTAGCTATTTAGATAATTACACCTCTATTTCTTCTTGGGGTTCTAATTCACAATGGAATTTGGCAAACGTTCACGACCCAACAGTTGCCAAATGTGGCGATTATTATTATATGTATCAAACGGATGCTTCTTATGGAAACGCCACTGAAGGACATGGACATTTTTTTTACAGACGTTCTAAAGATCTTGTCAATTGGGAATTTATGGGATCATCTATGACCACAGCTCCGGCTTGGGTAAAGGATTCTTTGAATAACAAAAGAGCAAGAATGAATCCTGCATTACCACCAATTGAAAATCCTAATTATGGGTATTGGGCACCTTGTGTTCGAAAAGTGGGCAACAAATACCGCATGTATTACAGCATTGTGGTCGATAACCCTATAATTGGAAGTACTTTTGATAACACTTGGGGTGAAAGAGCCTTTATTGGTTTGGCTGAAACCGATGATTTAGCTTCAAATGTTTGGACAGATAAAGGAATGGTTGTTTGTTCAGAACCTGACGGATTAAAACCATATTCTTTTACAGGCACCAGAAATTGGGATGATGCTTATTTCAAATTCAATGCTATTGACCCTAGTTTTATCGAAACTCCTCAAGGAGAACAATACCTAATTTACGGATCTTGGCATTCTGGTATTGCAGCCTTAAAATTGAATCCTACAACTGGGAAACCGGATCAATTGAAAACGCTGAGTGATTATGGAACGCGCATTGCCACTCGTAATGCTACAAGTCGTTGGCAAGGTTCCGAAGGACCAGAGATTATCTACAATTCAGATACTGAATATTACTATCTATTTATGGCGTATGACGGACTTGATGTGCCCTACAATACTCGTGTGGCTCGTTCGAAAAACATCATGGGTCCCTATCTGGGAATCAATGGTGCTGATGTGACCAGTGGTGCCGATTGTTGGCCAATGCTAACACATCCTTATTCGTTTAATAATCATACCGGTTGGGTTGGAATCTCACATTGTGCTGTTTTCCAAAACCCAGAAACCAAAGAATGGTTTTATTCGTCTCAAGCACGTTTACCGGAAGGAGTTCCAGGAATTGCCGTTTCTAATGCAATAATGATGGGTCACGTTCGTGGCATACAATGGACAGAAGACGGATGGCCCGTAATTGCTCCCGAACGTTATGCTGCAGTACCAACCACAACCATTACCGAAACCTCCTTTATAGGAACATGGGAACAAATAACAATGAATTACCAATACAAAGTCATTCAGAAATCAGTCACAATATACTTAACTGCCGACAAAAAAGTGAGCGGTGGTGCTACAGGAACTTGGTCGTATGACAGTACCAATAAAACATTAACCGTAAATGGAAATAAATGTAAAGTAAGCGATGCTTGGGACTGGGAAAGTGCAACCCGTAAAGTAACCATTACCTATTCCGGACTTACTGCAGGAGGACTTCCAGTTTGGGGTAAAAAAATAAACTAATCTATTTCCTTTTGCTATTTAATTAAAAAACACAAACGGCCCTTTCTATTTTAGGAAGGGCGTTTGAATAAAAAATGAAACAAAAAATGAAAAACATATTTTTAACCCTATTTTCCGTCGTCTTAATTTCTTCTTGTAAAACAGTAAAAAATGATGAAGGTATGGCTTCCGTCAATGGGGGAAAAAGCAGTAATTCAATAGTACTCAACAACCCCATCATAAAAGATAAATACACCGGTGATCCTGCAGCTTTAGTTTACAAAGACAAAGTATATCTTTATGCAGGTCACGATGAAGCGCCAAATGATTTCAATTTTTATAAAATGAATGAATGGCTGGTATATTCCTCATCGGATATGGTGCATTGGGAAGAGCATCCCGTACCGCTTAAAGTGACTGATTTTGCTTGGGCAACATCCGATGCTTGGGCTTCTCAAGTTATTGAACGCAACGGAAAATTTTATTGGTATGTAACCGTTTCACATGGAGCCATCAATGGCAAAGCCATAGGTGTTGGTGTTGCTGACAGTCCAACAGGACCTTTCAAAGATGCCTTAGGAAAAGCGCTTGTTACTAATGATATGACCACACAAACCAAGATTGATTGGGATGATATAGACCCAACAGTCATGATTGATGATGATGGTCAAGCCTATCTTTTTTGGGGAAATTCCGTTTGTCATTATGCAAAATTAAAAGCAAACATGATTGAACTTGATGGTCCAATACAAACAATCTCTTTACCCAATTTTACCGAAGCTCCTTGGATTCATAAACATAACAATTGGTATTATTTGTCCTACGCTTATCAATTTCCTGAAAAAATCGCCTATGCCATGAGTAAATCTATCAATGGTCCATGGGAATACAAAGGAATTTTGAACGAACTCGCTGGAAACTCAAATACAAATCATCAAGCTATCATTGCGTTCAAAGGAAAAGATTATTTTATTTATCACAATGGTGCTACTCAACCCAACGGTGGCAGTTTTAGAAGATCCGTTTGTGTAGACCGTTTGTATTACAATGAAGATGGAACTATGAAACGAGTAATTATGACTTCGGAAGGGATAACACAGTAAGCAGCTTTCAGGAATTGCTTTAAAAAGAAACGATTAATAAAACCATTTAAACTTACATTTTCTTAAATGCCTTCTATGGTTAAAAAAAGTAAAACATGAAATTACACAAACAAATACAAAATCTAATCTTTCCCCTAACCCTATTTATTAGCTGTTTATCATGGGCGCAAGACATTACCGTCCACGACCCTGTAATGATTAAACAAAAAGACACTTACTATTTGTATTGTACAGGACAAGGAATTAGCGTTTTTAGTTCGAAAGACTTGAAAAACTGGAATCCGGAACCTGCAATATTTAAAGAAAAACCTGTTTGGGTTGATTCTGTAGTTCCTGATTTTAAAAATCACATTTGGGCACCTGATGTTTCCTTTCACAACAACATCTACTATTTATATTATTCAGTTTCTGCTTTCGCAAAAAATACTTCGGCGATAGCGCTGGCTACTAATACCACTTTAGATCCAAAAGACCCGGCTTACAAATGGGTCGATCACGGAATTGTAATTCAATCAGTTCCTAACCGTGATATGTGGAATGCAATAGATCCAAATTTAACATTCGATGAAAATAACGTTCCTTGGTTGGCTTTTGGTTCTTTTTGGGATGGTTTGAAAATGGTAAAATTAACTACCGATTTAAAATCAATTGCTCAACCCGAAGAATGGCATACGATAGCTAAACGCAAACGAACTTTTGAATTAGCAGATACTGACCCAGGCGATGCAGCTTTAGAAGCTCCATTTATATTTAGAAAAAACGGGTATTATTACTTATTCCTCTCTTGGGATTTGTGTTGCCGAGGTGAAAACAGCACTTATAAAGTAGTAATAGGAAGATCAAAAAATATAACTGGACCTTATGTAGATAAAGACGGAAAACCATTGACCGAAGGCGGCGGTTCTTTATTGATTCAAGGGGATAAAAACTGGTATGGAGCAGGTCACAACAGCACCTATACTTTTGACGGGAAAGATTACATTGTTTTTCATGCTTATGAAATTAAGAATAATGGAAGACCAAAATTAGAAATCAAAGAATTACAATGGGATGCCAATTTATGGCCAAAATTCTAAATATATAAATCGATTAATAGCAGGTAAAATGACCTTGATAAAAAAAACAATACTAGCAATTTCTGTATTAATGACCGTTTACGGACAGAGCCAACAGCGTACAAAGAAATCAAATGCAATAAAAAAATCAGGTTATACCATTACCCCTGTAAACATTCAAAATGTAAAACTGACTGATGCGTTCTGGTTGCCAATAATAAAAAAGGTACAGGAAAAAACCATCGAATATGCCATTCATAAATGTGAAGAAGAAGGGCGTCTTGATAATTTTTTAATTGCAGGCGGTAAAATGAAAGGAACCGTAAAAGGACAAATGCCCTTTGACGATACTGACGTATACAAAATCATCGAAGGCGCTTCGAACACCTTAATTAGTGAACCCAATCCAAAACTCGAAACTTTACTGGATTCGCTAATAAGCATTGTGAAAATTGGTCAGGAAAAAGATGGTTATCTTACGACTTGGAGAACTATAAATCCAGCTAAACCACCAGCACCATGGGTACCCGTGATAGAAGGAAAGCGTTGGGAATCCTTGCAAATAAGTCATGAATTGTACAACTCAGGCCACTTGATAGAAGCAGCCGTTGTGCATTATCAAGCTACTGGGAAAAGAAATTTCTTGGACATTGCCATCAAAAATGCCGATATGTTAGTACGCACTTTTGGTGATGGAGCAACCCAGGTTCATGGCGTTCCAGGTCATCAAATTGTAGAAACTGGTTTGGTAAATCTCTATCAAATCACTAACAATAAAGCCTATTTAAATTTGGCCAAATACTACCTGCACAATAGAGGAAATCCAAAAAACCATAAACTATATGGAACTTATGCACAAGATGACATTCCCGTTATCCAACAAAAAGAACCAGTAGGTCATGCCGTAAGAGCAGTGTATATGTATGCAGGAATGACCGATATTGCCGCAATATACAACGACAAAGACTACCTAAATGCCGTGAATGCTTTGTGGACGAACATGGTCAACAAGAAAATGTACATCACTGGTGGGATTGGTGCTATACATGACGGCGAAGCATTTGGTGCAAACTACGAATTACCAAACCTTACAGCCTACAACGAAACTTGCGCAGCTATTGGCGATGTCTATTGGAATCACAGACTGTATAACTTAACTGGTAATTCAGAATATTTTAATGTAATTGAACGCACATTATACAACGGATTAATCTCCGGAATTTCATTAGATGGAAAACAATTTTTCTATCCAAACGCACTAGAATCAGATGGGGTTTACAAAAACAATAGAGGTTCTTGCACTCGCCAATCGTGGTTTGATTGTTCTTGTTGTCCAACTAATTTAATTCGGTTTATTCCTTCGATTCCGGGATTGATTTATTCGACAAGTAAAGATGTGCTTTATGTGAATTTATATGCTTCGAATACCGCGAAAATAGCATTAGATAAAAACAATTTGGAAATTTCACAAAAAACAAATTATCCTTGGGATGGGAAAGTCTCTCTTACTGTTACACCTAAAACCGAAATCCCTTTTACCCTAAAATTGCGTATCCCAAGCTGGGTGAGAAATCAGGTTCTACCAGGAGATTTATACAGTTATAAAAAAACCTCAACTGCAAAAACTTCAGTTACAATAAATGGAAAACATATAGACTATAAAGAAGATAAAGGATATATCACCATTACCAAAAAATGGAAAAAAGGGGAAACAATTGTTCTTGATTTCCCAATGGAAGTGAAAGAAGTTGTTACAAATACTAAAGTTGAAGGTAATATAGGAAAAGTAGCTTTAGAATACGGACCAATTGTATATGCGATTGAAGAGGCTGATAATGCTACTAATTTCGACGCCATAACCATTGATGCAAAAGACACTTTCAAAGTTAAAAAAGATGACTCCCTTTTAGAAGGTGTGAATACCATACAAACCGAAAAATTAAAAGCTATTCCGTATTATTCTTGGTCTAATAGAGGTATTGGAAAAATGAAAGTTTGGATTAATTATAAAGAATAAAAATAGATAATAGATGAATCATTAAAGTTTAAAAGTAGACACCAACAACTTTAAACTTTAAACCTTAAACAAATATAAAAATGAAACCAAATTTAATCACCAAAATTACCCTTTGCGGCCTGTTACTAAATGGTATATATGCCAATGCCCAAAAAACAAATCTCGAAGTAAATACCAGCAAAACAATTACTAAAATACAACCTACGATGTATGGTGCCTTTTTTGAAGACATCAACTTTGCTGCTGATGGGGGATTGTATGCTGAAATGATAAAAAATCGTTCTTTTGAATTTGACACACCTCTTATGGGCTGGGAACAACCCAATAGTGATACCCATTCTTTCAATACAGCATCCGGTATTGCCACAACTATCAAAGCATTAGAAAACAAAACAAATCCTAGTTTTTGCAGAGTTCTTGTAAATAATGACAAAGGATTTGAAATAATTAACACCGGATTTAGAGGAATGGGAATTAAGAAAGATGCCAAATACAATCTTTCTCTAAAAGCGGCGAATCATAATGGCGCTATCAAAAAAATTATCATCCAATTTATTGATAAAAACAAAAAAGTTTTAGGTGAAACCAGCATTATACCAACATCTAATGACTGGAAAGGATATTCTGCTCAATTTATAGCAACTCAAACCGAAGCAAAAGCACAATTGAAAATCACTTTTGAAGGAAGTGGAACTATCGATTTAGATATGATTTCATTATTCCCCGAAGACACTTGGAAAAACAGAAAAAATGGTTTACGAAAAGACATCGTACAATTATTATATGATATGAAACCAGGATTTTTAAGATTTCCCGGAGGTTGTATTGTTGAAGGAAGAACATTGGCACAACGCTACCAATGGAAAAAAACCGTGGGTGATGTAGAAAATAGAGAGACATTAATCAACCGTTGGAACACCGAATTTACACACAAACCAGCTCCGGATTATTTCCAAACTTTTGGATTGGGATTTTTTGAATATTTCCAACTTTCTGAAGATCTTGGTGCACAACCATTACCTATTTTAAGTTGTGGAATGGCTTGTCAGTTCAATACTGGGGAATTAGTTCCAATGGATGAATTGGACCCTTACGTGCAAGATGCTTTGGATTTAATCGAATTTGCTAATGGTGGCGTTGAAACTCCTTGGGGTAGAATCCGTTCAGAAATGGGGCACCCAAAACCTTTCAACTTAAAACTTATTGGTGTTGGAAACGAACAATGGGGTCCTCAATACATCGAAAGATTTAAAGTATTTGAAAAAGCAATAAAATCAAAATATCCAAAAATGACTATTGTTTCAGGTGCAGGTCCATTTCCAGAAGGTGATTATTTTGATTATGGCATGCAGGAACTCAAAAAGTTAAATGCTGAAATCGTTGATGAGCATTATTATAAAAACCCACAATGGTTTAGAGAAAACGCAACTCGTTATGACAAATACGATAGAAAAGGACCTAAAGTTTTTGCAGGAGAATATGCAGCTCAAAGTGTTGCTATTGCAAGTCCTGACAACAAAAATAACTGGGAATGTGCGTTTTCTGAAGCCGCTTTCATGACTGGTTTAGAAAGAAATGCCGAAGTGGTAAACCTAACTTCCTATGCCCCATTGATGGCTCATGAAGAAGCTTGGCAATGGACACCGGATTTGCTTTGGTTCAATAATTTAGAAGCGTATGGTTCTGCTAATTATTATGTTCAAAAATTATTTTCTACTAATAAGGGAACTGACTTAATTGCAATTACCAAAGACGGAAAACCAGTAACAGGTCAAAATAATTTATTTGCTTCAGCGGTAAAAGATGTAAATACAAAAGAAGTAATTGTAAAACTGGTAAATACAGCTGCAACTGCACAAGAGGTAAATATTGATTTAAAAGGAAGCAAATTAGCGGCTAAAGGAACTCTTATAACACTTACAAGTGCGAACCTGGAAGATGAAAATTCTTTTGCAGCTCCTAAAAAAATAAGTCCTACAGAAAGGGAATTTAAAGTAAAAGGTGACAAAGCGCAAACAAGCCTTCCAGCCTATTCAGTAACAGTTTTGAAGTTAAAGATGAAATAATCGCAATAGAATAAATGTATAACAAACGTTTATTATTTATTCTATTCGTAAACACCTGTTTTAATGCTGTTTTAATAAAAATTACAATGTTAAATTAAATTAAGTGTTTTTTATACACTTATAAATTATTTATACTATATTTGTCATTATAATTAAAAGAATCTAGAATGAAAAATTATGTTATAGGATTAGACTATGGAACAGATTCTGTTCGAGCGATATTAATAGACACTGAAAATGGACAAGAAATAGCATCAAATGTTTGTCATTACAAGCGATGGAAAAACAAGGAATATTGCAACGCATCCATAAATCAGTTTCGTCAACACCCTTTAGATCATATCGAAGGATTAGAAACCACCATAAAATATGTTGTTGAAAATAGCAATGTAGATCCTTCCCTTATACGAAGCATTTGTATTGACACAACCGGTTCTTCTCCTGTACCCGTTACTGAGGATGGAACACCATTAGCTTTGACAAAAGGTTTTGAGCACAATCCTAATGCCATGATGGTATTATGGAAAGATCATACTTCTATAAATGAAGCAAATGAAATCAATGAACTTGCCGTTACTTGGGGTGGAGAAAATTTTACCAAATATGTTGGAGGAATTTATTCTTCAGAATGGTTTTGGGCAAAAATTTTACACATAGCCAAAGAAGATGAAGCTGTAAAAAATGCCGCTTACACTTGGATGGAGCATTGTGATTTAATGACGTATTTATTGATTGACAATAAAGATTTGAAAACATTCAAAAGAAGCCGTTGTGCAGCGGGTCATAAAGCAATGTGGCATGAAGACTGGAATGGTTTACCTCCAGAAGAATTTCTAGGAAAACTGCACCCTTATCTTGCGGCACTTCGCGGAAGATTATACGATGAAACCTATACATCTGACCTTGTAGCAGGAAATTTAAGCCAAGAATGGGCAACCAGACTGGGACTTACAACTGATACGGTTATAGCCGTTGGAACATTCGATGCACATTCAGGCGCTGTAGGAGCAAAAATAGAAGAACACACCTTGGTTCGTGTTATGGGAACCTCAACCTGTGATATAATTGTTGCTTCAGAAGAGACAATAGGAACTAAATCAGTTCGTGGAATCTGCGGACAAGTTGATGGTTCCGTAATTCCAGGATTTATAGGTTTGGAAGCAGGACAATCTGCTTTTGGAGATTTATTGGCTTGGTACAAAGAGTTATTACTGTGGCCAACAGATCATTTATTGACCACTTCTACCCTTTTGACAGATGTCCAAAAAGAGCAACTAAAAGAAGAAATCAGCGATAATTTAATTATACAATTAACTGCTGAAGCTGAGAAAATACCCGTATCCGAAAGTGTGCCAATCGCTCTAGACTGGATTAACGGAAGAAGAACTCCGGATGCTAATCAGGAAATAAAAAGTGCCATTTCTAATTTATCATTAGGAACCAAAGCGCCTCATTTATTCAAATCTTTAGTTAACGCTATCTGTTTTGGTTCTAAAAAAATAGTAGATCGTTTTGAAGAAGAAGGGGTAAAAATAAACAGCGTAATCGGGATTGGTGGTGTAGCGAGAAAATCTCCATATATCATGCAAACTTTGGCTAACGTTTTGAACAAGCCTATAAAAATTGCAGCTTCGGATCAAACACCAGCATTAGGCGCAGCCATTTATGCCGCAGTTGCTGCAGGAATTTATCCAAATGTAATTGAAGCCAGCCAAAAAATGGGAAGTGATTTTGATGGAGAATATTTCCCTCAATTAGACAAAGTTGCAGCGTACCACAAGTTGTTGTTAGCGTATGACCAATTAAGTTCATTTGCAGATCCATCTCTTAAAAAACTTCAACAGGAACACTATGTATAAAGATTTAAAACAAGAATGCTACGAAGCAAACATGCAATTAAATGCATTGAATTTAGTGGTATATACTTTTGGAAATGTAAGTGCAGTAGATAGACAAAATGGTGTTTTTGCCATAAAACCCAGCGGCGTTCCTTATGAAGATTTAAAACCGGAAGACATTGTTATTGTAGATTTTGACAACAACATTATCGAAGGCAATATGCGTCCTTCTTCGGATACAAAAACGCATGCTTATTTATACAAAAATTGGCCAAAAATTGGCGGTGTGGCACACACTCACGCTACGTATTCTGTGGCTTGGGCACAAGCACAAAGAGACATTCCAATATTTGGAACCACTCATGCTGACCATTTAACCAGCGATATTCCTTGTGCAGCGCCAATGGCTGACTCGCTTATCGAAGGCAATTATGAACACAATACCGGGATTCAAATCTTGGATTGCTTCAAAGAAAAAAATCTTTCGTACGAGGAAGTAGAGATGATTCTCATTGGAAATCACGGTCCTTTTGCTTGGGGAAAAAATGCAGCAAAAGCAGTTTACAACAGTAAAGTTTTAGAAGTAATAGCTGAAATGGCGCACTTGACTTTGCAAATAAACCCAAATGCGCAAAGACTGAAAGATTCCTTAATAAAGAAACATTACGAACGTAAACACGGAAAAGACTCGTATTACGGACAGTAATAATCCAACACATTGAACAGTTAAACAAATAAACGATTAAACAAAAAATATGATCGATATATCTCAAAAAGAAATTTGGTTTGTAGTAGGAAGCCAAGAATTATACGGTGAAGAAACACTTAGAAAAGTAGCAGAACATTCCCAACACATTGCAAAAGGGTTAGATGCTTCATCGCATATACCGGTAAAAATCGTGTATAAAGATGTGGTAAAATCTCCATCTCAAATTACAAATGTATGTTTAGAAGCTAATTCGAACAAAAACTGTATTGGTATTGTGGCTTGGATGCATACTTTTTCACCAGCTAAAATGTGGATTGGTGGTTTAAGCATTCTTAAAAAACCATTGTGTCACTTACATACGCAGTTCAATGCCGAAATTCCATGGGCTTCTATGGATATGGACTTCATGAATTTAAATCAATCGGCTCACGGAGACAGAGAGTTTGGTTTTATTATGTCCAGAATGCGTAAAAAACGCAAAGTGGTTGTAGGACATTGGGAAGACGAACGCGTTCAAAAAAAATTAGGCATTTGGTCCAGAGTGGTTTTAGGTTGGGATGAATTCCAAAACTTAAAAGTCGCGAGAATTGGAGACAATATGCGTGAAGTTGCAGTAACTGAAGGAGATAAAGTCGAAGCCCAAATCCGTTTTGGTTTTTCGGTAAACGGTTTCGACTCTTCGGACGTTATAAAACATATTGATAAAGTTTCTGATGCTGACATCAATAAATTGGTCGAAGTTTATGAAGCTTCTTATACTTTAGCTCCTGCACTTCAAAAAGGAGGTGCTCAAAGAGACTCATTAGTAGAAGCGGCTAAAATAGAAATAGGACTTAGAGCATTCCTTGAAGAAGGAGGTTTCAAAGCGTTTACGGATACTTTCGAAAATCTGGGTTCGTTAAAACAACTTCCGGGAATTGCTGTACAACGTCTTATGGCTGATGGTTACGGTTTTGGTGGCGAAGGCGACTGGAAAACAGCGGCGATGCTTAGAGCAATGAAAGTAATGAATGTTGGTCTTGAAAGCCAAGGTGGAACTTCATTCATGGAAGATTACACCTATCATTTCACACCTGAAAAATCATATGTTTTAGGTTCTCACATGTTAGAAATTTGTTCTTCTATTGCTAATGCAAAACCTTCTTGTGAAGTACATCCATTAGGGATTGGAGGAAAAGAAGACCCCGTTCGTTTAGTATTTAATGTAGCCGCAGGAAATGCCATCAATGCTTCATTGGTTGATATGGGTAACCGTTTCAGATTGATTGTAAACGAAGTAGAAGCAGTAGCGCCTTTGGCTGATTTACCTAAACTTCCTGTTGCACGTGTATTATGGGATTGCAAACCTAACCTGGATATTGCTGCAACAACATGGATATTAGCTGGTGGTGCGCATCATACAGTATACAGTCAAGTGCTTACAACAGAATATATGGAAGATTTTGCCGATATTGCAGGCATAGAATTGCTTGTTATCGATGAGAAAACGACTATCAGAGACTTTAAAGATAAAATTAATGCTAACGAAGCGTACTATCATTTGTTTCAGCACGGTCTATAATAACTAAAAAAAAGTAATTATGAATGTAATAAAACGTTGTATTTATGGAATTTCCATTATGAGTTTAGCAAGTATGAATATTCAATGTAAAGGAGATAAAAAGGCTGGAGCCGATGAAACTGCTTTAGAATCTAAAGCTACAGATTCAGTGTCTATAGCAAAAACAGCGTATGGCACTACGCCAAAAGGAGAAAAAATAGAACGCTACACCCTTAAAAACCAAAAGGGAATGGAAGTAAATATCATTACTTATGGTGGTATTATTTCTTCTTTAAAAGTGCCTAATAAAGCGGGAAAATCAGAAGAAGTTGTTATTGGTTTCAATTCTTTGGAACAATACATGAAAGCTAACCCATACTTTGGAGCTATCATTGGAAGATATGGCAACCGAATTGCAAAAGGTAAATTTACTTTAGACGGAAAAGAATATTCATTAGCTATCAACAATGCTCCTAACGCCTTACATGGTGGTCCAGAAGGTTTTAATAGAGTCGTATGGACTGCTGCTGAAGCAAAAGGTGGAGACAGCGCTTCCTTGAAATTGAAGTATGTAAGTAAAGATATGGAAGAAGGTTATCCAGGAAACTTGACCGTTTTTGTAACCTACACGTTGAAAAATGATAATTCTTTAGATGTGCTTTATGAAGCCACTACGGATAAGAAAACGATTGTGAATTTGACACAGCATTCGTATTTCAACTTGTCAGCAGATTTTTCAAAACCTATTTTAGACGAACAAATCACAATAGATGCGGACAAATTAGTTCCAGTTGCAGCAACACTTATCCCAACAGGTAAATTAACGGATGTAACCAATACGCCTTTCGATTTCAGAAAACCAAAAGCTATTGGAAAAGACATCGAAGCCAAAGACGAACAATTGAAAAATGGATTGGGTTACGACCATTGTTGGGTACTGAACAATCAGGATAAAGGATATCGCTTTGCGGCATCTGCCTATGATGCAGAAAGCGGAAGAGTATTAGAAGTATATACGGATCAACCGGGAATACAATTCTATACCGGAAACTTCTTAGACGGTACTTTACCAATGAGAAACGGTGGCACGTATGCACACAGAACTGGCTTTTGTTTAGAAACGCAACATTATCCAGATTCTCCAAATCAAAAAGATTTTCCATCTACGGTTTTAAGCCCAGGGGAGAATTACAAAACAAAAACTACATTTAAATTTTCAGTAAAATAAGTTTAATAAAAAGACACTAACTATTATAGATTATTTTTCTATACCGTAATTAATAAGTTGAATGGTTTGGTTTATCATATGGAATTAGTTAGTAACCCCGGAAGTAAAGCTTCCGGGGTTTTTTTATGCTTGTTTATTCCGTTTTAGGTTTCTTTATAAAGAATAAATTAAAGTAGGCTTTGAATTTACTGGGAAGAATCCATATTCTTTTGTCATTTCAATACTAAAATAATATAACAATTTTTTAAACTAACTAACACTCACAAAAAAACCTCGAAAGCATAAACTATCGAGGTTTTTTAGAATTAACAAAGCCCTTTTAAAACATTATATCTTCACCACAAACCCACCATGAGGTTTCATAGTTACTTTCAGTTTAGTACTTTTTGACACTGCATTTTGTTGAAATCCTTTCTCATTTTCAGAAATAACAAACCCTTTAGCATTGGTTACAAAAGACAAATCAATCTCTATTTCTTTGGCAGTGTTTTCTCCATTTATACCAACGATATGCCAAACGTTATCTTTCTTTCTTGCCATTACAATATACTTTCCTGGATAACCGGCAATAAATTTAGAATCATCCCAATTTGTTGGAATATCTTTTAAATAATCAACTATGTACTGTGGCATTTTGGCCATCCCTTCCGGAATTTCTGCAATATGTTGCACTCCGGATAAGAATAAAACAGGCAACGCCAATTCGAAAGCTGGAGTAGTTTTTCTAGTTATATTTGGAATAGAATCCAAAACCATTGGTGTAAAATCCATTGGGTCAAAAACATTACGAGCAAAAGGAAGCATCGAGCAATGACTTGGAGCCAAATCAGCAATATCCTGGAAAAACGTAATATACTCATATCCCTTAACTGCTTCAGTGGAAACTAAATTAGGATACGTACGTTGCCATCCTCTAGGCAAAGTGGCACCATGAAAATTAACCATTAGTTTATGAGCCGCGGCATCTGTTAACATATCATGATAATACCCAATCATCGATTGTCCGTCGCCACCAAAGAAATCTACTTTGATTCCCGCAATTCCCATATCTGCAAGTTTAGTAAATTCTCTATCTCTGTCGGCATGAGTCAATAATTTGCTTTTAGGGTGGTATTCAGTGCTGTTCCATGAGCCTGATGAATTGTACCAAACCAATAGCTTCACATTTTTACCTTTGGCGTAAACCGCCAATTCTTTCATTTTATCATAGCCAATTCTAGTGTCCCAATCAGCATCAATTAAGCAATACGGCCAATTCATTTTGGAAGCGTAATCAATAAATTTTACCGTGGTTTCGTAATTAACTGATTCATCTTTTAGCAAAACCCAACTCCAAGATGACAACCCACTTTTTATGAAAGAAGTATCCATCGCAATAGACGGATCAGCGAGATCAGTTCCCATGGTACTTTCGGTGATTGTTTTTAAGGATCCAATGGTTATGATTCGCCAAGGGGTAGACCAAGGCAAAGTAGATTCAGGATTCAAAGCACCATTAGGAAAAACTTCTTCTTTTTGTGGAAAAGTTACCTGCAACGCTTTTGAAGTGTTGTTATACATCAATCGACTGCCACAGTAATCCCTTGGTAATCCCACTTCGGAAACTAAAAGCCAAGTATTATTCGAATTGAATAAAGCCGGATACACCCACCCTTCTCCAATCGCTGGTTTTGTATTTACGGGAACGCCCATAGCATAATGTTCCTCATAAGCAGGATTGGTTTCTTTCCATCCTGTTTTAGCTTTAGACATGGGTTGCAACCAAGCTTTTGCGGTAGCATCAAAATTGTAAGTGGTTTTCTCTTCGACTATTTTTTTGATTGCTGTTGAAGTTTCAGGAAAATGGTATCGCAACGCAATTCCATCATGGGATAATTGAAAAATAATTTCAATAGTTTCTCCAGTACTGTTTTGTAAACGTACCGTATATTGATTTGCAGCATAAGAAATTTGTTTTCGCTTCCCCTGCAACATGGAATAGGCTGATTTAATTGGTTTTGGAGAAGAAACATTTACTATTTTTAAACCGGTATAAAAATTGGCGTCTTCTCTTATAATCCCCAAATCCGAAGTATTGATGACCAATTTATCTTTAAAGAAAACTTTATAAGAAGGCGTTTTCTTTGCGGTTAGATTAAATTCCATTTTTATTGTTTTATCCGAGTTGACAAAATAATAAGCGGTTGGTTTCCCCGCAAACGAAGTCAATGACACTGCCAATAAAGTCAGCAAAACTATTTTTTTCATAATTAAGTGTTTAATTTACACTTACAAGAATACGAAAATAAATTTATATAAATAACGATGTAGTTAAAATTTCCTAACTCAATTTAGAATATCACAAAAAAAAGAATTTGATTATAAAAAATACTATAAATTGACCAGTAATCAAGTAATTAAGAATCTGAAAATAAATATTTCTGGAGAAGAAAAAAAATATAAAACCAAAAAAACCGCTTCTTTCGAAGCGGTTTTTGTACCCGTAACAGTTGAGTTGTCGAATCTTTTCATTGAAGATTTGAAGAAATTGTCTCACGCTTATAAATTGTTGACGAAGGACAAAACCCCTTAAATACTATGGTCGTTCTGACCAATTAAAAAAACATTTACCCAAACTATTTACAAATTACTACAATCAATTATGATTGTGAATAAATATTTTATGTCCGAGGGAACTTTTCCAACTTTCCGACATATTTATTATAAAATAACATATCACAAAGGGAATTTAAGCAGTTCACTAATAGATATGATGCGTTTAATCAAGAACAAAATGCAACAAAATGAATACTTAACAGTAAAAGAAATTAGCATCAAATATGAAATGGGTGCTAGAAATGTTAGAAAAATAATTAGCAAACTAACAGAGACTTGTAGCGAAGCTACACTTTACAAAAATAAAAATGGAGAATGGCAAGTACATCATTTGCTAGTTCCAAAGTTTAAACCTCAACGAACTAGAAAGAATAAATACTATGCACTAAGCATTGACCCATGTACTGATTATTCAGTAGCTGACATTGATATAGTGATGAGGTTTGCCTATCAGCAAATGGGGAATGATATACTAGAGATTAATTATGTAGTGGAGCAAAAGAAAAGCAATAATCGTAATCACTTACATTGTTTCGTTAAATGCTCAAACAAGAAAAAACTACTCGATTGCTTTAAACTTGGATTTAGTAGAATTAGTTATCACGAAAGTGTAATTTATGACCTAAATGGTTGGAAGGACTACATAATGAAAGACGGTAGTCAGATAATAACATTAAAAAATTAAATTAAACATGATAGAAATAAACGATTTTAGATACAATCCTATCCTTCGTAGGATGTTAGTAAATTACTGTATTAGAACTTATGAAGAGGATGCAATTTTAGATGATTGGCATTTAATACAGGAATACAATCTTTTGAAAAAAAATAACGAACTCCATTTTCTTTTTGATGAGGAGTATTTAATAAATTATCTAAAAGATGGAAACGATAACAACTGATGATAAAATTAGATTGAAACAAATGCAAATACAGGTAGAGAATGAACCTCAGCGAAAACAAGAGTTACAAAAACAGTTACAGAAACTGCAATTGGAAAAAGAGATTGAGGGAATACGCAAAAGGATAGAGCAATTAGGGTAGCAATACCCACCCCTCCCTGCATAATTCGAAATGTTTTAGGTCTCGTTACCTATAACTCCTTTTCAGCACCCACTTACTGAAATACTAGGTATTGGAATAGGCAAAAGAAATATTTTCTCAGATTTTTTCGGTACTTATTGTTCTTTTTGGTAAGGAACTGCTCCGTTATTTATTCTATCGTCTATTTGTATAAACAGTGTTTTAGAACTAAAAAATGAGCATTCCATCGAAGGGATGCGTGAAGTGTTTTACAATATAAGAATCCTCACATTATTGTGAGGATTCTTGTTTTTATAGCTATCTAGGCTACTAATTTTTTTATTTTTTGAACCGTACCACTAGATTTTCCAGTTAGTTTCATGGTATTGCGAACTGATTGACCTTGCTTTAAAAACTTTACAATATCCGAATGCTCAGCAATAAGTTGTTTGGGTTCTTTCTCAGAACCTACCTTGCGACCAAGTACGCCACCATCACGAATAAACTTATCACGACCAGAGTTTAGACGTTCTTTAATCATCGACAATTCTAAACTTGCGAAAGTTGATGCAATACTAAGCATTGTTTGAACCATACCGTTAATTTCTCCCGATGGTAGAAGTGTATGAAGCTTGAAATTATCAATAATAATATTGATTTTGTTTTCATTGCATTTTTCCAAGAAAAGAGCGAATGATGAGATTTTACGTGAAATACGTGAAATTTCGATGGCGATTATATGTTGTACACCATTTTTAATAGCATAATCCAAAATCTCAGCATTTACCTCATCATTTTTAGTTCCTGATTTGTAATAAGTAAACTCTTTGACGATTTGATACTGATTTCCATAATTAGAAATAAGTTCCTGAGACTGACGGGTTACATCTTGACGGTTTTCGTTAGTTGAACATCTGCTGATAATGATTGCTTTTTCCATATTCCAAAAGTCCAGGTATTTCGGGACATGACAAAATAAATCAAAGATTATTTTCGATACATTTAATTGTATCATTGCAATTCAATTATAGATATATTTTGATACAGTTGAGGTTTTGATACGTTCAAATTATAATAAGGAACAGTTAAGTACTTTTAACAATGAATAACTTATTTAAGAAACATCTCTAATATTAAGTAAACATTAGATTCTTTGTATGATACATTATATTTTTTCGCATTTGTTACAATATGACTTCTTATAAATGTTCCGAAAATTTCATGTCCATTCTTTAAAAAAGTTCCATCAGGTGTGCGAAAGCCATTGGGTGTGCTTAAGCCTACAATATTAAAATCCTCATTTAAAGGCAATCTCAACCAGTCCCATGCTTTAGGACTTGGATATCTTACCCAACTTGTTGAATTGTTACTTTTCATTTCATGCTGAGTACTCCATTCTGGAACTTCGGTAGCAAAAAGTAATTTATCTTCATATTCTAAGTTTATCAATATCGCATCAATAGTCATTCGAATCTGTATTAATTATTGTTTGGCAAATTTGTGTTAAAATTAATACTAAATCATTTGAAATTCAATAGATAGATTAATACTTTATCTAAAAAAATTAAGAACAGACTATTATAAAAGGAATTATTTTGAATTAGGAATGCCTATTCCTTGAAAGAATTCTTCTAAACTAATGTCTAGCAACCTACAAATTTTTATTAACGTTTTTAGTTCAAAGTTAGCTCCGCTTTCTAATCGCCAATAGGCGGAACGGCTCATGCCTAACTCGAATGCGATATGTTCGTAGTTTGAGTATCCTTTAGCTTTTCTCAAAAACTTTAGCCGTTCCGCAATAGCTTTTAGCTCTTCAAAATTGGTTATTTGGCTTGAATTTTCCATAAACCAAATCTCAATATTTTGTCTTTTTTGTGGTACTCTATAATATAGTGTACTATATTATAGATTTTTTTTATATTTTTGTCAGGATTTTAAACTAATTAAAAAAAATTAAAATGAAACAAGCCTTGAAAATTATAGGAATTATGTCGTTTGCCATATTTATTTTTGTAGCAATTGTATTAACAAAATTCAAAAATAGTATTGATGATGATTATAATAAAGACCATCCAAAAACACAAAACATTGAAGAATTAAAAGCATGGGCGCAAAAAGAAATCGTTCAAGATTATTGCGAAAGATATGCGAAGGTCAAAAACATCAATAATGAAACTAATCAACAACGAGAACTAAGTCGTGTTGAGAATAGTAGATTTGAATATGTACCGCAAAAAATTCGCAATGTAATTGAAGAAAACGACTTACCTGATAGTTATGCTGATGAATTATATCATTACGTTGATGATGAAATAAATAAATGTCAGTAAAATTTAAAATAGACGATTCTATTTTTAAATGATGTTTTTTTTACAAAAAAACAAATAATTTAACACTAAATTAAATCAAATTTTATGAAAAAAAATCTATTAATTACATCGGTAGTTTTATTAACCATGTCAATGTTTATAGGGTGTTCAAGTGATTCAAATGATTCAAATGACGATGCCAACAATTCCTCAAAATCGTCATTAAGCTTTACACTAAATAATGCACAATACGAGCATGATTCCGCAATTTCTGAAATGTATTGGAAAAAAAGTACTACTACAACTACGAGTGTCAATGAGTTTAAAATAGTCACATCCCCAAAAATAAAAGGATTTCCTTGTGATTTTTTAGAAATACTTGTTTTGAGAATTAGAACGACTGATAATATATTAGTTGCAAATAAAACTTACGATTTATACACAGATAACATAGCTGCATATTTACCGCTAAATGACCCAGCTCTCTGCTATAAAGAAGTAAATTTATGGAGCAAAAGTGGAACATCAGGTAAAGTAAAAATAACAAGTTTTGACGGAACGATTTTAAAAGGAGAATTTAGCATAAGTAATTTAACCAATGACAATGGATTACCATTAGGTTACTGTAATGGTACTAAAATAGTAGAGAAAATATTCAATATTACGAATGGTACATTTACTGCAATTCCATAATTTTTTTTAGTACTGATAATAAAGCCACAGGATTCTGTGGCTTTTCTATTTACACACATGTCTAATTAAAGATTTTAGTTGCATTATTCGAAATAAATTCGTAACTTCGTAACAAGTTGCTTAAAAAGCTACAAACTGATTCTTAAATCAGCTCTTTTTAAACAATTTACTCAGAACCGCATGAGGACAGTTCAAACTGTTTAGACGATAACTTTCAATTCCCACTTTGTATTTCAAAAAGTGGTTTCAGCAAAACACAAAATTTTCAATAGGCATTTATGTCTATTTCGCTATTGGTCTCATTTCGCTCGAAATGGAGATTCTATACGTACAGTTTATCTAAATCAGTTTATGAGACTTATTTAGACATGGTCTTGCTGTGACCAAAAATAAAGAGAATTCCACCGTCAAAATAAAAAATTGGAAAATGACGACTGAGAAACAAAGTGTTAAGTATAACTGAATGCAAAAAAAAATTAAACAAAAAAGGAATAGAATATACTGATAATGAAATAGAAATTATCAGAAACACACTCTACAAATTAGCAGAGGTGTGCCGTAATCAAATTAACAATAAAAATATAGAAAAATAAAATGGAAAACATAAACGTAATAATTTATAGTCGTGTAAGCACTGACGAACAAGCACAAAAAGGATTTAGTCTTGACTACCAAGAACAAACATTGATGAGCCATTGCGAAAGAATGGGATACAATCTAGTTAAGTCATATAGAGAAGACCACTCAGCTAAAAACTTCAAGAGACCCGAATGGACAAACTTGAAAGCTTACGCAAAAGCTAACAAGAAAGCAATTCATAAAGTATTATTTGTCAAGTGGGATAGATTCTCACGTAACACAGAACAAGCTTTAACAGTCTTGCGAGAGTTCGATTCAATGGGGATTGAATTGAATGCTACGGAGCAGTATTTAGACATGTCCAATTCGGACAACAAAATGGTACTTTCAATTTATCTAACAGCTGGAGAGGTCGAAAGAGATAAAATTTCAAGTAGAACGATTAGCGGAACATACCAAGCTAAAAAGGAAGGTTATTTTACAGGAAAAGCACCGTACGGATATGATAATTTTCGAGATGAATCCAAAAAATCAACATTGAAGCCAAACCAATTTTCTTTTTTTGTCAAAAAAGCATTTGTTGAGGTCGCAATGAATATTGAATCAGTTGAAACGATTCGCAAGAAACTCAAACAACAAGGAATGAAACTTGAAAAAAGTGCTTTTAGCGAATTGCTTAAAAACGTTGTATATATAGGTAAGATTAAAGTACCTGAATTCAAAAAGGAATCCGCAATGGAGGTAAAAGGCAAACATGAAGCGTTGATAGACTTGGATACATTCAACAAAGTACAAGCTATCTTCAAAGATAAAAGATGGCACGGAACAAAACCAGCACACAAAAACCTAGACTTTCCATTACGTGATTTTCTAACGTGCGAGGTTTGCGGTCACCAAATTACAGGTAGCCACTCAAAGGGCAGAAGCAAGAAATATCCTTACTACCATTGTAGAAATAAGTGTGAAACTAGAGTTTCAGTCGATAAAGCTCATAACAGAATAGGGAGCATTCTTTTCAACTTACAAATAAATGAAAATATTAAAGATTTATTCTCAGATGTTTTAAAGGATTCTGAATCTCAAATAAACGGAGACAGAACCATTCAACTGCAAAACAAAATTGAACTTCAAAAGGTTTTAAAATCCAAAATCGAAGATAGCGAAGACTTACTTTTAAGCAAGGACATCACTAAAGAAAGATTCAATAGTATCATTGAACGTATCAACGGACAGCTTAATGAAGTCAATAATGAAATCGAAATACTTAGCAAGAAAACGGATTCAATCAAAACATACGTTGATTCAGGACTAGAGCTACTCTCAAACTTGGATATTATGTTTGCTAATGGCGATTACGAAGAGAAAAGAATAGTAGCGGGTTCAATATTTACGCAAAAGTTGATTTTCGGAAATGATGATTGTCGAACCGCTAAAGTGAATGAGGTTGTTGAGGTTTTGACTAGGAATTGCAAGGGTTCGGAAGGTTATAAAAAAAGAAAAGCCGTCAAAAATGACAGCTTTTCCGTTAACGTACCCGGAGCCGGAGTCGAACCGGCACGGTTTCCCACAGGTGTTTGAGACCAGCGCGTCTACCAATTCCGCCATCCGGGCTTAGCTAGACATGAAATAACGACAGTTACTTCAACGCAATAAAAGATGTAATTGTGTTTAAATCAACCATCAATTCCTTTAACACGGTGCAAATGTAAAAAATAATATTAAATGTTCAACTAAAAATACTTAAAATTTTCCTTTCAGAGTTGAATAAATTTTATAAATTTGCACCTCGCTAAAAACGGAACACACAACTAACTACAAAACAACAAATTAAATGTCACACCTAGAACCAGAAGCTAAAATTTTTGCTTGTTCACAAAGTGTCTATCTTGCAGAAAAAATAGCAGAGCAATACGGAATCCCATTAGGAAAAATCACCATGTCAAAGTACAGCGACGGTGAATTTCAACCTTCTTACGAGGAGTCTATCAGGGGTTTACGCGTGTTTATCGTTTGTTCAACTTTTCCAACTGCAGACAATTTAATGGAAATGTTACTGATGATTGATGCTGCAAAACGTGCTTCGGCAAGACACATTACCGCAGTAATTCCTTACTTTGGCTGGGCAAGACAAGATAGAAAAGACAAGCCAAGAGTTCCGATAGGGGCTAAATTAGTAGCTAATTTATTAGATGCTGCAGGCGCAACAAGAGTAATGACCATGGATTTGCATGCTGATCAAATTCAAGGATTCTTTGAAAAACCAGTAGATCATCTTTTTGCATCGACTATTTTTATACCATATATAGAAAGTTTAGGTTTAAATAATTTAACAATTGCTTCTCCAGATATGGGAGGTTCTAAAAGAGCTTATGCTTATTCTAAATTTTTAAATTCAGACGTAGTTATTTGCTACAAACAAAGAAAAGAAGCTAACGTTATCGACACCATGGAATTAATTGGTGAGGTAAAAGGTAGAAATGTAATCTTAGTAGATGACATGATTGATACCGGAGGCACTTTGGCGAAAGCCGCAGATTTAATGATCGAAAAAGGAGCATTAAGTGTAAGGGCCATTTGTACACATGCTATTTTATCAGGCGGTGCATACGAAAAAATAGAAAACTCGCAATTGAGCGAATTAATAGTTACCGATTCTATTCCATTAAAGAAAGAATCAAACAAAATAAAAGTGTTGAGTTGTGCACCACTTTTTGCCGAAGTTATGCACATGGTGCACCACAACAATTCCATTAGTGGAAAGTTTATAATGTAAACGTCATTGCGACAAACGAAGCAATCTCATTACACAAAATGCTGATAGCCAAAAGCTAAAAGCCAAACAAGTAATATTATTAATAACTATATTTTTTTTACAATGAAATCGATTACAATTAAAGGATCAGAAAGAGAAAGCGTGGGCAAAGTAGCAACTAAAGCCTTACGTAATGCTGGATTGGTTCCTTGCGTATTATACGGAGGAAATCAGGCAGTTCATTTCTCAGCAGAAGTTATGGCTTTCAAAAACTTGGTTTACACTCCAAACGCTCACACAGTTGAGATCGATCTTGGAAAAGGAAAATCATTTAACGCTATTTTACAAGACATCCAGGTTCACCCGGTATCTGACAAGATTTTACACATTGACTTCTTTCAATTATTTGATGACAAAGAAATCACTATGGAAGTTCCTGTGAAAATAGTTGGTAACTCTAAAGGAGTTATGGCTGGTGGAGATTTACGTTTGAACACACGTAAACTTAAAGTAAAAGCTTTACCGAAAAATCTTCCAGATTTTATCGAAGCTGATATTACTCCACTTGACATGGGTAACAAATTATACGTTACTAAAGTGGCTTCTCCAGACTTCAAAATCATGCACCCAGACAACACAGTAATTTGTCAAGTGAAGATTTCTCGTGCTGCTATGAAAGCGGCTCAAGAGGCAGCGAAAGCAGCAAAAGCTCCTGCAAAAGGAAAGAAAAAATAATATTTTTTCAATCATTCAAGAAAGCATCAGTTGTAAAACTGGTGCTTTTTTTTTGAATAGTAGCGAAAGATTAGGCTTTTTAGGAAATAGGTTTCCCGCTATCATTCCAATCTTTTTTGAGTCGAAAAAAAATCGCCTCAAAAAAGGATTTTCCCTTCCATCGGGGCTAATTGGGTTTTATGGTTTTGTTCTTGGGATTATTACAAGATTGACAAAAAAAACCACCCCGCCCGTTGGGCACCCCTCCAGAGGAGGGGAAGTCATACGTATTCCCCTCCTCTGGAGGGGTGCCCAACGGGCGGGGTGGTCTCTCCCGCTACCCACAAAACATTTTCCAACACACAAGTTTCCTTAATTAACAGATTAAGTCTATTTTTGCAGCATGATAAAATGGATTTCAAATTTATTCTCATCAACAAAAACAGAAGACAATACGGATTGTATGAAACCGGAGGTTCACGAACACCAAAAAAACAATATAGAAAGCGTGAGTAATAAATTTTTAATAGTTGGACTCGGCAATATTGGCGCCGAATATGTAAATACCCGACACAATATAGGTTTTAAAGTAGTCGATTTTTTAGCTCGAAAAGAAGGAATCAATTTCGAAACCGTAAAATTGGGTTCCCTAGCCGAATATAAATTCAAAGGAAGGACTTTTTTACTTTTGAAACCCAACACCTACATGAATTTGAGCGGGAAAGCCGTACAATACTGGATGGACAAAGAAAAAATTCCTTTGGAAAACATCTTGGTAATCACCGATGATTTGAATCTTTCCTTTGGAACCATTCGCATCAGACAAAAAGGAAGCGATGGCGGACACAACGGATTAAAAAACATCAATCTTGTCCTGAATACACAGAACTACGCGCGATTCCGTTTTGGGATTAGTGATGAATTCAAAAAGGGAAAACAAGTTGATTATGTGCTTGGAGAATGGGACGATGCTGAAAAAGTGGCACTTCCCGAACGATTAGAAATAGCTTCCGAGATTATAAAATCATTTGGAACTGCCGGATTAGAAAATACTATGACTGCATTTAATGGAAAATAAAAAAAGGGAAACATTATAAAAATGTTTCCCTTTTTTTAGTAATTCTATTTTAATTATTCAATTACAATTTTTCTCACCTCTTTTCGGTCTCCATCAATCACGGTCAATAAATAAAGTCCGGGTTGAATGTTTTTCAATTGAACATTTTCATTAAAATTAGAATTGCTTTCAAATTTATTCTCAAAAAGTTTTCTGCCCAACAAATCATGTACCAATACCTTAACACCATTTGATGATGCACTGGTAAATTGAATATTAAAATTCCCTTTGTTTGGATTTGGATACAAGACAAAATCATTGATTTGAAAATCCGGCGCCGCTAAAGTAAAGGTTTGTGTACAAATTGTTATTGATGCCGAATTTAAAGTCCCTAAATCTGCCTTGTACGCATCCCGAACTCTTAATGTCCAAATTCCTTGTTGATTTTGTCCATTAAAAGCAGATAAGGGCTCAAATGGAGCTACAGTTTGAGCAGTCGTAGTTCCACAAGCTAGCACCCCTCCCAAATCATCATAATTCAACACTAAACTACTATTCGTTCTTCCGCAGCTTGTTTCAAATAATTTTACTGTAGTTCCTTGTGGGCTGACCATCTCTATTTGCACGTCAGATAAAGAAGCATGTGTAAAATCTACTGCAACATTTACATCTGCAACAGTTCCAGTTGAACTTGGCACACTAACTGTTTTAGATGTATATGATGCTGATTCTGGTATTGCAAACGGGGCCGCAAAAGTATACGTATTACAAGAAGAAGTAACCGAGTATCCAATAGCAAATGGTGTACTGTTTACTGCATAGAAAATATTTGCTGTAGGCTCAATCAAAATTCTACAATTTTTTGCAGTAATATTTGGAACCGTTACTGTTTGAGAACCATCATTTGGAGTTGCAGAAACTAAAGTTGTGGGAAAAGTTAATCCTCCATCCGTAGAAAGCTTAATGTTCACATTAGTAGATCCTGTCAAAGCACTTGAACCATTTACGCCCCAAGTCACCGTTTGTGTTGTTCCTTGAAACCAACTTAAATTTTCTGTGTTTTGCGATGTAACAGCAAATGGACCAACTGTTCCGCTAACATTGACTATCATTTCATCGGTAGCCGTTTGTGCCGTTCCTTGCGCAGCATTATCTCTACCTGTTAAAGTAAAATGAAGTGTTCTGGCAACTGTAGCGACTGACTCCCATGTTGTACTTAATTTACCTGATAATACCGTATTGTAAGCAGGCATATATCGCACAGGAGAACTGATTGGATACAAAGATCTAAAAAGAGGGCCATCAATTTTGGTAGGCAAAGCAATACTATTGGCTCCACTTGTAGTTGTAGCCGTATCGTTTTGTTCCCAACAATAAGATATAGTATCACCATTAATATCAGAACCCGTACCTGTTAACTTAAAAGCTGTACCGTTAGGTATTGTATAATCTGAACCTGCACTAATTATTGGAGGACTATTAGTTATTACCGTACTAACAGGACAGGTTTTTGTTAGTAAATTGTCTTGTATTTGTTTGATACTTGCATAAGCAAAGTAATCATCCGAATTCGCTTGAATATCATAATCCGTAATCCCTGCATAACCCATAATGGTTGACCCGCTTCCAGGCTCGACACTTACACCTTTTCCTTCAAGTGAATAAGAAAATGTATGTTCTGCTCCCAGCTGATGCCCCATTTCATGAGCAACAAAATCAATATCAAATGTATCGCCTGAAGGAATACCGTCAGCAGGCGATGTAAATCCACTTCCTTTACTCGTATCACACACACAACCAATACATCCGGCGTTTCCACCACTACCAGTAGCACCAAATAAATGACCTATATCATAATTCCCATCCCCAATAACAAGAGTTAAATTATCTTGCAATTCTTTATTCCACGCTCCTCCAGCTCCAGCAGTTGCATCAGAATATGGGTCAGTTGCCGCATTTGTGTATATAATAGCAGTATTATTAGCAATAATTTGTAATTTAATTGCTAAATCTTTATTAAAGATTCCATTTACTCTAGTCATAGTAGCATTCATGGCTACCAATGCTGCATTAACAGTTCCTCCAAAATAAGTAGCATATTCACCTGTACAAGACAATGCAAGTTTCAAGGTTTTGAAAACCTTATTACTCGCTGCAATTTTACTGGTTTTACTTAGCAATTGTTTGTTTAATACAACATCTTCTGTTTTACAGACAAATGGCAAACTTCCAGTAGATCTATTTTTCGAGTTAAAAAGAACGTAGACAGTATTGTCTTTTGAATACGGCTCAATAAATTCTGAACCACTTTCCCCTCTTAAAATCATGGTTTGAATCCCTTTTGGCGAGAAACTAAAATAAAGAGATGCATTTTTATCAGTAATCCCAATACCTTTATATGCCCTAATATCTGGATATTTTGCTTGCAATTCAGGTTCAAAATTAGAATACTCCCAAACGGAAAATTTTTCTAAAACACCATTCATATTTGGAATTGAAATCTCAATTCTATTCTCCTTGCTTGTTTTATTTTGGAGTGACAACAAGGATTCTTTAATTAAAGTTTCATCAAATTTAAATAACAATTGATTATCCGTAATTGGTTTCGCACTTATTCGATCTGAAACAGCAACCTTATTTTGATCTATTCTTTTCCAAGGAACTCCGTTTTGAGCATTGATTATTGAATTAGAAACAATAATTACAAAGAATAGTATAATTCTTTTCATGGTTAGCGAGTGTTTGAACTTCAAAATTAAAGCATTTATGTTAATGTATAAAAAGAATTCTAAATATTTTAAAGGAATTATGAGTTCCTAAAGGTTTGTTTTTTTATTTTTTTGTTACTTTTTTAAGAAACGAGGCTAAATTCTATCGAAAATTAATTTCCATACCGTTACTTTTAAAATAGATAGTATAAATTTGCATTATTATAAAACATTTGCTTTGAAGATTTTTCATTCTATAAACGATTTCAGTTCCAATAAAAAAACAATCCTAACTTTGGGCACCTTTGATGGAGTTCATATTGGTCACAAAAAAATTCTGGAAAAGCTTATCCAAAAAACGAAAAACGAAGACTACGAAAGTTTAGTGCTTACTTTTTTTCCCCATCCCAGAATGGTTTTACAAGAACATTCCGATATAAAACTACTCAATACTATAGATGAAAAAATAGATTTACTGGAGCAAATAGGTATTGAAAATCTTGTCATCCATCCTTTTGATGAGACTTTTTCGAGATTGACTGCCGAAGAGTTTGTAAAAACTATTCTTGTAGATCGATTTCATATTCAAAAAATAATTATAGGTTACGACCATCGATTTGGCCGAAATCGTACGGCTAATATTGACGATCTTATTGCTTTTGGAAAAGAGTATAATTTTGAAGTAGAGCAAATATCAGTTCAGGAAATAAATGACATTTCAGTAAGTTCCACTAAAATCAGAACGGCATTGTTAGATGGGGACATGGATTTGGCAAATAAATATTTAGGCTATGATTATTTCCTAACTGGAGTTGTTGTTAAAGGAAAACAATTAGGAAGAACCATAAACTTTCCAACTGCCAACTTAAAAATCGAGGAAAATTACAAGCTTATTCCACAAAATGGAGTTTATATTGTAAAAAGCACCATCAACCAAAAGACTGTTTTTGGCATGATGAACATTGGATTTAATCCTACCGTTGACGGGCAAATTCAAACTATAGAAGTCCATTATTTTGATTTTGATACCGATTTATACAACCAAAAAATCAGGATTTCCATTTTGCACAGAATTCGTTCTGAACAAAAATTCGAATCAGTGGCACTTTTAAAAGAGCAACTTGAAAAAGACAAAAAAACTGCAACGGATTACCTGAGTAAAATTTAACTTCATCTTAAATTCTTTTTTAACACATTTCATAAAATATTGTCATATTTTCTGTAAATTTGATGTACATATATTGTTTCTCATAGTCGTATTATTTTTAACTCTTCTAAAAATTAATCATATGAAAATGCCAAAAGAATTTTACAACGGATTTATAATTTTCCTTGGAATTGGGCTTTACTTTTTGTTCATGGAGCTTTTAGGTCTTGCTGATTTGTTTTACTTACGCCTCTTCAATGTATTATTTGTTTTTTACGGCACCAACAGAACTTTAAAAACAAATTTCACAGAAGGGAAAACTATTCTTGTTTCTAATGCTGCTTCGGCATTAACCACATCGCTCACAGGGATTTTTTTAAGTGTCATTGGACTCATAATTTATAGCTATTCGAGAGGTGGTGATGCCTATGTAGGTTCATTGTCAAAAACTTTTTTATTTGGAGGAAATCCCTCAGTAATGACCTATTCTATTTCTTTGCTTTTTGAAGGAATCGTATCAGCTGTAATTGTCACATTTATGCTACTGTTGTATTGGGACAGCCGTTATTCTTCGGATAAGCATCAAAGTTAAATCAATAAAAATCTACTTTTCTGGTTTGTATCCAACTATCATAAGAAACAATTTACAGCTGCAATTTCACAATATAATAGACATTTAACTTAGAGACACAAGAAAAAAAGCGCTATAGATTTCAAAAAATAATCTTTTTAAAATCAAAAAGGTATTCTGTTTCTAAACGAACTAAATTATTTTAATTTAAAAAACTAATCCTATGAAACTACCAAAAGAGTTATTAAACGGATGTCTTATTTTTATTGGAATTGGCGCTTACTTTCTGTTAATGAACGCATTAGGTTATGCAGATTTATTTTACTTACGCCTTGTTAATGTATTTTTTGTTTTTTATGGCGTAAACAGAACTATAGCAATGAATCTTGCAGAAGGTAAAAAAACATTCATTGCTAATGCAATATCAGCAATGACTACATCACTTGTAGGCGTATTTTTAAGCATCATCGGACTAGTGGTCTATAGCTACATGCAAGGCGGAGATTCCTATGTAAAATCCTTACCGAAAACATTTTTATTTGGCGGAAATCCATCGGTGAACACGTATTCTATTTGTTTACTCTTTGAAGGCATTGCCTCTTCAGTAATTGTCACCATGTTACTCATGTTATATTGGAACAACCGTCTTACAACTGATTAACTTGTCCATAAATTATTCTCCATTGGCTTTTAGACACTAATGCATTGCTTCTTTAGAACAATTTGACTACTTTTGGTGCATCAAAAAATCGTATAGATGAGCATTACAAAACATAACTGGACGAAAGACGAAATTATCGCAATATATAATAAACCTATGATGGATTTGCTTTTTGAAGCAGCTTCAATTCATAGAGAACATCATGACCCTAATGTCGTTCAAGTTTCTACTTTATTATCCATAAAAACAGGTGGTTGCCCAGAAGATTGTGGATATTGTCCACAGGCAGCGCGTTATCATACAGCTGTTGAAGGCAATGATTTAATGTCTGTAAGCCAAGTAAAAGCACAAGCTTTACGTGCTAAATCAAGCGGTTCTTCCCGAGTATGTATGGGAGCGGCATGGAGAAATGTAAAAGATGGTCCTGAATTTGACCAAGTATTGGAAATGGTTCGTACCATAAATAAACTGGACATGGAAGTGTGTTGTACACTTGGAATGATCACTGAAAACCAAGCACATCGTTTGGCGGAAGCTGGTTTATATGCTTACAACCACAATTTAGACACTTCAGAAGAATATTATAAAGAAGTAATCTCAACACGCGGATTTGAAGACCGTTTACAAACCATAGAGAATGTTCGTAAAACGAATGTTACTGTTTGTAGCGGAGGAATTATAGGAATGGGAGAAAGCATTGAAGACAGAGCCGGAATGCTTGTAGCACTTTCTACATTAAATCCCCAACCAGAATCAGTGCCAATAAATGCATTGGTTGCTGTTGAAGGAACCCCGATGGAAGAAGAAAAACCAGTAGAAATTTGGGAAATGATCAGAATGGTAGCCACTACCAGAATTATCATGCCGGAAACTCAAGTGCGTTTATCTGCCGGAAGAATGAATATGAGCCGTGAGGGACAAGCGATGTGTTTCTTTGCTGGTGCCAATTCTATATTTGCCGGAGATAAATTACTAACTACTCCTAATCCTGATGTAAATGAAGACATGAAAATGTTTGAAATGTTAGGTTTAAATCCTCAAAAACCATTCACAAAAGTTTCTCAACCTCAAACGGTTGAAGCAGCAGATTCTCAATTTGCTCCACTAGGTGAAAAACCAAAATGGTCAAGACCTGGACATAGCATCGAGAGAAATCTTGAAGCATCCACTAAAGAAAAATAGACTTTTCTAAATATACAACTAACACCATCTGCTACTATCAGATGGTGTTTTTTTATACATCCCTTTTTCTTAATAAATAACTTTCTTGTTAACCGTACGTCCATTTTGCAACACAATTTTCACTAATACGATTGATTGGCTTGAAACCAAATTTGGCATCGAAAATTCAATACTATCAATATTATTTTTTTGATATATTTTTCTTCCTGACAAATCATATAGTATAATTTTATCTATTACTTCCGCCGTTGAATTTATTTGTATTTGTTTGTTCCTATTAAACACGAAAACGGAATCTTTCTCTGTTTGAAACGTTTTCACAGCTAAAGTTTTATCCGTAAAATGTAATACAAAACGGTTATTAAAAGTACCAATTTCTGTATTAAAAGTATAACTTCCACTTTTTAAATCAAAAATTGTATTGTTAAACTTGTCTTCGATAAAAACTGCCTGATCGGATAATAATCCATCAACGGTATCAATATTTATTGCAAAAACACCCTCAATAGTTGTACTGTAACCTAAAGGAATAACATCTATTTCGGCAAATGGTAAAGCCCTACCCTGAATCACTAAATTCTTATCCTGATTAATACTATAAAAATCGATGTATTCATTTCCGTCAAAACTTTCTCCATCAAAACTGGCATCATAATCATTAGTGGCCCCTTCTATATAACCAATTAAAGTTTGCTTGAAAGCCCCTTGACTATTGGATAAATTTAACCAGATTCGATCCTTCTCAATATTTATCTGATTTTGTTTTTTTATTACATTCGATTTAAAAAAACTAGAATTATTTCCAGCAATACGCATGCCGTTATTAAAAACGACTGCTCCTCCCCCATTAACACTTGTCACAAAAAATGACTGACCAGATGCAATTTTACCATTAGGTTTCATATTATTTATCCCTAATTTTAACGCAGCACTGGTTCCTACTCCGCCTAACAAGTTATAAACAGCATAATCATCTGAGGTATACGCATTATTTATAATAGCTGTATTATGAGTCCAGAGATAAATTGTTCCATCAGTGACGTCAGCATTTGTTGCAATAAAAACATCGGCATCAATTGCGGATGGATATGGATTTCCTATAAGATTTGAAGTGTCAGTTGTTGCTATTGGAACTGAAATAATTCCATTATTAGGAACTCCTGAAAAAACAGCTTCATAAATAGATGGAATTATTGTTGAATAATTTTCAGGGCCACGGATAATATAACCGTTTCCTGAACCCATCGCATTTGTTGGTGTTTCGTTATGCCAATTATCTGCCGAAGCATCGAAAGAATAAAACTTATTCAAAAGTGTGAGAGGAGAGATATCAATCAGTTTTTGATTTGAAACCGGCGAAGACCAATAGGTATAATCCGTTTTTAAAATAGGTGTAGTTTGTCTTTTTATTCGAATATTTCCTGTGTTAATAATTTGATCATCCGATTGATAAAGAGCGGCATTATTTTCTAAAACCAATGTCCCTAATCCAGTATAATCAAAAGTCAACCCTAAAGTATTTCCATTTGGAATTGTGACCATATTTCCTGCAGTTATTGAACAAGAACAGGCATTTGTTGAGTTAAAAACAGGGAAGTTTCCGTTGAATATTATCGTTTTTTCAGGAGATGGCAATCCATTACTCCAAGTAATTCCGTCCCAAATAGAGCTGTTCGTACATAATTTAATACGAGCAATACGATGTTTTGTAATACCCGAAATAGAATTGAAATTACCTCCAATCATAACGTTATTATTTGGAGTAAGGCAAACACTATATAACGTACCGTTTAAATTCACTGAGAAAGTGGTATCATAGACTCCGGTTGCAAGCAATCGAACCATTCGTTTAACAACAGTTCCATTATATGTTCCTGAAAAAGTTCCTCCTATGAGCAATCGATTGTCCGGTTGAACCAAAATCGTCCTAACTTCTCCACTACTAAAACCCGCTCCCGAAGTAAAAGAAGTATCTAAACTACCATTACTATTAAGTCTGGCTATTCTTTTTGCGGAAGCGCCTCCATAATTTAAAAATGTCCCACCAATAATGAGTTTATTATCTGATTGTATTGCAATAGCATAAACATATTTATCAAACCCTGTGCCTATAACAAATCCAAAATCAGTACTTCCATCCGTATTCAGACGGACCATCTTATTATACAAAAGTCCATTAAACGTTGTAAATCGTCCACCTAAAACAATCTTTCCATCCGGTTGTAATAAAAGAGTTTCTACTATGGCATCTGCACCCAAACCTGTATTAAAACTTAGATCCATTGTCCCATCTGACAATAACCTAGCAATTCTATTAACAGAAATACCATTGTAATTCGTGAAATTTCCGGCAATAATTATTTTTCCATCTGGCTGAAGTGCCACTGCATAAATTTGATTATTTGTTCCTGTACCAATTGTGAATGTAGTGTCTAAATCTCCATTTGATAAAGTCCTAATTATTCTGTTAGCAGCAACTCCATTATAATTAGTAAAACTACCAACTAAAACCATTTTATTATCTGTTTGTATAACAGCACTCTTAATTATATTATTCGCTCCAATACCCGAAGGATTAAAAGTGGGATTGATAGCTCCATCTTCTAACAAACAAGCAATTCTATTGACACTTCCTCCATTGAATTTAGTAAAACTCCCAAAAGCCATCGTCTTATTATCCGGCAAAGAAATAATTTTTAAAACCGAATTATCAAACCCTACGCCAGCGGTTAGATATCCAATATCTAAAGTTCCAATTGCATCGATTTTGGCAAGTCTGCCTTGATTTTGGGAATCAAAAACAGAAAAAGAGCCTCCCACAAACCAAGAACCATCAGGTGCATCGGCTAATGTATAAACTGTTGCAGACGAAGGACCAAAACCAATATCAAATAAAGGATTAATGACTCCATTAGAACCTAACAAAACTAATCTATTGACTGCTGTCCCATTATAACTTCCAGTAAAAGAACCTGCAACCATAATCGATCCGCTAGAATCTACTTTTATACTATTTATTCCTACTGTACTAAATCCTGATCCGGAACTAAAAGCGCCATCAATGGATCCATCAGTATTTAAACGAATGATCCTATTGGCCGCAGTTCCATTGTAACTTGTAAAATCTCCTCCTACCAAAATTTTTCCATCAGGTTGTAAGGAAAGAGCCCCAATATTATCATTAAAACTTGTTCCAATTCCAAATGCAGCATCAATAGAGCCATTACTATTTAATCTTATTATTCGGTTACAAATAGTTCCATTAAAAGAAATAAAAGAACCTGCAACAATTATTTTTCCATCAGTTTGGATTTGAACTTCATCTACATTTGCACTTGCTCCAGAACCCGTAACAAAAGAAGTATCTAAATTCCCGTTTGGCAAAATCCGGGCGATATGATTTGCTGTTACGCCATTATACTTTGTAAAACTTCCAACAATAATAATACTCCCATCAGTTTGCAAAGCTAATCCATGAACTATACCAGTACTTGCGGCGACTGAAGTATTAAAAGTAGCATCAAAAGAGCCATCACTATTAAGTCGTATTAATCGTCCTGCAACAGTACCGTCAAAAGCAGTAAAAGTACCTCCCAAAATTATCTTCCCATCTGGCAGAAGTAAAGAGCAATATATTTTTCCATTAAAACCAGAGCCTAACCCAAAAGAAATATCTTTAGAACCATCTGAAAACAATCTACATAAATACGGAGTTGCGGCACCATTAAAATTCAAGAAATCTCCTCCTACTATTAATTTTCCATCGACTTGCAAAGCAACTGTTCTAACCGTGTTATCAAAACCATCACCTTGAAGACCATCATCTAAAATATTAAATGCCAAGTCTACTTTCCCTTGTTGGGAATAGCTGGAATTAATAAAAAAAAGACTGAACAAAATAACGAAGAAAGGTAGTTTTAACATCAAATTAAATCGGATTTATAGTTTCAATATGAATAATAAAAAAATTCATAATTGTTTCATTTTAAGAACATCTATAAAATTATAGACAATATTTTTGTAATACAATACCCACTTTTAGTGATATTTACCTATAAATTTTAAGACTGTCCTGATAATTATAAAATGTCCGCGGAATTGAACATTCACTACAAATTCAACATGGATAAATAATTAAAGACTGCTGCTCCTTAATTTTTATTTATTGGATTCAAAAAAAATCCCATTCTGTAGACACAGAATGGGATTTTATAAAATTTTAAATTGGTTAAATACTTCTAGTAAAGTACTTTTTTAGAAATTATCTGACCATTAGTTAAAGTTACTTTTACTATTACCGTTTGCTTATTTAAAGTAATAGTCGAAGTACGGAATTCATTACTATTTACCGCCTCTTTATCAAACACTTTCCTTCCGATTAAATCAAAAACAGTAACTCGTTTTATATTTTCAAGCTCTGATTTTACTTTTAATTCATTTTTATCTTTAGAAATTAAAACCCTAGTATCATTTGACTCAAAACTACCGGTTCCTAACGTTTTGTCAATATAACGCAGTACAAAACGATCATTGAAAGTTCCTATCGCTGAATTAAAATCATAAGGTGCTGCTTTAATATCATGAACTATGTTCAATACTTTATCCTCAAGATAAATGTTTTGATTATCTAAAAATAATCCGTCGACATGATCAATAGCAATAGTGGCATTTCCAGCAACATTTATAGAATATCCCAAGGGAACAATATCTGTATCAACAAAAGGTAAGGCTCTTGCCTGTATAGCTAACTTATCAGTTCCAAGTAAACTATATAAAGAATAGGGATGCGTATCATTATAGACCAATCCATCGTAGCCTGGGTTAAAATCATTGGTAGCATTCGTAACATAGCCTACTAATGTTTGGCTTCCGTTTGAAGAATTATTTGTCAAATTAAGCCAAATTCTATTAGTCTCTCCTACATCATCTTGTTTTTTTGAAATTGACGCTGATCTATAGAAATTAGTATTTGTATTATTAATATCTCTCATTGAATTATCAAAAACAACATCTCCATCTGCATCTACCTCTACGAAAAAACCTTGCCCTGAAGCAATATATCTAGTTGGTGCTAATATATTTCCTGTTCCAGAGAAAACACCTACTCCTCCGGCTTTAGTATAAGTGGCAAAATCAGTATCATCATAATTATTTGCTACTATTCTATGATTGTGAGACCAAAAATACAATGTGCCAGAAATAGTTTGTGTACCAGTTCCTGTGGTAATATTTGCATCAATAAAATCATCAGCATCTAATGCCGATGGATAAGGATTTCCTACTAATCGCTCACCTGTTCCGATATCTGGCCCTGATGTTCTTACAGTTACTGGGACACTTATAGTACCATTATTGGGAACTCCAGTAAACATAAATGAAGTATTGACCGTTGGAGTGCTTGTACTTGTTCCTTCTGGAGAACGAATAAGATACCCAATTCCTGGTTCAAAAACAGTAGTTGAAGCATTTACATTGGCATAATCATTATCATAAATAAAGTATTTATCACCTAAAGTATTTGGGGAAAAATCAAACAAGGTTTGTGGACCGCTCGTAGCAGAAGACCAAAACGTAAAATCATATAAAAGTAGTGGTGTTGTGTTTCTTTTTACAATTATATTCCCTGTATTTGAACCCGTATATGTAGTTTGTATTAAACTCGAATTGTTTTCTAACGTTAATTTTCCTGGATTAATTACAGTTACCTTGTCTCCTACTGTTAACGTTAAAGAAGGTTGAAGCGTAACAGCTCCATTAGTTATGTCAAGTGTGTTATCAATATTTATATTACTAGCCATAGTATAAACACCGTTAACGCCTGAAAACAAAAGATCATAATAATTACCACTGGCAACCGTTTGTGTCAAACCATAATACTCAACGGTTCCCGATTCAAAAGCTTTACCATTTGTAACACCTGAAAAACGAACTGTACCATCCATTGATGGAACTGTTGTATAAGTTAAACTACCGCCTCGCATGTCCAAAACAGCATTGGGAGCTACAATATTTATAGCATTTGCGGTTAAATTAAACCCATTCATATCAAAAACAGGAGCACCTCCATTACTCATATTAAACTGAGTACCAGTCACTATTGATGCTGAAGCTACCTGAGTTCCAGAAGTATTATCTAATTCAAGAGAAGGAGATCCATTATAAGTCCCACCAACAATAGTTTGGTTGCCTGTTGCATTATTATATACAACCGTACTAGCCCAAGTTATCCCTAATGGAATTGGTGTAGCAGAAGAATTAGCAGTCTTAAGTTGTCCAATCCCTGAATTAGAAAAAGTCCCACCACCAACCAATGCAAAAGTAGACATATCAAGCACTGATGCCATATTAGTAATGTTTAGACTATTATTTATTGTAATCATAGCAGCTGCAGTAACAACAGCACCTGTATTAGAATTAGTAAGATTACTAAATATATTAGCGCTTGTCCCTCCAATAGATTGAACGCCCACTCCATTAAAATTTACGGCACTAGTATTAGGAGTAAAGGTTCCGTTATTAATCCAATTCCCAGTCAGCGTCAAAGTATTTGAACCAGAAATAGACAAATTTGCACCATTCGCAATAGTAATGTTACGGCAAATACCTCCAGTAGCACCAATTATTGGTTGATTCGTTGCTGTAGTAATTGTAACGTCACTTGTCGCTGTAGGGACACTATTTCCACACCAGTTTCCTGGTGTATTCCAGTCAGTATTAGAAGATCCAAGCCAAGTTCCAGGCAAACAAGAAGTCAACACATTTAAAACACCTGTAGTTGTAGAGCCAAACCACGTACTATTTGTATGAGTTGCTGCAGAAATAGTACCTCCCCATGAGCCTAATGCAGTCTGAAGCGTTCCTCCAAGCGTTAAGGTTCCCGATGCCGATGTTGATCCATTTGGAAAAAGAACCACAGCAGTACCATTTATTCCTAAATCTCCAGAAATAGTAGTTGAGGCTGCAAAAGTCTTATTCCCCGAACCACTAAGAAACAAAATTCCGTAATTTTTTGTTGCCACAGTTTGATTGTTACCACTATATATAATAGTACTTGTTACACCTAATGCCGTGGTTGTAAAAGTCGGAAACGTACTTGTACCGTTTATTTTTAATGTACCACCGTTAGCCACCGTTAAAGTTGAACCTCCCGAAATCGCGAAACTACCATTATCTAATGTTGCCCCACTCGCAATAGTAAGAGATACTGAAACATTAAAAACTTTAATCCCGTTAGATGTTATAATTCCAGTATTTATAATACTAACCCCACCTGTTGAGGCAAAAGGAGTTTTCCATTCCACACCTGTTGTACGAGCTGTTGCTGTATTATATTGCAAAGTAGCTGTCCCACTATAGATTGGCACTACAGAAACTGTAGCGGTTCCTTCCATAGAAAGAATACCGTTTATAGTTGGCACACCTGATAGTGTTTTTGTTCCTGAATTGGAAACCGTAAGATTATTAAACGTTGATGCTGTAGCTAATGTTTGTGCTAATCCTCCAAAATTGACTGTTCCAGAACTCGCACTAAAATTAGTTCCAGAACCATTCCAAGCTGTCACACTTGTTGAATTCACATTAAGAAGACTTGAACCACCATTCAATGTTCCACTTGTCAGAGTAATATCGCCGGTAAAAGTATGTGTTAATCCTGTTCCTAGATTTAATGCTCCCCCAGCTCCATTAATGGTTAATCCAGCTCCATTCACATTACCAACAAAAGTTGCAATCCCGGCTGTTTTTGACATTGACACTAATCCAGTAGTTATAAAACCCGCAATACTTTGAATTGCCACAGTATTTGTAATGACAATTGGAGAACTGCCTGCTGTAAATGTTCCTCCATTATTAATAAAATTACCTCCAAAGGTTAATCCTAGATTATTAGTAGTCAACTTTGCACTACTATTAATGATGAGTGGAGCTCCAACATTAAAAACTTTAGCCGTATTTAAGGTTATTATTTGAGCACTATTAAGAATAACACCACCAGTAGCAGAAAATGGAGTAATCCATTCTTCAGAGGTTACCGTTCTTACATTAGTGGTATCATATTGCAGTGCAGCACTTGAACCATAAGTTATAACTCCAGTTGTCACGACCACCACCGCAGTACCTGCAAGAAGAAGTTTTCCATTTACAATAGGAGTAGTTGAAAATGTTTTTGTCCCTGAACCCGAAAGGGTAAGATTATTATAAGTAAGAACAGCTGCTGTTTGATTTCCTAATCTATAATATTCTACCGTACCTGTACCAGCTACAAATGTCCCTCCAGTTCCCGAGATGTTTGCTCCAATTCTCAAAATACCGGAACTGCAATCAATTGTACCTGCAGTTCTAGTCCATGTACCTGAGAAGGTATGCGTACCTGACCCTAAATTTAATGTACCTCCGGTTCCATTAATTATTAATCCACCACCATTTACATTTCCTGTAAAAGTGGCTATACCACCTGTTTTTAGCATACTAACACTTCCAGTTGTGGTAAAACCTTGTATTGTTTGATTGGCTGTTCCTGTAAATTGAACTAGCGCAGACAATAATGTAACTGTTCCAGAATTGGTATAATTCCCTCCTAAAAGCAACCTCCCTGCTCCAGTAAAAGTAAAAGTTCCAGAATTAGTAAAATTTCCTGTACTTATAGTTAATCGACCTGTACTCAAAGTAAAACTTCCTGAATTAGTAAAATTTCCAGTAAGCGCAACAATACCTGTTGTTCCTGTAAGAGTCCCGTTATTTATAAAAGCACCTGTTGCGGTAAGTGTTATGTTAGCAATATTTAAAGTGGCCCCTGAGTTTATCGTAACATTTACAATACTAGCATTAGCTCCCAAAGTAACCGTGTTGACTCCTGTTGTTGCAATTATTACATTATCTCCAGCTACTGGCGCGACACCTCCCACCCATGTTGTCCCAGTAGTCCATGTCCCTCCTGTAGCAGTACTCGTTATAGTCGCTGCATTTGCTAATGAAAAAGAAAATAAGAAGGCAGAAAAAAATACTATTTTACAAACACAAAGGCTTAGTTTATTGTCATAAAACAAAGACAATAATTTTAAAGATTTATCTCCAGAGGTAATTCTATTTTTTTTTCTTGTATTTGTTTGAAAAGAAACAGGAAATTTAATTAAAACTAAAAAAAAATGGGGTAATAATTTCTTAATCATATTTGTTTGGAATTTACATAAAATCTTTTACCGCTCTATGGTATTTTAGCAAAAGACGATTCTTACAAAAACATAAAAAAATAATATATAAACAAAATTAAACCGTTTAAAGGCAATTATATCAGTCTAAAGGCTATTTTAGTACATATACATATCGTTTATAAATTTAGATTAGAAAAATTGCAAACAAAAAAAAGCGCATTTTGTTTCAACAAAATGCGCTTTTTTTATAATACTTCAAGCCGTTTTAATAAATAATTTTCTTTGTTACAGTTTTACCATTTTCTAATATAATTTTAACAAGCAAGACTTGATCATTCATGACTAAATTTGGTAGCACTAATTTATTGGCATCAATATTTACTTTTTCATATACTGTTCTACCCAACAAATCATACACCTCAACTTTATTTATCACTTCAACCGATGAATCTATTTTTATCAGTTTATTTTTATTAGAGACTAAAACGGCACTATCCCCTTTATCAAAAGTGCCAGTCCCTAAAATTTTATCAGTAAACCGCAATACAAAACGATCATTGAAAGTACCTGATTCTGTAGTAAAAGTATAGGATCCTTCTTTTAGATTTTTAATAACCTTAGTGGTTTTATCTTCAATAAATACATTATGAGAAGCCAGTAAACCATCTACTTGATCGATGTCTATCGCAAAAGTACCATCAATAGTTGTTCTAAATCCTAACGGAACTTCATCTGTTTCTTCAAATGGCAAAGCCCTTCCTTGAATTACCAGATCCTTATCTTGATTAACACTATAAAAATCTAAATATTCATTTGCATCAAAACTTTCTCCATCAAAACTATTGTCATAATCATTCGTGGCACCTGCTATATATCCAACTAAAGTTTGTTTGAAAGCTCCTTGCATATTAGATAAATTCAACCAAACTCGATGTTTATCTACAACCTCTAATTTCTTTTTTATAGGACTAAATTTAAAAAAAATTGAATTTTGCCCAGCCTTACGCATACTGTTATTAAATATAATTGTACCGGCACCACTGATTTTCCCAGTTATAAAAAATGCCTGCCCAGAAGCAATATTCACGTCTGGCACAGTATTATTAACCCCTGAACTAATGGATTTTGCAGTATACGCTCCTCCTGTTAAGTTATAAGAAGCATAATCATCTGACGTATAAGCATTATTAGTTATAGCTGTATTATGTGTCCAGAAATAAATAGTACCATCCAAAGCACTTAAATTTGCAGTTAAAAACAAATTCGCATCTATTGCAGATGGATATGGATTTCCGATAAGATGAGATGTTTCTACCGAAGAAGAAGTTGGTACTGATATAGAAACATCTCCATTATTTGGGACACCTACAAAAGAGGCTTCATAAACAGACGGAGAACTTGAAGAATAATTTTCTGGCCCTTGAATAATGTATCCCTTACCCAAAACCATGGTAGTTGACGGTGCTGCACCAACCCATAAATCTGAAGCTCCATCAAAAGAATAAAACTTATCCGCAGAAGTAGCAGGAGAAACACCTGTCAATTGTTGACCTGCTACTGGTGACGACCAATAGGTATAATCAGAATTTAGAATTGCTGTAGTTTTTCGTTTGTAGGTTATGCTCCCTGAATTAGCAACATTATTTATTTGTACTAAACTTGCATTATTTTCAAATGTCAATGACCCTCCCGTTACATTAACACCATTAGTTATCGTTAAAGTATTTAAAAAGACTACAGCACCTGAAGTTACTTGGCAAGAACAACCAGCCAAATCAGATGAAGAGGTATAACCCCCACTAAAGACAATGTTTTTTGCACTCGTGGGTGATCCATTTGACCATGATGTTCCATTCCAAGTAGTGGTCAATGATAGTATCACCACGTTGCTTGAGGCTGATGAAGTGCATGTTCCATTAGACACGGTATAATTATAGGTTCCTGCAGATAGACCAGTAATAGTGGCATTAGTTCCCGTTCCAGTTATACCTCCCGGATTTAATGTCCAAGTCCCAGACGCTGGTAAACCACTTAAAACTACACTGCCCGTTGCCAAAGCACAAGTAGGCGGAGTAATTGTTCCTACACTAGGAGCTGATGGTGATGTGTTTACCGTAAGCACCCCATAGTTACCATTCTTTGTACAAGAAGCCGATGTGATTTTTGCTCTGTATTTATATTTATCCATTGCAACTGTAATACTACTAACAGTTAGCGTTGTTGTAGTTACTCCTGAATAAACAGCATCGTTTGCTAAATCATACCAGCCAGAACCATTATTTGTATTAACCTGCCATTGGTATCCAGGTGAAGCACCGGATGTCCCTACCGTAAATACCGCATTATAACCAGAACACGCAGCAACATTCGACGGATCAGTAACTGTAAATGAACAACTTCCTCCGTATATAATCGCATTAACTAAAGCTACCAGGACAGTAGTCTCTGTAGGAGTTGTTACTTGAGTTCCCGGTATAACATTAGGAATAAATAAGGAGGGATCAATTGTTACCGATGCATGAGGATTTACTGCATAAATTTGCTCATGTCCATCACCTCCGAAAGTATCAAACAAACCCCCAATATTCCCCCCTACTACAACATTTCCCTGCTTTTGTAATGTGGAAGTCAAAACACTGGTAAGATCACCAGCTATAACAACATTACTTTTCCAAAAATCAGTTGTCCCGTTATTAACATAATCACCATAAACTACAAGAGTAGTCAAGTCACTCCCAGAACCCATATCAAATATTCCTCCAGTATTGACCGTAAAATCATCATAAACAGTAAGCCGTTTAGTATCACTGATTGTCAAAATGCCAGAAACACTTAGAGTTTTAGCAAATGAATCAGCTGATATATTAACAATTTTCCCAAAAGGTATTACTACATCATGAGCTGCTGTTGGCACTAAATTCAAAGACCACTTTGAAGCCGTATTCCAATCACCATTAGATCCTGTATATGTATTTGTTTGTCCATTCACACGTATTTGGAAAAACATAAAAAAAACAACTATGGGTAAAAATTTTTTCATAATTCATCGTTTTTAAGATTCTTTAATAAACGCTTACTATAATAATTACTACATTATAATATCTATGATTTTGAAAATTTTAGGACTATCAATCCCTTTTTTAAGCTATTTATATCGTTTATTAATTCAAACTAATCAATATTACGAAGCTAATCCTATGGTTTGTTCCATACTAAGTATCTCTACTTAAGATTTATGGTGAATTTTATTTAGATAAATTATAGAATCTGTTCAAAATATAATTACAATAGATATTTATTATAATTACCCCTTTTCATCTTCTGATTCATTTACCCATTAATAGCAATTTGTCAGTTTAAGCATCACAATAAAATTATAAAAAAAATCGACAAAACACCATTTTATCAGTTAAAATACATTTTTTTGTAAATTATTTTATATTTTATAAGAAAAATACTCAAAAAAAATCCCGCTCTAATACAAATTAGAACGGGTTTTTATTATAAAGGTGCAGAATTTAATGCGCTATAAGGACCTGAAAAAGCGCAAATACCTGATTACAAGTATATATTATTTTTTAATTCTCTTTAATAAATAATTTTCTTAGTCACTGTTTTGCCATTTTGCAATAAAATTTTAACAAGCAATACTTGGTTATTTATGATTAAATTAGATATTGTTAATTCATTTAAATCTACATTTAATTTTTGATAAACCGATCTTCCCAACAGATCATACACCTGAACTTTATTTATCATCTCAACGGATGAATTGATTTTTATTAGTTTATTCTTATTAGAAACCAAAATCGTTTTTTCCAATGTTTCAAAGCTATCCGTATCTAAAGTTTTATTAGTATTGGTATATCGCAATACAAAACGATCATTGAAAGTACCCGATTCAGTAGTAAAAGTATAAGGTCCTTCTTTTAAGTTTTTAATACTATTTGTATTCTTGTCTTCAATAAAAACATCTTGAGACGTAAACAATCCATCAACTTCATCAATACCTATAGAAAAGGCACCTTCAATAGTAGAACTAAAGCCTAAAGAGACCACATCGTTTTCATCAAAAGGCAAAGCCCTTCCTTGTATGGTTAAATTTTTATCTTCATTTACACTGTAAAAATCGATAAACTGGTTTCCATCAAAACTCTCTCCATCAAAAGAATTATCATATCCATTAGTAGCATTAGTAACATAACCAAGTAAGGTTTGCTTAAAAGCGCCTTCTGCATTGGTTAGATTAAGCCAAATTCTATGTTTTTCTATTAAACTTGTAGTTTTTGAATTAGTCATCTTGAAAAACTGAGAATTATCTCCTGTTATACTACCTACACCAACCCTCATACTATTATTGAATGTAGCATTGCCACTAGCCTTACCTGTAGCAAAAAATCCCTGCCCTGATCCAATTTTACCGGAAGGTTTTTGCCCACCATTTGGAGCAACAGTACCTCCTTGTAAATAGGTTACACCATCTGTTCCAACTCCCCCTGTAAGATTATAAGAAGCGTAATCATTAGAAGAATAAACGTTATTGGCGATAGCTGTACTATGTGTCCAGAAATAAAGAGTTCCATCCAAAACCGAACTATTATCCGTTAAAAACTTATCTGCATCTAAAGCAGATGGATATGGATTTCCTATAAGATTTGAACTGTCTAATCCTCCAATTGGAACAGTGATTGTTCCATTATTTGGTACACCTTTAAAATTAGCTTCGTACAAGCCAGGAGGCGTTGGTGCAACATAATTTTCAGGACCCCGAATAATATAACCAATCCCTTTTACCATATTATTTCCCGAATTTTCCGGGGTCCAAACATCTGATATAGCATTATAAGAAAAAAACTTATCATAAAGGGTGTTTGGGGATACATTATACAATGTTTGTGGGGACACTGGAGAAGACCAATAGGTGTAGTCAAATTTACTTATTGAGTTCGTTTGTCTTCTATAAGTTATACTACCGGTATTTATTGCAGCATCATTTATTTGCACTAAACTAGAATTATTCTCAAATGTTAGGGTTCCAGTACCTAAAACATTAACCTCATTAGTTATTTTTAGAGTTCCACCAGATAAAATAGTTACCGATTTACCTGAATTTACCTGACAAGAACAAGCATTGATATTAGTCGCTGAAGAATAAAATCCATCAAAAATTATTTTCTCAGAACTTGTTGGGGCTAATCCAGTAGACCATACAGAACCATTCCAAGTATTAATAGCCTGATTATTAATAGTTACACCAGATGATGCTACAGAAGTACAAGTTCCCAGTGTAGCCGTTAAGGTATAACTTCCACTTGGTGCAGTTACTGTATTTCCCGAAATTGTAACTCCAGCTGATGGACTTGCAGCATACGTATAAGATGCATTATAATTAGTTATTGTAAAACTTCCTGTTGAGGTGCTACAGGTTGGCTGTATTACAGTGCTTAGAGTAGGTTGAGACGGTGCTGTAGGTTGCGCATTAATGGTTACACCAGATGATGCTACAGAAGTACAAGTTCCCAGTGTAGCCGTTAAGGTATAGCTTCCAGTTGGCGCAGTTACTGTATTCCCCGAAATTGCAACTCCAGCTGATGGACTTGCAGTATAAGTATAAGATGCATTATAATTAGTTATTGTAAAACTTCCTGTTGAGGTGCTACAGGTTGGCTGTATTACAGTGCTTAGAATAGGTTGTACAGGTGTTGTAGGTTGCGCATTAATGGTTACACCAGATGATGCTACTGAGGTACAAGTTCCCAATGTAGCCGTTAAGGTATAGCTTCCAGTTGGCGCAGTTACTGTATTTCCCGAAATTACAACCCCAGTTGATGGACTTGCAGCATAAGTATAAGATGCATTATAATTAGTTATTGTAAAACTTCCTGTTGAGGCGCTACAGGTTGGCTGTATTGCAGTGCTTATAATAGGTTGTACTGGTGTTGTAGGTTGCGCATTAATGGTTACACCAGATGATGCTACAGAAGTACAAGTTCCCAGTGTAGCCGTTAAGGTATAACTTCCAGTTGGTGCAGTTACTGTATTTCCTGAAATTACAACCCCAGTTGATGGACTTGCAACATACGTATAAGATGCATTATAATTAGTTATTGTAAAACTTCCTGTTGAGGCGCTACAGGTTGGCTGTATTACAGTGCTTAGAATAGGTTGTACTGGTGTTGCAGGTTGCGCATTAATGGTTACACCAGATGATGCTACTGAGGTACAAGTTCCATTAGAAATCGTATAATAATATGTCCCAACAGAAAGTCCTGAAATAGTTGTAGTTGTTCCTGTTCCAGTAGTTGTTGCAATTGAGGTACCGCTTCGTGTCAATGTCCATGTGCCTGATGCAGGCAAACCATTCAACACTACACTTCCTGTAGCTAAAGCACACGTCGGTTGCGTTATTGTCCCTACAACTGGCGCTGTTGGCAATACATTAACTAATACTGATATCGTTTCATTATTAGAATACGCATTACTGTTATAAGTTGTATTACAAGTAAAAGTAATTGTATAAGTACCCAAAATAGAATTGGAAATAATTGGGTTTTGAGTAGAAGTTGTTGTTATTGTATTATTAGGGTCTTTTATTGACCAACCATATGTTACTGTAGCTCCTTGAACCCCTGTATAACTTCCAAATAGGTTAATTTGGCTACCTTGACAAACAGGAGAATTAGAAGTCGCAATGGCATTAAGTGTACCACCACCTGCCATTACCTGAACAAATGTAAGACCAGTAGATCCGCCACCATTACAATACGCATATACGCTTGAACCAATATAAATATCTTGATTATGATTACAATCTCCATTAAGACCACTATAAGAGGGATTTGTACTACTAATTACTTGTAAACTTGCATTTGATGGCAATATTAAATTCGTTTTGTTTATAAAAGTAATTATTCCTAATAATGGAGTAACAATAATTGTTTGTGTAGTAAAATTAAAATCTGTCCCTGTACCACCAGTACCAACACCCGTTAATTCTAATGACCCGCTAATGGTAAGTGTACCCATTGATTGAGTTGAAATACCCGTATTTCCAATAGATATTGTATGACCTGATTTAATTTCCACAGCTCCGGTACCCGCAAATTGTCCTGCATATCCTTGTCCTGTAGTTGGTACTAACCAAGATGAACCATTCCAACGCAACCAACTTCCTAAAGTTGTCCAAGGTCCGCTTCCAGCAGTTTGATAATCTCCTACCGTTTGTGAAAAAACAACAGCCTGAACCAGCACTAAAAAAAGAGTAAAAAGTAATTTCTTAACCATATATCTGATGTTATTTTAATACGTTAATTTATAAGGTTAGGTTCTTGTAAAAGAAAAAACTTACATTAAAAAACAAATTAAAATAAACAATATCATAAAACACAATAAAGTCGTTGATAAGCATTTTTATTCGTTATACAACTGTTTTACACACAATTAAAAATTACCAAAAAAAATACCCTGTCCATTGAAAACAGACAGGGTGTTAATGTAAGTAATTTAATATTTTTTAATAAATAATTTTTCTGGTTACTGTTTGTCCATTTTTTAATACAATCTTCACTAATAAAGTTTGCTCGCTGGAAGTCAAATTTAAAATTGTCATTTCGTTGTTGTCAATGTTGATTTTTTTATAAATTAGTTTCCCCGAAATATCAAAAATCAAAATTTTATTAATCATTTCAGTTTCCGAATTAATCTTTATTTGTTTATTTTTAACCGAAACAACTACCTGATTATTTTCTTTGTCAAAATCTCCAGTTCCTAAGGTTTTATCGGTATAACGCAATACAAATCTATCATTGAACACGCCATTTTCTGTTTCAAAATTATAAGGTGATTGCTTCAAATTATGAATAACATTCAATAACCTATCTTCCAGATAAACAGTTTTATCCACAAATAAACCATCAACTTGACCAATACTTATTGAGAACTCTTCATTTACACTAGAACTATAGCCCAGAACCACTTTATCGTTTTCATCAAATGGCAACGATCTTCCTTGTATGGTTAAATTTTTATCTTCATGAACACTGTAAAAATCAATAAACTGATTCCCATCTAAACTTTCTCCATCAAAAGCAGTATCAAATCCTTCATTTGTAGCATTGGTAACATAACCAACCAGCATTTGTTTAAAAGCTCCTTTTTGATTTGTTAGGTTGAGCCAAACTCTATGTTTTTCAATCGTATTAACTATTTTTTGTTTTGAATTACTAAACTTAAAAAACTGCGAATTATCCCCAGTAATAGCTCCTACACCAACTCTCATACTATTATTAAACACCGCATTCCCATTAGCTATTCCTGTTGCAAAAAATGCTTGACCCGCAGCTATTTTACCTGTTGGAATTACCCCTCCACTAATTGCCGAAGCTGTGGCAATACCTCCAACACCGTTATAAGAAGCATAATCATCTGATGTGTAAGCATAAATTCCCGAACCGGCATATGCAGGAAGAACGATAGCCGAAGCTAATTGAATAGTTGTATTATGTGTCCAAAAATAAATTGTACCGTCAAGTAATGTTTTATTTGCAAATAAAAAAGCATCTGCATCTAAAGCCGATGGATATGGATTCCCTATAAGATTTGATGTTTCGGCAGTGGTATAAACAACTGGAAATGTGTAATTTCCATTATTTGGAACTCCAAAGAAAGAAGCTTTATGATATCCAGTCGGAGGATTAGGAGAAGGAAAAAACTGAGGCCCACGAACAATATATCCCTTTCCAATTACCATTGGAATTCCCGTATTAGCTTGATCCCAATAATCCGTAACTGGATTAAAGGAATAAAACTTATCCCAAAGTGTATTAGGAGACAGGTCATATAACGTTTGTGGTGAAACTGGAGAGGACCAGTATGTGAAATCAAATTTATTGATTAAAGTTGTATTTCGTTTATATTTTATGTTTCCTGCATTTACAGCCGCATCATTAATCTGAACCAAACTTGCATCATTTTCAAATGTTAAAGTTCCAGCTCCTACTCCTGTTCCTAAAACAGTCACTTCATTAACTATTTTCAAAGTTCCTCCTGACAAAATGGTTGCTGAAATACCTGCGCTTACCTTGCAGGAACAACCATCAACATTAGTTGCTGATGAATAAAATCCATTAAAAACAATATTGTCTGAAAGAGTCGGTGTTCCATTAAGCCAAGTTGATCCATCCCATGTTTTTGTAATCAATCCTATTACAGGTACATTTGTAGACTGAGATGAAGTACAAGTACCATTAGAAACTGTATAATTATAAGTTCCTGCTGCAATTCCAGAAATAGTAGTACTTGTACCTGAGCCAGTATATCCTCCTGGATTTATTGTCCATGTGCCTGAAGACGGCAAACCGCTTAATACAACACTCCCAGTTCCTATGGCACAGGTGGGCTGGGTTATTGCCCCTACTATTGGAGCTGACGGAGTTGATGGTTGCGGATTTACTGTAACACTTTTTACTGATGAAATACACCCTGATGCATTTTTTGCAGTAACACTATAGGTTCCAACTCCCACAGAGTTAAAAACACCTGTTGTATTTGTATAGTTAACCCCATCTATACTATATGTTATTCCTGAACCCGTTGGGGCAGTAATTGTTATTGTCCCAATAGCACTTGAACAACTAGGTTGTGAGGTTACACTTGCAGTTGGTGTGGCTGGAGAACTACTGCTTAAACTAACCCATAAATAACTTTGACCAGTGTTACCACATCCTAAATTATTAGCATATACTGAAATATTATTACTTTGTGATGTTGTTCCTGTTGTAACTACTAAAGAAGCAGTTCCTTGTCCGCTAACATAAGTCCATCCTGTCGGAATAACCCACGTATAACTAGACGCATTCGCTACAGGTGCAATACTAAATGTTACAGCTGTTGATGCACAATACGTTGTTCCTGGTGATGCAGCAATACCAGCACCACCATTTACTGATATCAACCCGGGTGTTGAAACAGTACCATAAACTGTAATTTTAACTGAATTTGAGTACAATAAATTACACCCACCGTTTTTCACTACAGCACGATAATAAGTATCGGTAGTAAGGTTACTGGCAGTATAAGGAGATCCTGTATTTGCAATAGATGTACCTGCAGTAGCAAAATTATCAGTCGAAGATTCCCATCTGACGATGCTTCCTGTATATCCTGATAATGTTAAATTAGTGCTATTAGACCCTGAGCAAACATTAGTATTAGCAGGCGTTAAAGTTCCGGCAACTGTTGTTGCTGATACTGTGACAAAAAAATATGCCGCTCCTGAAGTACCGCAACCATTGGTCGCCGTAACAGTAATATTACCTGAACCAGCAGAACCAGTGGTTACAGTAATTGAATTAGTTCCTGCACCACTTGTTATTGTCCCTACTGGAACTGTCCAGTTATAAGTAATTGCATTTGGAACAGCAGCAACACTATATACCTGTCCCGTTGTTGTTGCACATTGAGCAGTTAAACCTGTTATTGTGCCAGGTGTAGCTGGGGCAGCCGGGCTAATTACAAAAGAAACAACATTACTATTATTACTACAACCTGCATTTACATTACTTGTTATTACACGTCGATAATATCTGTTTAAACTACCAGTTGCTGCTGTAGCTGTAATAATAGGAATAGTATAATCTTCATTAGTAGCTAACGAAATATTTGCCCAAGTTGAATTATCAGATGAAGACTGCCATTGATATGTTATGGTTCCCGCAGGAAACCCATATGCTGTAAAACTAGAGCCATCTAATGTAGTTGTAAAAGGTGAACATACATTAATAGTAGACTGTACTACTGTATTCAAAGTACTTAACGATTTAATATCAAAACCTACCTGACTTAACCCTCCATTTTCGTAAAAATCATAAATCAAATTACTACTTCCTGAAAGATATACCATAGAATAACTTGTTTGGATACCATGATCATTCCAATTATCATAAACCCTTGTACCGTCTACATAAAGTCGATTTCCATCATCTCCCTTTAGAGTAACTATATAACAACCTGCAGCCTTAGTTGATTTCATGCTATATCGAACTGCAAAACTTTGCGCATCTATATTTACTAAATTAGCTCCGTTTGACAAAACAGGAAAACAATAATTATTTGCTGCAGCACCTCCTCCAGAAAATTCTTGATAAAAATTCTCTGATTCAGTATAATAACCTGCATAGCTAGCCGATAAATAAGGATTCGTATTTATTGGAACTGTTGTTGGAGATGCTCCTCCTGGAGAACCGCCGGCTATATAATTGTATATATGACCTGTCCAAGAATCTGTGCCTTGAGCCGTTTGTGAATCTTGGGTGTTTCCTAGACTTACTAGTGTCAAGGTAAGCGCTCCACCAGCTGAATTATCATTTAAACAAGAGCCTTTTGATAAAAGAATTTTTATTTGTCCAGAAATTGTAGAAGTCCAGTTTAGTATAGTAGCAGTATTGCCACCACTTCCTGTAACAGCTGGAGAAAAACTTGCATTAGTTGAGGCATCCAGAACAGTAAGATTTTCTTGACCAGTAAAAACATTTCCAACAGAAAAAGTATAAGTATACCCTTTTACAACATTTAATAAAACATATTGACCTGCATTTACGGTTGCAGTAGTGATAGGGCTATTATTATCAATACAAAAAGTATATGTTCCTACAGACGTAAGTGGAGTGCCAGTGTAAGCACACTGCCCATAACCTATTACAATATTTAAAAAAAGTGAAACTACAAGAAGTGAAAATTTATTCATTAAGGGGCTTGGGATCTAACTGAAATTTATTTGACAAATACTATTTAGTGTTTTAAAAAATACCTTTCAACTAAATAATTTAGCAGAGAAAATATTTAACATGTTTTAAGTATTTAAATACTAATTACTTATCTTACAAATATACTCTGCACGCATGGCTTTTCAAAACAAATTAAATTTTATCGACTAAAGACCATTTTAATCGATTTTATACCATTTTGTTTAATAAATAAAAAATAAATAAATATTTAAAAACATATTAATCAATAAATTAAATTAAAAAATTAAAAAAATGAGTTAAACAAAATAAATGATAATTCAGGCTATAATTATTTTAAAAAAAAATACGAAAACGTAATAGTAAAAAGAATCTACCTTATTTAATTCTAAGAAATAATAGTTCAAAACCAAAATCCATGTTTTATATTTCAAAAAATAAATGATTAAAATGTTATTTTTGTCTCTAATCTATTTCTATTATTCTTTGCACACTTACACATTTTCACCATAATCATGAATGATATTTTTTCCATAAAAGAAGCCATACATAAGATAGAACATTTTTGCGCCTATCAAGAACGTTGTCATGAAGAAGTGGTGCAAAAATTGAAAAGCATGAAGATGGATTCCGAAGAAATTGACATTATTATGGTGCATATCATCAATGATAATTTCCTCAATGAAGAGCGGTTTGCCTGTAGTTTTGCCAGAGGAAAACACCGCATTAAACATTGGGGAAAAATTAGAATTGTAAACGAATTAAAGTCAAAAAAAATAACTCAAACGCTTATCAATATTGCATTAAAGGAAATTTCTCCTGAGGAGTATGCAACAACTTTTCACACTTTAGCAGAAAGACATTGGGGATCCATACGAGAAACTAATTTGATGAAAAAACGTAAAAAATTATGTGATTATATGTTACGCAGAGGATTTGAAAGCAATTTAGTCTTTGAAAAAGTCAAAGAGCTGGAACATTTGAAAGAGGAATAAAATATTTACAATCCTAAACTACAAACTCAAAAGTACGCTAACTGCATTTCCACCAAAACCAACCGCATTAATCAATACTTTCTTAATCGGTTTTATCTGTAATTGTGCTTCCGCAAAAGGAACTCCGATGAACCTATTGTGCTGCATCATCATAATGGCCAATTCCATACTGAGTATTCCTGAAGCGCCAAAGGTGTGTCCAATTTTCCATTTATTGGTAGTCAATAAAGGAAGTGTTTCACCAAAGACTTTCTCAATGGCTCTGTATTCAGTCAAATCGCCTTTTATCGTTCCAGGTGCGTGCATGACAATCGCATCTACTTCGGATAAATCCGTATTTTGCAAAGCCATTTTCATTGATTTCTGGAAACAAGTCGCTTCCGCCGAAATGGAAATATTATGTTCCAAAATTTCTGTTGCATAACCAATTCCTTCGATATAAGCCAGTGCGTTTTCTTTTTTACCAATTTCGAGACAACAAACTCCGGCACCTTCGCCAAGAATCATCGTACTTTGTTTCTTTTCTAAATCAAGAGCACGATTGGGATATGTCTCTTCACTATTCGAATAAATTTTCAGCGCCCGCATTTGCGCAATCGTAAAATCAGTCAGAGGCGCTTCGCTACCTCCAACTAGAAATTTATCAGCCATTCCAGACCGTAGCCAAGCCACTCCATTTAATACTGCATGCAAAGCGGTAGAACAGGTTATAGAATGTGAGATTTCCGGACCAGAACTTTGCAAATCATGGCTCACCCACGAGGAAATATTTCCCAGAGTTGTTGTAGGAGAAGCAAGTGTATGCGCTTTTCCTGTTTCTAAATATTCTTGATAATGCTTTTCGAATAAATCAGTAGCACCGCGAGAAGAACCAATGTTGATTCCAAAAATATCATTTTGAGTCCAACCTGCATGTTGCATCGCTTTCCTTGAAGCCGCCATAGCATACAAAACTGATTTGTCTAATGATTTGTATTTATTGTCTGATTCTCGTAAGTCGGCAATAACTTGTTCCGAATTAGCATCTAAAACTGCCACAAAGGTTTTTTTGTTGTCTAAATTATGCTCCGTAAAACAATGATTTTCATTAAGATAATTTTCCCAAATCACGTCTGATGTATTCCCTAAAGGTGAAATGGAAGCAATGGCAGTTATGGAGATTGTTTGAGACAAAATAGTGTTGTTATTTAAGTGCAAAGGTCGCAAAGTTTTTTACAAAGTTCACGAGGGTTTGAAAATTTATACATTCAAAATGCCGCTTTATTGTTATAAATTTAAGCTATTTCTAACGCCTTTTCGACCACTTGATATACTTTTTGCAATTGCGCATCGGTGATAATATAAGGAGGCAAAATGTAAACTATATTCCCAACAGGGCGCAGGATTATTCCATTTTCGATAAAAAAATCATAGAGTTTGTTGCGCAAAGTTCCATAATAACTGGCAGCACTGTCGGTTTTTATTTCTAAAGCAAAAATGACTCCGAGCACACGCGTTGTGGTTACTTTTGGATGATTTTTTATGTATTCCTGAAAACCCAGATGACTTTGATTTACACGGGCAATATTAGCTTGCATTTCATCGGTTCGCAACAATTCAAAACTGGCCAAAGCCGCCGCACAACCTGTAGGATTTGCCGTGAAAGTATGTCCGTGAAATAATGCTTTATTAATATCCTCATCATAAAAAGCCTCGAAAATTTCTTGGGTAAAAGTGGTAATTGCCATAGGAATAGTACCGCCGGTCAATGCTTTTGACAAACACATCATGTCTGGTTTTTCTACCTGATAATCCGTAGCAAAAGTTTTTCCTGTTTTTCCAAAACCGGTCATTACTTCATCCGCAATGGTGAGCACTTTATTTTGCTGACAAATTCGCATTAATTGATCCAATGATTCTGGTTCATACATCACCATTCCTGCCGCTCCTTGAACCAATGGTTCGTAAATAAAGCCAGCGCAGTTATTCTCTTTTATTACTTTATTCAGTGCATCGTAACTTTCCTGTTCTTTTCCTTTTACAGGAACTGGAATCCGAACCACATCAATGAACATCCCTTGAAAAGCTTGTGTGTAAAAGGAAATTCCGCTTGCCGCCATTGCCGCAAAGGTGTCGCCATGAAAAGCATTTTCGAAAGCTATTATTGTAGTTTTCTTTTCCCCTTTATTGAAAAAATATTGCAGTGCAACTTTAATAGCAACTTCAACAGCTGTAGAACCATTATCAGAAAAAAATATTTTTTGCTGGTTTTTTGGTAAAATCTCCATCAATTTTTCGGCAACCAAAATAGCTGGCTCATGCGTAAATCCACCAAAAAGCACGTGTTCTAATGTGGTAAGTTGTTTGTAAATCGCATCGGCTATAAATTTATTCGAATGTCCATAAGGATTCACCCACCAGGAAGCGATTGCATCAATGTATTCTTTATCATTTTCATCCCAGAGCAAAGCGCCTTCGCCTTTTTTAATGGCAATTGGTAACGCTGCGGTTTTATGTTGTGTATATGGATGCCAAAGATATTGGCTGTCTCTTTCTGTTAAATTCATTTGAATTTTTGATTAACGATTGCTGATTTCAGATTTCAGATTTCAAAATTAGTTACAACTCCAATAAGTTATCCCGAAACAAATCAGCATATTCTTTTATTACATTTTGGTCAAAATATGGTTCTTGCTCAATTCTTCCAATGCATTTTATACCTGTTTTATTCAAAATTATTGTTTCTGTAGCTTTGTTTTCTTCACCATTAAAAATAATTCCAGCAATGTTTATTTTTCGGTTTTGCAACGCTTCAATGGTGAGCAAAGTGTGATTGATACTTCCTAAATAATGTCTGGAAACAACAATTACTTTATAATCGGGTTGAATCAAATCGATAACCGAATCTTTCTCATTTAATGGAACAAAAACACCTCCAGCACCTTCAATTACTAAATGATTAGCCGTTTTAGGCTCGGTGATTTTCTTTAAATCAATAATGACCCCGTCTAATTCTGCTGCTAAGTGCGGACTTGCCGGCGTATTCAAAGCATAACTATTAGGATGAATTACAGTTTTCTTATTAGACAATAGTAATTTGATTTTATGACTGTCCGAATTTTCTAAATCGCCTGCTTGGATGGGTTTCCAATAATCAGCTTCTAGTGATTCCGTTATAATGGCTGATGCAATAGTTTTACCTACATCGGTAGATATACCTGTGATGAATAGTTTCATTTTTTTGTTTTAAAAGACAAAAGTACTCAACAATCGTAATACTTCGGAGATTTCTTCTTTTGAATTAAAGCTGTGCAAACAAAATCGCAATCGCTCTTGCCCTTCGGAAACGGTAGGAGATAAAATAGCTTTTACATCAAATCCTTTTGCTTGTAGTTTTTGGGCTATGGATTTAACATTTTCATTTCCCGGAATAATAGCTGATTGAATTGCTGATTTACTTCGAACAAACAATTGTTTTAAACCCAATAAATTCTTCTCCTGATTGAAATGAATAATGTTTGCTCTAAGCAGTTCTATATTTTGTTTTTCTCTGTCTAAATCGTGGTAACCCATTAAAATCGTAGCAACCGAATGTGGCGAAAGTCCTGTGGTGTAAATAAAACTTCGGGAAAAATTCACTAAATAATCCCTCAATTCTGAAGAACCTAAAATCGCGGCGCCATGACAACCCAATCCTTTTCCAAAAGTCATAATGCGGGCAAAAACCTGATCTTGCACCTTTAAATACTGAACTAATCCTTCCCCTTTTGAACCAAAAACGCCCAAAGCATGTGCTTCATCAACAACTAAATAACAATTGTGTTTATCTGACAGCTGTACTAATTCTTCAATATTTGGTGTATCGCCGTCCATCGAAAAAACTGATTCGGTAACAATATAAATGACAGGATTTTGATTTCGAAGAATTAATCGTTCCAAATCCTCAAAATCATTGTGATTGAATTTATAGGCTTTGGCATTCGACAATTGAATTCCATCCCGAATGGAAGCGTGACACAATTCGTCGTATAAAATTAAATCTCCTTTTTGCGGAAGCGAACTAAAGAATCCAACATTGGCATCATAACCTGAATTAAAAATTAACGCTGATTCCGATTTATGAAACTGTGCGATGAAATTTTCAGTTTCCTGATATAGTCTATGATTTCCGGATAATAATCTGGAACCCGTTGCACCGTTTTGAACATCATTAGTTTCAATTAAATACTGGTGCGTTTCATAAAAAATAGTTGCAGATTTAGACAATCCAAGATAATCATTGGAAGCAAAATCAATCCCTTTACTAGATAAAGGCAATTTCCGCAAGGCATTATTTTGCTTTCGGGCTTCAAGTTTAACAGATAGATTTTCTGGAAATTTTCTCATACGTTACAAAAATAAGCATCTTTTTCGGTTTATATATTTTGGATCATTTTTGTTTGATAACTTTTTAAAATTAATATGTTTATGAGGCATTCATTCCGTTTCCAAATTACATTACATTATTCATAAAAATTAAATTCTTTAAAAATTAACAAATGAAAAATAATAGTTGAAACAAAATTGATAAAAATTTACGAAAACGGTTTCGATTCAACGCTTTGTTAAAGTTATGTTAAAATTATCTTAAAATTCACTTCAAAGATATTTCGTTATAAAATAGTTTTCTACTTTCGACCATTATGAAACGAATTGCATCACTTTTCTTATTAGTAACATTGTTTTACAATGTTCTGGGATACTATCTGATGTTTGCTTATCAACAAGAGCAAGCATGGGTAAGTAGTATGGAAAAAGCACCTAGTTCAGAGATGCATGTAATAAAATTGAATGCTACTTTGTATTCTTTCATCGAAGACACTGATTTTGAATATGTAAATGAAGATGTTGTTATTAACAATAAAAGTTTCCATATTTTCAAAAAAAGAATTCAAAATAACATCCTAAGCCTTTATTATCTTCACAATTCACATCAAGATGCGATAGGCAAAGACTTAAAGGACATTGTTGACAATCAATTATTCAATGGCGCTTCCTCAAAAGATACTCCTGTAAAAAAACTGATGAAATCTTTTCTACAAGATTACATCCCAAACAATACTGTTGCTGTTGATTTTTCTACAAAAACAGCTATAACTTCGATTGAACCTATCATTACACCAAACATGGCATTAGATTCTGGATACTTTTCTTTATCGTATTCTCCACCAGATATCGCATAATCCTCTTTTATTTCTTGTGAAATCTTTCACAGAGGTAAGCATTTGCAAAAGCATTATATTCATGATTGCTTAAGCTAAAATGTACATTAATTACAAATATTTAAAATTTACCAATAAAAAACACAAACCATTATGCTGTGTTTTTAAAAGCTTCTCGTTTTTGAGAGTAAAATATTGGCCTATTTTCTATTTTTAATTTGTAGTTGCGTTTTTATACTTTCTAAGTCAAGACTTAAATTCATTTGCAAATTCAAAAAATGGATTTCTTAAAACCATTTGTTCGAAGCAATCTTTTATCCATTCATTTTCTTTGTAAACTAGAAAAAAAAATTGGCGAAAGCCAAAGAAAGCACCAATTTACAAAGTTAAGAAATCTATTATCCAGCTTACATTTTTTAATACCGACCTACTCTATCGCGAAAGAAGTTGTGTTGGTGAATTTTATACTATTAACCATTCAAACAAACCAAACCTTGAAAAATTTATCTTTTTTACATTCCGCTTTTATTTTTATTTTATTCCTTACAATTGCTTTTAATACTCAAAACACGAACGCTCAAGGTTGTGTAGCCGTGCGTCAAATGGGAGGACAAAACATGAACTCTTCCAATTCTTATGATCTAAGTGAAGGTGAGTTCCAAGTTGGAACCAATTACCGCTATTTTCATTCTTGGAGACACTTTGTTGGCAAAGAAGAACAACCACAACGCCAATTAACTGGAGGTGGATTTGATGCAAATGGAAAAGAACGCGGTAATGCAGTAAACATCTATTCTCATGCAGTCGATTTAAATATTTCTTATGGGTTAACTGATCGTATTCAGTTGAACGCAACATTACCTTATGTAAACAATGAGCGTTCTCAAATATTGAGACAAACTACACCAGTAAAAAACACCTATCGTTATAGTGTTTATGCTGATGGAATTGCTGATGCACGTTTAAGCGTAAACTATTGGGTTTTTGATCCTAAAACGGCCAAAAAAGGAAACCTTATGGTGGGATTAGGTGTGAAATTAAATACAGGTAGTCATGACCGAAGAGATGATGCCCCACAAGCAGACGGAACCACTAAAAGTGTTGTAATGGATCAAGCCATTCAACCTGGTGATGGAGGTGTGGGTTTTTCAGTAGAATTACAAGCCTTTAGACAATTAACAGGGCGTCTTTATGGTTTTGCAAATGGATATTATTTATTTAATCCAAGAGAATCTAATGGTACTTTTAAATCGGCCCCAAAAGCAGGATTAGAAGGTTATAATATATATGCATCTCCTGATCAATATTTTGGACGTGCAGGATTTATGGCTGCTGTTGACAAAAAAGAAAATTTCACCGTATCATTGGCCGGAAGATTTGAAGGAATTCCAGCCTACGATGCTTTTGGCGGTCAAGTAGCGTATCGTCGCCCTGGATATGTAATTGCTGTTGAATATGGCTTTTCATATCGTATAGGAAATCACGGCTTAAGTTTATATATCCCTTACAATATTGTCAAAAACCGTATTCAAAGTGCTGCTGACATTGCTGATCAAAATTTACAAAATTCAGTAATAACAGATCCAAGTAAATATGTTCACGTTCAAGGTGATGCAGCTTTTGCTGATTACTCTATCAATGTTGGTTATTCATATCGCTTCAATTTAAATAAAAAAATGAAAATGACTATGAAGCATTAATTTTCATTCCATTATTAGAGGAAAACATTATCTCTCTAATAATGGAATCAGATAATTCATCTTAAGAAAGGAAATTAAATTTTTAATAAATGAAAACCATATATATATTCGTCTTGTTTTTACTTTCTTTTTTCACACAATCATGTGAGAATTTTAGAAACCCTAATGACAAAATGGTCGAAATTTTAGCTGCAAAATACAAGCAGTTTAGTGTCAAAGACAATCCTTTTTGCCCAGAGGCAGAATTAACTTTTTTTGATTCTTTATCAAAAGCACCAGCTGAAACAAATAATCGGTTTATAGCTACTTTTTACAAAGGGAATAGTCTTTTGAAGTTGGGGAAAGAAAATGAATCTGTAGCTACTTTTGAATCTATTATTCAGAGAATAGGGATGTCAAATAATAATAGTCCAGAAGTATTGCGAAGTATGGCACTCTCCTATATGCGTTTAGGCGAACGACAAAACTGCGTTACCAATCACTCGACTGAATCCTGTATCATGCCCATCAAAAATTCAGGAATACACCTAAAACAGTTAGGTTCTAAAAAAGCAATTGAAGTTTATGAACTTCTTTTAAATAACTTTCCTGATGATTATGAGTCGAGATGGCTATTAAATATTGCCTATATGACATTAGGTGAATATCCATCAAAAGTTCCTGCTAAATGGCTTATTCCTAACTTGGACAAAGACAATTCTAATTATGCCATTAAGCCTTTTGTAGATGTAGCTCCTAATTTGGGCATTAATAATCGAAACATGGCAGGTGGAATCATTATGGATGATTTCAATAACGATAATTATTTGGATCTTATAACTTCTGATTGGAGCTTAAATGGGGCCATGCACTATTACCAAAATGATAAAAAAGGGGGATTTATTGATTATTCTAAAAAATCTGAATTAGGGCGTTTCAAAGGTGGATTAAATATGATTCAAGCGGATTATGACAATGACGGCGATGTAGATATTTTTGTTTTAAGAGGAGCATGGATGGGAAATTACGGAAATCAACCCAACTCTTTGTTAAGAAATAACGGCGATGATACCTTTACCGATGTAACAATCAAAAGTGGTTTATATTCTGAACATCCCACGCAAGCCGGGGTATGGAAAGATTTTAATAATGATGGATGGCTGGATTTATTTATTGGCAATGAAAGCCGACCAGAATTAAACGAAATTAATCCTTGCGAATTATACATCAGCAATCAAGATGGTACTTTTAAAGAAGTTTCGGTTAAAGCAAATTGTGCAGTTGTAGATTTCGTAAAAGGAGTTACAGCTTGTGATTATAACAATGATGGTTTAGAAGATTTATATGTGTCGGGTAATAGAGAAAGAAAAACCTTGCTCAAAAACACGGGAATAAAAAATGGCATTCCTCAATTTGAGGATGTAACGCAAAAAGCTGGTTTAGCAGATATAAAAGTCGGAACATTCCCAACCTGGTTTTGGGATTATGACAATGATGGATGGCAAGATCTTTTTGTATGTGGCTATAAATTTGATTTTAGCGTTGCTTATACTGCTGGAACAGAAGCATTAAATATTCCTAACAAAGCCAGTAAAATGTATTTATACCACAATAATCACGATGGTACATTTACCAATGTTTCTGAAAAAGCAGGTTTAAATAAATCTGTATTTGCAATGGGCTCTAACTTTGGCGATATCGACAATGATGGCTATTTAGATATGTATTTGGGAACTGGAAATCCCGATTATAAATCCCTTGTTCCAAATCGTCTTTTTAGAAATATGGGAGATGGCAAGTTTGCTGATGTTACCGTTTCTGGTAGAGTTGGTAATTTGCAAAAAGGACATGGAGTTGCCATTAATGATTTAGACAATGATGGTGATGCAGATATTTTTATAGAGGTAGGTGGTGCTTACATTGGAGATTCTTTCAACAATTCCTTATATTTAAACCCAGGCCAGAATACGAACCGTTGGATAAATCTGCAATTAGAAGGAACAAACACGAATCGCTCTGCAATTGGGACACGAATTAAGATTAGCTTCAAAGAAAATGGTATTAAAAGAGTTGTTTACAGAGAAGTAAACTCTGGCGGAAGTTTTGGAGCATCGGCATTGAGAAGAGAAATAGGCATTGGTCAAGCAAATATGATAGATGAGATAGCTATTACTTGGTCTAAAACCCACAAAACACAAATTTTTAAAAATATAAAGCCAAATCAATTTATTAAAATAAAGGAAGGAAGTACTATTATTGCTAAAGAAAAAATTAATAAAATAATTTTTCCTAACAAAAGTCAGAATTCAGTTATATGCAAAACTATTGCTATGCAATAAACAAACATATTTATACTAAAGCAATCCATAAATTAAACACCAATTATTAACAACTAACCTTTTTACTGAAAATGAAAAAATTTTACCTGAGCTGCCTACTGTTGGCATCTTTATTTATGAATGCTCAAACAGATACTGACGGTATCATGATGAGTAAAAACAATTTTTGCGTTGGAGCAATATATCAATACAGTAGCTGGGATCAATACTGGGAAGGATCTCTTAAAAGAGAGAATCTAAATCTTGGTACCGTATCGACAAAATCCATTGGACTTATGGGAAATTATGGTATCTCAGATAAATTAAATGCTATTTTTAGTGTGCCGTATGTAGAAACTAATGCTTCTGCCGGAACTATGAAAGGTCAAAAAGGAATTCAAGATCTTTCGCTTACGCTAAAATACATGCCTTTGGAAAAAACAATTGGCAAGTCAACTTATTCCATTTATGCATTGGGAAGTTTTTCAACTCCTCTATCCGATTATCCTGCTGATTATTTACCCTTAAGCCTTGGTTTACGAAGCAAAACAGCTTCATTGCGATTAATGGGAGATTATCAGCGAGGAAACTTCTTTACTACAATCTCTGGGGCTTATGTAAAAAGAGCAAACATAACTATAGATAGAAATGCTTATCTAACTGACGAAATCCATTATACGAACGAAGTCGATATGCCGGATGCCATTTCAGTGAATTTTAGAGCTGGTTATCGTTCTAATAGATTGATTGCCGAATTTGTTATAGACAATTGGGTAACCCAATCTGGAGGATTTGACATTACAAAAAACAATATGCCTTTTCCAAGTAATACTATGAATGCACTAAAATATGGTGTTAATTCAAAATATACATTTAAAAAAATACCTGAATTATCTCTTGTAGCCGGTTATAACTATGTGGTAGAAGGTAGAAACGTTGGAAAATCAGACACCTTCTATGGTGGTTTGTTTTATGTGATTAATTTTAAAAAATAGCAAATTAAGATGAAAAATAATATACAAAAAACAGCCTATACTACTCTTCTGGCTTTATTTCTTGCCTGTACTTATTCGTGTAGTGATGATATTACCGAACGAAACGAACAATTTCATGCTTTAAACCCTACCAATACAGACGATTTAGCTGGAACTTGGAAAACTTTTTTATTAACAACTCCGAACGAATTACCACTTGATGCACCCGTCGCCACAAATACGCCTGCATTCACAAGAGAAATCAATGAAATAAAAAGCTACCAAGTCAACATATCAGAAGACCAAAAAAGGATAATAAAATATTGGAGCGCTGGTGGTGTTTTGCGTTGGAATGAAATCATGCGAACTTTAGTGGCAAGACACAACCGTCCTCCTTATCAAAATGAAGACGGAACCTATCCTGCACCATCTGCGGCGAATCCTTTTGCAAATCCGCAATTCCCATTTTCAAATCCACCATATGCAGCTAGAGCTTATGCTTATGTAAGTGCGGCGCAATATGATGCAATGGTTGCCACTTGGTATTATAAAAAACTATACAATAGAGCAGCTCCATTTACAGTTGACGCAACTTTACAAGTTTTAATTCCAAAAAGTCCTATGCCTTCTTATCCTTCAGAAGACGGTGTATTATCTGGTGTTACTGTTGAATTATTAAAACTATTGTTCCCAACTGAAATCGCATACATTGACGGAAAAGCAGAAGAACAAAAACTATATCGTATTATTAGTGGTGCTAATGTTCGAAGTGACGTAGAAGCCGGCATCATTTTAGGAAGAAAAATTGCCGCCAAATTTATTGCACGTGCCGGTACAGATGGAGCTGGAGCTGCTATAGGAACCCCTGCAATTTGGACTCAATTAGAAACGCAAACCGCAGCAACTGGAGAAACGCCATGGAAATCTTTGGATTTACCGGCAAGACCACCTATGTTGCCATTGTTTGGAAAAGTAAAATCATTCCTTATGACCCCTGCTATGGTTGTCGCCAGTCGTCCAGTAGCACCGCCTTCCACAAAATCAGAACAATTTGCAAAAGAATTAGCTGAAATAAAAAATTATGGTAATAATCCATCTAGAAAGAACATGGAAATTGTTACTTTTTGGGCTGATGGTGTAGGAACTTATACACCACCTGGGCACTGGAATGCTATTGCATCAGAGTCATTTGTAGAACAAAATTATAGTGAAGTGCGATGGGCAAGAAATATGGCATTATTGAATATTGCCATGATGGATGCTGCCATTAGCTGTTGGGATGCTAAGTATACTTATTTTAATCCAAGACCATCACAAATGGATCCTTCTATAAAAACAATGACCGGAACGCCTAATTTCCCTTCTTATGTATCAGGTCATTCTACTTTTAGTGGTGCTGCCTGTGTCGTTTTATCACATTTCATTCCTGCAAAATCACAAAGTTTTATAAATATGGCAAAAGAAGCATCTGATTCTAGAATGTTTGGCTGTATTCATTACAGAAGTGATTGCGAAAAAGGACTTCAATTAGGCGAAAAAGTAGGTGCATTTGCCGTTGCAAGAGCCACTACGGACGGAGCTGAATAATTTAAATAAATGAGTTGATACTTTGTTTTAATGGTTTGTTTTAATATTTCATTTTATCAGCTACAGCCTAACAGACGTTGGAAATCTGTTAGGCTTTTTATTCTTTAACTATTGAACTTCAAAATACAATAACAATCTTTTCTGATGTCGAAAAACAGGAAACGCATACAACTAGCAATTTCATTATGAAACCAACATTCAACCTCCTTTATTTTAGATTTAGCAAAAAAATGGAAAAACACAGTGTCAATATGATGCGAATTTCTCTTGCAATTGTCTATGTCTGGTTTGGTGCACTGAAAATTTTTGGAATGAGTCCTGCAGGGGAATTAGTAGAACAAACAGTTTATTGGTTTAAACCAGAAATATTTATTCCAATTCTTGGCATTTGCGAAGTAATTATTGGCCTTGGTTTGCTCATAAAACGATTTATTCCTTATACAATTGTATTGTTATTGATGCATATGGCAGTTACATTTTTTCCTATTTTTATACTAAAAACAGTTTGTTTTGATGCTTTTCCCTACTGTCCTACTTTAGTTGGACAATACATAATTAAAAATCTTATTTTAATTTCAGGAGCTCTTGTAATTGCAGCAAAATACAATGAAAAGTATTATGCTGAAATGAATTCGAAACTAATTATAAAATAAAAATAAAAATTTGCTAAGGCATAATCTAAGATTATCTATTTTTATAATTACAGATAAAACAATTAGTAATTAATAAACGTGTTAATCAATAGAATTGGATGAAATCTATAATTTATAAAAGAGCGTCAAGCATAGACGAACTAGAACAAATTAGAACACTACAATTACAAAATAGTTCTAAAAACATAACTTCTGAAGAAAAACTTCAAGAAGGATTTGTTACCGTACAACACACCGTTGCCTTATTAGAACAAATGAATTTAGTCTGCGCACATATTATTGCAAAAGACAATGATATTGTAGTAGGTTTTGCATTAGTAATGCTATCTGGCTTTAGAAACGAAATTGAGGTTCTTATACCCATGTTTGAAAGAATTGACGGATTAGTTCCCAAGGATAAAACATTCGTTGTAATGGGCCAAATTTGCGTAGATAAAAACTATAGAAAACAAGGAATATTTCGAGGCCTTTATCATTTTTACAGAGAGGAACTGCAACATGAATTTGATTATTTAATCACCGAAGTTGCCGCTATAAATCTTCGCTCTATGCAAGCACACGAAGCCGTTGGTTTCAAAACAATCAATAATTATGAAGAAGATGGTACAGTTTGGAATATAATTGCTTGGGATTGGACATAAAAAAAGCCTAACGATTAAGTTAGGCTTTAATTTTTTATAATCGAAATTACTTTAGTCCGCTAAAATAATAACTTTATTATCTTTCATTTCAATTGTTCCTGAAGTGATTGCTAGCGTATAATTTTGATCATCTAGCTTTATGAATTTACTGGCTACTTCTTTTGCGAAAGCAAAATTAGAAGCTGTAATTTTCACAACACCTTTTCCTAAAATAGAAACGATTGGTGCGTGGTTATTCAAAATTTGAAAGCTTCCATCAACTCCTGGCAATGTAACCGAAGTCACTTCTGCTGAAAATAATTTTGCTTCTGGTGATACTATTTCTAAAATCATAGTTTTTAGTTTACAGTCTCAGTTTACGGTCACAGTACTGAATACTGCGACTGAACACTGAATCCTAATTTATGCTTCAGCCAACATTTTTTCTCCAGCTTCGATAGCTTCTTCGATGGTACCTTTAAGGTTAAAAGCTGATTCTGGTAAGTGATCTAATTCACCATCAATAATCATATTAAATCCTTTGATAGTATCTTTAATATCAACTAAAACTCCTTTTAATCCTGTAAATTGCTCAGCAACGTGGAAAGGTTGAGATAAGAAACGTTGAACACGACGCGCTCTTGAAACGGCCAATTTATCATCTTCTGATAATTCTTCCATACCAAGGATCGCAATGATATCTTGTAATTGTTTGTATTTTTGTAAAATTTCTTTTACTCTTTGAGCACAGTCATAATGCTCATCACCTAAAATTTGTGGTGTAAGGATTCTTGAAGTTGAATCCAATGGATCCACAGCAGGATAAATTCCTAACTCAGCAATTTTACGAGACAATACAGTAGTAGCATCAAGGTGAGCAAAAGTTGTAGCCGGAGCCGGGTCAGTTAAATCATCCGCAGGAACGTAAACCGCTTGTACAGATGTAATAGAACCTTTGTTTGTTGATGTAATACGCTCTTGCATCGCACCCATTTCAGTAGCCAATGTTGGTTGGTACCCTACCGCAGATGGCATACGACCTAAAAGTGCCGAAACCTCAGAACCTGCTTGTGTAAAACGGAAAATATTATCCACGAAGAACAATACATCTTTACCTTGATCAGTTCCTGCACCATCACGGAAATATTCAGCGATAGATAATCCAGAAAGTGCTACACGAGCACGAGCTCCGGGTGGCTCATTCATTTGACCGAAAACGAAAGTAGCTTTAGACTCTCTCATTCCTGGCATATCAACTTTAGATAAATCCCATCCTCCATTTTCCATAGAGTGCATGAATTCATCACCGTATTTTATAATTCCTGACTCTAACATCTCACGAAGTAAGTCATTTCCTTCACGTGTTCTTTCTCCTACTCCTGCGAATACTGAAAGTCCACCGTGACCTTTTGCGATATTGTTAATCAACTCCTGAATCAATACTGTTTTACCAACTCCAGCACCACCGAACAATCCAATTTTCCCCCCTTTTGAGTAAGGCTCAATTAAATCAATTACTTTAATACCTGTGAATAAAACTTCAGAAGAAGTAGATAAATCTTCGAATTTTGGTGCTTGACGGTGAATTGACATTCCGTTTTCACCTGTTTTTGGCAAGTTTCCTAAACCATCAATGGCATCTCCAATTACGTTGAATAGACGACCGTAAACATCGGCACCGATTGGCATTTGGATAGGATTTCCTGTTCCAACTACTTCATAACCTCTACTCAAACCATCTGTTGAGTCCATCGAAATGGTACGAACTGTGTTTTCACCAATGTGAGATTGTACTTCAAGTACTAATAATGTACCATCTTTTTTTGTGATTTCTAACGAATCATAAATTTTTGGAAGTTCAACATCCTTACCGTTGAAAACAACGTCAACTACTGGGCCAATGATTTGGGCAACTTTTCCTATTACTTTAGACATTACTTATGTATTTATTAAATAGCTATTTAGGTTTATGAAATAATACCAACCGAAACTTATCGATTAGACACTTTTTTCAGTGCGCAAAGATAATTTTTTAAAATATAAAATCAATATTTTTTTTTATAAAAAACAGCATAATTTTATCGCTTTGTTTTTAATGTCGTTTTAAAACATACAAAAACCTATTATTTGGATGAAAACAAAAAACCACCACATGATAAAACGGGTGGTTTTTTAGGCTTGTCCAAATTATGATTATGGAATTATGGCTGGATATAATATTGGATAATGACTCAAATCAACAGGCTTTAATGTTGAAGAATATTTAGCATTAATGGCAGCCGTAAAAGCATTTGCAATTAACGCATAACCTCTTGGTCCTGGATGAACACCGTCAAGCGAAAACGCTCCACCAGTTACATAAGTAGAAGTAAGCGTAAAACTATTACTAACAATTCCTCCACTTGACAATTGAGTCATAATCACTTTCGTATCAACAAAAGCCAATCCTTTAGCATCAGCAATTGCTTTTATGGTAACATTATAAGCATCTGTAGCAACTTTAACATCCGCAATTTCAGTTGGTATCAATACATGCTTGTCTTGAAGCGGATATGTAATTCCAAATTTATTTAATGGCGATGGTGGCGCCATTCCAATACCAGAATCAAGAGCTGTAGGAGCTGCACCTATTGCAGATTGAGTAGGCAAAAGCACTAAATCTGTAGCAGTAGCTTGTCTGGCTTGTCCAAAAACATTTCCATAAAAAGCTGCAGTAGCCGCTCCCAAACTCGGAGTAAAAGCCGCAGTTAACTGAGCAGACAAATTTGTCAAAGACTCATCTTTAATCAACATTGGATTAGCCGCTGTTGTAGAAAGAAGGTTAATCCTGGCTCCTGCTCCAAATGCTGTTAAAGCTTGTTTTAACGGTCCGTACAACTGATTATTTAAAGCAGTTATAGTAGCCTGACCAACAGCTACATCACCTCCACCAAGAACTTTAGCCGTCAATGGATTGTAAGGAACAGTCGTAAAATAAGGAAGTGTACTTACATAAGGAAGATTTGCAACCACTCCTTTTGCTCCATTTGCAGTTAAATTAGTAACCAAACTTGAATAAACACTTGCAAAAACATTAGGATCAGTTATATCATTTCCACCATAAGTCGCTGGATTTAAATTCCCTGTTTGATTTACACCAATTCCACCAGAAGTTGCATAACCTAAAACATCATTACCCCCAATCCACAATGAAAAGAAAGTAGGTGTTTGAACTAAAGCATCTGCTAAAACGGTTGTCCCTGATGAAGTTGCAAATCGTGCAAAATAAGGATTTGATTTACCTGTCGGAACTCCAGCAACATTTCCATATCCTGGCGCTACCAAATGATAACTTTTAGCCCCGGGAACTCCTAAATTATTAAATGGTCCAGTAATCTTAGTACTCACTTCAGTCGTAGGTGTTCCACTAACCGGTACAGGTCCCGTACCGTTAAAATATAAACGAACTCCAGCAATTACATTTCCTCCCAACAACAATCCTCCAAAATTATCTGATGTAAAAGGTGTTTTGAAGTCTCCTCCGCCTGCAGTAGCAAATTGCTGAGCCACTATATTTACATAAGAACCTTCCTGCCCTTTTTTGAAAAGCGCACCGTCACTATATCCTGCGGCAAAAGAATCCCCTAATGCTACATATTTTGTAAAGCTAGCCGTTCCTGAAGTCACTGGCTCTTCAACAACAGTTGTATTATCATCATTATTACATGCTACAAAGCTTAAAGAAACCAATAGTAGCCATTTGAAATTTTTTATCATGGTTGTATTTTTTTTTTAAATTAAAGCCTTAATTATGGGTTGATTGTCCAAGAAGCAAAAAACTGCTGTCCAATTAATCCCGCACCTAACACTTGAGTATATTCTTTTCCACCAATGTTTGAAGCTCCTAACTTAAGAGTTGATTTTAGTTTTGGCATATTATAATTTACTTGAGCATCAATTACTGTAGCTGAAGCGATCATACCATCTACCATTGTAGATTGCCACAAATACTCACTATTCCATCTTCCGCTAACGTTAAATCCGAAATTATCAAATAACTTTTCGTTTCCAAATGATGCTTTTACTCTATGTTTTGGTGTATTAAAACCAGCTTCAAAACTTGGATCTTTCTCTTGATCAAAATTAAATTCAGCATAATTATAGTTCACACCAACTTCGAAATTTCTATATACTTTTTTAGAAAGCCCAATACCAAAACCAAGAGATTTGATTTCTATATTAGTATTCGTATATAATTGATAGGCTCTGTAATTACCATTTTGAAGCGCATGCAATGATTGTGTTCCAGGATCCGTTGGACCCGCTAAAGGACTTGGAGAATCCTGTGCTGTACCATAAAATGGAGCTACAACATTTAAGTTTCCAATAAAGTCATTGTAAATATTATAATACCCATTGATATCAATTGATACATCTTTAATGAATGAACGATATCCTAACTCAAATGCTTTAACCTGCTCTGGTTTTACATAATTTACATTTGTTTTTCTCAACAAAGCTGACCCAGCAACAGGATTACTAGCTGCCAAGGCACTAAACGCGCCTACTGAAGATGCTGTGTAGGAATTATTATAAGCATTCAATCCCGTCATAACAACAGTTGATCCGCCAGCAAAAGCTTGACCTACAGCAGTCGAAACCGGTAAAGTTTCACTATATCTTGTTAAGTTGTCAGGAGCTGAACCTAGTAATATTGCACTTCCCACATTGAAACCAATGTATTGATCTTGTGTTGATGGATTTCTAAAACCGGTTTGAAAAGAAGCTCTAAAGTTGTGTTTCTTACTTTCTCCTGCAGAATATACTAGAGATACTCTAGGTGAAAAACTACCATCGAAATTTTTTGATTTATCATAACGAAGAGATCCTGTAAATTTCAATCTATCCTCTACAAATCTTTTTGTTAACTGCGTATAAGCACCATATTCATTGTAATTAATAGGCCCGTTTGCATCTGTATAAATTCTACCATGAGAATTTAATTCATATAATCTAAAAGATCCACCTACTTGAATTTCGGCAAATTTTATAACATCCTTAAAATTATAATTAGCATCCGAATGGTATATTTTTGAATTATCAACCAATTTTGAACCTGAAAGCACACTTGGATCAGCAATTACCTGATTAAAAGCATTTTTAAACTCTGCCGTACCTGGTAAAAATCTACCTGTATCAGCAGTAGCTCTTGCTGCAATATGTGCATTTTCAGGAGTCATCCCTGCTAATGTAGACTGAATATAAGCTCCCGCATACTGTCCAAACCAAGTTTTATCATCTTTCCATTTTCTATTTATGTTGATTCCAGTAAAAAGCATATCATAAGAATCTCCACCATCTTCAGTTGTAGTATACCCTCTTACAAAAAAGTTTTTCCCTTTAAATTCTAATTTATGTTGTTGCATAAAAAAGTTATTTAAATAATATCTATTAGCACCTTGATATACTGCATTTCCAAAACCAAATTTACTTTGCCAAATGATTTCTAAATTTTCATTTCCAAAAGGTCTGTAATGAAGAGAGAAATCAATTTTAGTATTACTTGCTTTGTTATCTGTTAAATTAACCTCGTTATACCCCGTTCTACTTACATTATAGTTAGGCAGTAAGTTTACAGCCCCTTGAGGAATCAATCCTAAAGAAGCTAATGATTGTCCAACTCCTTTTAAATTTGTAGTAACTTCATCACCATATACATTTATACCGTCATAATTTACATTGCTTCTATCTATACCAGGATGAGTCTTGTCATCATAATTTGTTGCATGCCAATCTGTACCTCTCATATAAGTAAAGTTAACTTTACCTGCTAATTTTGAACTAAACGCATGCGCCATTCTAACTCCATAATCAATAAAGTCATTTGACCCTGCTGCATCTTGACTGGTTTGTCCATATTTTGCGTAAGCAGTAATTCCCTGACTGGTAAATGGACTTTTACTATTCATAAACAAAATACCATTAAAAGCATTTGCCCCATACAAAGCAGAAGATGCACCCGGCAATAACTCAACACTTTGAACATCTATTTCTGAAACACCAATCAAATTCCCTAATACAAAATTCAATAAAGGCGAAGAATTGTCCATTCCGTCAACCAATTGCATAAAACGGGTATTCGCCACAGTGGCAAAACCACGCGTGTTTATTGACTTAAAAGACAAACTACTGGTGTTCATCTGAACTTCTTTTAAGTTTTCTAAACCATCATAAAAAGTTGGTGATGCCGTTTTTTTAATATCAGCAATACTCATTCTTTCAATTGTAACCGGAGATTCTAATACTCTTTCTGGGGTTCTAGAAGCAGAAACAACAATCTCATTCAGTTTTGTTTCTTCATCGGCAAGTTTAACTGTAACTTTTTGATTATTTGAAGAAACATTAACTCTTTGAGAACCATAACCTACGCTTGTAATAGTAAGCACATAAGGTGGCTTTTTTGATGAATTTAAAGTAAATTTTCCATCGATGTCGGTAATGCTACCAGCGGTTTCTCCAACAATTTTGATGTTGGCTCCAGGAATAGGTTGATTGTTACTGTCTGTAACAATACCTGAAATTGTGTTTTGAGCAAAAGTTAGGCTACAAAAAAACAATGACAAAAAAAGTAAATACACTCTCATTGGGTTATAATTTGTTGGTTTATGAAGCCAAAATACAAATATTTTTGATATTAATAAAAAAGAGCCTTTAAAATTTCATAATTATCAGTGATTTTGACCCATTTATACTTATTCTTTATTTTTTGTTTTTTATTTTTTGTTAAAAATTAAGTAAAAATATTAAAATAACACTATGCATGCATATAATAAATGCATTAATCTTAATAATTTTATTAATTTTTAGCTATTTAATAAAAATGATTTCAAGAAGAAAAAAAATCATTTTTCAAGATATTTTTTCTTCTTGGCCAAAAAAACAAGCATAAAAAAACCTCGAAAGAAAAATCTTTCGAGGTTATATCTTAAAGCTTAATAATATCTTATTATTCTACAGTAACTGATTTTGCTAAATTACGAGGTTGATCTACATTACAACCCCTCATCACAGCAATATGATATGACAAAAGCTGTAAAGGAATTGTTGTTATTAACGGTGACAATGCATCCGAAGTTTCTGGAATTTCGATTACATAATCAGCCAATTCACGAACTTGAGTATCGCCTTTGGTTACTACTGCAATAATTTTTCCGCTTCTGGATTTAATCTCCTGGATATTACTGACAATCTTATCGTAATGACCTTGCTTTGGTGCAATAACAACAACTGGCATATGCTCATCAATAAGTGCTATTGGACCATGTTTCATTTCAGCAGCCGGATACCCTTCCGCATGAATGTATGATATCTCCTTAAGTTTCAATGCCCCTTCAAGAGCTACCGGGAAATTATATCCTCTTCCTAAATACAAACAGTTAGGAGCATCTTTAAATGTAGCAGCAATTTCTTTTGCTCTTTCATTTGTTTCTAAAGCCTCTTTTACTTTTTCAGGTATGATTTCTAATTCTTGCAAATACCTATGGAAATCTGTATTAGACATTGTTCCTTTGGCTTTGGCCAAACGCAACGCTATCATTGTCAATACTGTAATTTGAGTAGTAAATGCTTTTGTAGAAGCAACACCTATTTCAGGTCCTGCATGAGTATAGGCTCCTGCATGAGTTTCTCTTGAAATAGAAGAACCTACGACATTACAAACTCCAAATACAAAAGCTCCATTTTCTTTAGCCAATTTTATTGCTGCCATAGTATCAGCAGTTTCTCCTGATTGAGAAATTGCAATAACAACATCTTTACTGCTTATTATCGGATTTCTATATCTAAATTCAGAAGCATATTCTACTTCAACCGGAATTCGGGCAAACTCTTCAAATATATATTCAGCTACTAAACCGGCATGCCAAGAAGTACCACAAGCCACAATTATTATTCGGTCAGCATTTAGGAATTTTTCTAAATTATCCTCAACACCAGACATTTGAATAATTCCTTCATTTGCATGAAGTCTACCACGATACGTATCTTTAATTACGCTTGGTTGTTCGTAAATCTCTTTCAACATAAAGTGATCGTAACCTCCTTTTTCTATTTGCTCCAAATTCATTTGAAGTTCTTGAATATAAGGATCAACTAAAGAATCATCTTTAATTTTTCTTACTTTCATTGGTTTATGTAACCTGATGTTGGCCATCTCACCATCCTCTAAATAAATGGCATTTGAAGTATATTCAATAAATGGAGAAGCATCAGAAGCGATAAAATATTCCCCTTCACCTACACCAATTGCTAACGGACTTCCTAAACGTGCCGCAACAATTTCATTTGGATTTTTTTTATCAAAAACGGCAATTGCATAAGCACCAACCACTTGGTTTAAAGCAACCTGAACAGCCTTACCAATTTTTAATTTTTCTTTTTTCTGAACTTCTTCTATAAGATTTACAAGAACTTCAGTATCTGTATCAGAATGAAAAACGTATCCTCTTTTTATTAACTCCTTTTTCAATGGAGCATAATTTTCAATAATTCCATTGTGAATTATAGCCAAATCACCTGAATTAGAAAGATGTGGATGCGAATTTACATCGTTTGGAACACCATGTGTAGCCCAACGCGTATGTCCCATTCCTATAGTTCCATTAATAGAAATTTCTTTTACAGCTCTTTCTTCTAAATCTACAACTTTACCTTTAGTTTTAGAAATTTTTAAGTTCTCGCCATCATATAACATGACACCAGCACTATCATACCCTCTATATTCTAATCGTTTTAACCCTTTTATAACAATAGGGTAAGCTTCTCTGTAACCGATATATCCAACAATTCCACACATAGCTTTACTTAATTAGGTTTTGTATAAAAAATTTCAAGTTTTAATCTTTTGTCATAATTAGGATCTCCAAAAGGAATGTTATTTCCAAATAAAATCGTCCCTAATGGATTCATTACACTTGCTTTTGGAGCTTGAGTAATGAATGCGTTTGGAGTTCTCACTTTATAAGAAGCAACAGTACTTATATCCTCTGTAACCACTAGCCCTAATTTAACATTAGTTGAATCGACATTTTTAATAAGATTACGAATCTGATTTGTAATCCTGATTTTATAGGTCAATCCTCTTTTAGAAGTTGCATCTGTATTTATATTGCCATCAAAAACCGTTTTTGATTTTTTAGCATCAACACTTGTTGAAGCGTCATTGTAATAATCAACAACAGGCCTATGATTTGTAAAATCATACAAATAAATCCTTCTTGGTTCATAGTTATTAGCCATTGTGCTTGCATCAATATGGAAAACAAGATTCGCTTCATTGACTAACCACTTTTTACCATCAGCCGGATATCTTAAATCATCTAATTCATCTGAAACTCCATTAGGGCCAGTTAGCTTTCCGTTAACATCATATCCTTTCAAATCTTTTTTATCAAATAAATCAATGATAGCCAAAGAACCTTCACCGCCTTTTAAATATAGTTTTCCATCTCCAGCAGTTGTATTTCCAGTATTTGGCAACGCATTATAAGCAATACCCGACGCTCCAAAGCTATTATTCAATAAACTTACAGAATTTCCGGTCATATTAAGAACGATACTTTTTTTAACTCTTGTCACTGTTACAGCACCACCTGTTGCTGTAGTAGATAAATCTTCATTATAATTAATGGTAATTTTTCCAGCTTTGAAATTCAACATCGCTAAATTTCCTTCACTGCTTCCAGATTTTTCCATTTTAAAATAAAGCCCTCTAAAATATTCTTTGAAAACATCATTTGAGGCCAACTTACCAGCAATTGCACCGTCAATAATCTTTGTTTTAAAATAGCCTTTATTCAAATTCAATTGCATTCCCGGAGGAGTTCGTGTTACAGTCTCCACCTTAGTGATAGAATCCGTTGTTTTAACAACATGTTCGGCTGGATCAAAGAAAAAACTATCGTTCTGAGCTAAATCAGCAGCATCATTCAAACGACTGGAAACTTTAGCATTCTCGAAATCAGTATTTTGGTTGGTATAATATTTTTGAGCTAGTTGAAATCCACCTGTAGGATCAGTATCCCTCATATAATATCCAGATTCGTGAATACTTAATTTCATTGGTGCCTTATCAGCACCATAAATTGAATCTAATGTATAAACATGACTACCATCTGTATTTGTAACTGTTTTCGAAGCATTGTAATAATAAGGAATCGTCAAAACTACACTTGTAACAAAAGGTCTTGTACTTACAGTTGTAGTACTTATAACGGATGCCAAAGTCAATTGTGTGTTAAAATTGGCAGTCGTTTCTCCAAAGTTAGGGTTTTTATATATTCCTAATGGATTAATAGCAAGATTATCAGATTGAATAGGTCCAATTTTTTGGTTATAAGCCAACACATTTGATGTATATGTGCTAAGATCAAAATGGTTATCCCCAATTAAATCTCCACCAATCGAATTATAATCTTTATCACAGGAATACAAAAGAATGATACTTGATAAAACCAGTATTTTCTTGAAAAAAGAAATATTGTACATATTAAATAATAAAAGTTTAATTTAAAGAACCTCGTTTTTATAGAAATTAGTATACGCTTCCGCGAATTTATCTTTCGGGACGAAAGGTAAAAAAGGTTTACCCGAAGATTCTATAAATTTTGTTAAACTTGAAGACAGGTTTTCTGAAGCAATAATTACCGCATCAGAATGCATTACAGTTGCTTTTATAATATTTTCATAATCCGGAACTGCTAAATCAGCTATTGCCTCATCAGGAATACCGTCAAATTTAACCTTATTTATCATCTCTACATCTAAAGTCCCTTCAAAAGACTGACTGTAAACTGAGGTTACAATCTTTGTTTCTGAAAATAAAGCTTCGTTTTTATAAAAATGTTTCATGTAAATAGGCAACATTGCTGCCATCCATCCATGAACATGGATAATATCAGGAACCCAATTTAATTTTTTCACGGTTTCCACCACTCCTTTTGCAAAGAAAATAGCGCGTTCATCATTGTCTGGGTACATAACCCCTTCTTCATCGGCAAAAGTGGCTTTCCTTTTGAAATATTCATCATTATCAATAAAGTAAACTTGAATCCTCTCTTTAGGAATTGAAGCTACTTTTATAATCAATGGCATATCTAAGTCATTCACTACCAAATTCATCCCCGAAAGTCTAATTACTTCGTGTAATTGGTGTCTTCTCTCATTAATATTTCCATATCTAGGCATGAAAATTCTTATTTGTCCTCCCTGATCATTAATCATTTTCGGCACGTCATAAGACATTAAAGAAACCTCATTTTCAGCGAGATAAGGCACCACTTCAGATGATACATATAATATCCTCTTATCTTTCATATTGTAATTTACTTAGTTTATTGGTAATAAAAACCACGCAAAATTACAAAATTTTATGCAGTTATTAACTAAAATATTATGTTTGCATTTAATTTTAATAATACCACCATGCATATTTTCTATGGAAAAGCAGCTTTGAGAGACTATTTGAAATCTATCAAAACTTCAAATTCCACCATTGGATTTGTTCCAACTATGGGCGCTTTACATCAAGGTCATTTGGCTTTAATGCAAAAATCGCTACTGGAAAATGAAAATACTGTAGTGAGTATTTTTGTAAATCCTACCCAATTTAACAATCCGGAAGATTTAGCAAAATACCCAAGAACTTTAGAAGAAGATGTGAAAAAACTTACTGCTTTGAGTCCAAAAATCATTTTGTATGCCCCAACTGTTGATGATATTTATGATGGTCAACCAGTATCACAATCCTTTGACTTTGATGGATTAGAAAATCAAATGGAAGGAGAATTCAGACCCGGACATTTTAATGGTGTTGGCACTATTGTAAAACGTCTTTTTGAAATTGTAGAACCTACAAACGCCTATTTTGGAGAAAAAGATTTTCAGCAATTGCAAATCGTCAAAAAAATGGTTGCTAAAGCCAACTTGAAAGTAAATGTAATTGGTTGTCCAATTTACAGGGAATCCAACCATCTTGCTATGAGTTCCAGAAACGAACGTTTATCCACACATGAAAGAGAAGAGGCAGCAATAATCTATAAAATACTAACTACTGCGAAAGAAAAATTTCAAACAGAAAGCCCTGAATCGGTAACGGAATGGGTTAAAAAAGCTTTCGAAAACAACAGTCTTTTCTCATTAGAATATTTTGTAATTGCTGATGAGGAAACACTATTGCCCAGCGTATTAAAAGAACCTAATAAGAAATACCGCGCTTTTATCGCCGTTTTTGTCAACAATATTCGTTTGATTGATACCATTTCATTAAATTAATTTACTTTTGTAGCATGCAAATTCAAGTCGTAAAATCAAAAATACACCGAGTAAAAGTAACTGGAGCCGATTTAAATTATATCGGAAGTATTACTATTGACGAAGCTTTACTAGAGGCTTCTAATATTATTGAAGGTGAAAAAGTATCCATTGTCAACATCAACAATGGAGAGCGCTTTGATACTTATGCTATCAAAGGCGAAAAAAATTCAGGTATCATTACCCTAAATGGTCCGGCTGCTCGAAAAGTACAAAAAGACGATATCATCATTATCATTTCATATGCCACTTTAGAATTTGAAGAAGCCAAAACCTTCAAGCCGTGGATTATTTTTCCAAATGAAAATGACAATTCATTGACGTAGATTTTTTAGAATAAGAACAAATTATTTGCTTTTTTGAAGTGTAGTGTTTTTTGCTATTTCTATTTTAATAAAAGTAGTATATTGCTACTCCATTTAGAATAAATTTAATTTCTAAAACACCCAAATCATGAAACAAGTACTACTCTTTTTACTCTTTTCTATTTCAGTATTTTCTCAAAAAACAACACTTCCATTCGATTCAAACAAATTAGGAAGCCGGGAAATTACGATTGGATTACCGCCATCCTATGAGAAAAATCAAAACAAAAGATATCCAATACTCATTTTACTTGATGGTGACTACTTGTTTGACCCCTTTTATGGTGCTTTGAACTATGGTGCCTATTGGGATGATTTGCCGGAAACAATAGTTGTTGGTATCAACCAAAATAAAAAAGACGAACGAGTAGACGACAGTAATTATGATGCTGCAGATGGAGTTCCTTCCGGAAAAGGAGCTGATTTTTTTGAATTTATCGGAGGTGAATTACTCCCGTATCTCGAAAAAAAATACCGTACCGCACCTTTCCGAATTATTGCGGGACATGATACCACGGCAGGTTTTTTAAACTTTTTTCTGTACAAAGACGCACCATTATTTAACGCCTATATTTCTTTAAGTCCAGAACTGGCTCCTGAAATGGAAAACCGTATTCCAGAAAAAATTTCCAATACAAAACAAGCTATTTTCTATTACCAATCCACAGGAGATGGCGACGTAAAACAACTTCAGGAGCCTATAAAAAGCCTCGACCAAAATATGAAGCTGGTTACAAATCCTTTAGTCAATTACAAATTTGATAATTTCAAAGGGGCGTCGCATTATTCACTCGTACTTTACTCAATACCAAATGCTTTGTATCAATTTTTCGACTCCTACAAACCAATTTCATCAACTGAATACGCCGATAAAATTGCTATACTTCAATCCGGTTATGTAGATTATTTGACGAATAAATATGATGTTATGTCAAAAAATTTAGGCTTAAAAATTCCTATTCGAATCAATGATTTCAAAGCAATTGAAGCGGCAATTCTAAAAAACAAGGCCTATCAAGAATTAGATAAACTCTCTGATATTGCCAAGAAAAATTACCCAAAATCCATGCTTGCCAATTATGAATTGGGGCTTATGTATGAAAAAATGGGTGATGCTAAAAAAGCAGCAAAATTATATCAGTCAGCTTCACAATTAGAAGAAATTGGATCTTTGACCAAGGATATGATGTACCAAAAATATGATGACATGAAAAGTCTAACACCAAAAAAATAATGTCAAAAGTAAAAACTACTTTTTTTTGTCAGAACTGCGGAGCCCAATATGCCAAATGGCAAGGACAATGCAATTCCTGTAAAGAATGGAATACTATAGCCGAAGAAATCATTCAAAAACAAGAAAAAGTAGCTTGGAAAAGCGAACCCGCTTCCAGCAATAAAGCACCAAAACCACTAAAAATAAACGAAATTGATTCCACTCAGGAAATCCGCATGGATACTACTGATGGCGAACTCAATCGTGTACTTGGCGGCGGAATAGTTCCCGGTTCTCTGATCCTTTTAGGCGGTGAACCCGGCATAGGAAAAAGTACGCTTTTACTTCAAATATCCTTAAAACTACCTTATAAAACCTTGTATGTTTCGGGCGAAGAAAGCCAGAAACAAATAAAAATGCGTGCCGAAAGAATCACGCCAAGCGGAGACAATTGCTATATTCTTACCGAAACCAAAACTCAAAATATCTTCAAACAAATTGAAGCCATACAGCCTGAAATCGTGATTATCGATTCCATTCAAACACTTCATACGGATTATATTGAATCGACTCCAGGAAGTATTTCTCAAATACGGGAAACCACTGCCGAACTGATAAAATTTGCCAAAGAGACCAATATTCCAGTGATTCTTATTGGTCATATTACCAAAGACGGAAACATCGCCGGACCAAAAATCTTGGAACACATGGTTGACACCGTTTTGCAATTTGAAGGCGACAGAAATCACGTGTATCGTATTTTGCGTTCGCTAAAAAACCGTTTTGGTTCCACTGCCGAAATTGGTATTTATGAAATGTTAGGCAACGGTTTGCGAGAAGTTTCGAATCCGTCGGAGATATTAATTTCGCACAAAGACGAAGAATTATCCGGAACCGCAATTGCATCGACATTGGAAGGAATGCGCCCGCTTATGATCGAGATTCAATCCTTGGTAAGCACCGCAGTTTACGGAACACCACAACGCAGCACAACAGGTTATAACGCCAAAAGACTGAATATGATTCTGGCCGTTTTAGAGAAAAGAGCTGGTTTCAGGCTTGGCGCCAAAGATGTTTTCCTCAACGTAACCGGAGGAATTTCTGTAGATGATCCGGCGATAGACTTAGCCGTTGTGGCAGCCATTTTATCCTCGAATGAAGACATTCCGGTAAATAAAGATTTTTGTTTTGCCGGTGAGGTGGGGCTTTCCGGTGAAATACGTCCGGTAAACCGCGTGGACCAGCGCATTCAGGAAGCGGAAAAATTAGGTTTTTCAACCATTTTTGTATCCAAATACAACAAAATTGCGTTGAAAAATACAGGAATCAAAATTCGATTGGTAGCCAAAATTGAAGACATCGCAAGTGAATTATTTGGATAAGATTCTATTTATCTCCTTAAAAAAGTCTGACTAAAGCATTTCATAATCAGTTGCATAACGCTGAATAAACATCCTTTTTATAACAGAATTCAGGAAATAAGTTAAATGAGTATGTTATTTGATTTTTACCTGTAACTATTTATGCTTCTAGGAAACAAATAACATTACACGATAAAACACATAAATTATGAATCTAAAAATAAAATACATTGGGTTGATGCTATTGGCAATCCCCTTCATTTCCAAAGCGCAACATGCCGAAAATCAAAATGCTTTCCCTGTTCAGATAACCACTGCAAACGGAATTATAGAAGGTGAATTTGATGTAAAAACAAATATTCAAAGTTTCAAAGGAATCCCTTTTGCACAGCCATCAGTGGGTAATTTACGATGGAAAGCTCCTCAAGCTTTAACAAATTGGACGGGTGTAAAACAAACGAAAAAATTTGGACCAAGAGCAATCCAGTCCAATGTATTTGGCGATATGGGTTTTAGAAGTGACGGGACGAGCGAAGATTGCTTATATCTTAATGTTTGGTCCCCTGCTAAATCTGCCAATGAAAAACTTCCTGTTTTAGTTTATTTCTACGGGGGTGGTTTTGCCGCTGGCGATGGTTCCGAAAATCGTTATGATGGCGAAAACATGGCCAAAAAAGGAATAGTAACGTTAACCGTAAACTATAGATTAGGGATTTGGGGATTTTTCTCCCACCCGGAACTGACCAAAGAATCTCCCAATCACGCTTCAGGAAACTACGGATTATTAGATCAAAATGCTGCCTTAAAGTGGGTGCAGGCCAATATTTCAAAATTTGGAGGTGACCCAAAACGCGTCACTATTGCAGGAGAATCGGCTGGCTCAATTGCCGTGAGCGCTCAAATGGCTTCCCCATTATCAAAAGGACTTATCGCAGGAGCTATTGGTGAAAGCGGCGGTTCTATTTTCCCTACATTATCTCCAGTTCCTTTAGTTGAAGGTGAAAAAATAGGTCTCGAATTTGCCAAAAAAATTGGCGCTTCATCCTTAAAAGACCTTCGCGCTATGTCCACTTTTGAGCTGTATCAAAAATCAGTTGGAACAAGTTTAGGTGTTTTTAAAACAACCATTGACGGCTATTTTTTACCAAAATCGTTACCGGAAATTTTTGAAGCCAAACAACAAGCTATGGTTCCTTTATTATTGGGATGGAATTCAGAGGAAATGACTTATCGCGCTTTAACAATGGGAAAAGACTTAGACAATGAAAGTTATATCCAAAAAGTAAAAGAATTATATGGCAACAAAGCGGATGAAGTATTGAAATTATATCCTGCTGGAACTCCTGACGTAACAGAGCAATCTGCCACAGATTTGGCTGGAGACCGTTTTATCGCATACAGCACTTGGAAATGGTTTGATTTGCATCGAAAAAACAGCACACAACCTGTATATCGCTATTATTACACTCATCCAAGACCCGAAATGCGCGACAATGAACTTGAAGCAGCTCTTGCAGGAGGCGTTATTAAAAAAGACAAAAACACACCAAAAGCACCTATACCAAAAGGAGCGGTTCACTCTGCAGAAATAGAATATGCAATGGGGAATTTAGCATCTAATAAAAATTATGCTTGGACTGACGATGATTATAAAGTTTCGGATACAATGATGAACTTTTTTGCCAACTTCATTAAAACAGGAAATCCAAACGGTGATAAACTTCCGGTTTGGCCAATGGCAAAAAATGAACAAAATCCGGAAATTATGGTCATTGATGTAAATTCAAAATCAAAAAAAGCCGAAAATGAAGCACGCTACTTATTTTTAGAAAAAGAATATTCGAAAAAATAATTTTACTGCTTTCGCAAAAAAGAGGATGTCATTAAAAACGACATCCTCTTTTTGTTTTAATTTCACTACATCTTAAGAAGTGCCTTATTAAAAAACACCTAAAGTCGTCTCAAGTTAACAAATCCAATAATCAATTATTTTCATCTGAAAATCAAATGGTTGTGCTTTATAAAATAAAATATCGCTTAATAAAAAATTAAAAATCAGGAATGAGATTCATTATTTTGTTGTAAATTTATGTGTTGTTTTTTTATCTAAAGATTGAAAAATGAAACCATCACACCAAACTATGACTCACCTCTATGAACACTTAGGAAAAGTGTTTTATTGTATTGCGGCCATAGATAAAACTATTCGTAAAGAGGAAATTACACAGCTCAAAGAAATTGTAAAAACAGAATGGCTTCCGTTTGAAAACACTTTTAATGAATTTGGAGACGACACAGCCTATGAAATCGAAATTGTTTTTGACTGGCTTACAGCCAATAAATGGGACACTGAACAAGTGATTCCTGACTTTAAAATTTTCAGAAAAGAGCATGAACATTTGTTTACCCCTGAGGTTATCACCTTGATTCTAAAAACTGCAAATGCCATTGCAAATTCTTTTTTAGAAAAAAACAGATCAGAACATGTTTTCATAAGTCAGCTAAGCGCTATTCTGATACAATAATTGCAATTAAATCTTTTTTGAATCAAAACAAAGCTGTTTTAAAACAATCTACTTTAACATAAAAAATCAAAGACATGAAAAAGCAAACTGGCATTTGGATAGACTCCTCAAAAGCAATAATTGTTGCTCTTGATGGTGATACAGAAAAAATTACCGAAATAGATTCTGATGTTGAAAACAGCGTTTATCACAACAAAGAAGGCAATAAAGGGACTTTTTCGGGAAGTCATCATGGCGACAGCGACAAAAAATTTGATGACCGAAAAAAACAAGAACTGGATTATTTTATAAAATCAGTGTTGTCTTATGTTAAAAAATCGGATGAACTTATTGTTTTTGGTCCAGCACAAACCAAAACAAAACTGGAACAAAAATTAATGGATGAAAATTTAATTGAACCCGGAAAACTAAAATCAGTGGAAACAGCCGATAAAATGACCTTAAATGAAATTGTGGAAAAAGTCAGACGATTCTATAACCCATTTGAATACAAAGAACCAAAGCCGAAAAGCTAATTTAAGTACCCTAAAACAAATTTAGAAACTACAATACTTTTTAGGTTGTAGTTTTTTTATGCTTTAAAAAAAACAAATCGTTTTTGCACCTCAAAATTCTAAAGAAAACCATAAAAAATTTTCCTTTTGTATTATTTTCCTTTTCTTTATAAGCGAGATTCTAAGTATTATCTATTTTAGAATTTTTATCAAATACAAAACTGTTTATGAAAACCGGAAAACAAAAAATAATTCTAGCGGCAAAAATACTTTGTGTAGTATTTATAGCTCTAATTGTTGCTTTTTACATCTTTCGTGATGCGGTTTTACAGCAAACCATTGCTAAGGTTTCTAATGAAATGGAAGTCGATTACAACAGTACTTTTTCAGTAAAAAAAGCTTCTTTTGATGGAATCTCAGGTGTAAATCTTTCCGATGTAGTATTAGCGCCGAAAAATGCCGACACTCTTTTTAAAATACAAAAACTGAAAACGAGTGTCAATATATGGCAATTATTAGTAGGCAATGTGCAACTGGGAACTTTAGAAATCAAGAATGGTTTTGTACAGCTCGTAAAGAAAGGAAAAGTGAGAAATTTTGATGCTTTTCTAAAAAAAGACAAACAAACAGAAATAGGAAACGAAAAAAGAGATTACGCACAATTTGCCTACAGAATCATCTCGAAAGCACTGAATTTAGTTCCAACCGATATGGTTTTAGACAATCTTTCGTTTCGACTGGATGACAATGGAAAAAAAGCGATGATTAATTTACAAAAATTGCGATTGGTTAATAAGCAACTTGAAACTTCGATAAAAGTCCAAACCAATACCTTTACACAGCGTTGGAAAATTAAAGGATTTGCCGATCCAAGAAATAAAAAAGCCGATATTCGGTTCGTAAATATTGACACCGGCGCCATTAAAGTTCCTTATTTTGACGAACGTTTCAATTTGAAATCGAGCTTTGAATCCATACGGTTGAACATTGAAAACATCGATAAGGACGGCGACGAACTTCATATTGATGGTTTTATGGCTATTACTAATTTAAAAGTAAATCATCCAAAAATTGCCAGTAAAGATGTTATTATCAAGAATGCTAAATTTGATTACCGATTCTTATTGGGTTCTGATTTCATTTCAATAGACAGTACCTCGACAGTTCAATTCAATAAAGTGAAATTCCATCCCTACGTAGCTTATGAAACGGAGGAGGATACCATCTACAAGCTCAAAGTAGCCATCCCAAAAATGAAAGCTCAGGACTTTATATCTTCGCTTCCTGATGGTTTATTTACCCATTTTCAAGGAATGGAAGCCGAAGGGAATTTTGACTACAACTTGAATTTCATGTTCAATAAAAACAAACCCAATCAACTGGTTTTTGACAGTAAATTGAATAAAGAAAATCTAAAAATCACAAAATACGGCGAAGCCAATCTGAACAAACTCAATGGAGAATTTATTTATCGAGCGCTTATAAAAAATGTATTGCAACGACCTGTGCTTGTTGGTTTAGCGAATCCTAATTATACACCTTTAGACCAAATTTCCCCTTATTTAAGAAAATGTGTTTTAACCACCGAAGACCCTTCGTTCTTTTCGCATCATGGTTTCATCAGCGAGGCATTCAAACAATCTATCGTAAAAAATATAAAAACCAAAAAATTTTCCCGCGGTGCCAGTACCATCAGCATGCAGTTGATAAAAAATGTTTTTCTTACTCGAGAAAAAACAGTATCGCGCAAACTGGAAGAAATTTTACTGGTTTATATTCTGGAAAACAACAGAATCGTAAGCAAGGAACGCATGCTGGAAGTGTATTTTAATATTATCGAATGGGGTCCAAATGTATATGGAATTGGCGAAGCGAGTCGGTTTTATTTCCAGAAGAGTCCTTCAGAATTGAACTTAAATGAATGTCTTTATCTTGCCCGAATTATTCCAAGTCCAAGAAAATTCATGTACCAGTTCAATGACCAAGGAATGCTGAAAGATTTCGCCATGAAACAAGAATCCTTTTTAACTAATATCATGTTTAGAAGAGGGCTTTTGAGTCCTGACGACACCATTTACAAAACACAGCCTATCCTAATTTCAGGGCCTGCAAAATCTTTTCTAAGAATAAAAGCTCAAGATACCACACAAATAAAAATCGATTCTTTGGCAGTTGATGAAGAATTTGATCTTTAATAATTGGAAAAAAATGTCATTCCGACGAAAAAGGAATCTCACGTAATGGGATTCCTCCTTCGTCGGAATGACACAAAAACGGTTTATTATTTACGGTGCCGGATCAGGAATTACAGCCTGAACTTCGTCAATTGCTTTTAAGATTTCATCAGAAAGGGAAACATGAATTGTATCGATGTTTTCCTTTAATTGTTCCATTGTAGTGGCGCCAATAATCGTGCTGGTTACAAACGGCTGTTGCTCTATGAATGCCAAAGACAATTCGGTCAAGGTCAATCCGTTTTTCTTGGCGATTTCCTGGTACAATCGAGTAGCTTCATAACATTGTTCGCTATTATATCTTGAAAATTGTGGAAATAAATTGATTCTCGCGTTTGGAAGACTTTCGCCAGTTAGAAATTTACCGGACAAAACGCCAAAAGCCATTGGAGAATACGCCAATAACCCCACATTTTCTCTCAAACAAATTTCAGCGGAACCTGCTTCAAAAAGTCTGTTTAGTAACGAATACGGATTTTGAATCGTTTTTATTTTTGGTAAATTATGGTATTTACTTTCTTCCAGAAAACGCATAATTCCCCAAGGCGTTTCATTAGAAAGTCCAATATGCTTGATTTTTCCTTCTTTAACAAAACCGTCTAAGGTTTCTAGAACATTGTGAATGTTATCTTCCCAAGCATCATCTTGCACTTTGAAACCGCGTTGTCCAAAATAATTAGTTTTGCGTTCCGGCCAATGCAATTGATACACATCAAGATAATCGGTTTGTAAGCGTTGTAAACTTTGGTCTAATGCAAACTTAATACTGGCAGGAGAAAAATCATTTTTCTCACGCATGTATGTGAAATTAGGATTTGGTCCCGCAATTTTGGATGCCAAAACTACTTCTTCTCTTTTTCCTGATTTTTTGAACCAGGTTCCAAGAATTTTCTCCGTACTTCCGTAGGTTTCCTGACGCGCTGGAACAGAATACATCTCGGCAGTATCAAAAAAATTAATTCCTTTTTCAAGAGCATAATCCATTTGGGCATGACCATCAGCTTCTGTATTTTGTTGTCCAAAAGTCATAGTTCCAAGGCAAATTTTGCTGACTTTTATATCGGTATTCGGTAAAGTAGTATATTTCATAATTAAGGGAATTGTATTTTAATTTTTCAAAAACAAAGATAAAATTAGTTTGTCGTTAAGATTTGCTGTTAACAGAAAATTGAGAAACGTTTACAGGATGTAAAAAAAATATAACCGCTAATTCGCAAATTAAAAGCCTTCAATCGAAAGATAAAATTAGCGAATTAGCGGTTAAAAAAGGTTCTTTTTTCAAACCATTAAGAATCAACGCTTATCAGTACTTAATTTTCTTAATTCCTTAATGGTAAAACTTATAACACTAGATGTTTAACCTTAATTTATCTCATTCAACATTTTAGAAATCTCGTCTAATCTTGGTGTCAAAATAATTTCGATTCTGCGATTTTTTGCTTTTCCTTCAGCAGTTGAATTGCTTGCCAAAGGAGAAAATTCTCCTCTACCTGCAGCGGTTAGGTTTTCCTTATTGATTTTCTTGTTTTCACTCAAAATAGCAACAATTGCGGTGGCTCTTTTAGTCGATAAATCCCAGTTGTCTACAATTGGGCCTGAAGCTGTAAAAGCATCGTCATCTGTATGTCCTTCAATAAGAACCGAAATCTCCGGGTTATCACCCAAAACTTTTCCTAACTCTACAACTGCCTTTTTACCTTCGGAACCAACTGCCCAGCTTCCAGAATTGAAAAGTAGTTTGTTTTCCATGGAAACATATACTTTTCCATTTTTTTGTTGAACGGTCAACCCTTTTCCTTCAAAGCTATTCAAGGCTTTAGACAATGTTTCTTTTAGTTTTTTCATGCTGGCTTCTTTGGCAGCAATCAAAGATTCCAACTCATCTAAACGCTGTGCGCTTTTGTTTAAACGTTCTTGTTCTAATGCTAACGCTTTCCCTTTTTCATCTAATTGATCCAGCAAATCACGATTTTTCTTCATGTTGTTTTGCAAAGCGTCACTGCTATTTTTTTCTAAAGCAGCGTAGGAATCCTGCAACACTTTGAATTTATTTTGAGCTGCAGCGTAATCGGCTTTTAATTTTTCCAGTTCCGATTTTGATTTACTTAAATCTGATGTTAAAGCGCTTCGGTCTAGTTCTAATTGATTTTTAGCCTTTAAAAGATCTTCATTCTCATCTGTTAATCTTCTATTTTCTTTTTTGGAATCGGTGTACTTGCTTTCCAAATCATTGTATATTTTCTTGGATACACATGAAGTTGAAAGTGCCAAAACTAGTAATCCGATGGAAACTCTTTTAATCATTTTGTTAGTATTTATGTTGTTTCTATAGTTGTTTTGAAAGCAAAAAATCAAATTATATTCGGATGCCCTAGCCCCGATAAAAGTGAAAATCCTTTTTATCGGCCTTTTCGGCTGATAAAAAGATTACTTCACCAAGTTAATATTTTATTTCGGTGTTAAGTGAATTTCATTTGCAACGGATAGCGGGAAATAGCTCCTCCTTCGACTCCGCTCAGGATGATTACTCAATTTCTACCAAAACAGGGCAATGGTCTGAATGCACGGCATCTGATAAAATAACGGCTCTTTTTAATTTATGTTTTAAGGTGTCGCTAACTAAATTGTAATCGATGCGCCAACCCTTGTTGTTTCCTCTTGCTCCGGCGCGGTAACTCCACCACGAATATTGGTGTGGTTCACTGTTGAAATGGCGAAAACTATCCACAAATCCGGACTTCATGAATCCGTCGAGCCAAGCTCTTTCTTGCGGTAAAAACCCGGAAACGGTTTTGTTTCTGATGGGATCATGAATGTCGATTGCTTCGTGACAAATGTTGTAATCCCCGCAGATAATCAGGTTTGGTGTTTCTTTTTTGAGTTCGTCAATGTAAGTCTGAAAATCATCCATGAACATAAATTTATGGTCTAATCGCTCAATATTTGTCCCCGATGGTAAGTACAAACTCATCACAGAAAATCCATCAAAATCAGCCCGAAGGTTTCTTCCTTCAAAATCCATGTGGTGAATTCCGGTTCCATGAACGACATTGTTAGGCTTTATTTTCGATAAAATGGCCACACCACTATACCCTTTTTTGGTTGCAGAATAATAATATTGATATGGATAGCCGGCTTTTGTAATATCATCTACCGGGATTTGGTCTTCCGTAGCTTTAATTTCCTGAAGACAAATAATATCTGGGTTTGCGTGCTGCAACCAGTCTATAAATCCTTTTGAAATGGCGGCTCTTATTCCGTTGACGTTGTATGAAATAATTCTCATTAAAGTATTTTTTTGAGTTTGATTCGATAAATTATTGTTAGCCTAAAGTTTTCAGGAACCCACTTTTTAATTTTATCGAAAGAAACATATTATTTTTTCTGTGGGTTTCAAATGTAATAAAAAAGTATAAGTTTGGTTCAGAAAAAGAGAGAAAATGGAGTTTTTTGCTATCTTTGTTTCTTGCCTTAAAAATAAAAAATACATGGGTTTAGTTACCGCCAAAGAAGTTGCAAAAGCAATAAATGCTGATAAGTATGGAGTTCTGGGTACTTTTTCTGGATGGTTGCTTATGAAGGTGCTAAAAATTTCTACCTTAAACAAAGTATACGACAGAAACAAGCATTTGAAAGATGTTGATTTCCTCAATGGAATATTGGATGATTTACAAATAAAATTCGAAATTCCCGAAGAAGACTTAAAACGCTTGCCAAAAGAAGGTGCTTACATCACGATTTCAAATCATCCTTTGGGAGGAATTGACGGTGTTTTATTATTGAAATTAATGCTTGACAAAGAACCTAATTTCAAAATTATCGCCAATTTTCTTTTGCATCGAATTGAGCCACTCAAGAAATACATCATGCCAGTTAATCCTTTTGAAAACCATAAGGATGCCAAATCTAGTGTTGTAGGAATAAAAGAAACCTTGCGCCATTTAAGCGACGGAAAACCCTTAGGAATGTTTCCTGCAGGAGAAGTTTCTACCTACAAAGACGGAAAATTAATGGTTGATAAACCGTGGGAAGAAGGTGCCATAAAAGTCATCAGAAAAGCCCAGGTTCCTGTTGTTCCTATTTATTTTCATGCGAAAAACAGTCGATTTTTTTATATGCTTTCAAAAATTGGTGGCACATTACGTACCGCTAAATTACCATCGGAAGTGTTTAGCCAGAAGAATCGTGTGATAAAAGTACGTATTGGAAAACCAATTTCGGTAAATGAACAAAACGAACATAAAACCATTGAAGAGTACACGGAGTTCTTGAGAAAGAAAACGTATATGCTTGCTAATCCATTTGAAAAAGAAAATAATTTTTTAAATACGTCCAGTTTAAAAAGTCCAAAAAGTCCAAAGCAAATCGTTACTCCTGCAAATGGAGAAAAAATGATTGCCGAAGTAAATGCATTGAGAAGCACGGATTGTAGGCTTTTGCAAAGTAAAAATTACGAAGTGTTTTTTGCCGAAGCCAATAAGATTCCAAATATCCTTCATGAGATTGGTCGATTGAGAGAAATCACTTTTAGAGAAGTAGGCGAAGGAACTAACGAATCGATTGACTTAGACAAATACGATCAATATTACCACCATCTTTTTTTGTGGGATGATGATACTAAAAAGATTGCAGGCGCCTATAGAATGGGCTTAGGGGCAGAAATATATCCTAAGTATGGAATAGATGGTTTTTATTTAAACAGTCTTTTTCGTTTTGAACCTGAATTACACGACATGATGCACAAATCCATTGAAATGGGAAGAGCATTCATCATCAAAGAATACCAACAAAGACCAATGCCTTTGTTCTTGTTGTGGCGCGGAATTATTCATACCACTTTGCATTATCCTGAACATAAATTTTTATTGGGTGGGGTAAGTATCAGCAATCAATTCTCAGATTTTTCAAAATCCTTGATGATTGAGTTTATGAAATCACACTATTATGATCCTTACATTGCACAATACATACACCCCAAAAAGGAATATAAAGTAAAGCTAAAGGATGCCGATAAGGATTTTGTATTCAACGAAACAGATGCCGATTTGAATAAATTTGACAAAATCATTGACGAATTAGAGCCTGGTGTACTTCGTTTGCCTGTTTTAATTAAAAAATACATCAAGCAAAATGCCCGTTTGGTCGCTTTTAATGTTGATCCATTATTCAACAATGCTATTGATGGATTAATTTACCTGAGAATTGCTGATATTCCGGAAAGCACCATGAAACCGGTAATGGAAGAATACCAAGCCGAACTGGAAAGAAAACTGAACGATAAAGAAGATTGATTTCAGATTATATAAAAAATCCCGATTTAAAATCGGGATTTTTTATGCTTTAAAACCAAGCTTTTTTACCAACCTGATAGGTTTGATAAAACTCTTCATCTGATTTTGTTAAATATATAATTCCCTCAATTAAACCTAATACACCTGTTACTGTTCCACAAGTACACAAACTAATTACCAACCATATAATACCTTCATTGGTATAACCTAAAAGGAATTTATGAATTCCAAGAGGTCCTAAAAGAATAGCAAGAAGTCCCGCTGCTATTTTTTTATTGTCTTGATAAACTGGTCGTGGATTATTCCATTCTTCATGTTTTGAATTTTCCATAAATTAATTGTTATAAGGTTGTTTTTCAGTGATTAAAAGTATGAAATTATTGGAATACTTTATCAATTGGTTCCCATAGTTCTATTTTATTTCCTTCGACATCCAGAATCCAACCAAATTTCCCATACTCATAAGACTCCATAACACCCACAATTGTTACACCTTCCTCCGATAATTTTTTCAACAAATTTTCTAAATCATCCACTCTGAAATTTTGCATGAATTGTTTTTCGCTTGGCGCAAAATAAGTAGTATCGTCAGCAAACGGCGACCATTGGGTAGAACAATCATTCCCGTCTTTATCTTTCCACCAAAAAGTAGCACCATAATCATCGGTTTTTAAACCTAAGTGTTTTCCGTACCAAGCTACCAATTCTTTTGGATTCTTTGATTTAAAGAAAAAACCACCGATTCCCGTAACTCGTTTTTCCTCCTTATTAACTTTGGCTTGACCAAAATATTTTGCTTTAATCTTATCTACAATCACTTGCGCCAATCGTTCATGACTTTCGAATGTCCAACCGGCAATATGTGGAGAAAGAATTACATTCTTGGCTTGTAACAAATACTGGAAGGCTTCGGGGAGTTCTCTCGACTGCGCTCGAGATGACAAGCTCAAATCTTGAAAAAGGGTTTCAAAAGACAATTTCTCATATTCCAAAACATCTAAACCGGCTCCAAGTATTTTACCGGATTCCATAGCTGAAACTAAATCAGCAGTGACAATATTCTTACCGCGAGAGGTATTTATAATCCAAAAGGATTTGGCAAACCCATTGATAAAATCAGCATCAACCATTTTATCAGTTTCAGGAGTCCACGGAATATGAAGGCTTACTACATCTACTTTTTGCTGAAATTCTTCCAATGAAACTTGCTTAGCATTACTGTCCCCAACATTTTCCTGAATATCATAACACAACACGTCTACATCAAAACCGCGGAGTTTTTTGGCAAATGATTTTCCCATATTTCCATAACCAATAATCCCCACCGTTTTTCCATCGAGTTCATGACCGCGGTTGCTTTCCCTGTTCCAGTGACCGGATCGTATCTCGCTATCGGCTTCATTCAATTTATTGAAAAGTGACAAAATCATCCCTAAAGTATGCTCGGCAACAGCATTCCTGTTTCCTTCGGGTGCTGCTATAAGTGTAATGTTTTTTGACAACGCATACTCACAGTCAATACTTTCTAAACCCGCTCCTACGCGTGCTATAAACTGTAAATTAGTGGCTTTATCCAAAAATGTTTTATCAATTTTAAATCGACTCCGAATAACAATCCCCTGATAATCTTGAATTTTAGCTTCAATTTCTTCTTTGGATGATTTGAAATCACTGTGATTTATAAAACCAGCATTTTGCAATTGATCCCAAAGTAATGGATTATTGCTATCGATATGAAGGATTTTAATATCCATAAAAAAGTTTCTAAGTTTTGGTACCCCAAATTAACAAAAAAATAGTTCCCAAATGTGTAAATTAGCATTCTTTCTATTCTTGAGATATCTCAAGAACACAATAGTAATAAAATTCAAAAAATGAAATTAACAAAAACATTCAAGGCCTTCTTTGAAAGTGAAAAAGCCGGTGGATTACTTTTACTCTTTGTAACCATTCTTTCTCTTTGTCTTGCTAATTCTCCATTTCAAACGGAATATATTGCTTTTTGGGAAACCCAATTGGGGCATCATTCCATTACACATTGGATTAATGACGGACTGATGACCATCTTTTTTCTTTTAATAGGTTTAGAATTAGAACGCGAAATTTATAATGGTGAATTGTCCAGTATCAAGAATGCTGCGTTGCCTATTTTTGGCGCTTTAGGCGGTATGCTTGTTCCTGCCGGAATCTTTTTAGCATTAAATTTTGGAACTATAACACAAAACGGAGCCGGGATTCCTATGGCTACGGACATTGCTTTTGCCATTGGTATTTTATCCTTATTAGGAAATCGTGTCCCTACATCGCTTAAGGTATTTCTAACTGCACTCGCGGTAATTGACGATTTAGGCGCCATAATTGTCATTGCCATATTCTACACGGCAACAATCGCTTTCGTGAATTTGTTTATAGCCTTAGGCATTCTTGGTGCTTTGTTTATTCTGAATCGAATGAAGGTTCACAGTTTATTCCCGTATTTAATTGGCGGTGTTGCCATGTGGTATTTCATGCTTAATTCTGGAGTGCATGCCACTATAACTGGGGTTTTATTGGCTTTTGTAATCCCGTTTGGTGATGGAGGCAAAAAAACATCATCTTATAAAATTCAGCATTTTTTACACAAACCCGTAGCCTTTTTTATCTTGCCATTGTTCGCTATAGCCAATACATGTATCGCGATAGATTCCAATTGGCATGAAGGACTGAACCATCCTAACACGATAGGAATCATATTAGGGCTTGTGATAGGAAAACCACTCGGAATTTGGCTTTTCTCTTTTTTAGGCGTTACTCTGGGGATTTGTGTTTTGCCCAAAGATTTACAATGGAAAACTATTATTGGCGCAGGAATGCTCGGCGGAATTGGTTTTACCATGTCCATATTTATAACGCTGCTTGCGTTTAAAAATGACGGCGAAGAAGTAATTACCTATTCTAAAATTGCTATTTTGGTTGCTTCCTTTATAGCCGGAACAGCTGGTTTTCTTTGGTTGAAATATACCTTGAAAACCCCAATCAAAAAAATGAAGATTAAACCCATCGTTTAATTGATTTGTCCAATAAAAAAGAGTGTTTAGCTTTAAAACTAAACACCCTTTTTAAACTTATGATTGTAATTGAACTATTTACAAACTAAATCAGTTTTATTTATTAGCCCAATAATCAAATACAGTGACTTTATCAGGAGCAGGATTTAACAGCGCAACAAAAGCTTTGTGATCTGGATGAATGAGATAGGCATCTCTATCACTTTCGCTGCTGAATGTAAGTATAAAGCAATGTGTCAAACCATTGTTCAGGTTTTCAGGGCTGTTATTGGTTCCCCATTCAAATGATTTAATGGTTGGGATTTTATGTTTCAAATCACTCAAAGCTGTTACCACTTTAGTGATATATGCGGGATCCGTTCCTTCTTTCCATCCAAACATCACTACATGTCGCAGCACTTGTTTATGTTTATCTTGTTGGGCGCTTACGGTATGGATTGAAAGTAAAATAAGGGTTAATAGCAATAGTTTTTTCATGGTAGTTTTTTTTGAAATGTACGAATTATTTGAGTTGGATTTGCAGGGAAAACTTACGCTATAGTAAATTGCTACTTGCTTTATTTGATTCTTGTTGTGGGAGGAAATTCACAGACGTTTACATAGTATAAAGGAGGAACATTTTTGCGAAGCTGTGACCCCAATCTCACCAAACTCCTGTTGACGTGTAATCGGTTCCGTTCAACACGGGCTTCATTGTTCGTGCTACGCACGCAACGAAACCCTAGCTGTTAGGCGATGTTGTTTATAATTCTTTTAAATTGTTTCTTATATTATTCTCTAATTTTTTTTTCCTTTCAATTTCTTTCTTTCCTTTTTCTAATTCACCTTGCACGCTATTAATGCTATCTGATTGTATTTTTTTATAAAGTTTTTCAAAATCTTCATTATAATAATAATCAATAAGTATTACATAACCAAAATAGCAAGGTCTATTTCTTTGATCTTCAGTCTGACTTTCTCTCGCTAAACCATCTAGAAAACTTTCATTTCTAATTACAATTTCTAGTTCACTTGGACTTGGATATCTAACTTCGTCTATATCATAACCAAATAAAACTGTTTTAGATGCATCTTGATAGACATTATAGTGTTCTTTATTTAAACCATATTTAGTTAAATCGATATTTGTTGGTAATTTATATTTTTGACCATTATAATTTGACTCAAATATTTCAATAAATTGATGTACTGTTTTTTTGTCTTGTTCAATATACTTATCTGATAATTCGTAACTAATATTTTTTGCTGATATAGTAGAAATAACAGAATAAGAGAGACGTATTGTGTTTTTGGTCTTTCCAACACTAAAATAAAAATAGTTTTCTTCTGTTTTAATTTCAAATTTACCTTCGTTTAATTTCCGAGCATCATTTAGATTAATGATTTCATTTGTAAACTCTTTATCTGACATACTTGGACTTAAACTTAAAAAAACAGGTGTATGATTTTTTTTAATTAAATTTTCATCAGTATTTTTTATTTCATTTTTACAGTTAGTAAATCCAAATATTATTAGCATTATAACAAGTGTTTTTCTCATATTAATTGTTGTTTTAAATTTTGCGTTACTTTCACATTTAATTAATTAGTGGAAACTGTAAGTTTATTTGTTTATTTTTAATTCTTTATATCTATCATCTACTCTTTCTGTAAGCTCTTTAAAAAACTCTTTCAAATATTTCAATAAATATTCTACGTATACGTTTTCTTCAATTTCTATTATATAATTTTTCCCAAAATCACTCAAACTTACACCATTGATAATATTAAATTTACTTTTGTTTGTCAAAATTCCGTCGTGATGCGTAACTGTGTTTCTTAAGATTTTTTGTTGGTTAAACCTTTGAAACAACGGTTGTAATTTTGTAGCATTTAAGAGAATAGTTTTGGTTAGATATTTCCAAGAGTTTTTTAAATCTTCTTTTTGGTTGATTTCATTTAGTTGTGTAAGTTGGGGAAATTCTTTTCTCAATTCTCTACAAACTTCTAATAATCTAGATTCAAAAACCGAAAAAATAATTATCACTATTGAGTAGCGTTGCAATCTTTGCAAATCATTAATTATTCTGTCATCAATATAGTGAAGATGAAAATCATATGAAGCTCGCTCATTTTCGGGTAAAGACTGTAAAGTTTTTTTATTTTTTTCAACAAAACTATTAAAACTTAACTTTGTCGATTTTAAAGATTCTTCTTGATTAACATTTAATTTTGATAGTGCTGAAGTAGCAACTTCAATTTCCAAATCAACCTCATATAAGTATCCCCATTTTAAAGGCTTATTTAGTATGTTTAAGTTCATATAAATTACGTTAGATTCTTGACTCTGCTTAGTAATATCGCCAAACTTGTGGCTTTGCGCTATAAAGTCGGGTATATACACTCCATTTGGTTCGCTTTGCGCTATAAATAGATTTTATTCATTCTCTACCAAAACTAATGATTTTACTTACATAAAACTAATTTTGCAATAAAACGTATTTTAACTGTGCCAGTTTGACGTAAAAACTAACTAGCATTTTTATACAAAATAATCTCGCTAACAAATCTATCAAGAACAAAACACACTACTTTACGGCTTTCCCCTTTTAAATAAAAAAAAATTTCAGAAAATCGATTTAAGAATGAAGATTAACGATTTTTGATTTCAGATTTTATGTGGAATCTAAGATTGTTCATTTTAGCGATTTTATTCGGTTTTCAAATCTAAAAATCAAAAATCTTCAATCAAAAAAAAGGGTCTTCTCAACAGTTACGCTGAGAAGACCCTTTTTTATTGGGGGCACGCCCTAATGACGTTTATCCCTTGATTTGTTTCAAAGAAGTTTTGATTCCTCGTATCAATGACGAACTGAATCCGTGCATTTCCATTTCGTTCAATCCCGCAATGGTACAGCCTTGCGGTGTGGTTACACGGTCAATTAATTGTTCCGGGTGTATTTGTTCTTCCATAATCATTTCGGCAGCGCCTTTTACGGTTTGTGCAGAAATAGCCAGTGCGGTTTGCCAGTCAAATCCTATTTCGATTCCGGCTTGCATTGAAGCACGAATATAACGCAACGCAAAAGCGGTTCCGCTAGCCGCAAGAACGGTTGCTGCATCCATTAATTTTTCGTCTATAATGGGAGCTGTTCCTAAATCTTGGAAAAGAGCCACCGTATTTTGTGCTTTCTCTTTGTTTTTTTCGTGAAACGCGATACAAGTTGCCGAAGCGCCAAATTGTGATGCGATATTCGGCATGATTCGGACGGCGCTATTGCCTTCGCCTATCTTATTTTGTAAATTTTCTATTGACAATCCACTCACTGCCGAAGCGATTACTTTATTAGAAATCACCGGAAGAATTTCGGCCAAAACGGTATCTACCTGATACGGTTTTATAGTAAGAATGATAATATCTGCATCTTGAATTTGATGCGTGTTATCTGTTGAAACAGTTACTCCTAATTGCTCTAAATAAAGAATGCTCGCTGTATTTCTTCTGGTTACGGTAATTTGATTTCCTTGCGAAAATTTTGATAATCCTTTTGCGATGGCTACGCCTAAGTTTCCTCCGCCAATTATATGTACTTTCATGCTGATTGTGGTTTTCCTCTCCCCGACCCTCTCCAAAGGAGAGGGAGCCGATATGGAAAGTGTTAATTGTATTTTTTTGTCTTTTGGTTTTATTCTTAATAACAAATTATTTTCATGAATTAAAATCCGTGTTAATCTGTGTCATCCGTGTACCGTTTTTAATGGTTCACTTTTACGGGCAACTTTCTTATGCTTATTTTAAATTAAAATCCTAAAATGAGATTGGCAATTCCGAAGTAAATCATAATTCCAAAAACATCATTTGTTGTTGTAATAAAAGGCCCTGTTGCAATGGCGGGGTCGATATTGTTTTTGTGCAGAAAAAGTGGCACCAAAGTTCCTAAAGTAGCGGCAAATAATATGACCACAACAATAGATATGGAAATCGCCATTCCAACCTGAAATTGCCCATACATAAACGTATGATAGCCCAATACCAACAGTGCGATTATAGTCCCGGAAATCATTGCTACTGCTATTTCTTTACTAAAATAACTTCGGCTAAATTCTTTCAAAGTACCATTTGCCAAACCCTGTACAATAATTGCCGAAGCCTGTACCCCAATATTTCCTGCTGTTGCCGATAGCAAAGGCATAAAAATAATTAGTGTGTAAAATTTTTGGGAAGTGGCTTCATTGCCTTTAATGACATAAGATGCTATAAGTTCAATTAGCATTCCCATCAACAACCAAGGCAAACGCGCTTTGGTATGCTCATAAATACTGTCATTCGTTTCAACGTCTTGGGTAATACCCGCAGCCAATTGGTAATCTTTATCGGCTTCGTCCTTGATTACATCTATAATATCATCAATGGTGATTCGGCCTACAAGTCGTCCCAATTCATCAATAACAGGAATGGCTTCTAAATCGTATTTCTGCATGATTCTCGCCACCTCAACATCTTCGGTATCTACATTCACCGAATTCAGTTTTCGAATGTACACATCACTTATCGCCGTTCTGGTTGAAGTCGTCAATAAATCCTTGAGCGATAATCGTCCTTTTAATCGGTCTTCATCATCCACCACATAAATAGAATGCACCCGAGAGATATTTTCGGCCTGAATTCGCATTTCTTTTACACAAGTAAGCACGTTCCAATTTTCATTGACCTTAACCAACTCTTTGTGCATAATTCCACCCGCTGTATCCTCATCATAGCGCAATAAGTCAACAATGTCCTTGGCATGCTCAACATCTATTAATTCAGAGATTACTTCAGCTTTTATGTCTTGCGAAAGTTCAGCAATAATATCGGCAGCATCATTCGTCTCTAATTCATCTAATTCTTCGGCAATCTCTTTTGGCGAAAGCCTGCTTAATATATTCTCCCGCAAATCATCTTCTAATTCAAGAAGAATCTCTGCCGTTTTTTCACTGTCTAATACTTTAAAAATGTAGGTTGCTTCGTCAAAATCAAGCTCATCAAGAATCTCAGCAATATCAGCATGGTGCATGTCATTGAGTAAGGATTCTAATTCCTTATCATTTTTATTAACAATGTGTTGCTCTAATTCCTGGATTAGTGCTTTGCTGATTTTAAACTCCATCGGCTTCTATTTTTTGAGTGAGTTCTATGAACTGTTCTACATTCAATTGTTCTGGTCGAAGATCAAAAACGGTATCTTCTCTTAAACTATCGGACAAATTTAAGGTTTTTAAACTGTTCCGCAAGGTCTTTCTGCGCTGTTGAAAAGCCGTTTTAACCACAGTAAAAAACAATTTTTCGCCGCAAGGCAAGCTGTACTCTTTCTTTCTGCGCAAACGCAACACTCCCGATTTTACTTTTGGTGGTGGAATAAATACATTTTCATCAACTGTAAATAGATATTCGGCATCATAAAAAGCCTGTACCAAAACCGACAGAATTCCATACGCTTTTGTTCCCTTTTTTTCGCAAATGCGTTGCGCCACTTCTTTTTGGAACATCCCTGCAAATTCAGGAATCTGATTGCGATATTCTAATGCTCTAAAAACAATTTGTGTCGAAATATTATATGGAAAATTCCCGATTATAGCGAATTGCTTTCCTTCGAAAATTTCGTTGATGTTGTATTTAAGAAAATCTTTAGAGATAATCTTATCCTTCAATTTCGGATAATTTTCGTCTAAATACGTCACTGATTCGGTATCGATTTCTATAACATACGTATTGATTGGTTTGTCCAACAAATACTTTGTCAAAACACCCATTCCGGGACCTATTTCTAATACATCATCATATCCTTCTAAGTTCAACGTGTCAGCAATGTCTTTTGCAATGCTTTCGTCTTTCAAGAAATGTTGTCCGAGGTGTTTTTTGGCTTTTACTTTTTCCATTTTGTTTTTTTCTCGCAAAGGCACAAAGGCGCAAAGCAATTATTTTATTTTTTGTTACTTCTCGAAAATAGATTCCTATTAATGATCCGAAATCAATTCCAATTCCGTTCTAAAAGCAAGCATTTTATCTCCAAACAATTTCACTCCTTCTTCGCGAAAAGCCGGTGCATCTTCCTGATAATATTTCTCCAAAGTTTCTTTACTGTCCGTAGTATATTGAACAGAATAAGTCACTCCTCCCATTTCCTCTTCAATTAAAACCCGCACCATTCTTGCCGAGGAGAATTTTCCAGTAGCCAAAATTTCGGGAATGTGTTTGTGTTGCATCCAAATCATCCATTGATCATGAACGCTTTCATGTATGTTTGTGGTAACGTTGTATATTATCATTTCTTACTGTTTAATCGTTGATTTGTTTAATCGGCTAAAACAATTAACCGCCAACATTAATTTACATATTTGCATCTCCTCGCAATTGCCTGAATTTCTTTCTGGCTTCCACAAAATAGATACTGTCTTCGTGACTGAAAATTATCTTTTCGTATAATGGCTTTGCCTTTTCGGGCTGTTGTAACTTTTTGTTATAAATTTCTGCCGAAAAAAACAAGGCTTCATCAATATAAATACCGTCGCTGTGCTTGTCAATAATAGCTTGATATTGGCTTAAAGCCAAAGTAAAATCACCCAATTTTTCGTAAATTTTACCCAAACGCAATAACGTCACTGCCTCTATTTCCTGTCCTTTATAGTTTTTTAGAATCATTTGAAACTGCGTTACCGCTTCCTGATTTCTGTTTTGATATAAAAGGTAATCTCCTTTGGCAAACTGTTTCAAAGCCGTTTGCGTCGAATCGGCAACGGTATTGTCATTGATTAAAAGAAAATATTCCAAAGCATCATTGGCAATCAGTTGTGTATTCGCTGACTTCAATTCCTTGAATTGTTTCAAAGCCCAAATAAAATCCGTCTTGAAATAACTTGTTTTAGCGGCTTTCAAACTCGCTTCATGTGCCACAATATCATTTTTTAAATCCAATTCTATCTGCGAATAATAGATTAAAGCCTGATTGAATTTTTCTTCGTAAAGCAAAATATCCGCCAATTCCATTTTGGCCTGAGCCACTTCGTAATCGTTCAACTGTAATTCGAGCGCTTTCTTGACTATTGCTTTTCCTTCCTCCGGCTTTTTCAAATTGAAAGCTACAAAATGCGCCTGAATCAGCTGCAAAGATAAGGTAAAAGGACTTATTTCAAATTGTTTCAACAAACCCTCTAATTCCGTATTGATGGCAGCATACTCTTTTTCTTGCGCTTTTTCTATTTTCATTTTAATCAAATAGGAATTCGCCTGAATCAACAGTTCTAAATCTTTTGTGTTTTCTAATACAAAACCCAGAATTTCTTTGGCCGCTTCGGGATTGTCTTCTTCAATAGCGAGTTGCCCTAAATTCACAATATTGGAAAGGGATTCCGGATTGCGCTTGTAAATGGCTTTTTCCTGAATAAATGCTTTTTCGAACTCTTTTTGTTGGGTATAAAACCAACTCAAATAATGATTCCAAAAAAGATCTTGGTTTTTTTGAGCCCTTATAATTAATGCTTTGCGCAGTATTTCGCTAAAATTGGCATCGCCCTCATCAACCATAAAACGAGACAATTGATTTTGAATCTGTATCGAATTTTGGGGATTTGCATAGGCTTCATTCAGAAAAGTATTAATCATCATTTCCTGATTGCCTAATTGCCCATAAAGCAATCCTATTTGATAATTGAAATTAAAATTAGCTTCTAATTCTGTTGCAGTTTGATAGGATTTCAAGGCATATTCCAACAACACTTTTCTCTCAAAAGAATTGGAAATACCATACACTTCATTTGGATTTTTTTTGATTCTGTCTAATGCTTGCTCATAGTAAATTTTGGCTTTGGCATCATTTTTTTGCAACTGGTAATTGTATCCCAATTCGACCAGAAGATTCCCTTGTTTGTATTTGTCCAATCGGTCTAGTATCGCTTTTTCGGCGACAGAAAATTGCTGTAATTGTTGGTAACAATCAATTGTTCTTAGAAAATATTGTGTGTTTTGTGGTAGGTTTTCCAGTAACTCTTCATAACTGATTTTGGCTTTTTCAAAATCGCCTTTGTCATAATAATACTGCGCCAATTGTTCGTTTTGAGAAAAACAAATCAATGAAAAAAACAGATTTATATATAGAAATATTTTTTTCATTTTTTAATTGCAATTTGTTCCGTCAAACATCAATTTTTATTAACCATATAAGGAATTTAAGTACATTTAAGAATAGTGTTTTATTCCTTGTGTTTTAAAATCTAACGTTGTCCGTTTGATTTTAACAGAATACTTATATGATCTTAAATTACTTATATGGTTCAAATTTTTTGATTTTAGTCAATAATATCAAATCCGCAATACGGACGTAAAACTTCTGGAATTACGATTCCTTCCGGAGTTTGGTAATTTTCTAAAATTCCAGCCAAAACTCTTGGCAAAGCCAATGAACTTCCGTTTAAAGTGTGTGCCAATTGGTTTTTTCCATCTTTGTCTTTGAAACGCAATTTCAAACGATTCGCTTGAAAAGTCTCAAAATTAGAAACTGAAGAGATTTCTAACCAGCGATCTTGTGCCGTAGAAAAAACTTCAAAATCATACGTCAAAGCTGATGTGAAACCCATATCGCCACCACAAAGACGCAATATTCGGTATGGTAATTTCAATTCCTGAAGAATATTTTTAACGTGTTCCACCATTCCGTCCAAAGCTTCGTATGATTTGTCTGGATGTTCTACACGAACGATTTCCACTTTGTCAAATTGATGCAAACGGTTCAATCCTCTTACATGCGCCCCATAAGAACCTGCTTCACGACGGAAACAAGGCGTGTAAGCCGTAGTCAAAACGGGTAATTCATTTTCGTTAAGGATTACATCACGAAACAAATTCGTTACCGGAACCTCCGCCGTTGGAATTAAGTATAAATCATCGGCCTTATCATGGTACATTTGCCCTTCTTTGTCCGGCAATTGTCCCGTTCCATAAGCAGACGCTTCGTTTACCATGTGCGGAACCTGAACTTCATTGTAACCGGCAGCGGTATTCTTATCCAAGAAATAATTGATCAAGGCACGTTGTAATCGTGCTCCTTTTCCTTTATAAACCGGAAATCCTGCACCCGTGATTTTAACTCCAAGTTCAAAATCGATGATGTCGTATTTTTTTACCAATTCCCAATGTGGTTGTGCTCCTTCGTGCAAAACTGGAATTTCACCTTCTTCAAAAACGTTTAGGTTTTCCTCCGGCGTTTTTCCAACAGGAACAATATCAGCAGGAAGATTGGGTAACGTATATAATTTCTCTAAAAGTTCTGCGGCAAGCGCATCAGCCGTTTCCGCTAAAGCTTTGCTTTTCTCTTTGTTTAAAACGGTTTTTTCTTTTAGAATAGCGGCTTTTGATTTCTCGCCAGCTTTCATCAATTCGCCAATGTCTTTGGATAATTTATTAGATTCGGATAAAATGTTGTCTAGCTCCACTTGCATAGCGCGACGTTTTTCATCCAGTTGTACCACTTCTTCAACAACACTTGTAGCATCGATGTTTCTCTTTGCCAAAGCGGTGATTACTTTTTCTTGATTCTCTCTAATAAATGCGATCTGTAACATAGTTGATTTTTTTAACGCTAACTTATATAATAATGGAAGCAAATTTAAGGAAATGTTTGATAGAAACGGGACAAAAAATTAGTCAAAAGTCCAAAGTCACAAAGTCACAAAGTCAAGCTCTAGGAAATAACCTTATTTAGTCACCCTTTATTTAAATATAATATTATGTTGAAAAGACAATGGAGTACAATAGAAAACACCTTTAAGACTTTGTGACTTTGGACTTTTGACTTAATTTATGCTCTTTTAATCTCGTGCCCCACAAATTCTTCTAAGGTTGCAAACATGTCATCAACCGAAAGGACTTCGAAATCAGGATGTGTTTTTAAAAAATCAGCATTTAGGGTAATCAAGTTTTCTTCAATTTCAAAAAACGTGTCGTTGTTAAGCAAATCTCTAGTTGGGTTTACACCTTCCAATTTCCCTTTTAGGAATTTATTCAGCTTTACACTGCTCATTAATTTTACTTTTTTGGATTGTTGTTGAAACAATTCCAAATGCTTTTCGGCTCCAATCAATGCTAAACCTTCTTCTATCAATTCGTTTAGTTCTTTATCCCAACCTGAATTATATACAAATTGAGCAAAATTTCCTTCGGTATATTGCGACGTATAATAATCTAAATAATAACTCATTATGGCATCTTCGTGAATCAAATCATCGTTTACACCTTCTTCGCGCATTAAGTTGATTACCGAAATATTGGAGTGAATCACATCTTGAAGATTTTCACTATTAAAGGCTGTTTCTGAAATAATTATTCTACCGAATTCCATAGATTTTGTGTTTGAATATTTACTGCAAATTTCGGGTAAATTATTACAGAAAAGAAATACAATTCGATTTATATGACATCAGATTCGTCACTACTTTTTTTCTGATTCATTTTTGTAATCAAAGCTTTCAACCGTAATGCTTTTTCTTTTTTCTCTTCTTGAAGTTTAGCCTTCTTTCGATTTAGCAATTTGGTATGCAAAGCCTTATTTTTAGTATTTTTTTCAGGTCCTTTTGCCATTATCTGTTGTTTTAAAATCTGTTTACAAAGATATAAAAGACAGCTCCTTTTATAGATGCGTTAGTTATAAAAACAGAAAAGAAATATTCTTTAACCTTTGTCAAAGTTTGAAACTTTGACAAAGGTTTTGGAAAAAGAAAAAATTTTGTTTTTACCACAGATTCCCTAGCCCCGATAGCAGTGAAAATCCTTTTACTTTTTTCTTTAAAAAGTAAAAGATTGCAACGGATAGCGGGAAATAGCTTCAAATAAAAATTCTATTGCTTATTTTTGCACTCAATAAAATTGAATCATGATACAGAATCCAAAAAGATATACGATTACAGCGGCATTGCCGTATACGAACGGACCGATTCACATTGGCCATTTGGCGGGTGTTTACGTTCCTTCGGACATATATTCCAGATATTTAAGATTGCAAGGAAGAGACGTTTTGTTTGTTTGCGGAAGTGACGAGCACGGCGTGGCGATCTCGATGAAAGCCAAAAAAGAAGGCATTACGCCACAGGAAGTAATCGATAAATATGATGGAATTATCCGTAAATCGTTCTCTGATTTTGGAATTTCATTTGATAATTATTCCAGAACTTCGGCTAAAATCCATCATGATACGGCTTCGGAATTTTTTAGAAAACTGTATGAACAAGGTGATTTTATCGAAGAAGTGACCGAGCAATTGTATGATGCAAAAGCAGATCAATTCTTGGCTGACCGTTTTGTGGTGGGAACTTGCCCAAAATGTGGCAACGAAGAAGCCTATGGCGATCAATGTGAAAAATGTGGTTCGACATTGAACGCTACGGATTTAATCAATCCAAAATCGACAATTACGGGTGAAACTCCTATTTTGAAATCGACGAAGCATTGGTTCTTGCCTTTGGACCGTTATGAAGATTTCTTGAAAGAATGGATTCTCGTTGGACATAAAAATGACTGGAAACCGAATGTTTACGGACAAGTAAAATCATGGATTGATGGCGGTTTAGAGCCTCGTGCGGTAACTCGTGACCTCGATTGGGGAATTGATGTACCAGTTGAAGGCGCCGAAGGAAAAAAATTATACGTGTGGTTTGATGCGCCGATTGGCTATATTTCATCTACCAAAGAATGGGCTTTGCGCGAAGGAAAAGATTGGGAACCATATTGGAAAGATCAAGACACGAAACTGGTTCACTTTATTGGGAAAGACAATATTGTTTTCCATTGCATCATTTTTCCTGCGATGCTAAAAGCCGAAGGAAGCTATATTTTGCCAGATAATGTGCCTGCAAATGAATTTTTGAATTTGGAAGGAAACAAACTTTCGACTTCTAAAAACTGGGCGGTTTGGTTGCACGAATATTTAGAAGAATTCCCAAATCAGCAAGATGTTTTGCGCTACGCATTGACATCAAATGCTCCGGAAACGAAGGATAATGACTTTACCTGGAAAGATTTCCAAGCGAGAAATAATAATGAATTGGTAGCGATTTACGGGAATTTCATTAATCGTGTCGTGGTTTTAACCAATAAATATTACAACGGAATTGTTCCTCAACCAAACGAACTTTCGGAAGTGGATGAAGCGACTTTGACTGAATTGAAAGCGTATCCGGCGGTGATTTCAAGTTCTCTGGAGCGTTACAGATTCCGTGAAGCCTTGAGTGAACTGATGAATGTGGCTCGTTTAGGAAATAAATATTTGGCTGACGAAGAGCCTTGGAAAGTTATCAAAGACAATCCGGAACGCGTGCAAACACAAATGTATGTAGCCTTGCAAATTGCTGCTGCGTTGAGTTCACTTTGCGAACCATTCTTGCCATTTACAGCTAAAAAATTATCAAGAATTCTGAAAATAGAAAGTCCGTTGAACTGGAATACTATTGCTCAAAATTCTGATTTAATTCTGGCTGGACACCAAATTGGGGAAGCGGAATTATTATTTGCAAAAATCGAAGACGAGGAAATCCAAAAACAAATAGACAAACTGGAAGCGACTAAAACTGCCAATACTGCCGAAAACAAAAAAGCAGAACCACAAAAAGAAGCAATTCAATTTGAGGATTTTGCCAAAATGGATATCCGTGTAGGAACGATTCTGGAAGCAGAAAAAATGCCGAAGGCCAACAAGCTTTTGATTTTGAAAGTGGACACCGGAATTGACGTTCGTACCATAGTTTCTGGAATTGCCGAAAGTTTTAAACCAGAAGATATTGTTGGAAAACGCGTGACTGTTTTAGTGAATTTGGCTCCAAGAAATCTTCGTGGCGTAGAAAGTCAAGGGATGATTTTGATGACTACAAATGCTGAAGGAAAACTGGTTTTTGTAAATCCAGATGCGGATGGTGTTGCTAATGGAGAAACGATAAATTAAACATTCATACATCAACGATTACGTAGAGACGTTGCAATGCAACGTCTCTATTTGTTTTAACCAAGAACCATTCAGAAATTATATAAAAATTATTATATTCGTTATCATCAACATACAGGAGAAGTTGCAATGCAACGTCTCTACCGATAAATGCGAACGAAAATAATATGAATAACAAATTTCAAAATAAATACCGCATACCCTCTGCCCGATTGAAAAATTGGGATTATGGAAATAACGGCGCCTATTTTATTACGATTTGTACCCAAAATAGGGAACATTTTTTTGGTGAAATTATTTCTGTTGCAGACGAGAATGAAATGCAGTTGAATGAAATCGGAAAATTAGCTGAGCGATTTTGGGCTGAAATATCAAACCATTTCCCATTTGTTGAATTGGGAAATTATATCATTATGCCGAATCACATTCATGGAATATTGATAATTAATAAACAGATTATCGTTGATGACATTGTAGAAACGTTGCAATGCAAAGTCTCTACCGTGAATGCGACAGAAACCATCAATAAAAAGGAACTGATGGCGGAGATTTCACCTAAATCGGGTACAATTTCAACCATAATTCGTTCATACAAATCGGTATTAACCAAAAACGCACATTTTATGCATGCTGATTTTGAATGGCAAGCACGTTTTCATGATCATATTATTCGTGATTCCGAATCATTTGAGAGAATACAAAATTATATAGAAACCAATCCTGAACTGTGGAAAGAAGACAAATTTTACAACTAGACTAGTTGTAAGATTATATTCAGAAATAGCTTTTGTATTATACCAAAAAACATACCATTTTATGAGCCTAAAAGTAATTGCTTTCGATGCCGATGATACCTTATGGATCAACGAAACCTATTTTGATGAAACCGAGAAAAAATTCTGTGGTTTGATGGAAGATTATTTGTCGCATCAAGGAATTTCCAAAGAACTTTTCAAGGTTGAAATCGATAATCTGAAATTATACGGTTACGGGATCAAGGGCTATATTCTTTCTATGATTGAAGCAGCGATGACTATTTCAAACCATACACTTCCCATAGAAATCATTGAAAAAATCATTCAATATGGAAAAGAACTACTGGAGAAACCGATTGTTTTATTGGATGGTGTGGAAGAAACTTTAGACGCTTTACACGGAAAATACAAACTGGTTGTTGCCACAAAAGGTGACTTATTAGACCAACGCAGAAAATTGCATAATTCCGGTTTAGGCCATTATTTTCATCATATCGAAGTGATGTCAGACAAACAGGAAATTGATTATTCTGATTTGATTAAACGTTTAGAAATAGAGCCTTCAGAATTTTTCATGATTGGAAATTCCTTAAAATCGGATGTTTTACCGGTTTTAGCCATTGGCGGACACGCCGTTCATATTCCGTTTCACACGACATGGGCACATGAGAAAATCGACCATACAATAGAACATGAAAACTTTAGTGCTTTTGAAAAAATAACTGATGTTTTAAAACGATTAGAATAAAGCAATCAATCTCCTTAGAACAATCACAAAATTAAAGATTTATTAGGTCATTTAATTAATTATTCTTGGCCTAATAAATCTTTAATCAAAGTCTTTTCAACTGGAAAACGATACGCATTTAGAAAAAAATCTTTCAAAATTTTTCTTAAAAACTCCCAAATCACCGTTAAAAAGCCTATTTAGAGTAGTTGTTTACAGAATTAAAAGGAATACTTTCATAATTCACTGTTTAAAATTTCTTATCAAACTTTGTGCTGTAGTTTTGTATGGAATTTAAATAATAAAATTATGAAAAAAATCATACTTACGTTAGTTTTTGCATCGGCTATGACTACTATGAGTGCTCAAACAGAACCTGTAAAAAGCACAGAAGATGGCTTTAACAAATGGTCTATTGAATTAGCCGGTGGTGTTAACAAACCACAAAGACCAATGACTTCTGGTTATTTTACATCAACACCAAGTCCTTATGTTGTCGATCTAGGTGTTCGATACATGTTTAACAACAAATTTGGTTTGAAAGCTGATTTTGGATACAACAGTTTTCAAGGAAAAAATAATTCTAAAGATTTTGACACTAAATATTACAGAGCAGATATTCAAGCTGTTGCTAACTTAGGAAAAATCATGAACTTTGAAACTTGGACCAAAACAATTGGTTTATTGGGACATGCCGGTTTTGGTTTAGCACAATTAGAAGATCAAAATTCAGCTTTAAAAGATAGAATGGGTAATTTTATGGCTGGTGTAACTGGTCAAATCAAATTATCTGACAGAATTGCTTTAACAGGAGATTTCACAACAATCATTAATGCTGCACAAGATGCTACTTTTGATGCTGCCAGTACTCGTGCTTCAAGAGGATTTTCAGGAATTCTTTTTAATGGTACTGTAGGTTTAGCAGTTTACTTAGGTAAAAATGTAAAACATGCTGACTGGGTAATCGATAATGAAGGTAGATTTGACGCAATTGACGCCAGGTTTATGGCTATTGAAAATAAAATGCTAGACACTGATAAAGATGGTGTAGCGGATTATTTAGATGAAGAAGCTAATACACCAGCAGGAGCTATGGTTGATACTAAAGGAAGATCAATTGATAAAAACAACAATAATGTTCCTGATGAAACAGAAGCATATATCTTGAAAAATTATGGTAACACTACTAATAATTCTCCGCTTTTAACAAACAACGAATTAATTAGAAGCTTAATCAACGGTGGTTATGTTGCAGTTTATTTTGATTTCAATAAATCTACTCCAACTAATGTTTCTACAGAAGGTACTGATTTCATGTTAACATACTTGAGAAACAATCCTACTGCTACAATTGATATTGTTGGTCATGCTGACGAAGTTGGAAGATCTGCATACAATGATAAATTATCTAATGCAAGAGCGAACAATGTGAAAAACACTTTAGTAAAAGCTAATATTGATGCATCAAGATTGAATGTTGTTGCTGCTGGTGAAGACACTTCAGTAGATATCGATTCAGAAAATGCAAGAAGATTAGTTAGAAGAGTTACTTTCAGAGTAAAATAAGTTTAGTTTTTTATTTCCAAAAGGCCCTAAAAGAAATTTCTTTTAGGGCCTTTTTTTATGTCTAATATTCTGGATTTTATCAGAAATTATTTTTTTAATATCGCAGCATTACAAACATCCATTTTTTATTTATTTACAAAAAAGATTAAATAAAAATGAATTTAAGGTTCAAAAGAATAGCTGTACTTTTGACAAATAAATAAAATCACAAAATCTTGAAAACACTTTTAGACACAGAGAACTGGCACAGAAAGGAGCATTTTCATTTTTTTAGACAATTTGAAGAACCTTTTTTTGGTGCTACCGTCGAAATTGATTGTACCAAAGCCTATGCAACTGCAAAATCGCTGCATACTTCCTTTTTTATCTATTACTTACACAAAACATTAGTTGCAGTTAATGCAATCGAATCGTTTCGCTATAGAATTTCGGATGATAAAATATATGTTTGTGACCAAATTAATGCTTCTGCGACCATTGGTCGTGAAGATGGCAGTTTTGGATTTTCTTTAAATGAATATAATGCTGATTTTACTGTTTTTACAGCTACTGCTTTGGCGGAGATTGAACGGATACAAAATACAACAGGACTTTTCACCCGAACATTTGAAGAGGATAACGTGATCCATTTTTCGGCAATTCCGTGGTTAAATTTCACTTCTTTATCCCATGCCAGAAGTTATGCATTTCCGGACAGTTGCCCAAAAATTTCATTTGGAAAAATGATTGTTGCACAAAACGGAAAAAGAACCATGTCCATGTCTGTCCATGTTCATCACGGACTAATGGATGGTTTGCATGTAGGTCAATTTGTAGATTATTTTCAAGAGATTATGAATCAGTAAATTAAGTATTTTTTGTAACTTTACTTAAAACTTACTGCCATGCTATCAAAAAATATAGAACTCGCGTTGAATCATCAGATTCGTATTGAAGCTGAATCATCCCAAACCTATCTTTCCATGGCTTCTTGGTCAGAAACTCATGGTTTGGAAGGAATTTCAAAATTTATGTATGCCCAATCTGACGAGGAACGGGCACACATGCTTAAACTGGTCCGGTATATAAATGAAAGGGGCGGCCATGCAAGGGTAAGCGAATTAAAAGCTCCGAAAATTAGCTATGAAACATTCAAGGAAATGTTTGAAGAACTTTACAAACACGAAATTTTTGTTTCTGAATCAATCAACGAACTAGTTCATATTTCGTTTTCAGAAAAAGATTATGCCACACACAACTTTTTGCAATGGTATGTAGCCGAACAAATTGAAGAAGAAGCCCAAGCTAAACTTATTTTAGATAAGATAAATCTAATTGGTGATGACAAAGGTGGTTTGTATTTGTTTGACAGAGATATTCAACAAATGACTTTAAAAAGTGCTACCTCCAAAGATTCTAAATAATCAAACACACTTTAGAATCTATAAATAATATAACTTGATTTTAATACTTTGAAAATTGAGTAAAAAGAAGAAAAATAAAGACAAGAAAAAGGATAAAAAAGAATCCCATAAAAAGGATGTTCCTAACGGAAAACTCAAATCAAAATGTTGTGAAAGTTATAAAGAAGGGGAAAACAAGCGTTGCAAACGTTGCCCTAGATTTGATTTACGAAAAAAAGAAAAATAAAAAGTGTTCTGTCACAGTTTACTGTCCCAGTCCACACATTTAGTTAAAAAAACCACCGATGACTGTCGATGGTTTTTTTGTTTGATTTTCAGTCACAATTTGCAACATTACAATATCTGTAAACTGAACCCCAAAACTGAGACTGATCAATAAAAAAATTATTTCCCTAAAAGAAGCACATCGTTAACCACGACTTCCGTAATATAGCGTTTCTCTCCGTTTTTATCATCGTAACTTCTATGGGTCAATTTGCCTTCAATGGCAATTTCTTTTCCTTTGGTTACATATTTTTCAATGATTTCAGCTGTTTTCCCCCAAGCTACTAGTTTATGCCATTGCGTTTCTTCTACTTTTTCTCCTTTGTCGTTTTTATAGCTTTCGTTTGTCGCTATAGTGAAATTGGCTAATTTTTTTCCTCCATCAAATGTTTTGATTTCCGGATCATTCCCTACGTGTCCAATTAACTGTACTTTGTTTCTTAATGCATTCATGGTGTGTAAAATTTAAATGTTAGTGTATATAAGTTATTTGTTGAATCATTGTTTCAAATCAACATTGCAAAGATGTGATGACTTCCAAAATTTATTCGGTTACTAACTGTTTACTTTCGGTTGTAACTATTTGTAAACGTTTGTAAATGGGAATATTTGATTATATTTGATGGAAATCAACTTAGTATGCAAACTAAAATAAAAAAAGTAGAATTACGGAATCTAGAACTTGACGACTATAAGCAGTTAAAAAAATCAATGATAAAGTCTTATCCCGAGCTGGAAGACTCTTATTGGAAAGAACAAGATATTGAGAAACTACTTGACCTTTTTTCTGAAGGACAACTAGTTATTTTAGCCGACGGAAAAGTGGTGGGCGCAGCCTTTTCACTAATTGTAGACGAAGTTTTGGTTGACAAAAACCCTAATTACGCTAAAATAACAGGAAATTTTACTTTTTCGACACACAATCCAAAAGGAGAAATTCTGTATGGAATTGATGTATTTATTCATCCTGAGTATAGAGGTTTGCGACTTGGCAGACGACTGTATGATGCCCGAAAAGAATTGTGTGAAAAATTAAACCTAAAGGCTATCGTTTTTGCCGGAAGGATTCCAAATTATAATAAATACGCTGAAAAGCTGACTCCAAAAAAATACATCGAAAAAGTAAAACTAAAAGAATTGCATGACACTGTGCTTTCTTTCCAATTGAGTAATGATTTTCACGTAATGAGAATTATGAAAAACTATTTGGCGGGAGACACCGATTCCAAAGAATTTGCTGTGCTATTAGAATGGAATAATATTTATTATGATGAAAGTCCCCAATTAATAAATACCCAAAAAAGCATCATAAGACTTGGGTTAATTCAATGGCAAATGCGTCCGTTAATAAACTTAGATGCCTTATTTGAACAAGCCGAATTTTTTATTGATGCCGTATCCGGTTATAAAAGTGATTTTGCTGTTTTTCCGGAGTTGTTTATTGCCCCACTTATGGCAGATTATAATCATTTATCAGAACCTGATGCCATTAGAGAGCTTGCAAAATATGCAGATCCTATCCGCAAAAAATTTCAGGAATTTGCTATTTCCTATAATATTAATATCATTTCAGGAAGCATGCCTTATTTAGAAAATGGCACTTTGTACAATGTTGGGTTTCTTTGCAAAAGAGACGGAACCTCTGAAATGTATTATAAGATTCACATCACTCCAAATGAGGTGCTGCATTGGGGAATGAAAGGCGGCTCACAAATTAAAACTTTTGATACTGATTGTGGAAAAATAGGAATCATGATTTGTTATGACGTTGAATTTCCAGAACTTTCCAGATTATTGGCCGATGAGGAAATGAATATTTTATTTGTACCGTTTTTAACCGATACGCAAAGCGGTTACACCAGAGTAAGACACTGTGCGCAAGCCCGAGCCATAGAAAACGAATGTTATGTTGCCATTGCGGGATGTGTTGGAAATCTTCCAAAAGTGAACAACATGGATATTCAATATGCACAAACCGCGGTATTTACACCTTCGGATTTTGCATTTCCCAGCACCGGAATAAAAGCGGAAACGACCCCTAATACCGAAATGACTTTGATTGTAGATGTCGATTTGAATTTGCTTAAAGAGCTTCACGAACATGGAAGTGCCCGAATCTTAAAAGACCGCAGAACTGATTTATACGAAATCAAAAAACTCAATCCATGAATAAAACCTGCTTAGAATGTGGAGAAAAAATTGTAGGCCGCGAAGACAAAAAGTTTTGCAGCGACGGTTGTCGGAATGCCTACAATAACAAGATAAATAAGGACAGCACAAATTTCATGCGAAACGTAAACAATAAATTGCGCAAGAATTACCGCATTCTATCCGAACTTAATGTTGAAGGAAAATCAAAAACCACTCGGACAAAACTCCTGAGCAAAGGTTTTGATTTTGAATTTTTTACTAATATTTTACAAACCAAAACAGGAAATACCTACTATTTCCTGTACGACCAAGGCTACCTACCCTTGGACAATGATTTTTATATGTTAGTCAAAAAAGATATTTAATACCACAACCCCCAAATCTATCTAACCAATAATGAAAAAAGATTATTCCTCAATTTTTGCCAGTTTATTTATCCTAGTCATCCTGGGATTGATTTACTTTACAATGATGCCACATTGGACTTCAGATGACGAAGGTTCACTTTCTGAATTTTCGACCAAAAGGGCTTTGGCCCAAGTGAAAGCCATTTCAAAACAACCCCATTACGTAGGTTCCGAAAATCATGAAGTCGTAGCCAATTATCTCCAAAAAGAACTCAACAAACTTGGATTAGAAACAACTGTTCAAGAAGGATATACATTGAGTGATTGGGGAAATCTGGTAAAATCCAAAAACATATTGGCTCGAATAAAAGGAACCAATAGTTCTAAAGCATTACTGTTGCTTACACATTATGACAGCGCACCGCATTCCTATTCTCACGGCGCAAGCGATGCGGGTTCAGGCGTAGCCACAATCTTAGAGAGTGTTCGTGCTTTTTTATACAATAAAACACCGCATAAAAACGATATTATCATACTGTTTTCGGATGCGGAGGAATTGGGATTGAATGGCGCAGCACTTTTTGTAACCCAACATCCGTGGGCAAAAGAAGTAGGTTTGGTACTGAACTTTGAAGCACGCGGTTCTTCTGGGCCAAGTTATATGTTAATGGAAACCAACAAGGGAAATGCAGGATTGGTGAAAGAATTTGCTGCTGCAAAAGCTACTTTTCCGGTATCAAATTCCTTGATGTATAGCATTTATAAAATGTTGCCCAATGACACGGATTTAACCGTTTTCAGGGAACAAGGCAATATCCAAGGATATAATTTTGCTTTTATTGATGACCATTTTAATTATCATACCGCTCAGGATGACATCAACCATTTGAACAAAAATACGTTAGCGCATCAAGGCACGTACTTAATGCCCTTGTTAAATTATTTTTCGAATGCGGATTTGAGTACCACGCAAGCGACTGATGACGATGTTTATTTTACCATTCCATATACTTTTATAAGTTATCCTTTCAGCTGGGTTTTACCAATGGTGGTAATCGCACTGGCGCTGTTTATTTTCCTGTTATTTTTAGGAAGAGCCAAACGCATTTTATCATTTCGGGAAATAGGCCGAGGATTTATTCCATTTTTAGGTTCCTTAATCGTTACCGGATTAATTACTTTTTTTGGATGGAAAGCATTGCTGAAAGTATACCCGCAATACAACGATTTACTCAACGGATTTACTTATAATGGACATGCTTATATTGCTGCATTTGTGTTTTTGGCTCTAGCGATAAGCTTGGCATTTTACAACCGATTTTCGGCTAAAAAAGTCACGATGAATCATTATGTGGCACCATTAACTTTATGGATCATCATCAACGGAGGTCTTGCTTTTGCCTTACAAGGCGCAGGATTCTTAGTTATTCCTGTTTACTTTGGACTATTTATTTTTAGCATTTTTATTGTTACCCAAAGATCTAATAAAACACTAAATCTTGTTTGCAGCATTCCTGCTTTGATTATCATAGCGCCTTTTATACAAATGTTCCCTATCGGTTTGGGATTAAAAGTGCTGTTTGGAAGTGCAATTCTTACCGTATTGACCTTTGGTTTATTGTTGCCTGTTTTTGGGGCTTTCGCCAAAAAGGGAATCTGGTCATTTGTGTTTTTTATACTCGCTATCGGCTTTTTTGCGAAAGCGCATTTTGAATCAGGATACGAATTTGGAAAAGCCAAATCAAACAGTTTGTTGTACATCTATAATGCCGATGCGAACCAAGCCAACTGGGTAACGTATGACACCAATCTTGATTCCTGGACCAAAGGCTATTTAGGTGAAAACCCAAAAGAAGCGACTGCCATGGAGGACACGCCATTATTTAGTAAATACAATTCTAAATTCACCTATCAAGCAACTGCTCCCATAAAAGTATTGGAGAAACCAACTATCGAATTTCTTGAAGACCGAATTGTAGGCAATCAAAGGTATTTGAAAATAAAAATTTCTCCGAACCGAAACGTAAACCGTTATGATATTTTTGCCAATGAAAAAATGGCTTTTCATAATTTCAAAGCAAATGGTGTAACCTCTTTAGGTCAAAAAAATTCATTATACCAACGAAAAGGAAAGAAAATATTGAGTTATTATGTAGTTGACAATGCACCTTTGGAAATACAATTCACTATAAATACTTCTACCGTTTTTGACATGGAATTAATGGAAAGTTCTTTTGATTTAATGTCCAATCCATTATTTGGAATGGCAAAAAGAGAAAACTGGATGATGCCAACACCTTTCGTTTTGAATGATGCGATAGTGATTAAAGAAAAAATAAAACCAAGTCCAGTAGTGGTTCTAAACACTTTGAATAATGACATTGTAACTCCTGTTGCAAAAGATAGCTTAACTATTGCGAGAGACAGTTTGAAATAATAAACAATTATGATATGCGTTCACAAATTGTGACCACATATCAATTTTAAAAAAAGGTTATAAAAAATAAAAATGACAAAAATTAGTATTCTGGGTTGTGGTTGGTTGGGTTTGCCTTTGGCGAAAGCCTTATTAGGAAAAGGGTTTTCAGTAAATGGTTCGACAACTTCAGTGGAGAAATTAACTTTATTGGAAAACTCAGGAATCAATCCTTTTTTAATTGCACTTTCAGAGTATAAAACGGATGGAAACATACCCGATTTTCTTGAAAATTCTGAAATTTTGATAGTTGATGTTCCACCAAAACTTCGTGGTTCCGAAAAAGAAAACTTCGTTTCAAAAATCAGAAATGTCATTCCGTTTATAGAAAAATCTTCCGTCAGTAAAGTGATTTTCATCAGTTCAACATCGGTTTATGGTGATATACATACTGTCGTTTCAGAAGAAACAGCACCTCAACCGGATACCGAAAGTGGAAAACAATTACAGGAAACTGAACAGCTTTTGCAAAGCAATAAAAACTTTAAAACTACTGTGCTGCGTTTTGGCGGTTTAATTGGTGAAGATCGACATCCTATAAAATTTCTGGCGGGTCGTGAGAATCTCGACAATCCCGATGCACCCATAAACCTTATTCATCAGGAAGATTGCGTTGGTATTATTCTAAAAATTATCGAGGCGAATTCTTGGAATGAAACCTTCAATGCGGTAACACCATCGCATCCTTCACGAGAAAGGTATTATACCCAAAAAGCAATTAGTTTAAATTTAGCTTTGCCAAAATTTAATCATTCAGCACCATCAATAGGAAAAACTATTTTGAGTGATAAAGTAGAAACTATTTTAAATTATACTTTTACAAAACCAAATTTATAAAGTGAGAACTAAAATTAAAAACGCCTTTTCATCTAAAATAAACACCATTGGCTTGCCCATATTAGCGTTATGCTGGGTTAGTTTTTTTTGGGGCACCACTTGGATTGCTTCAAAAGAAGGTGTGAAACACATGCCGGCTTTACAGCTCGCGGGCATCAGACAATTTATAGGCGGATTTCTTTATATTTCCTTTTTTATGTTTAAAAAAACGCCTTGGCCAAAAGGAAAACAGTGGAAAACAATTATCATTCTCAGCATTCTTAATTTCGTTTTAAGCAACGGACTAAGCACTTGGGGCGTGAAGTATATCAGTAGTGGTTTAGGTGCTATTATAGGTGCTCTTGTTCCTTTATGGGTTGTTATTATCAGTTTTTTTAGAGGTGAACGATTAGCACGATTAGCCGTTATTGGTCTGGTGGTTAGTTTTGGTGGTGTGTGTGCTATTTTCTACGATCATTTAAGCGATTTTCTACTTCCTGATTTTAGATTTGGGATTTTCATTTCGATAATTTCCACGTTAACTTGGGCGTTTGGAACCTTATATACAAAGAAAAAAGCAGCCAGTTTTAATCCTTATTTTAGTTTAGGATTACAAATGTTCATATCCAGTATTTTACTTTTTGCTTTTACCGGTGCGACAGGAACATCTGTAAGTTTAAGTTCTATTCCTATGATTTCCTGGTTGTCAATTGCTTATTTAGTGATTTTCGGTTCTGTTCTTACTTTCATTGCATTCATCTACGCGCTTCAAAACTTACCCGCAGAAATAAATAGCATTTATGCTTACATCAACCCAATCGTGGCTGTCATTTTAGGCACTATTATTTTTGGTGAATCACTTACAACTGCAATTGCCATTGGAGGCGCTGTAACGTTAATAGGATTGTATATGGTGAATTATTCCTTAAGAAAAGGGCGTAAGATACTATAAACAAAAGTCCCGTCTGAATAATTACAAACGGGACTTTTATCTCTAATTAAACTTAATCTATTACCAGATTTTACTCGTTTTTCCGGTTCAATAAACAATCCATTACGATGACTATGGGTAAACCCATCTTTAAGGAAAGGCGGCAATTTACCAACAACTTGAAAAAGAAAAAAACATCAAGAATGGCTTAGTGGAAAAAGGTGGTTAATTTTTCCAGCAGTACAAACGCCCTTAAAAAATTAAAAACTTCATTTTCTTGACTTACATCAAACTTTTCCATTAGTAACAACTTTAGATTTGCCAATTAAGAATTTAAAAAAACAATCTAAAAATTTACGAATTAAAATGATAAGCACACAATTAAATCCATTGAAAAAATTTGGTATCACCAGTCAAGAACGTGTAGAGAATGCTTTAAATCAGCTTCGAAAAGGGAAAGGAATTATGCTGACAGATGATGAAGATAGAGAAAATGAAGGGGATTTAATTTTTTCTGCACAAAATATGAATGTTCAGGATATGGCATTGATGATTAAAGAATGTAGTGGAATTGTTTGTCTTTGCCTAACCAATGAAAAAGCTGACCAGTTGGATTTGCCATATATGGTCAAAGAAAACACAAGTCATTTTCAAACTCCTTTTACCATTTCTATAGAAGCAAAAAATAGCGTAACAACCGGCGTTTCGGCATCTGACAGAATTAGGACCATTCAGACAGCTTGTGATGAAAATACTAAACCTTCAGATTTGTCCAGACCAGGGCACGTTTTTCCATTACGTGCAAAAAACAATGGAGTTCTGGAAAGAAACGGACATACGGAAGGTAGTGTTGATTTAATGAAATTAGCCGGTTTAAAACCTCAAGCTGTTTTGTGTGAGTTGATGAATGCTGATGGCAGTATGGCCAAGCTGGATAAAATTATTAGTTTTGCTGAGCAGCACGATTTAATAGTACTGTCGATAGACGATATTATCTATTATCGTAAATTTGTTAGAGACTATATTTAATTATGATATACGAACAACTTAGCAATTATATAAAAAAAAGTATTGTTATTACGGATAAAGATTTAAACATTATTCTTTCTTATTTCAAGCCTTTAAAGCAAAGCAAAAATGATATTTTGCTTTCACAAGGACAAACCAGCCAACAAACTTTTTTTGTTGGCAAAGGTTGTTTACGAATTTTTTTTATAAACGAAGAAGGAAAAGATGTTACCCGATATATTTCTTTCGAAAATCAATTTGCTACAGCGTTACTTAGTTTTATAACAAGACTGCCTTCGATAGAATTCATCCAAGTGATCGAAAAATCAGAACTTTTATATATTAGTCATGACGATTTTAATCATTTAATGAAAATTATTCCCCAATGGAGAGAATTTTATTGTCTCTATTTAGAAAAAGCATATGTCAATAGCACCAATAGACTAATGTCGTTTACCACTATGAATGCCTTAGAAAGATACACTCAGTTACTCAAAGTAAACCCTACTATTGTAAGACGACTGCCAAATAAAATAGTTGCTTCATACATTAATATATCTCAAGAAACCTTAAGTCGCTTAAAATCTAAAATTTGATTTAATTCAAAAAACATCTTTCTTTCATTCCAAAAATCAGTAGTGGCTACACTATAAACTCAAGCAATCGGAGCTTCTTTCAAGATGGTTAATGTATCCTTATTGGTCGATTTTAATTGAGAAATAATTTTTTTTAGCTGCTTTTTCATCCATTTTTATCAGAAAAACAACGACACAAAACAAAAAATTCACTAACTTTAATACGCCAAAACCAAAAAAGATTCAATAGCAAAACTTATAAAACACTGAAGTGAAAGTCCGTTTGCCGTTTCTTTAAACAAATGGATTTGGTCATACGTTTGAAACGGCAAGATAGCGCCTAACTTTGGGTGATTAGAACTTGCAAAATACATTCGATAATAAATATAAGAAGAAAGTACGACACTTCCATCTACAGGAGCAAGAACACGAATAGAGAAATTTAAATACTGATTACTATCCAAACACTGTAGTTACAGTACTACAAAAACGCATAATGTGGCATTAAAATCATTTTTGGTTTTTCTTTAATGAAAAAACAGTTGCCGAAATCACCAAGGATGTGATACTTTACAATACTAACTTCATCCTTAAAACTATTTATCGGCATACTCTCAAAACCAAATTGTAAATACGATAAAACTTTTTTTCAGGACAGTTGGATTCTAAAAAAAGGAGATGGAACAAAGCCAGTGATTATCTAAAAGGGAACAGAAAAAATGTTTTATGGAGTTGATTGAGATTACTTAATCTTAACTGAAGAGACATTTTTTTTACCAACAAATTATTAATAAAAAAAGAAATCATGAAAAAATCTTTATTTATTATATTGGTTCTCACAGTAAATATAGTTTTTGCACAACAAATAGTAACTGGGGTAATAACTGACAAAACAAACAGACCTATTGAAAGTGTAGAAATTAGTGTGAAAAATACAGACCTAAAAACTTTTACAGATGCGGCAGGAAGGTATTCCATTGAAGTACCAGCAGCTACAGGAACTCTTGAATTTACAAAAGAAAATTTCAAAGTGCAAGTGGTTGAAATCACCAGTGATACGGTAAATTTAAACATAACATTGATTGCCGGCGTTGATTTTTTTGAACTCAGTCTGGAAGAACTAATGAATGTTGAAGTTATAACTGCTTCTAAAAAACCAGAGAATCAAAAAATCGCACCAGCAACAATTTATGTTGTCACTGAAAAAGATATTATTGAAAACGGTTACACTGATTTAACAAATTTACTAGAAAACGTTCCGGGTATGGTGGCCATAAGAACCGACCATTTTACTTTTGGTGGACAACGTGGTTTTTTAAGTAATTTTTCGCAAACGCTACTGTTGGTAAACGGACGGGAAATGCAAAATTTATTTGCTTCCGAAACATTTATTTCAACACAATTTGCAACGCATAACATAAAACAGGTTGAAATTCTGCAAGGACCGGCTTCTGCTCTTTATGGTGCAAATGCTTTGGTTGGTGTTATTAATATTATCACAAAAAATGATTCCCCTGATTTTAATAAAATAGAATATCGTACTGAAATTGGAACTCAAGGAACTCAATCTCAAAGCATTGTTTTTGGAAGAAATCTAAATGATTTTCGTATTAGTGGTAGTTTTAGATATTTCCGTAGCAATCTTTGGGATTATAAAGATTTTATAAAAGACACCATAAATTTCAGACAAGGAGTTCCCTCTAAAGCGTTTCCTGTAAACCAAGAATTTAAACAGACTAGCTGGTCGCTTCCCTATGCGGCAAAAATTTCTTACAAAGGTTTTTATTTGGGAATAGAGGGTTATGAGCTCAAAGGCAGTAAAGGACTTGAAAATATTTCGCTAGATTACACTAATCAAAGTGATTTCCGTCAATTAGCTTTGTATTATGCCGGTATGGAAAAAGAAATTACTGCCAAACTTAAAATTAATGCAGAACTTCAATTTTATAAAGAAAGATTCTGGGGGGTAAACTACACTTTTGACAACGCCATCTATGACACTCTTGTGAAAAAGGGGCATAATCCGGACTTATACCTCACTGATCAAGAAATTAGAGACAATTTTATGATGGCCTATTCACAGCAATCAAGTTCAGGTTCCAAACGATATAAAGGAAATATACAATTAAATTATGTTCCAAGTCAAACGGTATCTATTATCGGAGGGTATAGTTTTGATATGTTTGATTTGTTAGGTTTAGCTCTTTCTACAGATCAATTAAATCCAAGTTTTGATGAAACACGCTCTATCGAAAATAGGATGCGTAAACCATTTTTTCGTCAGTATAAAAATTCATTGTTTTTACAATTGCAAAAAACACTATTTGATAAATTATATATCACACTGGGCGGGCGATTTGATTATCACAACATCTATAAATCCATTCTTACCTTTCGCAGTGGCTTAGTTTACAAACCATTTCAAAAAACTTCAATACGATTTCTTTTTGGGCAAGCTTTCCGTGAACCCAATATTTTTGAACTTGGTGCCTCATCCACAAAAAATGTGGTTAATGAACTTAATCCGGCACGTATGAATACTTTTGAGATTGGGATTAATCAATCGTTTACGAGTAATTTGATAGCAAATATTGTTGCCTACAAAAATATGGCAACAAATTTTATTGAACCTACCGAAACGGGAGGGTTCATAAATTCAGATAATGTAATAAATGTCTTTGGTATTGAGAGCCAATTGTTTTATAAAATAGGGAATATTAGAACTGAAATTGGTTATTCTTATGTCAAAAAAGATCCTGATGATTACGCTGGTGTCAGTACCGTAAATCTTGGAGTTTATCCCCATAGAATAACCGGAGGTTTGACTTTTAATGCAACTGATAACTTTACAATTAATTCAAGAATCAATTATTATTCTCAAATTCAAGCAAAACATGGTAATAAGGATGTTACACAAATAATTACCATTCCAGCTTTTGCTAAGGTTGATTTGACATTTTCTTATGTAAAAATAAAAGTATACGATGCCGAAATTACTACACAATTACTAGTTACAAATGTATTCGATTCCCAATTTTATCAACCCAATATAAGAATAGGTGGTCCAAAACAATTTTTACAGCATGGAAGACAACTATTTTGTAATTTAATAGTTAAATTTTAACAATGATAAAGGAATACAATAGTATTTGTCTTAAAAATACAGCTGTTTTTAATTTTTTTGCTGTTCAAAATTGATAAAATTAAAAGAGATTCTTTTTTAAAATTACCTTTTCGTATTTTTGCTCCAAATTACTTTTATGAAATCTATTTTTTATAAATACCGAAAGTTCTTTGGTGTATTATTAGTCTTTTCTATCATAACCATATACTTGTTTTATGTGGCCCTTAAACCAAGTAAAACACTACCTATTTTTAATCCTTCAGATGTAAACCCGGAATTAGTGGACAGTACCGTTCAATACATCAGTAAATACCATACCATTGCTGATTTTTCATTTGTAAACCAAAACGGAAAAACCATCACCCAAAAAGATTACGAAGGGAAAGTGTATGTTGCTGATTTCTTCTTTACTACCTGTGGTTCTATTTGTCCAAAAATGACAACTAATTTAACCGAAGTTCAAAAAGCGATTATTAATAATCCAAAAGTGATGTTACTTTCCCATACCGTTTTTCCGGAAATAGACAGCATACCCGTTTTGAAAGCATATGCGATAAAAAACGGAGTTGTTGACAGCAAATGGAACTTGGTAACCGGCGATAAAAAAGCCATTTACACGATGGCGAGAAAATCCTATTTGGCTGTAAAATTAGGGAGACCAGAACAGTTGTATGATATGGTTCACACGGAAAATTTTGTTTTGGTCGACACTAAAAGACGCGTTCGAGGTTTTTATGACGGAACTAAAAAAGAAGACATGAAACGTTTGATAGAAGATATTAATTTTTTGTGTACCGAATAAAAAAATTAAAAAATTGGACTCCAGCCGTTTCCTTTCTTTATTAGTCCAGTAAACGGTCTCCATTTCTTAGCTTTTATTTATCCCAAAAGGTTACAAAAATGATAATTATCATTTGTTTTGGCATTATAATATGTACTTTTGCAATCTTAATTCAATCTAAATAAGTCTTGCGAACAACGATACAATCCCTCAAAAAAGGCGAAAAAGCCATTATCAAAGATTTTGATATTGATATCGTTCCTTTAAAACTATTAGAAATGGGTTGTTTACCCGGAAATATGGTAGAATTACTTCAAATTGCTCCTTTTGGAGATCCTTTATATTTGAATATTAATGGTTCGCATGTTGCTATTCGTATAGAAACGGCTAGAGAAATCGAAGTTGAAATCATGAAAACCAACTTATGGTAAGCAATCGAAACATTAATGTCGCTTTAATAGGAAATCCTAATGTGGGGAAAACTTCTGTTTTCAATCAATTGACAGGTTTAAACCAACAAGTGGGAAATTATCCCGGAATTACCGTTGAAAAAAAGATTGGATTTTGCAAATTACCCAATAATGTAAAAGCCAATATTCTAGATTTACCAGGGACTTACAGCTTGAATGCCAGTTCCATTGATGAGAATGTAGTTATTGAATTGTTACTGAATAAAAACGACAAATTATATCCGGACGTAGCCCTTGTAGTTACCGATGTAGAAAATTTGAAACGTAATTTACTGCTTTTCACACAAATAAAAGATTTAGAAATCCCTACTATCTTAGTCATAAACATGGCTGATAGAATGGAATACAAAGGAATAACACTTGACATTCCTTATCTTGAAGAACACCTAAAAACCAAGATTGCACTGATTAGTTCCCGAAAAGGTTTTGGAATTGATGAATTAAAAAAATTGATTGTCACTTACAAAACGATTTCAAGCGAACCTTGTTTGAATGCATCCAGTATTGATCCTGAATACTTCAATACATTGCGCAAAACATTCCCAAATCAATTGTTGTATAAATTGTGGTTGGTAATTACTCAAGATGTGAATTTCCTGAATTTAGATCGTAATGAAATCCGAAGCTCGTTGACAAAATCACACTCGGATTTGAAACGTTTGCAACAAAAAGAAACCATAAAACGCTATCAGTTTATCAATGATGTGCTGAAAGTGGGATTGAAAGTAGATGAAACTGTAGCTAAAGATTTTCGAAGCAAACTGGATCGTGTCCTGACGCATAAAGTGTGGGGTTACGTAATTTTCTTTTTAATCTTATTCGTCATTTTTCAATCTATTTTCGAATGGTCTAAAATTCCGATGGATTTTATCGATAGCACTTTTGCTTCGTTGAGTTCGCTAGCTGCTGACCATTTACCACCAGGAGTTTTAACTAATTTAATTTCGCAGGGAATTATTCCCGGAATTGGCGGAATTTTGATATTTATCCCACAAATTGCCTTCTTGTTTATGTTCATTTCCATTCTCGAAGAAAGTGGTTATATGAGCAGAGTAGTTTTCCTGATGGATAAAATCATGCGAAAATTTGGTTTGTCCGGCAAAAGCGTTGTACCGCTTATTTCAGGGACAGCTTGTGCGATTCCAGCGATTATGGCAACCAGAAACATAGAGAATTGGAAAGAAAGACTCATCACCATACTGGTAACGCCTTTTACAACCTGTTCCGCTAGATTGCCTGTTTACGCCATCATTATTGCGCTGGTTATTCCTGACACGCGTGTTTTTGGGATTTTGAATATGCAAGGAATGACCTTGATGTTGTTGTATCTTCTAGGTTTTGGAATGGCTATTTTCTCCGCTTATATTTTAAATAAAATTTTAAAAATAAAAGGGAAAACCTACTTTGTTGTTGAAATGCCCAATTATAAATTACCGCTTTTCAAAAACGTGGGAATTAATGTAATCGAAAAAACAAAGGCATTTATTTTTGGGGCAGGAAAAATAATTTTGGCTATTTCGATCGTTTTATGGTTTTTGGCTTCCTACGGTCCAGGAGAAAAATTCAATAATGCAGAAACAATTGTAGTTGAAAAAACCAAAGACAAACCATTGTCAAAAACAGAATTTGAAAATGCTGTCGCTTCACAAAAATTAGAAAACTCTTATATTGGTTTAATGGGAAAAACTATTGAACCCGCAATTTCTCCTTTAGGTTATGATTGGAAAATAGGCATTGCCATTATCAGTTCATTTGCGGCCAGAGAAGTATTTGTGGGAACATTAGCGACCATTTACAGTGTTGGCGGAAGCGATAATGAAGTCACCATAAAGAACAAAATGGCATCCGAAATCAATCCGGAAACTGGTCAGAAAATATTCAATTTTGCATCAGGGATATCGCTCCTATTATTTTATGCTTTTGCAATGCAATGTGCCAGTACACTGGCGATTACCAAAAAAGAAACCAACAGCTGGAAATGGCCTTTAGGACAACTTATTTTCATGAGTGGCTTTGCCTATGTTGTAGCATTGATTGCTTATCAAATTCTAAAATAAAGATTATGGATATTCAAGAAATCATAGCGTTTGTAGCACTCGCAGTTGCAGTAGCTTTTTTAATCCGAAAATTCTTTTTCAAAAAGAAGAAATCAGATAAAAATTGCGGCAGTGATGATGATTGTGGTTGTCATTAAAATTTTTATTTAAATTCATTTATTTTTAAACTTTAAGAAAGAATCTAAAATCTTGCCTGATTTAAAAAAATAAAAATCAACGCATTAATTTAAACTATTTGATTTAAATTAACTAAATTTACATAGTATAAAAATGCGCTTTTAAACTCAAAATCAGTCACTTCCATTTTTACTTTTCAAAAAAACGGATTCTGATTTGTACTTGAATCTATGGTGCCTTTTGAACATAATTTCAGGACTTTTAGCTTTACTCCTACCCAGCAATTGGAATTATAGAACTACTATGAATTGGTAATCGGTATCTTTTAATAATTTAAAGGAGAAAACTACAAGAAACCTCGATATAGCACCTATTCATTATGAAAAAAGCAAACTATCTTTTTTCATGATTATTCATTTCATTGGCTGCTTTTTCACAAAAAATGTGTTAAATGTCTAAATGAAAGCTTCTTACAGTTATTATGTTGCAATTGATTTCAAATAAAAATGAGCCAATATCAACTAATCATGAAAACGTTTATTTTAATATTATTTATATTAGACTTCTCATTTCTTTTTGCCCAAAAAGAAATCTCTGGTTTTGTAATAGATAATGCTGGTAGTGCAATGTCAGGCGTTAACATTACCGAAAAAGGGACAAACAATAGCGTTTCCAGTGACATCAATGGAGCATACCAAATTAATGTTAAAGAAGGCGCTACTTTAGTCTTTAGTTACTTTGGCTACTCTAAACAAGAATATGACACAACTGATCCTATTTTAAATGTTGTTTTATCTCAAGACGGGGGACAAAACCTTAACGAAGTTGTGGTTACCGGAACACGAGCAGCACCCAGAAGCAACACTACAACTACACTTCCCATTGATGTAGTATCATTTGAAGACCTGACGACAACCGGACAAGTAACTTTTGACAAGGCATTACAATACAAAATACCTTCTTTTAATACAGTTCAAACTCCTGTAAATGATGCTACATCATTACTTGACCCCTATGAAATTAGAAATATGGGACCTAGTAGAACCTTAATACTTATCAATGGAAAACGCAAAAACTTAAGCGCTCTACTTTATGTACAAACGGCTCCTGGACAAGGGGAAACAGGTGCTGATATTTCAGGAATACCTATCGATGCTATCGAAAGAGTGGAGATTCTGCGAGATGGCGCATCCCCTCAATATGGTTCTGATGCGATAGCCGGGGTAATAAATATTATTTTAAAAAAGAGAACCGAAGATGGCTCAGTAAGAATAAAAACCGGTATTACTTCAAAAGGCGATGGGGAAATGTTGGGTATAAGTTTAAATAATGGGACTACTGTAGGCGACAAAGGTTTTGTAAATTATACTTTAGATTTTTCGAAAGTAAACTTGGCCAATAGACCCGGAAAAGTGGATGCAGAAGGAGATTTTAATGATTTTGTTAAAATAAATCCTGTTGTATATAGTAGTTATGTCAATACCGATAATACTCTTGGAGGTACAGATATAACTGGAATGACAGCAGCACAAATTAATACTGTTTTTGAAGAATACAAAGGATCCAGCGATTATAACGCAAAACTAGCTACTATAAATCAAGGAAATATAACGGGAAGAAATGTTGTTGATACTTTTTTAAGGCAAAATCCTGAAGGAGGAAACAGCAATAGTTCTCCAGAAACAGCTGCCGTAAAATTCTTGGTAAACGGTGAATTTAATTTATCGCATGAAACACAATTGTATTATAATGCTGCTTACGTGTACAAAAAAGTTAACTCATTTGCCAACTACCGAACCCCGTATTGGAGATCCATAAAAAACCCTTTTGAAAATAGCAGTATACAAAATTGGAGCAACTCATCTGTTTATCCCACTTATTTAAAAGATTTCTTTGGTGATGGTACAGTAGCTTCCTATAAAGGTTATCATCCAACATTTACAGGAGATTTGAACGATTACAATGCTACCTTAGGTTACAAAGCGATAAAGAATGGATGGAATGTTGATGCCAGCATAACTGTTGGTGGTAATTCGCAAACCTATACGGTAGAAAACTCTCAAAACAAATCAGACATAAAAGATTCTAATGGAGTCAATATCTACCAAGAGAATAGTCCAATCTCTTTCAAACCCGGGGGAGCTTCGTTTAAGCATATTGTAGGTAATTTAGACATTTCTAAAGTATTATCTGATAAAATAAGTGTTGGTTTTGGTTCTGAGGTTAGAACAGAAACCTTTATAATTACTGAAGGAGACAAGGCTTCCTGGGATGGAGAAGGTGCCGATTCCTTTTCCGGTAACAGACCCGAAAATTCAGGCAAATGGAATCGTTACAATTTAGGTGGATACTTTGATTTAGCGTATGATTTCTCTAAAGATTTCTTAGTAAACGGTACGGTTCGTTATGAAGATTATAGTGATTTTGGAGCAGCAACAGTTTGGAAATTAAGTTCTAGGTTTAAATTTTATAATGACAAAATTACCCTAAGAGGATCCGTTTCCACTGGATTTAGAGCACCGACATTACACCAAATTTACTCTCAAAAATCACAATATTCCTTCATAGCAGGACAAGGAGTCCAAATTAATGGGTTAATTAATAATATTTCTGCACAGGCACGCATATTGGGAATCCCAAAATTAGATGCTGAAAAATCAACTAATATAACAGTAGGAATAGGTGCCAATCCTTTAAAAAAATTAAATTTCACGATAGATTATTACAACATCAAAGTAGCAAACAGAATCATCTTAGGAGATAAAGTAGCCACACAATTTGGCAGCGTTGCCTGGTTTGAAAATTCATTTGATTCGAGAACATCTGGCTTAGATTTTGTAATGAATTACAATACCATAGCATTAGGAGTAGGAGAATTAGGATTTAATTTATCAGGAAACGTAACTTTTGAAAATAAAAGAATTTCACCCATTGCAAGCAACAATTTTGGAGCAACACTTAACGCTTTAATGTTTACCTCAAGACCCGAAACAAAATGGATTTTGGGAGCCAATTACAGAATTAAAAAAATTGATTTAACTATTAACAACACTTATTTCGGAAAAGCTACTTTCAAACAACAAGGTTTAGATTCAAATTTAAGAACTGAGTTTACGCCAAAAATAGTTACTGATTTAGGAATAGATTTCGCAGCAACTGATAAATTAACACTGGCATTTAATGTGAATAATTTATTAAATGTATTGCCTGAATGGAAATTTAAAGCCGAAAACGCAGTTGGTGCCGCCATTTTGAATAACCCTGCTCAAGTAAAGTCACAATTTAACTTGATTACATTCAATGGCCGTTATTCGCAAACAACCTATCAAGGATTCCACTTCAGTCAATTAGGAACCTTGTTCAGTTTGTCATTAAATTATAAATTCTAAAATCAGAATTTTTTAAAAATAAAGCAGCATTAATTTTTTCAAATCACGTCGAAACTTCGTTAAAAATAAAATGTCATGACACTTAAAAATCACATCTTTTTTTGGGGAGTAATCATCATACTGATGGGAGGAAATCCAATAGCTGCCCAAGAGAATGCCGGGGGAAAGGAATATGCTTTAAAAGCTGCTTTTCTGTATCGTTTTATAGATTATGTCAATTGGAAAGATTATTCTAAAAATCAAACTTTTAAGATTGCCATTTTGGAAGAAAGCCCAATTACCGCTTCATTGCTAGACATTCCTAAAACTAAAAAAATTGACATTAAGGAATATAAAAATTTGGACGATATCAGTTTTTGTAACATTCTATTTGTCCCTTACAATAGTAGCATCCCAATTGAAACCATTCTTTCTAAATTTTCAGGAAAGCCAGTATTAATCGTAACAGAGCGAAATGGTTATGGAAAAAAAGGGGCGCAAATGAATTTTGTTATAGTCGAAAATAAATTAAAATTCGAGGTAAATCTAAAAGCGATAAATAAATCCGGAATTGGAATCAGTTCATTCTTGCTGCAACATGCAATTATTGTACAATAATCGTCTCAAATACACTTTAGTATCGTTCCATTTATAAGCGAATTTGAGTGAAGAAGAAAAACTTAATAAGGAGTGTAATCAATGTACCTATAGTGTGCTAAGTATTATTTTAGGATCAAAAAATAACAACCAAATGATGAATTTACGTAACATCTCCATTAAAAATAAGCTGGTACTCATGCAGGTTTTCACCTCCGCATTTGTATTAGTGCTTTGTATTGCAGCTTTTGTTCTAATAGACATAAAAGGGTTCAAAGACCGGAAAATGGTAAGTTCAATTGCTATTGCGCAAGTGGTAGGTTTTAATAGTGTTTCGGCTCTTGAATTTTTGGATAATGCTGCCGCAAAGAAAATCCTATCCGAATTAGCCGTACAAAACGACATCGTAAATGCAAGTATACTGGACAAAAAAGGGCATGTTTTTGCATCCTACACTAAACCGGGCGCCAATCCTAAATTTCGGTTTGTTGTTCCTGCAATGGAGCAAAAAAGTGTTCTGTTTACCAATAAAAATCTTTTTGTTTACAGCAAAATCAAAAAAGATAATAAAACAATAGGATTAGTTTGTATCAACTTTGAACTATCGGAATTGAATAAAATAAAAATGGATGTTTTGCGTCTAGGAATCGTATTATTAATTGTAGGTATCGGACTTGCTTTTTTAATTGCCATGATTATTAAAAAATACATTTCAAAACCGTTGTTAAACTTGGTAACAGTAATACAACAGATAAAGGATACCGGTGATTATAAAACCCGCATGATCGTTGAAGGAAAAGATGAAATCAGCATTCTTTCTCTGGGACTAAATAATATGCTGGAAAACATTGAAAAAAGAGACAATGAAGTAGCACAATCCAAAGAACAACTGAATAACCAAAATACCCTTTTACAATCCGTCATACAAAATATGGGTGATGGATTAATAGTTGCTGATGAGAATAAAAAATTTATCCTTTGGAATGCTGCCAGTGAAAAAATAATTGGAATTGGGCCCATGGATATTCCTATAGAAAGATGGGCTCAAACCTATGGTTTCTTTTTGCCCGATACTAAAACAATTTTTAATACCGATGAACTTCCTTTAGTAAAAGCATTAAATGGTGAAGAAGTTGATAATATGGAAATATTCATCCAGAATTATAAAAAACCTGATGGACTTTCTGTAGTTGTAACTGCCAGACCTTTAAAAAATCCTGCCGGTGGAATAACCGGCGGTGTATTGGTTATTCATGATATCACAGAACGAAAAACTTCAGAAACCGAAATTAAAAACCTAAATGAGGAACTGGAACGAAAAGTAACAGAACGTACTGCCCAATTAGCCGAAGCCATAGAAACCCTCCGCAAAAGCGAGGAAAAATACCGTGAAATAGTTGAAAACATAAGTGATGTAGTCCATACTTCAGATTACAAAGGTTATTTTACCTATATCAATCCTGCCTGCAAAAAACTAACGGGTTACACTCAAAATGAAATTATTGGGAAACATTTTTCAGAAATCGTTGCTCCGGAGTGGAGAGATCGTGTGGCCGAATTCTATTTTAACCAATTTAAAAATAAAATAGATGAAACCTTATTCTCATTTCCCATCCTTACCAAATCGAGAGAAGAAAAATGGGTAGAACAAACGGTAATGCAATTAAGGGAAGGAAATAGAATAACCGGGCATAAATCTATTATGAGAGATATTACGGAACGAAAAGCAGCCGAACAAAAATTAAAAGAAAGCGAAGGCCAATTACAAACCATATTTAATGAGGCCCCAGATGCCTTAATTGTGATAAATGATGAGGGAATCATTATCAGATGGAATCCACAAGCCGAGAAAACATTCGGATGGTCATTAGTGGAGGCTATGGGAAAACCAATGCGTGATTTAATTATTCCTGAAAAGTATCGAGACGAACATACTAAAGGGTTCAAAAATTTCATTACAACAGGTGAAGGACCTATTATCAATAAAACTATAGAAATCACGGCTCTTAACAATAAACATGAAGAGTTTGATATTGAGCTGACAGTATCTCCGGCTACTATTTTAGGTAAGTATATTTTCATTGCTTTTATCAAAGACATATCGCTTAGAAAAAAAATGGAAAATGAAAAAAAAGAAGCCGACAAATTGGTGCATCTTAATGAACTAAAATTGAAATTAATTTTGGAAAATATTGGCGAAGGAATTATTGTAACCGATAACCAAAAAAGAATTGTTTTATCCAATCACATGGCGGAAGAAATTATAGGAATAAAACAAGATGCTACTGCCCCAACAACTCTTGATTGGTCCACTAAATATGAATTGTATTATCCTGACGAAAAAACCATTTTTCCTGCCCAGAATCTTCCACTGGAAAAAGCGCTAAAAGGAGAATCAACGGATGATGTTGAGATAATAATTGAAGATTCTGAAACTAAAGCAAAAAAACGGGTTATCATTAGTGGCAGACCAATAATCGACGAAAACAACTACGTTATAGCTGCAGTTGCTAATATAAAAGACATTACCTATTACAAAGAACTTGAGGTTGCTTTAGAAGAAAGCGAGCAGAAATACCGAAAATTAATTGGTTTTAAAAAGGGATAAAAAACAGCACTACACTATAAATTAAACATAGCATACTGAACTCTTTTTTAAACTTAAATGAACTTAAATTCCTTATATGGTTTATATTTTTCACTATATAAGGAATTTAAGTTCATAAGAAATAGTAAAACATCGCTATAATTACTGTTGGCAGGAGGCCTATTTTATATAACCAATTTTGATATAATAGTCTTTTTTAGCAACAGTTACTCTTTGTTTTGGATAAGGAAAAACATTGCTGTTTTTTATTTTTCTTTGTTTTTCAAGTAAATACTTAGCAAACCATTGGTTGTTTTCCGCTTCATTTTTCTGAGAAAAAACGATAGTTTTATCCTCAACTAATTTAGAATCTTTGTACACGGAAATAACTGCTGAAGCTTCTCCAGCCCAAACGCAAGTAACTCCTTCCGGACAACGGGAATCAGAAATGATTGCTTTCAAAACCAATTGATACCCTGTTTTTTTAAGGCATATTTTTTGGGTGATTTTTACGTATTTTATATTTTCCTTTTTGGTGTTTTGAGCAAAAACGGAAACACAAAAAATCAGTAAAAAGGCTAAGAGACTATTTTTCATTTAATTTTTCTTTTAATTATACCAAATATAGTCCTTTTGGTTACGTAGTTTTTACAAAAAGATTTGTGGCGATTTTATTCGAAATGGTTAAATCCTTGTGATCCACTTTTATTTTTAGAGACAAATCAAAACTTTCCTTACTGATGATTTCAATTTTAGAACCCAATGCGATTCCTTGCTTGTCCAGATATTTAAGAAATTCAGATGATGTGTCTTTTACACCCACACATATTCCCGTTTGATTTTCATGCAACTCTGAAAGCAGTTGCTTTTCAATTTTAATCATGCGCCCGTTGGCATCCGGAATGGGGTCGCCATGCGGATCTTCGGTTGGGTTTCCTAGAAAATCATCGAGTTTGTTTATTAACTTTTCGGATTTTATATGTTCTAATTGCTCTGCAATATCATGAACCTCATCCCAGGAAAAGTCTAATTTATCCACTAAGAAAACTTCCCAAAGACGGTGTTTTCTCACAATCATTTTGGCTGTTATTTTTCCGTGTTCTGTTAAAGAAACGCCTTGGTATTTCTTATAATGGACCAAATCCTTTTCGGCTAATTTCTTGAGCATATCTGTTACGGATGAAGCTTTAGTTTCCATCATTTCAGCAATGGCATTAGTACTTATTTCTGAATCGGAAAGAATCGTTAGATGGAATATGGTTTTGAGATAATTTTCTTCTGAAAAAGTCATTTGATTTGAGATTGAAGATTATTGATTAATGCTTCCAGATGCCTTAGCCCCGATAGCTCCTGATACTGAAACAAATTCAGCACAAGAATTTAATTTTTCACGACAAGTAATGGGATCGTTATTTTGTGTCGCAATTTGTCAACGGTAGTTCCAAAGATTAAATCTTTGAATCCAGTATGTCCGTGCGTTCCCATAACCAAGATATCAAAATTTCCTTCATTGATAATGGTAGGAATGACTTTATTTGGTTTTCCAAATCCCAATTGTATTTCAACTTTAAATCCTTTTTCTGATAGCATTTCTTTGTATTCGTTTAATAGTTTCTCGTCTATTAAAGTTTCATGATCATCAATATTTTCGCCATAAACAAGTGCTCCAACGGTTTCCACCACATGAATTAAAGTGTATTTCGCATCGATTCCACCCAATTGAAAAGCGTTATTCAATGCTACTTCATCAGCGCTTGAAAAATCTACCGAAACAGCAATATTCTTTTTGCTATAGATTGCGGTTTTAGAAAATTGCAATTTTAAATTGTGTGGCGAATGGTTTAGAATCCTAGTTTTTGGTTTGACAATAAATGGTTTGAATACAATATAAAGCAACAAAATCAAGAAACCAAATGCTAAAGGAACCACCGTAAACCATAATACAATTGGGTTATCAGAAGTTTCGAGCCACCCGTTTATTTCATCAAAAACCAATTTGGCATTCAGTGAAACGATAATAGTTGCAACAATCCAAGAAGCAATTTGGGTAACCTTACCAATGTGAAATCCTTTCATTTTTGATTTATCGCTTACAAAATGTATCAGCGGAATAATAGCAAAACCCAATTGCAAACTCAAAATTACCTGGCTTAAAATCAGTAATTTTCCTGTGACGCTTTCGCCAAAAATGGAAATTACAATTACGGCTGGAACAATGGCGATTAATCGGGTGATTATTCTTCGAACCCAAGGTTGGATTCGTAAATTCAGATAGCCTTCCATAATAATTTGTCCGGCTAATGTTCCGGTAACGGTAGAACTTTGTCCTGCCGCAATCAAAGCCACTGCGAATAATATTGGTGCCCATTTACTCCCTAAAAGTGGTGCTAAAAACCGGTGTGCATCTTGAATTTCGGCGACTTCAAACATGCCGTTTTTATAAAATGTGGCTGCAGCCAATATTAAAATAGCGGCATTTACAAAAAAGGCTAGATTTAATGCAATTGTGGAATCGATAAAATTGTATTTTAAAGCCTGCTTAATCCCGGCATTGCTTCTATCAAAATTTCTGGTTTGCACCAATGAGGAATGCAGGTACAAATTATGTGGCATAACCGTTGCCCCAATGATCCCGATAGCGATATAAAGCGCTGCTTCGTTAGGCATTGAAGGAATCAATCCATAAATAACTTTCCCCATTTCCGGCTGAGCAAAAATCATCTCAAAAATAAAGGATAGTCCAATAATAACAACCAACACAATAATGAAAGCTTCCATTTTCCGGATGCCTTTATTGATTAAAAACAGTAATAAAAAAGTATCTAAAACGGTTATTATCACCCCCTCAATAAGCGGAATATCAAACAATAAATTGATACCAATTGCCATTCCTAATACTTCGGCAAGATCACAGGCGGCAATAGCGATTTCGGCAAGAAAATAAAGGATATAATTGATAAACGGGGAATAGGTTTCCCGTGAGGCTTGCGCCAAATCGCGTTGGGTTACAATTCCCAACCGTGCGCTTAAACTTTGCAACAAAAGCGCCATCATATTACTCATTAATAAAACCCAAAGCAAGGCATAACCAAACTGGCTTCCGCCGGCAATATCAGTAGCCCAATTTCCTGGATCCATATAACCAACACTGATTAAATAGGCTGGTCCGAAAAAGGCTAATATTTTTCTGAAGACTGATTTTTTATTTTGAGTAGAAACCGATTGGTGTACTTCTTCTAAAGATTTTCCCATGGCTGATTTTAAATTATTGATACAAAAGTAATTAAAAAATTTGTTTTGCAAAATATAATTTTTAGCTTTGTCTAAATTTAATTTAAGCATTGTGAAAAAAATATTTATGTTATTTGTTTTTCTTATTGTGAACTTCAGTTATGCACAAGAAAAAACTTTTGTTTCAGGATTCGTTTCATCAGAAAAAAAAGCGATTCCTCATGCAACTATTGTTATAATGGGAACTAATTATAAAACTAAAACCGATAGCTTAGGTACCTATACATTCAAGAATATCCCAGAGGGGACTTATAAAATTCAAGTTATAGCCAACCGTTTTCAAACATCCAGAAAAAATATAACTGTCAAAAAAGACGGAAATACAATTGTGGATTTTGAACTCTCCAATACTGAAAATCAACTCAACGAAGTGGTGGTTTCAGGAACCTTAAAAGCGGTAAAAAGATTAGAAAGTGCCGTCCCTGTTGAAGTCTATTCCCCAATATTTTTCAAAAAAAATCCTACCGCAAGTATTTATGAAGCACTTCAAAACGTAAACGGAGTCCGACCGCAACTTAATTGTGGCGTTTGTAATACCGGTGACATTCACATTAACGGACTGGAAGGGCCTTATACTTTGGTTTTGATAGACGGGATGCCCATTGTAAGCAGTTTATCAACAGTATACGGATTATCAGGAATCCCAAATTCCTTGGTAGAAAGAATTGAAATTGTAAAAGGTCCTGCATCCTCATTGTATGGCAGCGAAGCAGTTGGGGGATTAATTAATATCATCACTAAAAACCCACTAAATGCACCATTATTCTCTGCGGATGTTTTTAGCACTTCTTGGTTGGAAACCAATGTCGACTTAGGGGTAAAACTGAATGTTGGTAAGAAAGCAACAGCATTATTAGGTCTAAATTATTTCAATTACAACAATAGAATTGACAACGATAATGATGGATTTACCGATGTTTCGCTCTCAGACCGAATTTCACTTTTTCAAAAATGGACTTTTGACAGAAAAGAAAATCGATTATTCACTATTGCAGCACGTGCTGTCTATGAAGATCGTTTTGGCGGAGATATGCGCTGGGAGAAAAAAAACCGTGGAGGAGATGAAATTTACGGCGAAAGCATCTACACAAAACGAGCGGAACTTATAGGAAGTTATCAATTGCCATTTCAAGAGAAATTGATGCTTTCATTCTCTGGAAACGTGCACTATCAAGACAGTCGTTATGGCATAACAAAATATATTGCCAACCAAAAAATTGGTTTCATGCAATTAACCTGGGATAAGAAACTAGGAAAAAATGACCTGCTCACAGGAATAGCAGCCCGTTACAATTATTATGACGACAATACTCCTGCGACGGCTGCTCATGGAAATAACAATCCGGAAAAAACTTGGCTACCCGGAATTTTTGTTCAAAACGAAATCACGTTCACTGAAAAACACAAACTATTATTGGGAATGCGTTATGATTATAACTCATTTCATGGAAGCATTTTGACCCCACGATTAGCCTATAAATGGAAATTGAACGACAATAATATTCTTCGTTTGAATGCTGGAACGGGTTTTAGAGTTGTGAATTTATTTACCGAAGACCATGCTGCCTTAACAGGTGCCCGTGAAGTTATAGTGGCCCATAACTTGAAACCGGAACAATCCGTAAATGCAAATTTGAATTACATCAAAAAAATAAATTTCGGCAATGGAACATTTATAGGAATTGAAACGGCCCTTTTCCACACCCGATTCAGCAATAAAATTGTTTCCGATTATAAGACTGACCCCAATAAAATAATTTATGACAACATCAACGGTTACGCCATAAGTCAAGGAATTAGCACCAATATAGACGTCAATTTTCCTAACGGATTAAAGATTATTACAGGCGCTTCCTTTCTTGATAATAAAAATGTTGAAAACGGAGTAAAAGAAACTCCCTTTTTAACTGAAAAATTTACTGCGACATGGAGCGTATCGTATAAGATAAAAACTATCGATTTGAATATTGACTATACCGGAAATGTATACGGACCAATGAAATTGCCATTATTAAGTACTTTAGATCCTCGAAGCCCAAATTCGCCATGGTATAGTTTACAAAACATTCAATTTACCTATTCTGGTTGGAAAAATTTCGAGTTCTATGCCGGAATTAAAAACATATTGAATTTTCTGCCAAAACAGAATAATCCATTTTTAATTTCCAGAACAAATGATCCTTTTGACAAGAATGTACAATACGACTCTAACGGGCAAGTGCTGGCTACATCCCAAAATCCTTACGGTTTGACATTTGACACTACTTATGTTTATGGTCCTAACCAAGGTATTCGTAGCTTTTTTGGACTGCGCTATAATTTAAAATAAATGAGAAAAAAACTTCTTTTACTGTTGCTTTTATTTTCGGTGATTCCATCTGGTTTTGCACAGCTAAACGTGGTCTCTTTTGAACAAATAGATAGTCTGCAAAATATTGAAAAAAGGAAAGTTGTCGTTTTTATTCATACGGATTGGTGCCAATTCTGTCATGCGATGAAAAACACAACTTTCAAAAACGAAAGCATCATAAAGGAACTAAACAATACTTTTTATTTTATTGATTTTAATGCTGAAGAAAAACGGACAATTATTTTTAACAACGCTTCTTTTAAGTTTAAATCTACGGGAAATACTTCTGGAATTCATGAACTCGCCATGCAACTGGGAACCATTAACAAACAGCTGAATTATCCCGCTATATGTGTTTTAAACAGTAAAAACGAAATCATTTTTCAAGACAACAACTACATAAAACCAAAAGAGTTTCAACTCATTTTAGAGAAACTAAAAGAATAAAATGTCTATTTTTGGTGTAATTGTCAAATTTTCCAATGAAACACTTCGATTACATCTTTACCGGAACTGGCTTATCAGCTTTGATGACCGTTTATAAAATGGTGCTTTCGGGAAAATTCAAAGACAAAAGTATTTTGCTTATTGATGAAAATACTAAAAAAGCGAACGACAGAACTTGGTGTTTTTGGGAGAAAAACGATACTCTCTGGGAAGATTCAATTTCAAAGCAATGGAATTCGGCTTTGTTTGCCAATGAAGACTTTCGTCGGGATTTAGATTTAAAACCGTATCAATACAACATGGTACGCGGCTTGGACTTTTACAACCAAGTGTTTGATTTGATTTCGAAACAAGAAAACATCACTTTTGTCAATCAAAAAGTAATCGAAATTGAAGAATCCGAAAATATAATTCTGATACAAACTGATGCTGAAAGTTTCTCCTGCTCCAAACTATTCAATAGCATTTACAACAAACAAAAAGTAGAAAATCAAACTAAATATCCTGTTTTACAGCAGCATTTTATTGGTTGGTTTATAAAAAGTGAACAGCCAGTTTTTAATCCTGACCAGGCCACATTCATGGATTTTTCGTTAGAACAAAGGGGAAATACGCGCTTTATGTATGTGTTGCCAACTTCCAGAACCGAAGCTTTACTGGAATATACTTTATTTTCTCACAATCATCTTGAAAAAGCGGAGTATGAAACTGAAATCAAAAAATACATTCAAAATCTGGGCATTACTGATTACGAAATCATAGAAAAAGAACAAGGAAGTATTCCTATGACCTGTTATCCTTTTTGGAAATTGAACACCAAAAATGTCATTAACATTGGTACTTCCGGAGGTTGGACAAAAGCCAGCACAGGATATACTTTTAAAAATTCTGATAAAAAATCCACTGAATTGGTTTCGTTTCTTCAAACGCAAACTGATTTCACCAAGTTCCATAAAAAGAGCAAATTCTGGTTTTATGATTTGTTGCTTTTGGATATTTTAGATCGAAAAAATGAATTGGGAAGCACTATTTTTTCGTCCATGTTCAAAAAAGGAAATCCTACGTTGATTTTTAAATTTCTGGACGAAGAAACTTCTTTTCAAGAAGATATTCAGGTGATATTAAAATGTCCTAAAATGCTATTTATTAAAGCACTATTTCATGTTATTTTCAAAACAATGAAATAACAATCAAACTATAACAAAACTTTATAGCACAAATAAACGTGTTGGTTCTAAACTTTGTAACTTTGCATCATTAAACAAAGAAAACTTTAAACTTTTTAAAATAAAAAATATGTATCCAGAAGAAATGGTAAAACCAATGCAAGCTGAATTAACAGCTGCAGGTTTTCAAGATTTACATAGTGCTGAAGCAGTTGAAAACGCAATGAAATTAGAAGGGACAACGCTTGTGATTGTAAATTCAGTTTGTGGTTGTGCTGCAAGAAACGCACGCCCAGGAGCAAAAATGAGCTTAGATGGGGCAAAAAAACCAGATCATTTAATTACCGTTTTTGCAGGTGTTGACAAAGATGCAGTTGATGCTGCCAGACAACATATGTTCCCTTTTCCTCCGTCATCGCCAAGTATGGCTTTATTCAAAAACGGAGAATTAGTTCACATGCTAGAGCGTCATCACATTGAAGGTCGCCCAGCAGAATTAATTGCTGAGAACCTAAAAGATGCTTTCAACGAGTATTGTTAATTCAATAAAAAAAGAAATAAAAAACCACGATTCGCTTTCGCTGAATCGTGGTTTTTTTATAACTATTTCTCAAAAGAAAACATTAAGTAACAGTGTCTCCCCCTTTTCTAAAGCCTATTAATTTTCGGTATTTTAATTCCGTTTCTTTCAATTCCTCTTCCATTTGTTTGTATTTACTGATGTCTTTTATGGTTACAACGGCAGCAACCACGTTATTATCCTGATCCACTAATGGCCTGCCGCTAATAAGAACCCTTCTTTTTTGTTGCGCAACGGGGTTCCAAAGAACTACTTCAACATCATTTGTTTCTTCTCCATCCAATGCCCGTTCCATGGGTAATTTTTGGGAAGGAAAAACCGTTTTTTCATCAGGAAAATACAACTCAAAATGATCGGTTAAATTAGACGATATTTTATCATCCTCTTCAATTCCAAAAATTTCATTGGCCATATAATTAGCCATTACTACTTTCCTGTCTGCATTAGCAACAATAACACCCTCACTGATATTCTCTAAAATCAATCGCAACTTTTCTTCATTCTCATACAATTCATCAACGGCTTTTTTACTTTCAGTAATATCTCTTACAAAACCAACAAAAAGATATTTTTCACCCAGTTTGATTGGTGAAACACTAATAGACACAGGGAATTCAGTTCCTGCTTTATTGACCGCTTCTATCTCGTATGTTTTATTTATGATAGCTCCTTCTCCAGTAGTTAAAAAATGCTCCATCCCTTTTTTATGGGATTCTCGATGTTGGGTTGGAATAATGAATTCATACAAAGGTTTTCCAATAATTTCGGATGTTTTCCATCCAAAAACAGATTCCGCCTTTGGATTCCATCTTAAAACATTGCTTCCGCTATCAATTACGACAACCGGATCAGGAGCGCCGTCAAAAATGCTTTGTATTTGTTGTTCGTCATCTTTTAATTTCTGTGTATAATTATTTAGCTTTTCTTCATCAATCTTTTTTTGGCTGATGTCACGTAAAACGGCATATATCATTCCAGCTTTAACATCCGTTGCTATCACTGATTCAGTCCATTTATAGGAACCGTCTTTGCACAATAAAGGAAATATAACATCTGCCTCTACCGGCTCTCCTTTTAAACGCTTTTCCCTTCTTTCACTGACAATTTTTACATAATCTGGATGCAGTAGATCTAAAAGTGATATTTTCTCTAAGTCGTTTTGATTATACCCCAAAATTTTAGTGAAAGAAGGATTAATTTTTATGATTTTATTTCCTTTTTCAACAAAAAAAGCATCAAATGACATCTCAAAAAAACTGTTAACTATTTTTAAGGATTGTTCATCTTTAACTTTGTCAGTAATATCACGTGCAACAGAATAAACTATACCTTGCTGTATATCAATAGTGCTATGCCAGTCCAGCCATTTGTAGGTTCCGTCTTTACAACGAACACGATATTCAAAATTTACAATTTCATCCCCTTTTAGAAGCTTAGCCAATACTTCATCGGCTATCTTTTTGTCCTCAGGATATGTTAATTCCGTAAATTTTATGGTATTCATATCTTCTTGAGTGTAACCCAATGTTTTGGTAAACGCTGGATTTATTTTTATAAAATGCTCTCCTTTTGAGACGACAAGCAAGTTATTAGACATATTGAAAAATTTATCGGCAACGACCAAAGAGTCTTCAATTTCTTTTTTAGCGGTAATATCGCTTGCAATTGCATACAACAATCCGGTTGAGGGGTCTGGATAGGTTGACCAAGAAAGCCATTTTATTGACCCGTCTTTACAGATATATCTATTTTCGAAATTTATTGTTGAGACACCGGACTGAAGTTTAGCAACTTCTTTTTTTGTAACGTCAATATCATCAGGGACAGTAAATTCCAGAAATGGTTTACTCAATAACTCTTCCTCTGAATACCCTAAAATTTTACTGGTAGCTGGATTAACCTTTATAAATTTATCCTTTGAGGCTATAACCATAATATCTAATGACATGTTAAAGAATTTATCAGCTGCTTTAAATGAGTCTTCTAATTTCTTTCTTTCTGAGATATCTGTCGAAATTCCACCAATAGCATAAATCCTTCCTATTGAATCATACAAAGGAAATTTTACTGCGATATAAGTATGAGGACCGTCCGATTGTTGGATAGTTTCTTCTGTTTTTAGTTCTCTTAATGCTTTTGCCACTTCAAGATCAGAATTTCGATAAACATCAGCGACTTCTTTTGGTAAAAAATCATGGTCTGTTTTCCCTATTATTTCTTCATTCGGGATTTGAAATAAAGATCCAAATTGTTTATTAACCAATAAATATTCTCCATTTATTTTTTTAATAAAGATAGGATTCGAAGTGTTATCAATGATAGATTGAAGCAGTTGTTTGTTTTCTAATAGTAAGTTCTGGGAAATGTTTTTAGCACGTAATTGCGCCTTAATTATAAAATAGACGATGGTCAGTAAAACAATGGAAAGAACAAATAAGGAAAGTTCTATCCAATTTAACACAGAATCATTTGTTTGATCTCTTTGCTTGTCAAGCCGAGAAATAAAAACCCATCCTGAAGCAATGACAACTAGTAAATTGACAATAAACCCCAGCAATATTTTTTTTTCAAAGGAAATTTTCATGGTGAAAATGGCGTTAAATTTAACATTTATTAACGGCAACAAACCGAATAATCATCTACATATATACATGAAAGTTAGTGAATTATATTCAATTAGCAAAAACGATTTTTACACATATACTATGAACAACCCACTACACAGAAAAAGAAACATTTGTATCCAAAACCAAACAAATATACCAAGGTGTTATAACAATCTTTAGGATAAAAAAAAGAGAAGCTACTCTAAAGTAACTTCTCTTTGATATTTTGAAACAAATTATTTTTTACTTGTCGCACAAGGAATTAAATCATCCCCAGGCCTAATTTACTAAACTCTACAACTCCTATTTTCTCTGCCCAAACTAATGGACAGGTTTAATACATTTTTGTAATAAAGAGTCAACCTCTTTAGGGAGTACTATTTATTTTTTTCCAGATTTTAATTTCCAAAGGGTTTCTATAAAAACATCCACATCCTGAGTGGTGTTGTAAAAGGCCAAAGAAGGCCTCACAGAGGTTTCTACTCCCATTCTTCTCAAAATAGGCTGAGCACAATGATGACCAGTTCTCACGGCAACACCTTCTTTATTCAATACCTGTCCTACTTCATCATTGGTAAAACCTTGCAAGTTAAAAGAAAGTACACTCGCTTTATGGGCAGCAGTTCCTATTAATCGAACACCCGGAATTTGTTTCAGCAAATTGGTCGCATATTCCAATAAATAATGCTCATATTGCCCAATCACTTCTATTCCGATTTTCGAAACATAATCAATCGCTGCACCTAGACCAATGGCATCGGCAATATTTCCTGTTCCTGCTTCAAAACGATTCGGTGCTTTGTGGTATTTAATCTCCTCAAAAGTCACATCCTGAATCATATTTCCACCAGATTGATATGGCTGGGTTTCGTTTAGTAAATCTTCTTTACCATACAAAGCGCCAATTCCCGTTGGTCCAAATAACTTATGACCAGAAAAAACCAACCAATCGGCATTCAGATACTGAACATCCACTTTCATATGCGAAACTGATTGCGCTCCATCCAAAAGCACTTTAGCACCAACAGCATGAGCCATTTCTACCATTTGCTTGGCTGGAGTTACTGTTCCTAACGCATTGGAAACTTGTGTAAAAGCAACCAATTTCGTTTTAGAATTCAGCAATTTTGCATATTCGTCCAACAAAATTTGTCCATTGTCATCCACAGGGATCACTCTCAACTTCAAGCCTTTTTTATCGGCTAGACGTTTCCAAGGCACAATATTAGCATGATGTTCCAAATTACTTACTACAATCTCATCGCCGGCAACCAAATTCTGATCGCCCCAGCTTTGAGCCACTAAATTGATTCCTTCCGTTGCTCCACGAACAAAAACAATTTCGTTTACGGATTTTGCATTCAGGAATACTTTCACTTTTTCACGGGCGGCTTCATACGCATCAGAAGCTCTCGCTGCCAATTCGTGTGCGGCACGGTGAATGTTTGAATTTTCGTGTTCGTAAAAATAACTCACACGGTCAATTACTGATTGTGGCTTTTGGGTTGTCGCTGCATTGTCAAACCAGATTAAAGGTTTTCCATTTACCGTTTCTTTCAAAATTGGAAAATCCTTCTTGATAATGTGTGGATTGAAATTTGTTCCGCCAAAACCTTCAAATTCGTTGTGACTTACAGGCGAAACATCTGCTTTTTTGGAATCAAAACCAAAAGGATTTTCATTCAAAAAATAATAAGATGCCGGAGTGTCAATAATTCCAGGAGTGTTTACCAAAGATGGAATTCCAAAACTAGAATTAAGCGCTGCTAAAGCCGTTTTCAATTCGGATTCAAAAGAAGAATGTTCTAATTCAAATGGCAAATAATTGGGATTCAAATTCGAAGACGAATTACCACCACTATTTTTCAGATTGGGATCATTGAAACCCGTTTGCGGATTATCTGCATTGATATTATTGCCATTATTCACAGCGTAGGGATCAGCTCCACTTCCTGAAACAGGAGCAAATGTAAATCCTTCTTTTATATCCAGATTCAAATCACCTAATTGTGAAATATTTTCGATATTGGAATCAGAAAAAGCATTGGAATAGCCTCCAAAACCGGGTGTCTTTCCATACTGCACCACCGAAGGCGATCCTCCAAAACCACCAAACGAAGGCGGTGTTTGTACTGACCCTATCGGACTGGCTGAAACAGCCGGAGTTGCCAATGATGCAAAACCAGATTGTCCCAACACCGTATCGTGATTGCTAACTGGAAATGCCGCTTCGACTCCACCTAAATTACCAGCAGCAAGCAGCGTTTCGGCAATTTTGGTAGCCCGAGGATGTTCACTGGCATTAGGACTCAACGAAATTTCTTTTGGAAATTCGTTGGGCAAAGCACTGAACAACTCATTGGCTAACTTTTCCAAGTCATCAATATTAGGTAATCCCGTACCCGTTGTATTAATATTTGTACTCATGATACTTACCTATTTCTACATCTTCCAATACGGCAATGGCATCATCCACAGTAACTGCCAATGAGCAATACAAGGATACTAAATAAGAGGCAATGGCTTTTTCATTAATCCCCATAAAACGTACAGATAATCCCGGAGATTGTTCTCCTTGTAATCCCGGTTGGATAAGACCTATTACACCTTGACGGCTTTCCCCTGTACGCAATAAAATGATTTTAGACTTACCATCTTTAATTGGTAATTTATCAGAAGGAATAAGTGGAATTCCTCTCCAAGTCAAAAATTGAGATCCAAACAAAGAAGTGGTTGGAGGTGGTACCCCACGACGGGTACACTCACGACCAAATGCTGCAATTGCTAATGGGTGCAACAGGAAAAAACCAGGTTCTTTCCAAACTTTGGTCAACAATTCATCTAAATCGTCTGGAGTTGGAGCTCCTGTTCTTGTTTTAATAACCTGAGAAGGTGCAACACTATTCAACAAACCGTATTCTTTGTTGTTGATTAATTCGCTTTCCTGACGTTCTTTAATGGTTTCGATTGCCAAACGCAATTGTTCCGAAATTTGGTTGTATGGTTTGCTATATAAATCCGAAACACGAGTGTGTACGTCAACTATAGTCTGAACTGCTGCCAAATTGTATTCTCTTGGATTATCGATATAATCCACAAAGGTATTAGGCAACGTTCTCTCATCTCTAGCTGAACAATCTACCTCAATATGATTCGCATCTTTTACTTTATTCAAACGATACACCCCTGATTCAACCGGAACCCAATGCAAAAGATGCGTAAGCCATCTTGGAGAAGTTGCCATTGTAGGCACCGAACGTGTTGCGATTGCTAATTGTCTTGCTGCTACGTCTCCTAACGCAGTCTGTTGTTTTTTTACTTCTGCCATTTTCTTAGTTTTAGATTATTTAATAATGTATTCGTAAAATTCTGTTGCGTAGTACTCTTCTGCTAATTTAATGTTTTACGATTAATTATCTGCATACGACTACTTGTTATTTTTGTTAAATCCTTCAGGCTACAAAACGGAATCAAACAACTCATCTACAGATAAGTATCGTTCTCCGGTATCGTAATTAAACGTTAGAATTACTGCTTTTTCAGGTATCTCCTCAAGCTTTTTAGAAACTCCCGCCAAAGCTGCTCCTGTAGAAATACCAGAAAAAATTCCTTCTGTTTTGGTTAATTTTTTTGAAAATTCAAAAGCATCTCCTTTTTCAACGGTAATAATTTCATCTACATATTCCCTCTTAAAAACGTCTGGAACAAATCCGGCACCAATGCCCTGAATGGGATGCGGTGCGGCTAATCCACCACTCAAAACAGGCGATAAGGCTGGCTCTACAGCAAACGTTTTTAACTTGGGAAAATGTTGTTTTAAAATCTTGGAAACTCCTGTAATATGTCCGCCGGTTCCCACTCCTGTAATTAAATAATCAATTCCATCGGGAAAATCTTTTAGAATTTCCTGAGCTGTTGTTCTTTCATGAACTTCCACATTAGCTGGATTATTGAATTGTAAAGGCAAAAATGAATTGGGAGTCGAAGCGGCTAATTCGTGTGCTTTTTCTACCGCACCTGCAGTTCCTTTTTCTCTTGGTGTCAAAACAAATTCAGCACCATAAGCATTCATGATTTTTCTTCTTTCGATACTCATCGATTCTGGCATTACCAAAATCACTTTGTATCCTTTGACCGCTGCTACTAATGCCAAACCAATTCCTGTGTTTCCAGAAGTGGGTTCTATAATTATTGAATCTGGGTTCAAAAGCCCTTTTTTCTCGGCATCTTCAATCATCGCCAAAGCAATTCTATCTTTGATGCTGGAACCTGGATTTGATTTTTCTAATTTAATCCAAACCTGATGCGTTGGAAAAAGTTTGTTCAATTTTACGTGGGGTGTATTCCCTATTGTCTCTAAAATACTTTGATATTTCATGGTTATATGTTTTAAATAGAATAAAAAATGGGTTCCGGAAAAGGATTATTGTCCTTAACCCTAATTTCGTTTTTATGATACACCACTGAATTGGATGGAATGGTATACGTCAGCCAAACATTTCCGCCAATAATGGAATCCCTTCCTACTGTAGTTTGTCCGCCAAGAATGGTACTATTGGCATAAATAATTACGTTGTCTTCAATCGTTGGATGTCTTTTAATAGAGGCTTCTCCTTTTTTTACGCTCAAAGCACCAAGCGTAACTCCTTGGTATATCTGAACATTGTTCCCGATGATTACGGTTTCTCCAATCACAATTCCCGTTCCATGATCAATGGCAAATTCATCGCCTATTTGCGCTCCGGGATGGATTTCTATACTGGTTTTACTATGTGCATATTCCGAAATGGTTCGAGCCAGTAATTTCAAATCCTGTTTCCAAATCTGATGTGAAAAACGATAAATGGCTATAGCAAAAAATCCGGGATAAGTATACAAAACCTCTTCTAATGATTTTGCAGCCGGGTCTTTGGCAAAAATAGTTTTGGCATCACTTAATGCTTTTTTATGTAAATTGGGCAATGCCTTAAAAAACGTTTTGGTTTGCTGCTGGCTTTTCTCATTTTTAGGTTCAAAATCCAAAACCAGTTCGTTGAATTGTATTTCTAATTCCGCGAATTTGTCTTCGATGATAGTCACATTTCCAAAAGATTTTGACGTATTCGAAAACAAAACCGAAAACAACTCATCTATAAATTGATGGATTAATTTCTTTTTAGGCAGAATCAAGAAGTCTTGATGCTGTTGCGTTATTTCCTGATAAAAAGATTTCATAATCAATTATTTTAATTTCTGCTTACGGCTCCAGGAATCGTTTCATTCCCTGGGCTAATTTTGCTAAACTCAACAACTCCTGTTTTTGATGCCCATTCGTTGTAGGAAGCTGAAAGCTTATTCACGATGGCCAGATTACTATCGGCTACATCTTGGGTTTCACCTCTATCCTTTTCCAAATCGTACAATTCCCATTTGTATTTTGGATAAGTAGAAACCAACTTCCATTTTCCATCTCTCACGGCTCTATTGCCCGCTCTTTCCCAAAACAAAGGTTCCCCTCTATTCACTTCAGAATCTCCGTTGAACAATACAGGTAAAAGACTTTTTCCCGCCAGTGGATTTATTTTTACTCCATTGTATTCTTTTGGGTATTCAATGCCTGCTAACTCATAAAAGGTTGGTGCCAAATCAATAACATGTCCCGTTCCTTTATCAATTCTTCCTGCTTTAATTTTAGATGGAAACCAAGCTATGAAAGGAGAACTGAAACCGCCTTCGTGCATATCGTTTTTATATTGGCGAAAAGGGGTATTAGATAATGAAGCCCAATTTTGTTCCTGATAATCGAATGAACCTGAAGTTCCTACCGGTCCGTCATTTTTCACCAAACCTCTTTTGAGTGGGTTATAAGTGCTGAAACCACCTTGCGCTCCGTTATCAGAAATAAATAGGATGAACGTATTTTTATCTTTTTTCAAATCTTTCAATTTCTTCAAAACCTTGCCCACGTTTTGATCCATATTGTCCACCATAGCCGCATAAACTTCCATTTTAGCTTTCCAGAATTGCTTTTCGTCATAGGTTAATTTATCCCATTGCGGCACTTCTTCATCTCTTTTAGATATGGTTTGATTTGGCAAAATGATTCCGTTTTCCTTTAGTTTTTGGATTCTGTTTTCTCTCAACACATCCCAACCTTTATCAAATTTTCCTTTGTATTTGGCAATATCTTCAGGTTTGGCTTGCAATGGCCAATGTGGTGCTGTAAAAGCGAGATACAAAAAGAAAGGTTTGTCTTCTTTGTTTTGTTCACCCAAAAATTCAATCGCATTTTTTCCTATTTCATCTGTAAAATAATAGGAATCATCTTTTGGATTTTGCTTTTCATTATTTTTCAAAAGCGTTACTGGATATCCTTTTCCAAAAGGCAACGATTTAGTATCAAAATAATTCGATGCTCCTTTTAAGATTCCGTAAAATTTATCAAACCCTCTTTGATTTGGCCATTGAGCGGAATCTTCAGAACCTACGTGCCATTTTCCGGACATCAATGTGCTATAACCGCCACTTCTAAAAACTTCGCCCAAAGTCAACGACTCTTTATTCAAATAGCCTTGATAAGCTGGTAATCCTAAATTCACATCAAAATAACCCACTCCGGCTTTGTGTTGGTATTGTCCCGTTAACAAAGAAGCTCTGGTAGGTGCGCAAATTGAATTATTATAAAATTCTCGCAAAAGCAATCCTTCTTTGGCTAATTTATCAAGATTGGGCGTGCTGATTTCTGAACCGTAACTCCCTAAATCAGAATACCCCATATCATCCACCAAAATTAAAATGACATTTGGTTTTGAGCTTTGTGTTGTAGTTTTATTTTGAGCTTGCCCTAAAAAAGCTAGCGCTATTAGAAAGTATAACGTTATAACTGTTTTCTTCATTTTTTTTAATTTTTAAAATTATTTTAATTATTTATCCTTCACACATCTAAATCCCAAGTGATTGCAAGCACTTGTCGTTTCTCCTTTGCCACGACTTCCTGCTACATATCGAATGCAATATTGGTCGCTACACAAATAGGAACCACCTCTTTGAACGTGCTTTTCTACTCCGGGTTCTTCGGGATCATTACTTGTTGAAGGCCCTTTTGGATTATCATTAGCACTATTTTTATAATAATCGTCACGGTATAAATCGTTACACCATTCCCATACATTTCCTTCCAAATCATAAACCCCGAAAGGATTTTTAGGAAAAGACTTTACTGGAGCTGCAGCTGTAAAACCGTCTTCGGCTGTATTATTACTTGGGAAAGTTCCTTGAAAAATATTGGCTACCCATTTTCCATTGGGTTTAAGATCCGTTCCCCAATAATATTTAGTATGTGGTCTTCCTGCTCTTGCAGCAAACTCCCACTCCGCCTCTGTCGGTAATCGTTTTCCCGCCCATTCAGCATAAGCTTTAGCATCTAGATAACTAACTTGTACTACAGGATTATTTTCGAGTCCCACAATACTGCTTTCTGGCCCATTAGGATGTTGCCAATTGGCTCCCGGGACGTACTGCCACCATTGCTGTATATTATCCAAAGACACCTTTGTTGTTGGTGGTACAAATACTGCCGAACCCGGCACCAATTTATCAAGCGGTACACCCGGATAATCAGTTGGATTTAAAGGTCTTTCGGCAATAGTTACATAATTAGTGCCGCTACAAAAGCAGCAAATTGAGCATTTGTTACCTCGTGTTCATCAATCCAATAGCCTTTGACACTCACTTTATGAACGGGTTTTGCATCAGGATAGTCATTGGTTCCCATACTAAATTCCCCTCCCGGTATCCATACCATTCCATTGCTTGAAGTCGCCAAATTTTCTTTAGAATTGGCTCCAATAGATTGCAACAACAATGCTTTTTTAGAAGTATTTGCCTTGCACATCGCTTCGCAGCTAGCTGTAGTAACTGCAACAGCCTTAGTTTCTTGCCCAAAAGCAGTGTATAAACTCGATAAAATAATTACAACAATTAAACTATATTTTTTCATATTCGTACTATTCATTATCAGTTAACCCGAACGAATCAGGAACTTATTGTATTAAAATTTCAATGGATAAAAAGCAAAAGCATTAACAACAATACATCAGGCAAGGAATGCCAAATGCAAACAGACCTTGCATTTTTATAAAAGAGATATATTGGATAGTTTTCAATTTTTCTGTTTTAGAATATTTTAATTCTACTAATTCGATAGAACAAAGGTATGTTAAAAACACAAACTTCCAAATTTTGAATTATTTTTTTTGCCTTAAAATAAAACCTCAAAAACAAAATCTACATAAATACATAAAAAACAAGTATTTAAATAAAATTCATGTTTAAAAATCATACAGGGTTTAAAACAAAAAACAACACAGATTTAGCTGATTTCCACCAAATACGCTGTGAAAATTTGTTAAATCTGTGTTGAAAATGTTGGAATTCACCCTATGAATAAATTCTTTTGAAAGAATGAAATCAATATTTTAATGAGCTAAAGCCACATCAACCTCTTTTTTCAAATCGTTGGAGCCATCTTTTTTGAAAACAATTTTACCATTTTGATATAAAATTAAAGTTGGAAAAACCTTTACTGTTTTCAAATCGGCTATCACTTGTGGACTTTCTTCTAAATCAATTTCGATAATTTTTAAATTGGCTCCATATTCCGCTCTGATAGTTTCCAAAATAGGTTTTACTTTTTTGCAAGCTCCACAATATCTTGATCCAATATCAACCAAAACACTCTTGTTATTGGCAATGATTTTATTGAATTCTGCTAATGTCAATTTGCTTTTCAAATTCGTATAAAAAGACTTTCCTCCTCCTATCCAGGCAGCAATTCCACCTTCTAAATCATGCACTTCCGAGAACCCATTTTTTAATAATTCTTTGGCCAATAAATTACTTCTTCCTGCACCAATTGAATAGATAAATAGTGGTTTTGATTTATCCAATCGAGCTACATATTCGGTATAATTTTTCGTTTCCAAATTAAAATTGAGAGCACCATTGATATGGTTTAACTCAAACTCTTCCGGACCTCGTGCATCAATTATCTGTGGATTTTTTTGATCCTTAATTTTTGCAGAAAAGGAGTCTAATTGTAATGTAATTGTATTTTGATTTTGGGCAAAACCGACAATTGTAAAAAGCAAAATTATTGCTGTGATACTGTTTTTGAAACCTTTAGGATTGAACTGACTCATATACGTTTGAATTTGTTGGAACAGTCTGTTTTTGAGCAATTGGGAGCGCAATAACACCATCAGCTAAAGGGCTACCTTCTATTTTAGATTTGAATATTGGCCAAAGGAATTGTGCATACCACTCTTCACTTTTGTATGATTTCGTTCCGTAGGATTCTGGAAATTTACGCGTGATTAAACCCGTACCGAAAATCATATCCCATAGAAAAAACATATTCCCAAAATTGCCTTTAAAATGTCCTACACCATCACCACTGGTATCAGCATGATGTGCGTGATGCGTAGCCGGAGTAGAAATAAGACGTTCTAAAATCCAAGCAATTGGGTGCAATACTTTGTATTTGTAAAATGGTTTATCCCAAGCAATACTAGAATGCGCTCCTAATGTGATAAAACTTTTGACAACCAAAACAAATAAAGCGGGTATTCCTAAACCTAAATAAGTCAAGGTTGCTGTCAAATAAATTTGAGAAAAAAACACCGTGTATATAAAATTTTGTCTAGAAGCCATTGCCATTCCCATATATGGAGCTGAATGGTGGGTTCTATGAAAACGCCATAAAAATGGCACTTGATGGTGCAAACGATGGTACCAATATTGGGTTAAATCATCGGCTATTGCAATCAGGAAAAAACCTCCCCAAAACGGAACCCAAGAAAGGGTGTTCGCTAAATTTGGAATTATATACGGTAAAGCGGTTAAACTGAAAAATGCTGTTACAGGTGGTAAAAGCAATTTTGGTGCTAAAAAACAAACGATATCTATTTTACGTTCACGTCCTGTCCATTGATCATCATACAAACCTGCTGTAAATTCGACAATTCCCAAAACAATCGTAAATGCAATTAATCCCCAACTTCTTATGTTTGTAAAGACTGGTTGAAGAAATTCCAAATAGGATGGTAATGTAAGATGTGATTCTGCCACAATACCATTATTCAGTTTAAAATAGAGGTAAATTGCCAATACTGGCAAGCTGTAAATGAAAAGACTGATACCTAAGTCTCTTTTTAATTTTGTTTTATCTAATGCCATGATTTCTTATTTTAAAAAAGTTTTTATTAATGTTAAACCTCCAGCTAAAATCACTAGTGGTACTAAAAACACGATTATCCCAACGATAATTTTTTTTCCTATTATTTGAAAATCTATTAGTTTCATATTTATAATTTTTAAAAGAATCAGGCCTTTTATGTTTTAACAAAAGACCTGAATTCTTGGTTTATTTATTAACAGCTTCACCCGGTTTTGATGCTTGTTGAATCAAATCTTGAAGGTTTTTACCTTTATCTACTCCAGTGTTGTGTATTCTTCTAGCATACACATCTTGCCAATCAATTAACGGATACAGATTATTTTCTTTGGCTTGCTCATCGAACAATTTTTTAAGTTCTTCCAGTTTTTCAGGATACTTTTTAGCCAAGTTATTACGCTCGTTAAAATCTTCATTCAAGTTGTACAATTCCCAAACATCATTATCAAAACTACTTGCCGCTGGCACTTCTTTTTTAGCGATTGTCTTTTTCACGGCAAAAGAATCCGGAAGATGTGCCGCAGCTGCTTTCCAACCATCTTTGTAAATGGCTCTGTTTCCGAAAATATAATAGTATTGTACTTTGTGTAATGATTCCGCTTTAGCATCATTTAACGAAGCATATAAAGACGACCCTTGTATAATATCCTGCTTAATTTCTTTAATTTTTTCAGGTGCTTTAATCCCTGCAATTTCCAATGTATTAGGAAGAATATCCGTTACGTGGCTGTATTGGTTTCTGATTCCACCTTTTTCTTTAATTCCTTTTGGATAAAAAACAATCAAAGGATTGCGGGTTCCTCCTTCTGAATGTGCATCTTGTTTCCAGTTTTTGAAAGGGGCATTAGTAGCCTGTGCCCATCCCAATGGATAATTGGTATTCAAACCTTTTGCTGTACCAATTTCCCCGATTTTCTCTAAATTCGACTGAAGATTTTGCTCGTCAGATACACCTTTAGAAAAAAGATTTTGGCTGATTGTACCTACCTGACTTCCCTCTTTACTCGCACCATTATCACCAATGGCAACAAAAATCAAGGTGTTATCTAATTGATTACTCTCCTTCAAATAATTAACCACTCTTCCTATTTCGTGATCCGTATACGTAAGATATCCAGCATACACTTCCATGAATCGTGCATACACTTTCTTTTGATCGGGAGTTAATTTTTTCCATTCCGTGATAAGTGCATTGCGTTCTGGCAAAACTGCATTAGCAGGAATTACACCCAATTTCTTTTGGTTAGCCAATACTTTTTCGCGGTACACATCCCAACCTTCGTCAAATTTTCCTTTATAAGCATCACTCCAAGAAGCTTCAACTTGGTGTGGTGCATGAACAGCTCCTGGTGCATAGTATAAAAAGAATGGTTTTCCCGGTGCTGCTTTTTGTTGTTTTTGAATATAGCCAATCGCTTTATCGGTAATTTGATCGGTTAAATGTCGTCCGTCTGGTTTTACATGTGCCTGATCTTCTACTAAATCAGGGTTGTATTGATCGGTTTGAGAACCTAAGAAACCAAAGAAATGGTCAAATCCTTTCCCTGTTGGCCATCTGTCAAAAGGACCTGCATCAGTAGCATCTTCATCTGGCGTTACTCCATATTTACCCACTGCAAAAGTGTTGTATCCATTTTCTCTTAAAATCTCAGCAATCGTTCCTTTATCCGCTGGGATTTTTCCGTCCCAACCTGGGAAACCTGCCGATAATACCGTGTGTGAAAAACCGCTAACGTGAACTCTTCCTGAATTTCTACCAGTCAATAATGCTGCACGAGTTGGAGCACAAATAGCTGTAGTGTGAAAATTGGTATATCGCAATCCATTATTTGCCAAAGCCTCAAAAGTTGGCGTTTGGATTAACCCCCCAAAAGCACTGGAAGCACCGAATCCCACATCATCCAGCAAAATCCAAACTATGTTAGGAGCGCCTGCAGGAGCTTTTACCGGTTCCGGCCAATATTCTTTTGATTCAGCTAATGTTTTGCCAATAACGCCTTTGTAATTAGCATCTGTTTTGCTTTGTGCAAATCCGAATTGCGCAACAAGTAAAGCAGTAATCAAAAGCCCTTTTTGTGGGCTTTTGAATTTCGAATTAATTTTAAAATTTTTCATTGTTATATTTTTTTATTGTTTTAATAGACTAATAACCATCGTTTTGTGGCAACCCTACTGGATCAATATTTCGCTCACTTTGAGGAATTGGATACAAATTGTTTCGCTCTGAAACCGTGTTTTTTGCAGTTACTTTTTTCACTTCGGTAACCAAAGTTCCCCAACGAACCAAGTCATACCAACGTTGTCCTTCTTGGACGAATTCTTTTTTGCGTTCTTCGCGAATGGCTTCTCTTAGTTGAATGGTTGTAAGTCCAACTAAGTCCACTGTTACCTCTGGCGTGTTGATTGGCTTTGCAAAAGCTCTTCTTCTTACTTGGTTCACAAGTTCCAAAGCCTCCGCGGTTACTCCATCTCTCTCATTAATCGCTTCTGCCAAAGACAACAGAACATCAGCATAACGAATAATTGGAAAATTAATAGCCACATTACCTGGTGCTGCCAAATTCGTTACGTCTAGATATTTACTGAAAATCGGTTTCGGAAAAGTATAAAGCGTTCCAGTTGCAGGATTCAATAATTGTTTGGTATAACTCACGTCCCTTCTGGTGTCTCCTGCCGCATAGATGTTATAAAACAAGGCTACATCCGAAATAATATCTGCTGGTTCCGTGGCGGTAAATCCAGTAAAAGAAGTTGCTTGAAAAGTACTTCCGCTAGAACCATTTCCAGCTTGATTCGGCTCGAATTGAACTGAAAAAATATGTTCTTTTCCGTTCTTCTTCGTTTTATTGAACACATCAGCAAAATTTTCGAAAAGTGCATATCCGTAACCGCCATTAATAACTTCCTTCGCTTTTAAAATAGCGTTTGGCCAATCTTTTCTGGTCAAATATACTTTGGTCAAAATGGCTTTTGCAGCTCCCGAAGTAGCACGACCTACATTCGATCCCGTATAGGTTGAAGGAAGATTTTCGGCATCTTTTAAGTCCAAGATAATTTGGGCATAAACCTCCTCAACAGTCGCTCTTTTTGATTTTAGACTTTCCACATTAATGGAAGTTGGCTCGTGTAAAACGATTGGAACTCCACCCCAAAGGCGAACTGCTTGAAAGTACAACAACCCTCTGATGAATTTTGCTTCATTAATCAATCTGGTTTTGACAACATCAGTACCTTGCACATTAGGAATATTATCAATCGCCACATTGGCTCTGTTGATTCCGTTATAAATTTGGCGCCAAGCCAATTGAACACGATCCGAAGTGGCATCGTGAGTCAAACTGCTCAAAGCCCTAACTTGAGGATTCGTTGCAGAAACTCCAGCAGCTGCATAATCAGAAGCCATATCAGTCAGGAAATATAAATTTCTTCCAAATAGACTTTGTTCGCCTGGTTCGATATTCAATGAGGCATACACTGCAGTCACGCTGGCTGTGGCATCATCCTGAGTTTTAAAGAAATTTTCTTTGGTAATAAAAGAGGTAGGCGTTACCTCTAAATCCGTGCACGATACCAAAAGGCTGGCACTTAATAGGAATGTTATTATTGTCTTTTTCATTGTTATATTTTTTTTACTTAAAAGCCTTATTGCTTCTGTGAATAGAATTCTTGCTACTGCGTTTGTATTTAGAAATAACAACTATCGTCATCAATTACAAACAAAACATTCGCCACTGGTCTCCCCCTCCTTCGGAGGGGGCTGGGGGGAGGATTAGAAAGTTACGTTCAAGCCCGTAATGAATGTTTTAGAATTTGGATAAGCACCAAAGTCGATTCCCGGGTATAAATTATTTTGTTCATAAGAACTTACCTCTGGATCATAACCTGTATATTTAGTCCATGTAATCAAGTTTTCGGCAGATACATATAATTTGATGCTCTTCGTTCCTATTTTTGAAGAAAGGCTTTTAGGCAATGTGTATCCTAAAGTGATTGTTTTTAATCTCACAAAAGAGGCATCTTCTACATAGCGTTCCGAAACAATTCCCAGTGGAGAACTAGATGCTCTAGGGATTTCATTGCTTGGATTGGTAGCAGTCCAACGGTCTAATAAAGTTGCTGCGGCATTCGTTCCAAGTGTAGAAATTTCTAATTGTTGGTTCAAGGCGTTAAATATTTTACCGCCATAAGATCCTTGGAAAGAAACATTCAAATCGAAGTTGTTATACGAAAACGTGTTGCTGAAACTTCCAACAAATTTAGGTTGTGAACTTCCTAGACTGCCTTTGTCGGCCGCCGAGATTATTCCGTCTCCATTGGTGTCCACGTATTTTCTGTCTCCCACTTTTGTATTGGCAAGACTGTTTATTTTAGGTTGGGTATTGATTTCTTCTTGGGTTTGAAAAATACCGTTGGTTTTGTATCCCCAGAAAGTTCCCAATGGCTCTCCTACTTTTACCGTTACTGGTTGTTGTTGCAACAAAGAACCGTTTGGAACTACCGGGAAAAATTGTTTCACTCCATTTCCTATTTCAACCACTTTGTTCTTGTTAGCTGAAAACACAAAGTTCGAATTCCAAGAGAAATTTTCTGTTTTTAAATTTTCTGTTATCAGGCCAATTTCAATTCCTTTATTCTCAACACCACCAATATTTTGAAGAACAGAAGCAAAACCCGAAGTCAGTGGAACAGGAACATTGATAAGTAAATCATTTGTTTTTTTATAGTACGCATCAAAAACGAAATTTACTTTTCTGTCCAATAATGACAAGTCTAAACCAACATTGTATTGAGTAGTTTTTTCCCATCTTAAATCTGGATTTGCTAAACGAGTCGGTGTCAATCCTGTTTGTGTAACACCACCAAAACTATAATTAACAGAACCTATTGAAGCCAAGGAAAGGTAATTTCCAATTTCTTGATTTCCTGTTGTTCCTGCGCTTAATCTAAGTTTAGCTTCTGTTACTCCTTTTATATTTTTAGCAAAATCTTCTTCGGTAATGTTCCAAGAAAAACCCGCTGAAGGGAAATACCCCCAAAGTGATTTCGAACCAAATCTAGAAGAACCATCGGCACGTGCTGACACGGTAAGATTATAGCGTCCTTTATAAGAATAATTTATTCTGGTCAACCACGACTTCAACACGCTTTCGAAGGCATCACTGTAAGGTTTCACAGCCACACCATCTTGCAAAGCGTTGTAGGTATTGGCATCATTCACAAACGTATTGGCTCCAGCATTAACAATTTCTCCTTGTGTATATTGAAGTGTATATCCTGCCAAAGCTGAAAACTTGTGGTCTTCTCCAAAATGAGTATTGTAATTCAAGGTGTTCTCATTCAATACTGAACTTACTAATCTATCACCAACCGAAGCCAATCCTTTGGTTGAAGCCCCAGTTGTAGTATTTGCCGGTGCATAATAATTTTGTTTGGTGTTAATCAAATCACCGCTAACGGAGACCTTAGCCGTAATTTCTTTGTTGATTTTATACTCCCCAAACAAACTGGTCAAGATTCTGTTAATTTTGGTTTCATTGGTCGTGTTTTCCAAATCGTTGATTGGATTAGGTACATAACCATTCACTGAAGTCGCATAAGGATTATTGGTTACATTATAACTTCCGTCAGCATTTTTAATGGGAACTACTGGAGCCGTCAACAAGACACTAACCAATGCATTAGGATTTCTACCACCACTTGTCGACCCAATACCATTCGATAGCGAATTGCTATAATTAGTATTTACACCAAATTTAAAAGCTTGCGAATAGTTTCTCTCATAATTAGCGCGAAGTGAAATTCGTCTGAAATCAGATCCAATCACGATTCCTTTCTGATCAAAATAACCAGCCGAAACGGAATATCTAGAACGATCATCCCCACCTGAGAATGTCAATTGTTGATTTTGAATTGGAGCATTTCTGAAAGCTGCCGACTGCCAGTCATACCCTCCCGAAGTTTTGAGCGCTTCTATTTGAGCTGGCGAAAAAGAAGGCGCTTGTCCTATACTTGCCTGAACATCGTTACGTAAAGTTGCCCACTGGGAAGCATCAAGAAGGTCTATTTTTTTAGAGATTCTTTGTGTCCCATAATAGGATTGAAACGAAATGATATCTTGTCCTTTAGTTCCTTTTTTAGTTGTAATAAGTACCACACCATTGGCACCACGCGAACCATAAATTGCCGTAGCAGAAGCATCTTTCAACACTTCAATAGACTCAATATCACTAGGATTAATAGTTGACAAAACATTAACTCCTGCTCCAGCAAAAGTCACTCCTGCCGTACCATTACTATTGTCATTGTAAATCAAAACTCCATCAACAACATAAAGCGGTTCGTTACCTGCCGTAATGGAATTTCCCCCTCTAATACGAACACTGGAACTAGCACCCGGTTGCCCTGAACTTTGTGTAACAACAACCCCTGATACGGCTCCTCTCAACAAGTTGTCAGCAGAAGAAGTAACTTGATTTAGGTTTGCTTTTGGAACCGAGGAAACTGCTCCGGTGATGTCCTTTCTCTTTTGGGAACCATAACCTACAACTACTAACTCGTTGAGTTCTTGAATATCTTCCTTCAAGTTAATGATAGTCGGACTTCCATCTACAATTACTTCTGCTTTTTTATAACCAATATAACTCACTATCAAGGTATAAGGAAATTTTTGCCCTGTTTGGAAATAAAATTTTCCTTCTGCATCCGTTGTCACGGAATGCGTTGTTCCTTTTATGGTTATTGAAGCCCCAATAATAGGTTCATTTGTTATTTGATTGATTACTTTTCCATCTAGTTTAGACTGAATAAGTGGTTTGGTTTCTTGAGCATTAATTCCTACTGAAATTAGTAAAATGCATAACCACGTATATATGTTTAATTTTTTTTTCATTACTTTGTTATGGTTTAATAAATAAGGCGAGCCGAAAAATTGATTTTTTCAACTTTCGCTTTCCTTTTAGAGATGAACAATTTTTTTTTAAGCCTGCCATTTCTGTTCCCGCAGAAATGGCTTTTTTTTATTTACAGCACATTCGTTTTTTCATTTTTATTGATTTTTAATTATTACTTATATTAATTTTGATAAAATTTTTGGGGATTTTTTTATTCCAAAACATCAAAAAAACTTACGTGGTAAATTACTTTGAATTTGATATTTAGAAAATATAAAATGATTTAGATTGAAGTATTTTAACAGCAGCAACACATTCGGCATGGAGCGCCAAATGCAAAAGATACCTGCATGATCAAAAAAGGGATGTATTTGATAGTCTTCAAAATTTATGCTTTTGTTGTGATAAATGTAGTTATTTAAACTCTACTATTTCTATAGACAAATGTAAGTTATAAATTTAAACCACCAAAAAATTTATTAATTTTTTTAAAAAAAAGTTAATTTTATCAAAATGAAAATGAAATTCGCTTCAATAAAGCCAATTTTAAAAAAAGATAAACTATTAAGAACAAGTATATTAACAATTAAAAATAAAATAAATTTTCATCTTTTAGAAAAAAATAATACCAAATCAACTTCATGACATTTTTGAGGAAATATCTCCTAAAAACAACACTTTAATACCATTCAATGGATCTTTAAAGAAAGAAAAACTGACTCTTCTTGACATAAAAGTGGCGCATCTAATTTTATTGTCATTTTAAATCCAAACTAAAACCCACTCCAATAAAGAAGTCATGAAGCTAAATTTTTTGATGAATCATAAAGCAATTATTCTACAATTTGTTACTTTTGCACCGTTCAAGAAAATTGACTTGAATATTTTATCGAAAATAAATTTCTCAACTTAAAACTGTTTATAGCATGCAACTGTATAACACCTTAAGCGCAGAAGAAAGAGCCATCATGATTGATGATGCCGGAAAACAACGTCTTACGCTGTCTTTCTATGCTTATGCGCAAATCTCAGATCCAACACAATTTCGTAACGAATTATTCTTGGCTTGGAACGCTCTTGAAGTTCTAGGGCGAATCTACGTAGCCAGTGAGGGAATCAACGCCCAACTGTCTCTTCCTGCAGATAATTTTTATGCCTTCAAAGATTCGATTGAAGTCTATGATTTCATGAAAGGCATTCGGTTGAATATCGCCGTAGAACAAGATGATCATTCGTTCTTGAAACTGACTGTAAAAGTCCGTGATAAAATTGTGGCTGATGGTTTAGTAGACGAAACTTTTGATGTAACCAATATAGGAATTCACTTAAAAGCCAAGGAATTCAATGAACTTCTCGAAGACCCGAATACCATTGTGGTCGATATGCGAAATCATTACGAAAGTGAAATTGGACATTTTACCAAAGCCATAAAACCAGATGTTGATACTTTTCGGGAATCATTACCCATTATCGAAGAACAACTTTCTGAACACAAACAAGACAAAAAACTATTGATGTATTGCACCGGAGGAATTCGTTGCGAGAAAGCCAGTGCTTATTTCAAACACAAAGGTTTTGAAAATGTATACCAACTTGAAGGTGGAATTATTGAATACACGCGTCAGGTAAAAGCCGAAGGATTAGAAAGTAAATTCATTGGTAAAAACTTTGTATTTGATCACCGCTTGGGCGAAAGAATTACAGACGATATCGTTTCACAATGCCATCAATGCGGAGCACCTTGTGACGTACATACCAATTGTGTGAATGAAGGATGTCATTTACTTTTCATCCAATGTGAGGAATGTGCAACGGCAATGGAAGGTTGTTGTTCAACTGAATGTGTGAGTGTGATTCATTTGCCCGAAGAAGAACAAAAAGCCATTCGCAGAGGAATAAAAAACGGAAATAAGATTTTCAAAAAAGGAAAATCAGATGTTTTAACTTTCAAAAACAGTGAGGAAACGCATGGTGTTTTTGTTGCAGACAAACCAAAAATTGCAATCAAAAAAGAACAAAAAGTTAAGAAAATTTATATTGGAAAAGGAACCCATTTCTTTCCAAAACCAAGTATTGGTCAATTTCTTATTGAAGAAAACGAAATCAAAATTGGCGATACGATTCTAATCAAAGGGACTACAACCGGTGAACAAAAATTAGTAATCGAAGAAATGCTGGTTAACGATTTGGCTCAAGAAAAAGCAATTTCTGGAGACACTTGTACTTTTAAACTGCCATTCAGAATTAGATTATCTGATAAATTGTATAAAATTTTAGACTAATTTCAATACCTTTAACTCCCTATTATACAATCACATCAAATAACTCAAAATTAAAAAAAATGAATACCATATTTTCAAAAACAGCGGCTTTAATTTTACTTTTATCAATGTCGATTGGAATAAATGCACAATCAAAAAGAAATTTAAAACAGGAAGAAACCAATAAAAAAATTGTTTCTACTCTTTATCAATCTTTGTTTGGCGACAAAGACACGTCAGCAATTGACAAATATATTGTAGAAGATTACATTCAACATAATCCTATGGTTGCAGATGGAAGAAAAGCACTAAAAGACGGAGTTGAAAAATGGTTTGTGGGTGCAGCAAAGGAAAAAATTGACATTCAACATATAGCCGCTGACGGTGATTTGGTTTTTATTCACTTAAAATCTAAAGGTGCTGATGGGAAACTTACTTCAGTTATTGATATTTTTAAACTTAAAAACAACAAAATTGTGGAACATTGGGACGTAATGCAGGCTGTTCCGGAAAAATCAGCAAATAATCATCCAATGTTTTAATTTGTTAAACGATTAAAACCATCGATTTTAATTCCTATTTTTTATCAAAGCTCCTTGAAATGAAATAATTTCAAGGAGCTTTTTTTGTTAAAAACTCCTTCTTTTTAGTGTCTGAAAATTTATGATTTTAGTAGTATTTTGGCTTTGAAACATTCAATCAAAAAATACTATCTTTACACATTAAACGTTTTAAGAACTTAAGTTGTGCCAGTCACAACACTACATATAAGATTATGGCATGTACAAGTTGTTCAACTTCTGATGGTGGCGCACCTAAGGGTTGTAAAAATAATGGAACTTGCGGCACCGATAGCTGCAATAAATTAACAGTTTTCGATTGGCTTTCTAATATGAGTTTGCCTAATGGCGATGCTCCATTTGACTGTGTTGAAGTACGTTTTAAAAACGGAAGGAAAGAATTTTACCGCAATACTGAGAAACTAACGTTAAGCATGGGCGACATTGTCGCTACTGTTGCTTCACCAGGACACGACATAGGAATTGTAACTTTGACAGGCGAATTGGTAAAAATTCAAATGAAGAAAAAAGGAGTCAATCATCTAAGCAATGATGTTCCTAAAATCTATAGAAAAGCATCCCAAAAAGATATCGACATTTGGTCCACTGCAAGAGACAGAGAAGAGCCTATGAAGGTTCGTGCTCGTGAATTAGCGATTGCTCAAAAACTGGAAATGAAAATTTCAGATATTGAATTTCAAGGTGACGGATCAAAAGCTACGTTTTACTACACCGCAAATGATCGTATCGATTTTCGTGCTTTGATTAAAGATTTCGCGAAAGAATTCAGTACCAGAATCGAAATGAAACAAGTAGGTTTCCGTCAGGAAGCAGCTCGTTTAGGAGGAATTGGTTCCTGCGGAAGAGAATTGTGTTGCTCTACTTGGTTAACGGATTTTAGAAGTGTAAACACCTCAGCAGCGCGTTACCAACAACTGTCTTTGAATCCACAAAAACTTGCCGGACAATGCGGAAAATTGAAATGCTGCTTGAACTATGAGTTAGATACTTACATGGATGCCTTGAAAGATTTTCCAGATTTCGAAACAAAATTGGTGACCGAAAAAGGAGATGCTATTTGTCAGAAACAAGATATTTTCAAAGGCCTAATGTGGTTTGCTTACACCAATAATTTTGCCAATTGGCATGTCTTGAAAATAGACCAGGTCAAAGAAATTGTTGCCGAAAACAAATTAAAAAATAAAGTTTCTTCTCTTGAAGATTACGCCATAGAAATTGTGGTAGAACCAGAGAAAAACTTTAATAATGCGATGGGTCAAGAAAGCTTGACACGTTTTGACCAGCCAAAACCTAAGAAAAAACCAAATAAGAAACGCAAGCCAGCCGGAGAAAATGCTATTGTGGCAAACAATAATAAACCCGCAAACAATAACAATAATAACCGTCAGGCTCAAAATGAAAAAAAACCAGTAGCTGCAAAACCTACTGAACCTAGAAAACCTATAATCATTACTAAAAATGAGGCTAAAAAATAGCGCTTTACTTCTTTTGATGGCAATCCTTTTTTTCTCTTGTGATAAAAAAAGAGTGTTTGATGAATACAAATCAGTTGGCAGCGGCTGGAATAAAGATAGCATTGTAACTTTCAATTTACCGGAATTGGACTCTACAAAGCATTATAATTTGTATATAAACCTGAGAGACAATAACAACTATCAATACAACAATATATTTTTAATTGTTGCCATGGAAAAACCAAATGGCTTTACGAAAGTAGATACATTAGAGTACCAAATGGCAAATCCAGACGGGACATTGCTTGGTGATGGATTTTCTGATATTAAGGAAAGTAAATTGTTTTATAAGGAAAATGTAAACTTCAATGGAAAATACAAAATTCATATAAAACAAGCCGTTAGAGAAACTGGTAAAGTTCCTGGTGTGAAGCTTTTAGATGGAATTACAGACGTAGGTTTTAGAATAGAAAAAAAAGATTAAGAAAGTATTATGGCTATCAAAAAAAATAACAATCAGACAAAAAACATTGATAAAGATATCACCTATTACAAAAAGAAATTTTGGAAAATTTTCTTTTATGGAATGGGAATTATCGCTCTGTTTTTCTTATTTGCTTCATGGGGGCTTTTTGGTTCTATGCCTTCTTTTGAAGATTTAGAAAATCCAGATTCCAATTTAGCTACAGAAATCATCTCAGCTGATGGAGTCGTTTTGGGTAAATATTTCGAAAAAAATAGGTCTCAATTAAAGTATTCCGACCTACCAAAAAATCTTGTTCAAGCATTAGTAGCAACTGAAGATGCCCGTTTTTATGAGCATTCCGGGATTGACGGTAGAGGAACATTGAGAGCCATTGCAAGTTTAGGAACAAGTGGTGGAGCGAGTACATTGACACAGCAATTAGCCAAACAATTATTTCACGGGGAAGGTTCTAAATTTTTACCTTTTAGAATTGTTCAAAAAGTCAAAGAATGGATCATTGCCATTAGACTAGAAAGACAATACACTAAAAATGAAATTATTGCCATGTATTGTAATGTATATGATTTTGGTAATAACTCTGTTGGTGTAAGTTCCGCGGCAAAAACCTATTTTTCAAAAGAGCCTAAAGATTTGACCATTGATGAATCAGCAATATTAGTAGGTATGTTCAAAAATTCTGGATTATACAATCCGGTAAGAAATCCGCAAGGGGTCAAAAATCGTAGAAATGTAGTGCTTTTGCAAATGGAAAAAGCAGGCATTATCACTGACCCACAAAAATTAAATTTGCAAAGTTTACCCATCACTTTACATTTCAAATTAGAAACGCATAAAGACGGTACTGCGACTTATTTTAGAGAATATCTACGTGATTACATGAAAAAATGGGTTGAAGAAAATAAAAAACCGGACGGTTCTGATTATGACATCTACAAAGATGGATTAAAAATCTACACCACCATAGATTCAAGAATGCAGTTGCATGCTGAAGAAGCCGTTTCGGCTCACATGGCAAACCTACAAGAAGAGTTTTTTATTCAATCTAAAGGCAATAAAAACGCTCCTTTTGTTAATATTTCTGAAGTAGAAACACAACGAATTTTAAATCAGGCAATGAAATCCTCCCATCGTTGGGAAGTTCTGAAATCAATGGATAAAAGTGATGAAGAAATTCTGGCTTCCTTTAAGGAAAAAACAAAAATGAAAGTCTTTACCTGGAAAGGAGAAAGAGACACTATCATGACGCCATTGGATTCCATTCGTTATTACAAACATTTTTTACAATCTGGATTAATGGCCATGGAGCCACAAACGGGTAATATCAAAGCTTGGGTTGGCGGTATCAACTACAAATATTTTCAATACGATCACGTAGGACAAGGGGCGAGACAAGTAGGTTCTACCTTCAAACCATTTGTTTATGCCACTGCCATAGAACAATTGAATATGTCTCCTTGTGACTCAATTATTGATGGTCCGTTTATGATTCACAAAGGACGCCATCACGTTACCGAAGACTGGGAACCAAAAAACTCTGACAACAGATACCGCGGAATGGTAACTTTAAAACAAGGTTTAGCAAACTCTATAAATACAGTATCAGCAAAACTAATGGACAAAGTAGGTCCTGAAGCTGTTGTTGATTTAGCCCATAAATTAGGTATAAAATCCGAAATTCCGGTACAACCGTCAATTGCTCTTGGAGCTGTAGAGATTACCGTTCAAGATATGGTTGCCGCTTACAGCACATTTGCCAATCAAGGTGTTTACATGAAACCGCAATTTATAACTAGAATTGAAGACAAAAGTGGCGTAGTAATCTATGAACCAATACCTGAGTCACATGATGTCTTGAATAAAGATATTGCTTTTGCAGTAATTAAATTACTGGAAGGAGTAACCGAAGGTGGTTCTGGAGAGCGTTTACGAACAACTGGTGGAGGAAACGGAGACAATCGTTGGACAGGTTATCCATACTCATTCAGAAACCCAATAGCAGGCAAAACGGGTACGACTCAAAATCAATCTGATGGTTGGTTCATGGGAATGGTTCCTAATCTTGTAACTGGAGTTTGGGTAGGATGTGAAGACCGTTCGGCCAGATTCAAAACCATAACTTACGGTCAAGGAGCGACTGCGGCATTACCGGTTTGGGGTTATTTTATGAAACTTTGCTATGATGACCCAGGTCTTCATGTATCTAAAAGTGATTTTGACAGACCCGCAAATCTTTCTATAAAAGTAGATTGTTACACGCCAAGAGCTGTAGTAAAAGACACTACAAATATCCAACAAGATACCGAAGAATTCGAATTGTAAATTTTTTATTAGGAGCTATTTCCAGCTGTACACTGTATCTTTCTAGTCCTGAATTTATTTCAGAATACTGAAACAAATTCAGGACTAGAAAGGATGCCGTTCCCATCTGGGCTAAAAAACACACTATGATCAACAAAAAAGTAAATACCGTTCAAGATGCACTTCAAGGCATTGAAAACGGAATGACAATAATGTTAGGCGGTTTTGGACTATGTGGAATCCCAGAAAACTCCATAGCCGAATTAGTAAAAAAAGAAAACAAGGACTTAACCTGTATTTCCAATAATGCGGGTGTAGATGATTTTGGTCTTGGATTGCTTTTACAAAAACGTCAAATCAAAAAAATGATTTCTTCCTATGTAGGAGAAAATGCCGAATTTGAACGTCAAATGCTTTCTGGAGAACTTGAAGTGGATCTTATTCCTCAAGGAACTTTAGCAGAACGTTGTCGTGCTGCACAAGCAGGAATTCCAGCTTTTTTCACACCTGCCGGTTATGGAACTGAAGTAGCCGAAGGTAAAGAAACACGTGAATTCAATGGAAAAATGCACGTTATGGAACATGCTTTCAAAGCTGATTTTGCCATTGTAAAAGCGTGGAAAGGTGACGAAGCCGGAAACTTAATATTCAGAGGAACTGCAAGAAACTTCAATCCTTGTATGGCTGGAGCAGCAAAAATCACCATTGCCGAAGTAGAAGAATTATTGCCTGCAGGAAGTTTAGATCCAAATGAAATTCATATTCCAGGGATACTTGTAAATAGAATTTTTCAAGGTGTAAATTATGAAAAAAGAATTGAACAAAGAACCGTGAGAAAAATTTTCTAATTATGGCTTTAGATAAAAATCAAATTGCAAAACGCATTGCCAAAGAATTAAAACACAACTATTACGTGAATCTCGGAATCGGAATTCCAACATTAGTGGCTAATTATATTCCAGAAGGAATTGACGTTGAATTTCAAAGTGAAAATGGCGTTCTGGGAATGGGTCCATTCCCTTTCGAAGGCGATGAAGATGCTGATTTAATCAATGCAGGAAAACAAACCATAACTACTTTGCCCGGAGCAAGTTTCTTCGACTCAGCATTCAGTTTTGGAATGATTCGTGGACAACATGTTGACTTAACTATTCTTGGTGCAATGGAAGTTGCCGAAAATGGTGATATTGCTAACTGGAAGATTCCGGGTAAAATGGTCAAAGGAATGGGTGGTGCAATGGATTTAGTGGCTTCTGCCGAAAATATTATTGTTGCTATGATGCATGTCAACAAAGCCGGAGAATCAAAAATTCTTAAAAGATGTACCTTGCCATTAACTGGTGTAGGTTGCGTTAAAAAAGTGGTTACTGAACTAGCCGTTCTTGAAATAACACCACAAGGTTTCAAACTATTGGAACGCGCACCAGGTGTAACAGTAGAACATATTGTCGCTTCCACTGAAGCCGATTTGATTATTGAAGGTGATGTTCCTGAAATGGTGATTGATTAATATATCAAATTCTTTTTCCTTCCATTAATCTGTAATTTACAGCTAATATTTTTCTAATTTCTACTTTTTGCGAAGGCTTACCAAATAAGCCTTCGCAAAGATTTTATGCACTAATTTCCTTTTATTTTGATGAAATTAGATAAAATTATATGTTTTTTATAACATATTACGTGTTTTTTGTTAATTTTGAACAACCCTAAAATTCTTTTTTAATACCTAAAAAAGAAAATTAACAACTAACCAAATCACAAATGGAAAAAAAATTACTTGGAAAAATTGCGTTATTTATGACCGTTTCTTTATTAGCATTAGAAACTAACGCACAGGATGCATCAAAGAATGTAAAACAAAAATTCAATGACGAAAGAGGAAAACCCTCTCTAATTGTATTTAATGAGAAATCAACTTATAAAAACACCGATTCTCAAAAAGCATTCAAAGAACAGTTAGAATTAAAAGACAATTCCAACTTTACTAAAACAAAAACTGAAACAGACAAATTAGGATTTTCGCATGAAAAATTCCAATTGTTTCACCAAGGAGTCAAAGTAGAATTCTCAACCTACACATTACACTCCAAATCTGGAAAATTAGAGTCCATGAGCGGTGAATTTTATCAATTAGACAACGTAAATACACTACCAGTTTTATCAAAAGAACAAGCTTTTAGTAGTGCCTTAAGACAAATTGGTGCTTCTAAATATCTTTGGGAAACTCCTGCTGAAGCAAAAATCAATGAGTATCAAAAACCAACAGGTGAGTTAGTCTTATTGCCTCTTGTTGATGAAGATAATAATGGTAAGAAAACTGAGCAACTTCGTTTAGCTTACAAATTTGACATCTATGCAACAAGCCCAGTAAGTCGTGGTGATATCTATATTGATGCAGTAACCGGCGTTACTTTATTTTACAATGCAACAATCAAACATTTAGGTGAATATAGCAATGGTAACCAAAATCCGGTAAACAAAAAAGCTGAAAAACAAAATACAGCTGCATCGTTTGTTATTGCTAATGCTGACACTCGTTATAGCGGTTCTCAATCGATCCAATCTACATTAAGTGGAACATCTTATATATTAGCTGATGCTACCCGCGGAAGTGGAATCATGACGTATAACATGAAAAAAGGAACAAGTTATACTGCAGCTGTCAATTTTACAGATGTAGACAATAATTGGACAGCAGCTGAATACAATAATGTAAATAAAGACAACGGAGCCTTGGATGCGCACTGGGGAGCTGAAAAAACATATGATTATTGGTCTACTGTTCACGGAAGAAACAGTTACAATAATGCGGGAGCAGCCATTAAAAGCTACGTACATTACAGTAGTGCTTATAATAACGCCTATTGGAATGGAAGTGTAATGACCTATGGTGATGGTTCAGGAACAGGTGGTTTTGATATATTAACTTCAATAGATGTGGCAGGACATGAAATAGGACATGCTGTTTGTTCAAGTACCTCAAATTTAGCCTACCAAAAAGAATCTGGAGCCATGAATGAAGGCCTTTCAGATATTTGGGGAGCTTGTATCGAATATTATGCTGCACCAAACAAACAACGTTGGTTAATTGGTGAAGACATAGAAAGAAGAACGGGACATTTGTCTTTACGTTCTATGAGCAATCCAAAAACAGAAGGACAACCTGATACTTATGGAGGAACAAATTGGGTAAACATTACAAAATGTCGTCCAACTAATAATAATGATCAATGTGGAGTTCACACAAATAGCGGAGTTTTAAACCATTGGTTTTATATCCTTACTGAAGGAAAAACAGGAACAAATGACAAAGGAAGTTCGTACAGTGTAACCGGTATTGGAATTGATAAAGCAGCCAAAATTACCTACCGAATGGAAAGTATTTATATGACATCAAGCTCAACTTATGCTAATGCCAGAATATATGCAATACAAGCTGCTGCTGACCTTTATGGAGCAGGTTCTCCTGAGGTAATAGCAACTACTAATGCGTTCTATGCTGTAGGCGTGGGAGCTGTTTATGCAAGTGGAGTTGCTAAAACCAGCCTTACTAAAACAACTACTGTAGCAACTGCAAGTGATGCTTTTGTATTGTATCCAAATCCTGCAGTTGATGTTTTGACTGTTACCGTAAAAGAAAATAAAGAAGGTTCTTATAAAATTTACAACTCTCTTGGATTTGAAATTCAATCCGGAAAAACATCAGGAGGGCAAATTAATGTTAGCAGCCTAACCAAAGGAATCTATTTCTTCGAATTAAATAATGGTGAAAAAGCTACTGTTAAAACATTCATCAAGAAGTAACATACCAGATTAAGTCAAAAGAAAAGCCTCACAATGTTGTGGGGCTTTTTTTTATAATCATTTATTATTGAAAATTGAAAAAAGAATAAATCCTGCAACAATTATAATTATCAATCCTAAAATCGAATTGTCTTCTTTTGCAACTTCATCAATAGATTTTTTACCTAGATAATATATCCACATAGCAATATTCCCAACTAAATGATTTATTAGTTTATGGAATAAATTCATTTTTTATACTTTTTAAAAAAACCAGGTTGCTACAAAAATAGCCGTAATCACACAAATCAAATCGACTATAAGCATTGTTCCAAGGGCATAACGAGTGTTTTTAATATTTACGGAACCAAAATAAACTGCTATCACATAAAAAGTACTTTCGGCACTACATTGAAAAATACTACTCAATCTTGCCGTTAAGGAATCGGCTCCAAAAGTATTCATTGAGTCAATCAAAAAGCCTCTTGATCCAGCAGAACTAAAAGGTCTAAGCAATGCTACTGGCAAGGCATCGGTAATTTGTTTACTTACTCCCATATTCGAAAAAATGAAGGCAATCCAATTGCTAATAATTTCAAACAAGCCACTGTTTCTAAATAAAGAAATGGCAACTAACATTCCCAATACATAAGGAAAAATAGTCACTCCAGTTTTCACACCATTATTGGCTCCCACTACAAAACTTTCAAAAACTGTAGTAGATGCTTCAGTAAATTTCTTCTCATTTATAAATGAAAAAATCAAGGTAAAAGCAATAATTCCAATTAAGATTAAAGCAGAAAGATTAGAAGTGAAATAGTTTTTACCAATTAAATCCAAATGATTTACATACATCAACAGACCAACAATTCCAGCTATTAATGTCATCAATACGATAACCAAAGAAGCACTTTTGAAATTAATTTTTTGTTTGATTCCAACGATAAGAAAAGCAGCAATTGTACCAATAAAAGAAGTGATAATACAAGGCAACATGACATCAGCAGGATTGCTGGCATTAGCCGCAGCACGGTATCCTATAATAGAAGTAGCAATCAAAGTAAGACCCGAAGCATGCAAACACAGGAACATAATCTGTGCATCACTGGCCTTATCTTTTTCGGGGTTTAATTCTTGTAAACTTTCCATGGCTTTCAAACCAAATGGTGTGGCAGCAGAATCTAACCCTAAGAAATTAGCAGCAAAATTCAAAGTCATGTATGAAATAGAAGGATGATTTTCAGGAATACTTGGAAACACTTTTACAAAAACAGGACTCAATGCTTTAGCCAATTTTCCAGAGGCTCCAGAAATGATTAAAAGTTCCATCAATCCACAGAAAAAAGCCAAATAAGCAATAAGCGGAAGGATTAAATCTAGCAAACTACTTTTACACGTTGGCAATAAACCATCTGATTTTTGAACACCGCTGTAAATTTTTACAGTTTTGTTTTTATAAACATAAGTCGTATCCGCATTTAGCGTATCACGATTGATAATCATGGTTTGTTCTGGTGCTTTTTTGATGCTGTCTTTAATAAAGGTAGGAAGTTGTTCTGCGAATTTCTCCGAGACCAGAATCGGATCATCTTTCTTTCCGTTCAAAACGTGGTCAATGGTATAACTGTCTCCAGAAAACAAACTAAACACTACAAATACAATTGAAGAAATAAAAATGACCAACCAAAATCTACTCAATACCATAATCTATAATTTTTGTAAATGTAATTATTTATTAACAAATCAAATCAGGATTGCGAAACCTGATTGGGTTTCGACAATTTAAACATGAATAATTTCCTCCTCAATCAACAATTCTTCTCTACGTAATCGGAGGAAAATTTGCGCTACGGCAATGGTATCTTTTTCACAATACGTTACAATGCGGTCAATGTCTTTATCTACATAAAAAACATGTCCCACCTGACTGCCGTCGATATCACCTTTTGGAGAAGGAATTCCGAGTACTTTACACATTAACTTTAAAGAAGTGTAATGTTTATAATCTCCAAATTTCCATAATTCCAACGTATCCAAATGTGGAATTTCCCAAGGTTTTTTTCCAAATAGATTCAGTTTGTTGGGAATGGCAATTTGGTTGATAATCATGCGTCGGGCAATGAAAGGAATATCGAATTCTTTAGCATTATGACCACACAAAACGTGCTGCGGCTGATTGAAATGATTGTTTAGCAGATTGATAAAATCGTTTAGAATTTTCTTCTCTTCACCAAAAAAAGAAGTTACCCTAAAATTCCGAATGTCGCCTTTAATCGTAAAAAAGCCGACTGAAATACAGACAATTTTGCCAAACTCTGCCCAAATTCCGGCGCGGTCGTAAAAATCTTCCGGAGTGTATTCGTCTTTGCGCTGGTATTGGGTTTTGTGTTCCCAAAGATCTTTCATTTCGGCATCCAATTCGTTGAAGTCCGCAGCTTCTGGAACAGTTTCAATATCAAGAAATAAAATATTATTAAGGTGAATTTTATCTATCATAATTTAGATTTTGTTAGACTTCTCAGATTTTCAGACGTTTTAGATTATTAACTTATTAGACTTTCTTGACCTTTAAAATCTAAGAGGTCTATTTTAAAACAAACTTTGTTGCGTCGTTGGATTCTCATGTTCCAATAGCCATTTCTTTCGCCACAATCCGCCTGCATAGCCCGTTAATGAGCCATCAGTTCCAATAACTCTGTGGCACGGAACGACAATCCAAAGCGGATTTTTCCCGTTAGCAGAAGCCACAGCACGAATGGCTTTGACATCGCCTAACCTTTTAGATAAATCCATATAAGACATGGTTTTCCCAAATGGAATTTCCAATAGGCCTTTCCACACTTTTTGTTGAAAATCAGTTCCTTTTGGATTCAGTGCAAAATCAAAATCGGTTCTTTTCCCCTCGAAATAATCATTGAGTTGTGAGACTGCTTCTTGTAAAACAGTTGGGATTATTGCTGAAACAGTTCCTTCGTCAGTAACTGAAATTACCGAAATACCATTTTCATCGCCAATGATTGTTGCCATTCCTAAAGGAGTTTTGATGTAAGCTGTTTCCATATTTTAAAGATAAAAAATTTAACCACAATGTTCATGAAGAAGACACAAAGTTCGCAAAGAAATAAAAATTGAATCGTATTAGAAATAAAAAAACCATTCGATTACACGAATGGTTCTTGTTTTATAGCCCCGATTACTTCACTTAAAGTTTATATTCATTGGAGTTCAGTGAACTTCGTTTGAAGGGAAAATCCTTTCTAGTCCTGAACTTGTTTCAGGATCCTGAAATAAATTCAGGACTAGAAAGATTGGAATGATAGCGGGATTAGCTTCATATTTTAGACTAAATCTATTTCAGATTTGAATATACATAAGCTTCTAATCCTTTTAACTCTTCGTCAGTCATTGTTTTTGTAAGGACGATATTTGGTTGCATTAATGCATATTGAGCTGGATCAACAATAGGTTTGCTCTCCCCTTTCAAGAAAGTGATGATATTGCCATTTTTCTCTTTGTACATTTTAGCAATGTCTTGTAAACTTGGTCCTATTAATTTCGAATCCGTTTTATGGCAAGAAACGCAAGTTCCTTTTCCTTTAAAAATTGATTCTCCTAATTGTTCCGGTGTTTGAACCTCTACTGGCATTCCTTCAGAAGGTGCAGCTTCTGTTGTAGTTGGTTCCGCTTGTTTTTCAGCTGGTACAGCTTCTTGCTTTTTACAAGAGAAAGCTAAAAATGCGATTGCAATTATTAATACTCTTTTCATTTTAGTTTTTTTAGTTTTCTCAAAAATAATTTATTTTTTGAAATTAAAATCAAAAAAAAGAATTAAAATTGTTAGAATAAAAAAAATCTAAATTTATTTGTTCAAAAGTATGGCTGCTTCTTTAGCAAAATAGGTCGAAATCAAGCTTGCTCCTGCTCTTTTGATACACATTAATTGTTCCATCATAATTTTATCATGATCTAGCCAACCTCTTTCGGCAGCGGCTTTAATCATCGCATATTCGCCCGAAACATGATAGACCGTTACGGGAACATTTACCGCATTTTTGACCTCGCGAACGATGTCTAAATAGGCAATTCCAGGTTTTACCATAACCATATCAGCACCTTCTTCTACATCCCACAACGCTTCTTTGATGGCTTCAATGCGATTGGCATAATCCATTTGGTATGTTTTTTTATCTTTTGGGATTTCAGTGGCATCAACAGGAGCGCTGTCTAATGCATCACGAAATGGTCCGTAAAAAGCTGATGCGTATTTTGCTGAATAACTCATGATGCCTACATTATGGAAACCGGCAGCGTCAAGACCTTCGCGCAAACGCAGCACGCGTCCGTCCATCATATCGGAGGGTGCAACAAAATCGGCACCCGCTTGTGCATGAGAGACCGCCATTTTAACCAAGGCATCCACAGTCGAATCATTTTCTACATCGCCATCTGCAATAATCCCGTCATGACCATAAATAGAATAAGGATCCAAAGCCACATCAGGCATTACAATCATTTCCGGACAAGCGGCTTTAATGGCACGAATGGCATTTTGCATTAATCCGTTTGGATTCCACGCTTCCAGTCCCGTATTGTCTTTTAAATTTTCACTGACTTTTACATAAATATTGACCGCACGAATGCCTAAATCGAATAATTCACGGATTTCTTTTACCGTTAAATCGATAGAACGACGAAATATACCTGGCATGGACGCAATTTCCACTTGTACATTTTCGCCTTCAGCAACAAACATGGGAAACATAAAATCCGCTGGACTTAAACTGGTTTCACGAACTAAACTTCTAATGGATTCGTTCGTTCTTAATCTTCTGCCTCTGTGTAATGGGAACATATGATTTATGATTTTAGATTAGCGATTGCTGATTTATGATTTAAAACTAATTGGTGATGACAGAAAATCTGCAATCAAAAATCGTTAATCATCAATCTGCAATCCAACTTTTTGGATTTTCTAATACGTTTACTAATTTTTCTTCTTCGCTTCCGGCTTCTGCGTGATGGTCATACACCCATTGCACATGTGGTGGCAAACTCATCAGGATACTTTCGATTCTTCCGTTGGTTTTTAAACCAAATAAAGTGCCTTTGTCGTGTACCAAATTAAACTCTACATAACGACCACGGCGAATTTCCTGCCACGTTCTTTGTTCAGGAGTATACGGTAAGTCTTTTCTTTTTTCTACAATTGGAACATACGCTTCGAGGAAACTATTTCCAACTTCGGTTACAAAATTGTACCAATCTTGCATCGACATTGCATCTGTTGCTTTGCAATAATCGAAAAACAACCCGCCAATTCCTCGGGCTTCATTTCTGTGAGCATTCCAGAAATAGGCATCACATTGTTTCTTATATTTTGGATAAAAATCCGGATTGTGTTTGTCACAAGCGGTTTTACAAGTTTGATGAAAATGAATGGCATCTTCTTCAAACAGATAATACGGTGTTAGATCTTGTCCTCCGCCAAACCATTGCTGAATCACATTTCCGTTATCATCGTACATTTCGAAATAACGCCAATTGGCGTGAACTGTAGGTACCATCGGACTTTTTGGGTGCAAAACCAAACTCAATCCACAGGCAAAAAAATCAGCTTCACCCACATTGAACATCTTTTGCATGGCTTCCGGTAATTTCCCGTGAACTGCCGAAATATTGACACCGCCTTTTTCAAAAACGGATCCGTTTTCAATCACGCGGGTTCTTCCGCCGCCACCTTCCGGACGTTCCCAAAGGTCTTCACGAAATTTGGCCTGACCTTCAACTGCTTCCAAACCTTTGCAGATTTGGTCTTGAAGGGTTTGTATGTATTGGTAAAATTGTTGTTTCATTATCTAAAGAAAAGCATAATAAATAAAAAAATGACTGGAATAAAAACATAATACATATCCGTATATATTTTATGTTTAATATAAATATTGGCTATTAAAATATAAATCAGTGAAATGAAAAAAATGAAAAAAGATACTACCACTGCTCCAAAAATAAGTGTACTAGCTCCTTCTGGTTTGTAATTTCCATATTCGGGCACTTGATGAAAAAATATATAACACAAAAAGACCAACCAAATTGCATTGAAAAAAATTGGAAGAAAATTTATCTTATTTATAATTTTTATTCTCATTTATAAATTTGCTTTTGCAGCAGCTATTTTACTATTGATTCCAAACGAAAACATTTTGCTTTCCTGCTGAATATAATTATAAATGGCAATCGCTTTTTCAGAAAAATCAAACGGATTGTCTTTCGAAGCAATCACTAAAAAATCAGCAAATTGCTCTAACTGATTCCAATCCAAATGACAACGTAACAAATGCGTAATTAAGTCCTTTTCACTACAATCGATCAGACTTTGAATGTTTAATCCAAAGTCTTTCAATTGATCTTCTATGTTTATTTTATCTTCTAAATTCCAAAATTTAGGCACAAAAACTATAGAAAGCAACGTCTTTAGCACATTGTCTATTCGAATACTTTCCTGGTCTCGTAATCCTTTGTTTAGCATTGTTTAAATTATTTATTATTCAACGGATTAAAATCCGTTGCTACAAGACACGCCGTTCCTATGGAACTTTTACGTACTTCTGAGAGCCATCGGCTCGGTACATTTTGTAAGGCTGGACTTTAGTCCAGTTTTCTGAACACTGTAAACTATTTTCCGTACTCCTTCACTGCATCAATAAAAGCTTTCGCGTGATCCACAGGAATATTTGGTAAAATACCATGACCTAAATTCACGATGTATTTGTCTTTTCCGAATTCGTCAATCATTTCATGAACCATTTTTTTGATGGTTGGAATCGGTGACAACAATCTTGACGGATCAAAATTTCCTTGCAAAGTGATGTTTCCTCCTGACAAGTATCTTGCATTTCTTGGAGAACAAGTCCAGTCAACACCTAATGCCGAAGCTCTACTTTTACCCATTTCGCCTAATGCAAACCAACATCCTTTTCCGAAAACAATTACCGGTGCATCATCAGCTAAAGCTTCAATAATTTGGTTGATATATTTCCAAGAGAATTCCTGATAATCAACAGGTGAAAGCATTCCGCCCCAAGAGTCAAAAATTTGTACAGCGTTTACTCCTGCTTTTACTTTTTCTTTTAGGTATAAAATAGTGGTGTCCGTGATTTTTTGCAATAAAACATGCGCTGCTTCTGGATGTTGGAAACAAAATCCTTTGGCCATATCAAAATTTTTAGAACCTTTCCCTTCCACAGCATAACACATAATTGTCCAAGGAGAACCTGCAAAACCAATTAATGGCACCTCATCATTCAACATTTCTTTGGTTAATTTGATAGCTTCAAAAACGTATCCTAATGTTTCATTTACATCCGGAACGATTACTTTTTCCACATCTTGAATGGTACGAATAGGATTTGGTAAAAACGGACCAAAATTTTCTTTCATCAACACCTCAATTCCCATGGCCTGTGGAATTACCAAAATATCCGAAAATAAAATCGCAGCATCCGGAGCAATTCTTCGTATTGGTTGTACGGTTATTTCAGCAGCTAATTCTGGAGTTTGACAACGGGTGAAAAAATCATATTTATCACGCAAAGCGATGAATTCCGGCAAATATCTTCCCGCTTGACGCATCATCCAAACTGGTGGACGTTGTACTGTTTCTCCTTTTAGTGCTCTTAAAAATAGGTCGTTCTTAATCATGTATTTAAATTTTAGCAGATTGCTAGATGCTTTCCGTTTTATAATATTCAATAACTTCCAAAATCACCTCTTCGATAGTTGGTGTTTCGGCAATTACTATGTTTTTAATTTTCTTTGTTTCTAATGCTGATGCAGTAGTAGTGCCTACGCAAAAACAAACTTCATTCTTGATTTTATTATTTGTCAAATAACTTTCAACAGCAGATGGGCTAAAAAATAGAATTCCGTCAAAATTTTCTTGGTCTGATATTTTAAAAGGCGCAAGTGTTGTTTGATAAACTTCGATTTCGTTAAAAATTATTCCTGCGTTTTTTAATGCTTCAGGCAACGTTTCTTTACGCAAATTTCCGCTCAAAAAAGTATAGCTTTCCTTATTGTAAATTAAAGTGATTATTTCGGCTAATTCAGATGCGTAATCCAAATAAACATCAACTGTAAAGCCATGCAATTCAAGTAATTCCTTGGTTTTAATACCTACACAAAAGACAGGTTTAGTCTTTAAAACTTCCCAACCGTTTTGTTCTATCAAACTTAAAACAGCATTTTGGCTACTAAAAATTAAGTTGTTGTTGATTGTATTCAGTTCAAAAAGGTTGTTTTTAATTTCGATGAAATCTTGTTCTAAAAGATCAAAATTAGCATCAATAAATACTTGCCTTTGTTCTGCCGACAATGTTTTGGTGGATAAAATGCTTGTTTGGCTCATTATTTCTTCAAATTAATTTTAATTTCTGTCATCAATTCTATCCCGCCATTCTCTAAAATTTCTTTGGCACAATAAAAACCTAATTTTTTCCATTCTTGCATCGGTACCGTTTTTTCGATTTCTATTTTTTGTTTACCATCGATAGAAAAAAGGACTCCTTTAAACCAAATATCATCTTCAACAAAAGTAGCTAAAGCACCGATTGGTGCAGTACATCCACCTTCGAGTGTTTTTAGGAATTGTCTTTCGATATGCGTACATACTTCGGTATCAATATCATTCAATTCAGAAACGGCTTCTCTACAAAAATCATCATTTGCCATAGCAACAACAACCATAGCACCTTGAGCCGGCGCTGGAATCATCCAATCCAAATCAATATAATTGGAAGGTTTCAAGTTGATTCTTTCCAATCCAGCAGCTGCAAAAACAGCTCCATTCCAATCGCTTTCCTGTAATTTTTGCATTCTGGTATTGACGTTTCCACGTAAATCAACTACGTTGTGATTTGGATATTTATTTAACCATTGTGCCTGACGGCGCAAACTTCCTGTTGCAATTGTTCCTTCTCCGTTAAGAAAATCTAAGTTTCCTTTGTGTACCAAAATATCCAAAGTATTCGCTCTTTCCAGAACAGCCGCTTGCACAATTCCTATTGGCAAAGCCGTAGGAACATCTTTCATGGAATGCACAGCAATATCGACCTGACCATTAATCATAGCGATATCTAGCGTTTTGGTGAAAATTCCTGTGATTCCTAATTCGTAAAGTGGTTTGTCGAGAAGAATATCTCCTTGTGATTTTACCGCTACAATTTCGGTTTTATACCCTAAATCGTTTAGTTTTTTTTCGACTGTGTGGGCTTGCCAAAGCGCGAGTTCACTATCGCGGGTTCCTATTCGTATCGTTTTATTCATTATTTTGTATTCGCTCCAATTTTAAAAACTTTTTCAATCCATTCGATACTTTCGTCTACCATGGTATCGTCATCTTTTAAATGGTTGGCAAAATGTGTGGTTATTTTTTGGATAATTCTGTTACTGATAATCTCTGCTTGTTCTTCATTGAAATTTGAAATTTTCTTACTTTGAAAATCCAATTCGGATGTTTTTATCGCATTCAATTTTGCTTTCAAAGCATTGATTGTTGGAGCAAATTTTCTGCCTTTGGTCCAAGTAATAAATTCTTCTTTTATTTCTTCAATGATAGCTTCGGCAGCAGGAATGTGTTTTTTTCTATTTTCTAAAGTCTCGTCTGTAATTTGAGACAAATAATCCATATGAATTAGCGTAACGCCTTCCATTTCTTCCACATCTTCATTCACGTTTTTAGGAATGGATAAATCCAAAATCAATAACGGTTTCTTCAGATTTAGAATGGCTTTGTCAACCGTAGGATTTTGAGCGCCGGTGGCGACCACAACAACATCCGCTTTTTGAAGTTCAAGATGCAATTCAGAATAATCTTTTACGATTAAATTCAATTTTCCGGCTAGCTCCTCTGCTTTCGCTTTCGTTCTGTTGATTAAAGTAATATGCTCATTTTTAGTATGTTTTACTAAATTTTCACAAGTGTTTCTACCAATTTTTCCTGTACCAAATAATAGGATATTTTTGTTCCCAATGTCTTCTACATTCTTAATAATATATTGAACAGCGGCAAATGAAACCGAAGTAGCGCCAGAGCTAATCTCCGTATCGGTTTTTATCTTTTTACTGGCTTGTATAACAGCATTTACCAATCTTTCCATAAAAGTATTGGCTAAACCAAAAACTTTTGATTGTGAAAAACTGGATTTTATTTGAGCAATAATTTCGAAATCTCCAAGTATTTGACTGTCCAAACCAGTTCCTACACGAAACAAATGACTTATTGCTTCTTGGTTTTTATAAACAAAACCAACTTTTTGAAATGCTTCGACTGAACCTTGACTGTTTTCGCAAATTAATTTGATTAATTGAAAAGGGTGCTCTGCGAAACCATAAATTTCTGTACGATTGCAGGTTGAAGTAACTATCAAACTCTCTATTCCTTCCGTTTTGGCTTGTTCCAGTAAACGCGTTTTTGCAGCGGCATCTAAACTAAACTTACCTCTAATCTCAGCATCTGCTTTTTTATAACTCAGTCCAACGGAGTAAAAATAGTGATGCTTTGATGTGTTATTGTTTTCCATATTTGCACTTTTCAAGAAAGTGAAACAAAATTATGACTATAGTATTTATAAAAGTAACGCTAGAAGTTCTTTTTGTATCGTTAAATGTTTTTTTGATTCTATTTGCTTATTTTATTGTAAAAAATTCTATTTTTGTAGTGAAATCAAGTAGTTTTAAATCACTTATTTAGAGTAGTTCTAAACAAATTCTACTGATAAATATCATATTTTTAATTTAAAAATGTCGCTATGGGGTCACAAGAAATTATTAAAATTGAAGATGATTTCACGCTTATTCGTTTTCAAAATGACAGTTCTGAGGCTTTTAATGCCCAACGCGAAGTCAGTAGTGGGCTGATTCAGTTTCATTTTGGATTAAAAGGAAGTGCCAAGTTCATCTTCAATCAAGGGAATTATGCTTTGGAATTAAAAGAAGAAAAATCGTTGCTCTTATACAATCCTCAGAAAGAATTGCCTTTGAATCTGGAGTTAGCGCCAAATTCCTGGGTGATTTCTGTGATTATTTCCATCAAAAAGTTCCACGCTTTGTTTTCGACAGAAGCTGATTATATCACCTTTTTAAGTGCGGATAATAAGGACAAAAAATATTATAACGAAGGAAATATCAGTCCGTCGATGGCAATTGTTTTATCTCAATTGTTTCATTACAGTTTGCATCCATCTATAAAAAACCTCTATTATAAAGGAAAAGGATATGAATTATTGAGTTTGTATTTTAACAGAACCGAAGATCCAAATGCGGAACAATGTCCGTTTTTAATAGATGAGGATAATGTAATGAAAATTAAAAAAGCCAAAGAAATCATCATTGCAAATATGGCCGAACCACCCGGATTACAGGAATTGGCAGATGAAATAGGTTTGAATCTAAAGAAACTAAAAATGGGTTTCAAACAAATTTATGGCGATACCGTTTATGGATTTCTATTTGACTACAAAATGGATTTTGCCCGAAAATTACTGGACAGTGGTTCCTATAATGTAAACGAAGTAGGATTGAAAATTGGCTACAGCACCGGAAGTCATTTTATAGCAGCGTTCAAAAAGAAATTTGCAACCACGCCAAAGAAATATTTGATGTCAATCAACCCAAATATGCAGTAAATAAAAAACTAAACTCCACTGATTTTATGAAAAAATCATTTTTATTAATCTTAGTAATTTTTATTAGTTGTAAATCAAGAAACCTTGAATTATCATTAGAATATAAAAATCAAGCCTTACACGATATTGAAGTAGATAGTGTAAAAGTATTTACTTTCGGTCTGCCATTTATTTCTCCTGTAGAATCTGAGAGAATAGTACAAGAAACAAGGAATGATAAAATCAGTGATATTTATAAGAAATATGGATTATACCGATTGAATTTAGGCTGCGTTATAGATACAAAAGAAGGAAAATCTAGGAAAAATTATCATAAAATCACCCAAGCTTATCTTGAAAAAAGAAATAAAAAAGGCTGGAAAGTAAAATTAGAAAAAGAAATTGATGACATAATCTATAATTGAATAATAGTAAATTTGCCACTACGACAAAGAAATATTTGATGTCAATCAACCAAAATACGCAGTAAAGAATTGATTTTTCATATTAAACAATAAATAAAAAATAGTTAATCGCAATTTATAAAAAAGTAAGTTTATTTACTTTTGTACCAACAAAAAAAGATAACATGAAAGGTGTATTATTAGTTAATTTAGGTTCTCCGGAAAGTCCAACTCCTAAAGATGTAAAACCGTATTTAGATGAATTTTTAATGGACAAGTACGTAATTGACGTTCCGTTTTTGTTGCGAGCATTACTTGTTCGTGGAATAATTTTACAAACAAGACCAAAAAAATCAGCTGCCGCTTACGCAAAAATATGGTGGGATGAAGGTTCTCCGCTTGTGGTTATTTCCAAAAGAATGCACGCCAAAGTAAAACAATTAGTTGATGTTCCTGTTTCCTTAGCGATGCGTTATGGGAATCCATCTTTATTATCTGGTTTACAAGAACTGCACGATAAAGGCGTAAATGAAGTATTGCTTTTTCCATTGTACCCACAACATGCGATGGCATCTACGACTACCATTCTGGAATTAGCCGAAGACTTGCGTAAAAAGCACTTTCCGGAAATGAAATTTACCATAGTCCCTGCATTTTATAACAAACCGGACTATCTAAAAAACCTGGCTGATTCTATCAAAGGTCACTTAGAAGGTTTTGATTACGATCACTTACTATTCTCATACCACGGAATCCCGGAGCGTCACATTCGCAAGACGGATATCACCAAATCACATTGTAAAATTGACGGTTCTTGTTGCAACACGCCTTCACCGGCACATGAATTTTGTTACCGCCACCAATGTTATGAAACTACAAAACAAGTCGTAAAATTACTGGGAATCCCAGAAGGAAAATACAGCCAGACCTTTCAATCCCGATTGGCAGGAGACAAATGGTTGACGCCTTACACGGATGTAGAAGTGAATAAAATGCCCGAAAAAGGAATCAAAAAACTTGCCGTCGTAACACCCGCATTCGTGTCCGATTGTTTGGAGACTTTGGAAGAAATTGCCATGGAAGCCAATCATCAGTTTAAAGAACACGGAGGTGAAGATTTTTTAGCAATTCCTTGTTTGAATGACAGCGACGATTGGTGTAAAACCGTGAGTAACTGGATTACAAATTGGTCCAATGCATCTACGTCAGTCAAAGTTGACTCAGAAAAAATAAACGCTTAAATGGCTGTTACTGCCGATGAACTAGGAACACAAGACATCAAAAAACTCTTGATAAAACAAGCAGTTCCGTCCTCTATTGGAATTTTATTCATGTCAGTCAACATTTTGATTGACACTATTTTTGTTGGACAATGGATTGGTTCTTTAGCTATAGCGGCAGTAACGGTTGTATTGCCAATTACTTTCTTAATTTCATCATTGGGAATGGCAATTGGAGTTGGCGGAGGTTCAGTTCTTTCGAGAGCTTTGGGATCCAATCACAAAGAAAAAGCATTGTACACTTTTGGCAATCAAATCATGATGACGTTTTTATTATCATGCGTTTTTGTGCTTTTTGGCGTTTTTTTTAGTGATGAGATGTTGTTGCTTTTTGGCGCCAAGGGAGAAATAATGAAACCCGCCAAGGATTTTTTCTTCCCTATTATTCTTTCCGTTCCATTTTTGGCACTTTGCATGATGGGCAACAATATTATCCGAGCAGAAGGCAAAGCTAAATTTGCCATGATTGCCATGATTATTCCTGCTTTTGTAAATATTGCACTCGATATTCTTTTTATAAAAGTGATGAATTTAGGCATGTTTGGATCCGCATTGGCATCAGCAATATCCTATTTCATGTGTTTTACATTTGTACTATGGTTTTTTATTTTTAAAAGTGAATTAAATCTAAAAGCAAGACATTTTAAATTTAAAATTCCCATAGTAAAAGAAATCACAGAACTGAGTTTTGTGACTTTTTCGAGACAAGGTGTAGTCAGCATTTTGGCTATAATCCTGAATCATACTTTATACATTTATGGAGGCGAACAATCTATAGCAATCTATGGTATTGTAAGTAGAATGTTGATGTTTGCTTTGTTTCCAATACTTGGAATCACGCAAGGTTTCCTTCCCATTGCCGGATTTAACTATGGCGCAATGAATTATGAAAGAGTCAAGGAAAGTGTCTTGCTTTCCATAAAATATGCTGCTTTTTTAGCCACACTTATATTTGTTGTTATTCTGGTTTTTGCCAAACCAATAGTAGCCGTTTTTACCACAGATACACTCGTAATTGCCCAAACCCCCGAAGCTTTGCGTTGGGTTTTTGCAGCTTCACCCGTTATAGCAATTCAGTTAATTGGAGCGGCTTATTTTCAAGCGGCGGGAAAGGCAAAAAAAGCATTGCTTTTGACCTTAAGCAAACAAGGATTTTTCCTAATTCCGTTAGTGCTCATTCTACCAAATTTTTTAGGTATTTTTGGAGTGTGGATTGCATTCCCAATTGCTGATATTTTATCAACGATACTTACAGGATATTTTCTAAAAAAAGAAATGAATACAAAATTGATTCAAACTACTGATGGACTATTATAATTACCTTAAATCTTTACACCTCATCTTTGTAATCACATGGTTTGCAGGATTATTCTATATTGTTCGCTTGTTTGTTTACCAAATTGAAGCAGCACAAAAACCATCTCCAGAGAAAGAAATTCTTCAAAAACAATACAAAATAATGACCTATCGCCTGTGGTATATCATCACTTGGCCTTCGGCAGTTTTGGCGAGTATATTTGCTTTTTGGATGTTGTTATTTACTGATTTAGGTCATGCTTGGTTGCAAATGCCTTGGATGCAAGTAAAACTTGGCTTTGTATTTGTATTGTATTTATATCATGGTAAATGCCATCAAATATTCAAACAATTGCAGAACGACGAAATAAAATACACGACAAATTTCATGCGTTTATGGAATGAAGGGGCAACCATAATACTTTTTTCGGTGGTTTTTTTGGTTGTATTAAAAAATGCCGTGAACTGGATTTATGGTGTAATAGGAATTATTCTATTCTCTGTATTAATCATGCTTGGATTTAGATTTTACAAACGAATTCGGGAGCGAAATCAATCTTAATATGCTAAAAAACTTCAAAATATCGATGCTTTCTTTACGAATCAGGATTTTCCTTTCGATGATTGTATTGATAGTTATGGCATCTATATTATTGGCCTCAATTTCTATTATTCAATTTAAAAATGAAGCTAAAGAATACCATCAAGAACGTTTAGAACGCAAAGAAGATGCTATAAAAGAACATATCAATTATGTGCTTTCCACTACAACTTACCCTTTAACAACGAAGAATTTAGGCTTAATTTTCAAAGATAAAATTCACGAATTAGCGCAAATTCACAATATTGAAATTAACATATACAGTCTCGACGGAAAACTGTTGAAATCCTCAAAAGAATCATTTTCAGTAGACAAAGTATCTCCTCCAATACCAAAATACATTCTCAAGCTGGTTCGTTCTTCCATTGAAAAAAGATATGTTGATATTAAAACAATCAATGGAGTCAAAAATCGTTCGTCCTACAGCCAGATAAAAGACGACAAATTTAAACCACTTGGTATTTTAAATTTGCCTTATGTAGAAGATGACGGCTTTTATGAAAACGAATTAAACAGTTTTCTCATCCGCTTGGGACAAGTATATTCGTTTATGCTGATAGTTGCATTTGCATTAGCCTATTTCCTTTCGACTTATATCACTAAATCATTAAAAACAATTTCAGATAAGTTAAGCGAAACCAGTTTAAATCAAAAAAACGAAAAAATCGTATTAGAAGCCAGCAGCAAAGAAATTAATTTATTGATAAAAGCGTACAACGGAATGGTGGACGAATTAGAGAAAAGCGCCATAAAACTAGCCCAAAGCGAACGAGAAGAAGCTTGGCGCGAAATGGCAAAACAAGTTGCACATGAAATCAAGAATCCGCTTACGCCAATGCGACTGACAGTGCAGAGTTTTCAAAGAAAATTTGATCCTAATGATGCCGATGTAAAACAAAAAATGAAGGATTACTCCGAAACTTTGATACAACAAATCGATACAATGAGTGCCGTTGCATCGGCTTTTTCTAATTTTGCATCTATGCCGGCACAACAAAACGAAACCTTGAATGTGGTGGAGGTTGTGGAACTTGCCATGGATATTTTCAACGAAGAATATATTGAATTCCAAAGTGATTCTCCTGAAATTATTTCGAAAATTGACCGAACACAACTCATTCGAATCATCACGAATTTAGCAAAAAACGCCATCCAGTCCATTCCTGAAAATCAGGAAAAAAAATCAATACTTGTTACTATAAAAAAAGTATCCGACAATGTTTTGATTACTGTTGCCGATAATGGAATAGGAATTCAACCTAAAGACATCAGCCGCATATTCGAACCTAAATTCACCACCAAAAGTAGCGGAATGGGACTTGGTCTTGGTATTATTAAAAACATTATCGAAAATTATAAAGGAACGATTACCTTTGATACTGAATTTGGAAAAGGAACCACTTTCACGGTTTCACTTCCAATAATTAACTCCTAAAATTACAATCATGAATTACTCAACTATTTTAATTACAACAGAGAATAATACTGCAACGATTACCGTTAATCGCCCTACAAAACTAAATGCCTTAAATAAAGCTACCATTACTGATTTGTATAAGGCATTCAAAACATTGGGAAAAAACAATGAAATTCGTGCTATTATTCTAACTGGAAGTGGTGAAAAAGCGTTTGTTGCAGGAGCTGATATTGCTGAATTTGCTAATTTTTCTATTGAAGAAGGAATGCAATTAGCTGCTGAAGGACAAGAAAAATTATTTGATTTTATAGAAAATCTCAAAACTCCGGTAATCGCAGCAATCAATGGTTTTGCATTGGGTGGTGGATTAGAACTTGCTATGGCGTGTCATTTCAGAGTCGCTTCGGAAAATGCAAAAATGGGCTTGCCTGAAGTTTCCCTTGGACTTATTCCTGGCTATGGCGGAACGCAACGGTTACCACAATTGATAGGAAAAGGACGTGCCATGGAAATGATCATGACCGCAGGAATGGTAACTGCTCAAGATGCTTACAGAACTGGATTGGTAAATCACGTCGTACCTGAAGCAGAACTTTTAGATTACTGTAGCAGTCTTGCACAAAGAATAATAAAAAACTCCCCTTACGCAATTGGTAAAGCTATAAAAGCAATCAATGCCAATTTCAAAGAAGGCAAAAATGGCTATGAAACTGAAATTAAAGCTTTTGGAAAATGTTTTGGGACTACGGATTTTAAAGAAGGAACAACGGCATTTCTAGAGAAAAGAAAAGCAGTGTTTACAGGAAAATAGTAACAAAAGAGAGCCAAAATGGCTCTCTTTGCATTTGACACCAATGTGAAATCATTTATAATAATCTTTCTTCAAAAAATGGATTGTTTGATTTACAAAACTTAATTTTGCAAACCCGTTTCGGAATATAATCCACCATCAAAAAATTCAACATATGTCCTTCCAACCAGTATTTGCTCAATTTTGGGAAAAAGTAAAAGAAAGTATCGAAAACCATACCTACGCCAAACTAACGCTTGCCAAAACTATTGGTGATACAGAACTGAAAAATATTTATGTGCGTCCCGTTTTGAACGATGACGTTTTTAGTCTTTCGGTTACGGCGCGGTATAAAACCGAAGAAGTAGAAAGTTTCCACACACTCGATGAAGCTTTTATTATATTGGCTCCGTATATGAATAACCCATTTTTAACGGCTTTGTTGTTTACAACGGAGAATGATATCACCTTTAAACTCAATAAAAAAAGAGTGGGAAGCATTATTGAGCAAGCGCCAACTTTTAAAAATGCTTCGGATGTAATTATAGAAATGAAATCCAAAGGGATTTCGATTTAAGATATTTGATTAATCCCGAAGCTATCGGGACTGATTTTTGATTTAAAAACCAGCAATCGAAAAAACATCTAAAATTTAAAATCGTTAATCCGTAATCAAAAATCCTATTTCTCCCCTTCCCATTCCGCATAAAACTGCGAAATGAAACCTTCCATATAGCGGTGTCTTTCCTTTGCAATTTGTTTTCCGGTTTCGGTATTCATTTTATCTTTTAGGAGCAATAACTTTTCATAAAAATGATTGATTGTCGGAGAATCACTGTTCTTATATTCTTCCTTTGTCATCCTAGTGTTTGGTGCTATTTTAGGATCATAGAGCGTTCTATTTTTAAATCCGCCATAATTGAATGCTCTTGCAATTCCAATGGCGCCAATAGCGTCTAATCGATCCGCATCCTGAACAACATCCAATTCAATTGAAGAGAATTTCTTTTCGAAATTGCCTCCTTTATAAGAAATGTTAGCAATAATATTCACCACATGAACAATAATCTCTTCGGAAACATTTTCTGATTCCAGGAATTCACGGGCTATTTTAGGGCCAATAGTTTCATCTCCATCATGGAATTTACTGTCAGCAATATCATGAAGCAAGGCGCCAAGTTGCACAACTGTGGTGTCACAAGCTTCGTTTTTAGAAATCAAAATAGCATTTCTATACACTCTTTCTATATGAAACCAATCGTGTCCACCTTCGGCATTTTCTAATTTTGTTTTTACAAAAAGAATTGTTTTACTAATTAAATCGGGGTTATTCATCGTTATGTTTTGTAAAAAAAATGTTGATTTTTTAAGTTCGAAAACTTCAAAAATCAACATTTGTTAATCAATTTTAAAACTTTATTGCAATTACAATGTCAAATATCAAATCTTGATACTTAATACTAAAATCTCAATACTTCAAATTACAATCTCGCTGGTTCTACCCATTTGAAAATATGTGACTCTTGTGGAATCACTAATCTTTCGGATATTTTTGCCATTCTGCCCGGTAATTTCATCAAATAATCACGCGCTTTCTCTGCTTCATCAGTCAAACCGGTAATTTTATCAATTTCCCATTTGTCAATTAATTTTTGCATAATATCTACATAATCTGCTGCTGTATAAACGCCAATTCTTTGTGCCGAATCAGAAAACTGTTCGAAAGCAGTGCTTATTTTTTCACCTGATTCTCTCAAGAAATGCGCTGGCATAACGATTTTTGCTTTCATCATATATTGAAAAGCAAGCATCATTTCGCTAGGATCTACCTGAAAAATACGGTTTACAAATTCGCTGTAGGCATGATGATGACGCATTTCGTCACCAGCAATCATTTTGCACATTTTAGACAATTTGTTATCTCCATATTTCTTAGCCATTTGTGCTACTCTGTTGTGAGAAACATAAGTTGCCAACTCTTGAAAACTGGTATATACAAAGTTTTTATATGGATCTCTTCCGGTTCCAATATCAAAACCATCGTTGATAAGGTGTTGCGTTGTCATTTCTACTTCGCGCATGTTGACACGACCAGACAAATACAAATATTTACTCAGTAAATCACCGTGACGATTTTCCTCTCCAGTCCACTGTCTGATCCATTTAGACCAACCGTTTCGCTCTACATTATCAATACCGTCTACGTCCATTAACCAGGATTCGTATGTAGGTAATGCTTCCTCAGTAATAGTATCCCCTACTAAAGTCACCCAGAAATCATATGGTAATTCTTTTGCAATTTCACGTAATTCTTTGACCTCATCAAAAAAAGTATCACTTTGAGAATTAGGCAAAAAATCTGTTGGTTGCCATATTTTTTCTACTGGAATTAGATACTGATCGACAAAGCTATCTACGTTTTTTTCTAAAAACTGCATTACTTCTAATCGAATGTTTTTTATTGACATTATATATAAATTAAATTTTTATTCCTTGAACAACTGCTGTTTCTGTTTTTTCCATCAATTCAGCAAAACTATATTCTTTAACCGCTAATGGTTTGTGTACTACAAAGGTAAGATGATTTCCTAAACCTAAAGGGAAAAATCCGTATTTAACCATTTTCCAAGAATTGTTTATGCTTATTGGAACCACGTATGCCGATGGCGCATATTTACACAAAATTTTAAGTCCGCTTTGAGCAAACTCCTTCGGTTTCCCTGTTTTACTTCTTGTTCCTTCCGGAAAAATAACTGCCGTACGGTTGTATTTTTCTATATATTCCGACAATCCTTTAATGGCTGGAATGGCTTGTTTAGGATCTTTTCTATCAATAAGAACAGAACCACCATGACGTAAATTAAAAGATACGCTTGGAATGCCGCTGCCCAGTTCTTTCTTACTGACAAATTTACAATGAAATCGTCGAAAAAACCAAATCATCGCAATAATATCGTACATACTTTGATGATTGGAGACAAAAATCAAAGGAACATTTTTAGGAATACTTTCTATATTTTCAAATTTATAGGTTGTTCCTAAAAGATTCGTACATTTTAATAAGAAAAAATTCAGGTAATCAACACTTTTTTTATGGGCTTGATAGCCAAAAACATGGAAGCAAACCCACTGAATTGGGTGAAAAATAACCAAGGTAAGACCAAAACATAAATAATAAATTATGGATATGGGATACGAAATTAGTTTTTGCATGCTTTAAAAATTTGCCACAAAAGTAAGAAATATATTTTTAGCCCGATTTAAATCGGAAACAATATACAGGCTCAACGTTTAATTGTAACTTTGTCAGTCAAAATCAATGTACTTTTTCTATTAAAATGAACTTCACTTACCCAAAAAACGAAAAGCTAAAAAGTAAAATTACCATTGGATTATTGTTTTCTGAAGGGAAATCAGTTTCTAAATATCCATTGCGATTGGTTTATTATTCAGGCGCTTTGGGTAACCCGGAAAAATCAGATGAAATAATTAAAATGGGCGTTTCGGTTTCTAAAAAACACTTTAAGAAAGCTGTTGACCGCAACTATTTCAAACGGGTGTTGCGCGAAACCTATCGTCTCAACAAGCATTTATTAATTGATAATCTGGACCAGCCTCACGCTTTTATGTTTTTTTACCAAAGCAAGGACCGATTGAGTTATGAAGAAATCAATACCAAAACTATTCAATTGTTTGAGAAGTTTATTGCTCAAAACAATAAAAAACCTTTACCAGAAAGCGATACAACTTTAGAAAATAAATAATTCTTATTTTACTAAATACCGTAGAATTGCGTTTACACTTTATCCCGTATAATTATTGGTGATTTATTCTTAATTTAGTAATCTCAAATTTAGTCCAAAAGCCATGAATTCTTTTTTCCAAAAAAAAATCATAATTCCTATTGTCGCATCGGCATTTCTATATGTTGGCGTGAGTTTCAAAGACGATTTTTTTGAAATCGCCAAACAAATAGAGATTTTCACCACCCTTTTCAAGGAATTGAACAAAAACTATGTCGATGAAACCAATCCTGGTGACTTAATGGACAAAGCCATCAAAGGCATGTTAGCCAGTTTAGATCCGTACACTGTTTATTTTAATGAGCAAGATGTGGTTAGTTTTAAAATAAACAATACTGGAGAATATACTGGAATAGGCGCTTTATTAACTAGAAAAGACGGCAAACTCATCGTAAAAGAGCAATACAAAAACTTTCCGGCAGATAAAGCGGGACTTAAAGCAGGTGATGAAATCACTCAAGTTGGAGATATTCTTTTATCTGATTTTAAAGATGATGCATCAGAATTATTCAAAGGATCAAAAAATACTAAAATTGACATCAAATATATCCGTCAGGGAAAACCCTACACTACCCAAATTGTTCGTGATGAAGTGGAAATAAAATCGGTTCCTTTCTTTGGTAAAATAGATGCCGAAACCGGTTATATTGTTTTATCCCATTTCAACAACAAGGCTTCTGTAGAAACCAAAATGGCATTGGAACAATTAAAAAACGAAGGTGCTAAGAGAATTGTTTTAGACTTAAGAGGCAATCCTGGAGGACTTTTAAACGAAGCCGTAAATATTTGCAACCTTTTTGTTCCAAAAAATGAAATTATAGTCACTACAAAATCAAAGATTGAAAAATACAACAATACCTATAAAACGACTAAAGAACCCGTTGACACTGAAATTCCTTTGATCATTATTGTAAATGGAAAAAGTGCTTCGGCTTCAGAAATTGTTTCGGGAGCTTTGCAGGATTTAGATCGTGCTGTGGTTTTGGGAAGCAGAAGTTTTGGAAAAGGATTGGTGCAAAGACCGGTTGATTTAACGTACGGAACCCAACTAAAAGTGACCATTTCTCGCTATTATACACCTTCTGGCAGATGCATTCAAGCTTTGGATTATGCCCATAAAGACAAAAATGGTTTGGCTATAAAAACCGAAGAGAAGAATTACAATGCTTTTAAAACCCGAAAAGGAAGAACGGTTTATGACGGTGGAGGAATTCAGCCGGACGTGGAACTTGAAGAAACAAAACTGAGTCCAATTACAAATGCATTGGTGAAAAATGATGGGATTTTTAATTATGTGACGAGTTATTATTACAAAAACCCAACTTTAGGCAATACCATACCAACGATTTCTGATGCGGACTACTTAGACTTTAAACAGTTTTTAAAAGCACAAAAATTCTCTTTTGACACGGATACGGAATTAGCATTGAAAAACACTTTGGCTGTAGCCAAAAAAGAAAAAATAGACGGATCAATCACTGCTGAATACCAACAATTGCTTTCCGCTTTACAAAAAAGCGAAGATGTATTATTGGATAAAAATCAAAAAGAAATCAAGAATTTAATTTTAGAAGAAATCATTAAACGCTACCAATATCAAGAAGGTTTGTATCAATATTACATAAAAAATAATTCGGAAATTAAGAAAGCCGTCAGTATTTTGAACAATACCCCAGAATACAAATCTATTTTAAAATTGTAATGAAAAACTATTTTAAAATTGTTCTTTTTTTATTTTTCGGATACCTTTCAGCTCAAGAGAAACCAGTACAAACTGTCTATTTTGATTTTGACAAACATGCCCTTGATGATCAACAGATTAAAACCATAATCGATTTTGCAAAAAAATCAGATACTACACAAATTGAATCGATTCAAATTTATGGCTATTGTGACGACAGAGGTGACAATGATTATAACTATGAATTATCAAAAAATCGTGTAAAAACAGTTCAGGATATCCTTACTGCAAACGGTTTCAGCAAAAATAAAATTGTAATTATCGAAGGGAAGGGACGCGTTATTTTGAGCAAAGAGAACGAAGAAAACATAACCGAAATACGTTCTAAAAACAGGCGTGTCGATTTATTTATTGTTGCCAAAAATAGTTTTGGAAACGGCATTTACAATTCGTTTCAGGACAAGCATAAAGTTGGCGATCGCATTTATCTAGAAAACATCTTCTTTGCATTAGGAAGCAGTGCCTTGCCATTAGCATCTAAAAACGAACTAGACAAAATTGCAGTAATTCTCCAAAAAAATCAAAAGTTGGAATTTGAAATTAGAGGTCACGTATGCTGTACCCCAAGTTATTATGAGGATGCAATAGATGAAGCTACCCATGAAAGAAAACTTTCGCTGAATCGTGCCCGAAACGTCTATAGATACCTAATATCAAAAAAAATTAATCCGCAACGAATGTCTTACAAAGGTTGCGGAAATAGATTTCCTTTAGGAAAAGGCGATGCGCTGGATCGAAGAGTTGAGTTTCTTATTTTGAAAATATAATTATACTTTCTGCATCTCTATATGCGGAATATCATCTTCTAAATACATTTCGCTGGTTTGAACAAAACCTTGGCTTTCGTAGAATTTTTTTAAATATAATTGGGCTCCAATGGTAATTTTGCTTTCGCCAAAATGAGACAAAATCCCTGCAATAGCTTCACGCATTAAGTCATGTCCCCATTTCCTGTCGCGGTAATTTGCAGCAACGGTTACTCTTCCAATAGAAGCATTATCAAAACTGATTCCTGATTTGAAAAGTCGGGCATGAGCCACAATTGCACCTTCAAATTCTCCAAAGAGATGCAACGCGACTTTGTCTTTACCGTCAAGATCAAGGTAAACACAGTTTTGTTCTACTACAAAGATCTCGCTTCTTAGTTTGAGTATATCATATAGTTCATGTACCGTAAGCGCCTCAAAAGGCTTTATTTTCCATTCTAATGCCATGGATTATTTCTTTTTAATATTAATTTTTAATTTAAAGTAATTAGACATTACCTTTTTTCAATTGCAACTGATTTTATGATAGATTCCAATTCATGCATCAGGTCTCGTTTTTCCTTTGACGGTGCATAACAAAAACCTTCCAAAACCAAAATTCTACTGTATTCCTTGTCTATAATCGCATAATTGATAAATGGACCCGCCATAAAATCATTTTTTAATTCCCAAGTCCCTTTGGTCTCATAAGCATCTTTTCCGTCAAGAGTAATCTTTGAAAGATAGGGCGCATAGGCTTCTTCAGTAATCATATTCGTTTTGGGTTCTGTCCCGCTAATATATAAATTACCTATTGAATCCCGCATTTTTATAATATTGGAAATCAGATTTGGATTTTTTTTGATGTAATTTAAAGGAACCTGATAAATCAACAAACTTGTATTTCCGCCGTTGATTTCCTTTTTCAACCACATAAAATTACTTTTGTGAAGTACATATGTATAACCGGTAGGAATCTTTATGGAGATATGAAATTTATTGTCAATTACTTGTGGATTCAGTAATGATTGGTTGTTAATTTTCTGGCTTTCGGCAATTTCCGTCTGCTTGATTAATTGAATCATTTGTGGTGCATTTTTTTCCAGACTGGCTATAATATCGGCACCGGTCTTTCCTGAAATATGAAACACATTTTGAGGTGATGCGTATTGATTTTTCTTTATTTCAAATTTATTTTGCGGTTCTTTCTTTACCACAATAATTGCTCGGGTATCAGTCATGAAACCTTCCAGAAGCTTAACCGGATATTGATTTATGGTAAAAAGCGGCTCTTCCTGTGGTAATCCAATGACGGGTGATGCAAACTTATTTCGAATGCTGTCCCCTATTTCACCATTCCACAACTGATCATCAATAATAACTGAAATAGTATTGATTTTTCCAGTCGTTTTACGATGCAAATCATCATTCTTCTTTGCACAAGAAAAAAAGAACAGGGAAACAAGAAGCAATAAAAAATGGGTTTTATTCATTATAATTTAATTCTGAAATAAAACCCAAATTTATAGAAGTTTGTCGGATTATCCGTTTATTTTTAACTTCATTCCGGGTTTAATACCTTCACCGCGAATATCGTTCCATTTTTTAATATCTGAAATAGTTACTCCAGGATATTTTTTGGCAATACTAAATAAGGAGTCGCCTTTTTTTACATAATACTCTGCAGCCTCTTTTTTAGAAACTGAAGCTATATTTTTTTTCTTGAAAGAACTAAACGAAGCTTTATCAGTAGTAATTGCAATTTCGTTTTTGGCAACAATCAAAGTAGCTCCTAGAGCAATATTATGGTCTGATAAATTATTCCATTGTTGTAAATCCGTTAAAGTTGCTCCAAACTTTTTAGCGATATTCCCTAGATTATCCCCTTTTTGAACGACATATTCTATGTCTTTTCGTTCTGGATTAGAAGCCAATTCTTCTTCTTTATTAACTTTAACCTCAGAAGTTGCTACTCTTTGATTTTCCGAAACAGTTTCTAAAGGAACTGTTTCCTCTTTTGGTTCTTTCTTAACCGTTCTTACAATACTTTGTTCAGTAATGATTTTTAAACTTTTACCATATGGAACTGAATTGCTTCGGAGTTTGTTCCATTTCTTCAAATCAGAAACGGCAACATCATATTTATCAGCAATTTCACTCAGATTATCTCCGCGTCGCACTTTGTAATAGGCTGTTTTAGGGAGTTTTATTTGTTGCAAAGCATAATTAACTGTATCTCTTTTAAAAATAGGTTTTGTAACCTGAAACGGTTTTTCCCTAAGATTTAATTCGTGTTCAGCGTAAGCATAAATTCGGTCTTCATTTGAAACAAAAACAGCTATTTTTTCCTGTGGTAATCTCAAGAAATGATTTTCATCATGATAAAACGGAATCACATTTAGCTTATACGATGGATTTAATAACTGCAATTGTGCCATTGGAACATCCAGCAAATCAGATATTTGTTTGAATGTCATTTGCTTTTTAATCAGAATTGTATCCGTAGCAAAATGCTTAATTATCGCTCTATCCGGTTTGATACCGTGGGCTGTATGGTATTCATAAATGTACATTGTTGCCAAAAAAGCAGGCACATATCCTTGCGTTTCTTTTGGGAGATTTTTTCTAATGTTCCAATAATTTTGTTGACCACCAGAGCGTCTGATTGCTTTAGAAACATTTCCTGGTCCAGAATTATAAGAAGCTAAAACCAAATCCCAATCGCCAAATATCTTGTACATATTAGACATGTATTGTGCTGCGGATTCAGAAGCTTTCAGAGCATCGCTTCGTTCATCAATATAGGAATCAATTTTCAAACCATATTGCTTTCCGGTTTGATACATAAATTGCCAAAGTCCTGTAGCGCCAACTCTTGAAACTGCTTTTGGGTTTAAAGCGGATTCTACAACTGCTAAATATTTTATTTCTAAAGGAACATTTTGTTTGGCAAGTGCTTCTTCAAAAAGCGGGAAATAATACTCCGAAATCGCCATCAATCGTTCAAAAGATTTCTTTCTGTATTTTAGGAATGATTTGATGATATTTTCCAGACCTTGATTATACTCAATATTGAAAGGTGATTTTGCATCCATCGCCGCCAGTCTTTCTTTCAAAAGTGCTGTAGGCAATTCATAATCCACTTTTTCGTCAATATTGATATTTTTTATATCGTCGGTTATATTGTTGTATAAATCTAAATTAGTCAATTCTTTCATCCACAAGCTATCAACACAAGTTGCCATGTCATCTTTCACGAAGGTTTTCTTGATAGAATCTAAATAGGATAATTTTGGTTCTATTTTTACAATGTCTTTATTTTCAACAAGTTCTTGTGAAAAAACCGTTACTGACAACAATAGAAAAAACGATAGGGTGGTATTTTTTATATTCATATTTTTATGATCAATGACCTATATTACAAATGATTACAAATCTAATTTTTACAAACTTAATAGGTTGAAACTAAAAATTTCTTTAAATATTGTTAAAAATGCAACATTTCGTTCAATTATGAAGAATTTTCCTTGATTCTATTGTAAAAACTTCTTTTAAAATACAATTCATCAAATTTTAAAACTAAAAAAACCTTAGCGACAAATAGTTCTTCGCTAAGGTTTCTTATTATTATAATTAGGTTTTTTTTAATCTGGATTACAGTTTAAAATCAAACCATTTTGAATCAATCAATTAGTCCAGTATCGCTGCAATTCCTGGCAATACTCTTCCTTCAAGCATTTCAAGCATAGCACCTCCACCAGTTGAAACATAACTCATTTTGTCTTCTAGTCCAAATTGTTTTACAGCTGCTACTGAATCTCCTCCACCTACAAGTGAGAAAGCTCCGTTTGCAGTTGATTCAGCAATGAAGTTACCAAGAGCAATTGTTCCGTTAGCAAAACTTTCCATTTCAAAAACGCCTAATGGACCATTCCAAAGAATAGTTTTAGAATCCATAATTACTTTTTTGAAGTTTTCCAATGATTTTGGTCCAGCATCAAGTCCTTGCCATCCATCAGGAATTGCTTCTACATCAACAATTTGAGTATCGGCAGTATTTGAAAATGCATTTGCTGCAACAACATCAACCGGAATGTGAATTTGTACTCCTTTTTCTTTAGCCAATCTCAAGATTTCCAATGCCAATTCTTGTTTGTCATCTTCACAAATAGAATCTCCAATTTTACCTCCTAATGCTTTCACAAAAGTAAATGTCATTCCACCACCAATAATCATGTGGTCTACTTTATCCAAAATATTCTCGATAACCGTAATTTTAGAAGAAACTTTAGATCCACCAAGAACTGCTGTTACTGGTTTTTCACTGTTTTTCAAAACTTTGTTCAAGCTTTCGATTTCTTTAGCCAATAATAATCCGAAGCATTTTTCAGTTGGGAAGAACTGAGCAATAATTGTAGTCGAAGCGTGTGCTCTGTGTGCTGTTCCAAAAGCATCATTTACATAAATATCACCAAGTGACGCTAATTCTTTTGCAAAAGCAACATCTCCAGCTTCTTCTTCGCTATGAAAACGTAAATTTTCCAATAATAAAACTTCTCCAGCTTGTAATTTTTCAGCAGCAGTTGTAGCTTCCACACCAACACAGTTTGAAGCAAACTGAACGGGCACTCCTAACACTTCTGAGGTTGTTTTTAGTATGTGTTTCAAAGAATATTTTTCTTCAACACCTGATGGTCTGCCTAAATGTGACATCAAAATAACACTTCCGCCTTGAGCAAGAATAGCATCAATTGTAGGTTTTGCCGCTTCGATACGAGTCGCATCTGTTACGTTGAAATTTTCGTCCAAAGGCACATTAAAATCAACACGTATTATTGCTTTCTTATTTTTAAAATTAAAATCGTTTAAAGTTTTCATTAAGTATATTTTTAGTTTGTTTTTTTTGAAAGAATAACAAATATAGAACTTTTCAGGAACTAAAAAATAAGAATAGTTTGAAAATTAGGGAAATCCACTAACGAAAACGTTGTAATAATCTAAAATTACTTATTTTTTGGAATTGATTTTAAAGAGCATTCGTCTCTAAAATGGTTACTTTATGGAATTTCCAAAACGATAAGGAGCGCATTTTCGGATAGCGCTTCCCATTCTAAATAGTCAATTCCGGATAAACTTAATCCGTCTTTTGATTCTAACAACCGATTTTCGATTTCAAAAGCACCGTTAATTACAAAAATAAAAACACCGTTCGAATTGTTTTTTAGCGAATAAAACCCCTCTTTTCTTGCGTCATACATTCCTATAAAACCAAATGCATTTGAAATTTCGAATAAAGGAATTAATTGATTTTTATTGGTTAAACCAAAATCAAACTGTTGAAAATTGCTTTCGAAATCTTGACTTTTGGCATTGAATCCTATTTGTAAATAACTGACATTTTCTTCCTCGTAAGAATTAGTAAGCTCAAAAGACATTCTTTTTTTGGTAGAAACAATTCGGATTTGTTCTACTCCTATAAAACTCTCATTCCCCAAACTGTCTTTGTAATCTACTCCGCCAAACAGCGGTAAAATAAGCACTGCAGCATTGGCTTCCAAAACCGTTTTCGTCGAATGTTGAGGCGCCAGTATTTCTTCATTTAAAACGTGTAAGGAACCAAATGGTTTTCTACTTTCTTCGAAATAACTTCCAAAATTGAATGTAGAAAAACAGTTGTGTCCTTTTGATTCCAACTGTCCTCTCGATTCAGATTTGAATATTTGTGCAGGATTTTGTTGTATCATAAAATGGCTTTTGCAATTAAAAAATAAACCTGCAAAACTGAACATTTTACAGGTTTTCGGTATTTTTTTCTTTACTAATTCAAAAAAAATTAACCCGCAACATTTATGGTATGTTCCAAGACAAATCCTTCCGCAATGCTTCCAGTAATCGTTGACAATTCATTGGCCACGCCATCTGAAAACACATTATCACTGGCATTATAAGTATAACCATTCATTCCTTTAGAATATCCATTAGCTGTGGAGGCATTTACCAATACAACGGCACTATTTGAACCTTCAGGAAATGCAATTTGAGTAACCAATAACGAGGTTCCCGAGGCATTATAAACATGGACATGAATGTGTGTTGCTCTACCACTATACCATCCCGGAAAAATAGATTTGAAACTAACTATTCCATCGGCATTTGTAGTTTGTCTTCCTCTTAAAAAATGAACTGCCGTGAAATCTGCTGATTGCATTCCAGTTCCGCCATATTCGGAATAATAACCATCCTTATCACAATGCCAAATATCTACAATGGCACCCGCTAAGGCTGCACAACTAGCATTGGTGTTTTTTATCGCAACATTAATGGCAAATGCTACTCCAGTTCTATCGCTCACAATGTTAGTCGTTACAAGTGACGCAGGTGTTTTGGTAGGAAACGGTCCGGCAGTTTCTGATGAAGTGACAGTACAATTTCCTGATGTAGCAGTAGAACCTGTAGTTGTAGTTCCTGTTGAAGAAGTAGCATCATCACTGTTACAGGCCTTAATTATAGGAATGACCAAAGATCCTAATCCTAATAATCCCAATCCTTTTAAAAAATCTTTTCTTTCCATAGCAAATACCATTTTAATATTACAATGATAAAAGTATTTAAATGTAAATAAGTGCTAAAATTTATGAGGTAACCGAAAGATTTTATGAGGTAAACAAATAAAAATCAGACAAAATTTGTAATTTTTTAACAATAAAACAAAACACTTATTCTTTATTTATTACAGCAAAAAAAGCACTTTCATAACTTGCACTCACCGGAATTTCTTCTTGATTGATGTAAATTATTTTATTTCGCACTTTTTCAATTTTAGAAATGGGAACAATAAAAGAACGGTGTACTCTTATAAATTCAGCAACAGGTAACTTTTGAAGGATTACTTTCAAAGTCATTCTGGCGACAATAGTTTTTTGATTTTGTATGTGAATTTTAAGGTAATCGTCTAACCCTTCAATATATAAAATATCCGAGAACAGGATTTTTATCAAACTATAATCGGCGCGAATAAAGAGATAGAGTTGCTCCGGATCTTGGTTTTGTAATTTCCATTGCGAAAAGGCTTTTTCCACCGCTTGTTGAAATCGGGAAAATGAGAATGGTTTCAAAATATAATCGGTGGCGCTCAAAGTAAATCCTTCAACTGCATATTCAGAATAAGCGGTAGTGAAAATCACCATTGTTTTATGCGGCAAATTTTTAAAAAAATCAATTCCGGAAATGGATGGCATATTAATATCCAAAAACAATAAATCGACAGGATATTTCTTCAGGTATTTGAATGCTTCCTCCGATTTGGTAAATGTTTTTTGTAAATCGACATATTCGATTTTATCACAAAAACTTTGCAAAATATCCAATGCTGGCGGTTCATCATCAAGAGCAATCGCTTTTATCATCCTACTTTTATCGTTAAGATTACTGTATAATTTTCCTGATTATCATCAATTTTCAACACATGGTTGTTGGGATACAAAAGAGACAATCTCTCGATTGTATTTTGCAATCCAATTCCACTATCTGATTGAATGGATTGCACTTTATAATTAGAAACAAATAAAGTTAAATAATCTCCAACAATTGTAATCCGAATAGCGATATCAGAATTCTGATTTGGATTTACACCGTGCTTGAATGCATTTTCGATAAATGAAATTAAAATAAGTGGCGTGATGTATTTGCCAAAAGTATTCCCTTCTACAACATAATCAACTTTTACGGTGTTGCCCAAACGGGTTTTTTGAAGCTGAACAAAATTATTGATGTAATTAATTTCTTTATCCAAAGCAATAACATCATCATTGGCATTTGTTATGATATAACGCATTAATTCGGATAATTGAACCACTGCATCTGCGGTTTTATCATCTTTTTTTATGGCTAAAGAATAAATGCTATTCAAGGTATTAAACAGAAAATGAGGATTAATTTGTGCTTTCAAAAAAGACAATTCCGATTTCATTTTGTCCTTCTCCACTTTTTGTAACCGAATATTAATGGCAAAAAACAAACTGGAAACAACCCCAATTAAATAGACCAAAGTAGTGTGCCCGTATTGCGTTGGTGGTCCGCCCATTGGTCTTAAAACCATAGGCTTTGGCGGAAGCATTCTTCCCTTTGGTGGGTTTCCGTGTCCAAAATCCAGAAAATTACGTTCCGGATGATCCATAAAAGTAGAAATCCATAGAAAAAACAACAAAAACAGCACAATGATACTAAAATATAGAATCAGTTTTTTTGAAAAATAAACCTTCGGAATTAGATAATAATAATTGAAGTAAAAGAAAAGCAGTAACAGAAAATAGATCAGAAAATAAATTCTATCGTGACCATTAGTTGCTAAATTCGGCAAACTAAAAACACTTCCTGACGAAGTAAATGCATAGGGCAAAAGCATAAATGCTAAGCACAAACAAAAATGCAACACATAAAAGGAAATATCTTTTTTCATAAATCAAACTTAACGATTCAAATTTAAGATTCTACGCTGTAGCATTCAAATTATTACGGTGAAAACGTTAATTATTGAGGTAATTACAAATTATCTTAAACGAATGCGGTATTTGATTATGAAATTCAATCCCTTTTTAAGAATCATTTTGCAAACTTCCTAACGTGAAACTTTGCATCCTAAAATTTTAGACTAAACCATTTTCTGCTATCTTTGCTTCATGCAATTTTCAGAAATTTTAGGACAAGAACACATTAAAAGTCATTTGACAAAAAGTGCTGATTTGGGTAGAATTCCCCATGCACAATTATTTGTTGGTCCAGAAGGAAGTGGTACTTTGCCCATGGCGATTGCTTATGCACAATACATTATCTGCAGCAATCAAAGCTCAGAAAACTCGGGTTCAAACGAAGCTTGCAATATCAAATTCCAAAAAACATCCCATCCGGATTTGCATTTTATTTACCCAACCGTAAGTACCGAAGATGTAAAAACGAAACCTAAAAGCATTGATTTTATCACGGAATGGCGGGAGTTTTTAAACCAAAATCCGTACGGAAGTTTGTTCGATTGGTATCAAATGTTAGGCGTTAAAAACAAACAAGGAGAAATAAGGGTTGACGATGCCCAGGAAATTTTGAAATCGCTCGCTTTAAAATCCTACGAAGGCGGATACAAAATAATGATTATTTGGATGGCCGATAAATTGAATATTGCCGCTTCCAATAAATTATTGAAACTATTGGAAGAACCAACGGACAAAACGGTTTTCATCTTAATTTCAGAAAACGAAGAAGATATCATTCAAACCATCCGTTCCCGATGCCAAGTATTGCATTTTAATGGTTTAAGCGAGAAAGTCATCTCAGAAGCCTTAATTTCAAGAGAAAATATAGAATCTAAAACGGCTATAAAAATAGCACATCAAGCGCAGGGAAATTATAACAAAGCATTGCAATTATTGCAACCGGACAGTGAATCTGTTTTTTTTGAAAAATGGTTTGTTGACTGGGTTCGTGCGGCTTTTAGAGCCAAAGGAAATGCAGCAGCCATTCAGGATTTGATTCAATGGAGCGAACAAATTGCCAGTTTAGGAAGAGAAACCCAAAAGAAATTTTTACACTTTTGTATCGATATGTTCCGTCAGGCCTTGTTGCTGAATTATCAAACAGCAAGTTTGGTTTACATGGAACCACAAGTAGAGAAATTCAAACTGGAGAATTTTGCGCCTTTTGTAAATGGCAACAATATAAATGATATTTTTAAAGAACTTTCGGATGCCATGTATCATATTGAACGCAACGGAAATGCAAAAATTATTTTAACCGATTTATCTATAAAACTAACCCGTTTAATTCACAAAAAATAAAAACATGAACAACATTACTTCTATTTTAATTTTGATTTTTCTGGCAATTACTTTTCTGCAATCCGGTTACGACAAGCTCTTTTATTGGAAAGATAATGTAGACTGGTTAAAAGGACATTTTGCTAAAACACCATTAAAAAATCAAGTGCCTTTGGCCTTACTGAATATTTTAGTTTTAGAATTAATCTCCGGTATTTTATGCATTGTTGGTTGCATCGAATTATTGATAAACAATGGAAGAGTATTTGGCTTTTATGGAGCTGTTTTCTCCTGTATCACTTTATTGATGTTACTTTTTGGACAACGATTAGCCAAAGATTATGATGGTGCCAGAACAATTGTTATCTATTTTATTCCTGCTATAATGGCCGTTTATTGGTTAAACTAAAACCATACTATTTTAAAAAAAAACATTTACTTTTTATACAAAAAAATGACTCCAAAACATCCTTCAGAATCCCTGACGATATTAACCGATTTAGTTTTACCGAGCGAAACTAATCCTTTGAATAATCTTTTTGGTGGCGAATTGTTAGCCAGAATGGATCGCGCAGCGAGTATTGCAGCCGGAAGACATTCTCGAAGAATAACCGTAACCGCATCCGTAAATCACGTAGCGTTTAACAGAGCCATTCCGCTGGGAAGTGTGGTAAATGTGGAGGCGAAAGTTTCCAGAGCTTTCAAAAGTTCAATGGAAATATATATCGACGTTTGGGTAGAAGACCGACAATCAGGAAACCGTACGAAAGCCAATGAAGCCATTTATACTTTTGTAGCTGTTGATGATACCGGAAGACCTGTAGAAGTGCCACAAATAGTTCCAGAAACAGAATTGGAAAAGCAACGTTTTGATGCTGCCCTAAGACGCAAACAGCTCAGTTTAGTTTTAGCAGGAAAAATGAACCCTCATGACGCTACTGAATTGAAGGCATTGTTCGCGTAACAATCTGATATTAGCTTGTTATTTCTTATTGAAATTTAGATTTGAAAATATTCTTGAAAGAGAAAATTTACATCAAAAAAAGAAGTATTTTTACGAAAATAAATGTTCTCACATAAACGAAATTTTCAGGATAATTAGTCATTCTGTCAGTTTCTTACAGTTATAAAATAATACAAATAGATGAAAGAAAAGGTAAAAGAGAAGATGAGTACAGAGAAAGAATCCAAATTAAAAGCGCTACAGCTTACGCTTGACAAACTAGACAAAACGTACGGAAAAGGAACCGTAATGAAAATGGGGGATAAAGCCATTGAGGAAGTAGAAACTATTTCTTCCGGGTCTTTAGGAATCGATTTAGCATTAGGGGTTGGAGGATATCCAAGAGGAAGAATCATTGAAATATACGGTCCAGAATCTTCTGGAAAAACAACTTTGACGCTTCATGCCATTGCTGAGGCTCAAAAAGCGGGTGGAATTGCTGCTTTTATTGATGCAGAACACGCTTTCGATAGAAATTATGCAGAGAAATTAGGCGTAGATATTGAAAACCTAATCATTTCTCAACCAGATAATGGGGAACAAGCACTAGAAATTGCTGAAAACTTGATTCGTTCAGGAGCAATTGACATTGTTGTAATTGACTCGGTTGCTGCTTTGACTCCAAAAAGCGAAATCGAAGGTGAAATGGGAGATTCTAAAATGGGTCTTCACGCTCGTTTGATGTCTCAAGCATTGCGTAAATTAACAGGAACCATCAGCAAAACGCATTGTACTGTTTTCTTTATTAACCAATTGAGAGAGAAAATTGGAGTAATGTTTGGTAATCCGGAAACTACAACAGGTGGAAATGCATTGAAATTTTACGCTTCGGTTCGTTTAGACATTCGTCGTTCTACTCAAATAAAAGATGGCGATAACGTACTTGGAAACAGAACCAAAGTAAAAGTGGTGAAAAACAAAGTCGCTCCGCCATTTAAAATCGCTGAATTTGATATCATGTATGGTGAAGGAATTTCAAAAACAGGAGAAATTTTAGATCTTGCAGTAGAATTTGAAATCATCAAAAAAGCGGGATCTTGGTTCAGTTACGGTGAAACCAAATTAGGGCAAGGTCGTGATGCTGTTAAGTCTTTAATAAAAGACAATCCGGAATTAGCGGATGAATTAGAAGAAAAAATTAAAGCCAGAATAAAAGAAATAGCAGAAGCATAAAAACTAAAACCCGAAATTTATTCGGGTTTTTTTATTTTTACACGCAACCTTTTTCAAAAAATTATATCTATTAAAAAACAGCTTCACCGTCATTTAAAGAAGCTGAATAGTATAAATTTAAAAAATGAAAAAAATGAAAAAATTTGCTCTGTTTATTCTGTTCGTTACTACCCTGACAGGATGCTCTCTTGATAATGGCAATCAAGATACTTACACTTATGAAGTACTTCCTGTAGATAGTTATACCTTACCTGAAAAATTTACATTGGGAAATACCTATGAAATAAAATTAAAATATACAAAACCTTCTTCATGTCATTTTTTTCAAGGCATTTATTACAGTAAAGAACTAAATACACGAACTATAGCTATTCAAGCTGCGGTAAAGAATGGTCAAGTTTGTACGCAATCAATCCCAACACCGTCAGAAGCGTCTTTTAATTTTTATGTAACCAATACTGGTTCGTACATTTTTAAGTTTTATAAAGGGAAAGATGCCACTGGTAAAGAGATTTTCGAAGAAGTAGAAGTTCCTGTAGTCAACTAACAAATAGAATAAATTCTGTGGGATTAGATCAAATAATTAATGACTGTAAAAAAAGTTGCTCCAAAGCTCAAGAACAATTGTATCAATTGTTTGCTAAAAAGTTTTTTGGAGTATGCTTGAAGTATTCCAGTAATTATGCTGATGCCCAAGACAATTTACAAGATGGGTTCCTAATTATCTTCAAAAAAATAGAACAGTTTAGCGGCAAAGGCTCTTTTGAAGGCTGGGCCAAAAGAATAATGATAAACAATGCGCTCCAAAAATACAAAGGCGTCCGATACATGGAGGTTATCAATGAAAATATTCCTGACGAGGAAGTTGAAATTGATGATGAGAATATCCCGATTGAATATTTAATGCGAATCATTCAAGAATTACCTGATCAATATAGATTAGTATTCAGCCTCTACGTTCTCGATGGTTATTCTCATAAAGAGGTCGCAGAAATGCTTAAAATAACTACAGGAACCACAAAATCGAATCTTGCCAGAGCACGGTTGATTTTAAAAGAGAAAATAGAAGCATATACAAGAATTGAAATAAAGTCATTGGCAAAATGAACGACAAAAAAAACATAGACCGACTGTTTCAAGAAAAATTCAAAGATTTTGAAGCAGAACCAGACGATCAAGTTTGGATAAACATAGAGGAGGCTTTAAAGGAAAAAGAAAAAGAGCGAAAAATAATTCCGTTTTGGATGCGATTTTCAGGAATTGCCGCTGCTTTTATTTTAGGCTTATTTGCGTTAAACATAGTCTTCAAAACGAATACTGAAATTAAAAACAGTATCGTTTTAGACCCGAAAACTTTGGATAAAAAATCGGAAAAGAAGGAATCCATTCCAAATAAAACTGAAAAAGAGAACAGCCCATTCGAAATAAAAAATAGTCAACAAGTAGTAATAACTAACCCAAAAACCGTTAGAAACCATGAAAAAGAAATTACAACTTTTACTCCATCAAAATCCATTGCTGACAAAAAGAAAAATCAAAATAATACTAACCTTTATTTCTCAAAAAATAATTCACCGCTAAAACAAGCAGCTACAGGAAGAGGCATCATTAATTACAGCCCGTTAATTGCGGATAAAAACAGAGCACAAAATCCAAATTCGTTTGAGAACATTCAAAATCAAACGCAGGAAAAAAAGGCGCTCCAAGAAAAAGAGGAATCTAAAATTGCTGGTATAGAATCTAAAAAAGAACCGGCAATTACTCCGGAATCCCCAAACGAATTAGAGGAAATTCTAAAAACGAAACAAGCCGAAAAACAAACTGTTGTTCTTAGTAACAAAAACAAATGGCAAATTATACCCAATGTTGCCGCGGTGTATCTGAATTCAAATTCGGGCGGATCTCCTATTGACCCTCAATTTTCGAAAAACGAAAAAACGGCCGATAATAGCCTAAGTTTTGGTATTGGAGTAAATTATGCCGTTTCTAAAAAAATAGCCATACGGACAGGTATTAATAAGCTTACGTTAGGATACAACACCAATAACGTTGTTTATTCATCGGGGTTATCAAACAATAATTTGGCAAATATCAATTATAGTTCAAACCAATTAATTGAGATTAAAAACGAATCTGCCCTTAATACGCTAATCACTTTTGAAAAAGACTTGCAAAAAACTAATACCGGCGCATTAAATCAAAAAATGGGTTATTACGAAGTGCCGTTGGAACTTTCGTATGCCGTTTTAAACAAGAGATTTGGCATTAACATAATTGGAGGAATAAGTACATTATTTCTAAATCAGAATAAAATATCATTGGTTTCCTCTGATACCAATGTTAAATTAGGAGAAGCAAAAAATTTGAACGACATTCATTTTAGTACTAATGTTGGATTGGGATTTAAATACCAATTGGTAAAATCATTTCAAATTAATTTTGAGCCTATGGTTAAGTATCAATTGAATACCTATTCCAAAAACTCCGGAGATTATAAACCCGTTTTTATTGGCCTGTATTCGGGAATTATTTATAATTTTTAATAGAATCGAAAGCAATTAATTGGGTATAAATTGTTTCACGTACTTCTTCGCGAATTTCTTTTCTATCCAATCCGGTTTTGCCTAAAGTGTCAACATGGGAATGAATTTTTACTCGCATAAGTCCTGGGCTTCCACTGAAAAAGGAATATGAAAATCTTTTTTTATTGTCTGCAAAAGTAATAGGGACAATGGGAATTTCATGATCAATTGCTAATCTAAAAGCACCATCTTTAAAAGAATCCAATAAAACCGATTCATCATCCGGAACGCCTCCTTCGGGGAAAATACAGATACTCAGTCCTTGATTTATTCTTTTTTGTGCCCGATTAAAAACTTCCATTTTACTTTTGGAACAACTTCTATCCACCAAAATACAGGTTCTTTTGTAGAAAAATCCAAACAAAGGAATTTTTGATAATTCTTTTTTGCCTACAAAAACAAATGGATTTTTAATTGTGGCAAGCATCAGCATAATATCGGCCATTGAGGTATGATTAGCAACAATCATATAGCTTTTATGCGACTCCAGTTCTTGATTTTTATCTATTTTATAATAAAAACCCATTCCAAAAAGAATACATTTTGCCCAAATACGAGCCATCTTAAAAAAATACGGATAACCTCTTTCCGTCAGGATTGATAGTACTAAGAAAGGAAACATTACTAATATAGGAATGGCCATCAAAATATAAAACCACACACGCCATAACGTCCAAAAAATAATTTTTATTCCTCTCATGACGTCAAAAATAAGGAATCATATGTTAATATTATTAAAAGAATTAAATTTGAAAATTATTTATAACATAAAAACTAGAAAAACCTTGCGAACTTTGCGAAAAACTTTGCAACCTTTGCGGTAAATAAAATTATAATGGCAAAAATACTTACTGGTGTTCAAAGCACAGGAACGCCACATTTAGGCAACTTACTTGGCGCAATCATTCCCGCAATAGCATTATCTGATAATCCTGAAAACGAATCGTTCCTTTTCATTGCCGATTTACATTCGATAACACAAATAAAAAACGGAGAAACCTTAAGAGCAAATACCTACAGCACGGCTGCCGCTTGGTTGGCTTGTGGATTAAATGTAGATAAAGTAGTTTTCTATAGACAATCTGATGTGCCCCAAACAGCCGAGTTATCATGGTATTTGAGTTGTTTTTTCCCTTTTCAACGCTTAACATTAGCACATTCTTTCAAAGATAAAGCCGACAGACTCGAAGATGTAAATGCTGGTTTGTTTTCCTATCCAATGTTGATGGCTGCCGATATTTTATTATACGATGCCGAGTTTGTTCCCGTAGGAAAAGACCAATTGCAACACCTTGAAATTACACGCGATGTAGCGTCTCGTTTCAACCACCAAATGGGAGAAACTTTTGTACTTCCTGAAGCCAAAATTCAAGAAGACAGCATGCTTATTCCTGGAACCAATGGAGGGAAAATGAGTAAATCTGCCAATAATATTATCAATATTTTCCTGGATGACAAAGCGTTGCGTAAACAAGTCATGAGTATTGAAACCGATAGCACGCCGCTTGAAGAACCTAAGAATCCAGATACATGTAATGCTTTTGCTATTTATTCTTTATTGGCAAATGAAGAACAACTAGCCATTATGAGAGCTAATTATTTGGGTGGAAATTATGGTTACGGTCACGCCAAACAAGCTTTATTTGAATTGATAACAGAAACATTCAAAACTGAAAGAGAAAAATACAATTACTACATGAACAATCTTCCTGAAGTAGACGCTTTACTCAAAAAAGGAGCCGAAAAAGCGACAGTTGTTGCCAATGGCGTTTTGAATAGAGTGAGAGTAAAATTAGGGTTTGAGGTTTAAAAAATCATTATTTATTAAAAAAAGGCCTAATGCAATTGCATTATATTTGTAATTCACCACTTAATTTGTCACGCTGGAAGCGTCTCAATTAATTTTCTCTCGTGCATTGAGACGCTCCAGCGTGACAAACATAAGTAGAGCGTGTTTGTTGCTTATAAATATTGTACCAACAATTTTTTTCTTAACTATTTGTCACGCTGGAAGCGTCTCTAGATTAAACAATTAAAATAAATCGTTTAAAAAATTCCAATCTGGATTAATCGTATTAATTAATATTTCTTTTTTATCTCGTTTCAAATCTTTAATTTCTTTCTCACGAGCAATAGCAAGCTGTATCCAAGTAAAATGCTCATAATAAAGCAAAAATTCAACATTATATCGTGCAGTAAAACTATTTGGATTTGTTTTTTCTTTATGTTCTTGCAAACGTCGTTTTAGGTCATTTGTGACGCCTGTATATAGCACCGTTTTATTTTTATTAGTCAATATGTAAACATAAAAATTGTAAATGCCTTCTGTGTATTCTATCATAATGTACTCTTAAAATCTATTGTTATTGCTCTCATAAATTTGAGACGCTTCCAGCGTGACAAACTAAGTAGAGTGTGTTTGTTGCGCATCAATATATTACCAACCCATTTTTTCTTGCTATTTGTCACGCTGGAAGCATCTACATTTTATGTTTTTTATTTTCGCTAAATCGCCTCAAACAATTTCCCCGGCAAAGGTCGAATCACACCTTTGAGTTCCATATTCAAAAGCATTCCTGAGATTTTATAAATAGGAAAATCACAACGCAAAGCAATAATATCCATTACTTCTTTTCCCGTTTTTAAAAGGTAATCATAAACTTTTTGTTCCTCTTCTTCCAAAGTCACAAACAATTGTTTTTGTACTGTTTTTACTTCTTTCTCCAAATCCCAATTCAAGATATAAATTAAATCGGCGGCGCTGGTGAGCACATTTGCTTTTTGGGTTTTAATCAGGTTGTTGCAACCTTGGCTGTATTTGTCCGTAACACGTCCCGGAACGGCAAAAACATCACGATTGTAATCATTGGCCATGTTGGCCGTAATCAACGAACCACCTCTATCGGCTGATTCAATTACGATAGTGGCTTCGGTCATTCCTGCAACGATTCTGTTTCTGCGAACAAAATTTTCTTTATCTGGATTCGAGCTGCTCCAAAACTCGGTCATAAAACCACCATTTTGTTCTACTTTGGCGACATACTTTTTATGCGTTTTAGGGTAAATTTGGTTTAAACCATGTGCTACAACCCCTATCGTTTGCAAATTATTTTCCATTGCCAGTTGATGTGCCACAATATCCACACCGTAGGCAAAACCACTTACGATTATTGGATCCAGCGGTGCCAAATCTTCAATCAACTTTCTACAGAATTCCATTCCGTAAGACGTGATTTGACGCGTGCCTACGATACTGATTATTTTTTTGTTTTTTAAATTGATATTACCCGAGGTAAATAATAAAAGTGGTCCGTCGATACAATGTTTCAAACGTTCGGGATATCCTTCATCTTGAAAATAGACGGCATTAATATCATTCGATTTTATGTATTGAAGCTCTTGATTCGCTTTTTCGAACACTGATTTGTCTTTTAAATTTTTCAGTAACATAGAACCTACGCCATCAATGGCGGCGAGTTGTCCTGTTTTTGTATGGAAGACTTCTTCGGCACTTCCGCAATGCGTAATCAGTTTTTTAGCCATAATATCACCCACACCCTCTACTCTTTGCAGGGCCAATAAATAAAATAAATCTTGTTCTTTCATGCTAATCATTTGTGAGTGAAATGTATAAAATTTAAAGCGGATTGTTAATAAAAATTGTGAATAAAATTTTGATAACTATTTTCGTTGTATAACTTTGTAAGTATGAAAATCGAACTATACATCGCGCAGCTTTTATACCGTTATCAATGTGTAACCGTTCCGGGATTCGGAGCTTTTTTGACCGAAACTCAGTCGGCTCAGTTGAATGAAAGCACAAATTCATTTTCTCCACCAAAAAAAATGATTTCTTTCAATGCTAATCTAAAGAATAATGATGGATTATTAGCCAATCATATTGCTCAAGCTGAAAAAACATCTTATGAATATGCCGTAAGCGCTATTCAGTATGAAGTTTTTACTTGGAAAAAAGCATTAGAAGAAAACAACTTATTTTCTATAAAAAACATAGGCGATCTTTCTTTGAATGCCGATAATAATTTGGTTTTCAAAGCTTACGATCAAACCAATTATTTGGCAAGTTCTTTTGGTTTAGCTCCTTTTGTTTCTCCACTTGTAAAAAGAGAAATCTTCGAAAAACAAATTGAAACAATTGAAGAAAAAGAAACAATTCAATTGGTTCCTGAAACAAGAACCGCAAGTCCTTATTTAAAATATGCAGCGATTTTCGTATTAGGATTAGGCCTTACAGGAAGTGTTGGTTATTCTATTTACCAAAACCAAATTGCCTCAGAAACAATGCTTGTTGAAACTGCTGTTCAAAAACAAGTGCAAAATAAAATTCAGGAAGCTACTTTCTTTATCAAAAGTCCAGTTCCAGCTGTAACATTATCAGTTAAATCAGCCGTTAAGGAAGTAAAAATGTCCTATCATATTATGGCTGGTGTTTATAGAGAAGAAAAAAATGCAACTAAGACATTTAATCAATTAATTCATTTAGGATACAAAGCCCGTCGTATTGCTCCTAATAAACATGGATTATTTCCTGTCCTTTACGGAAGCTATTCTACTTTTGCAGAAGCGCAAAAAGCACAATCTGAAATTCAGAAAAACCACAATCCTGAAGCTTGGATATTGATTGAATCACTATAATAAAAAAACCTATTTTTAACCGAATAGGTTTTTTTGGAGCTATTTCCTGTTATCCACTACAATCTTGTGGTGGCAAAAGCCAAGCCTCCACAAGGATTTTCGTTTCTACCAGGGCTAGGGCATTTTGTCTCCAAAAGAAAACTAATTGTTTAGAAATTACAACTCTTGATTGATTCGTCTCTGTTAAAATTAAAATCACTAAAACAGATTTGTTCCGATATAATTCCTATTTTACCATACTATTAAATTCCAAATATAAAAAAATCATCCTTTAATGAATTTAGTGTTATATGGAAACCTATAACAAGAACTAAAAAGTCTGGGGAAGAATTGACCATTGATTTAGAAGTACACAAAAAACTGTTCAACTTATTTCAAGTTGGAGATTTTTACTATATGATTCTAAATGTTCCTGAAGCAAATTTAGAATTTGTAAGTGAACATTTTGAAAAAATGCTGGGTGTTAGCGCAAAAGACTTATCGCTTGCCGATTTTTTTGACAGAATTCATCCTGAAGACCAACCCATTGTTTTGAGTTTTGAAAATTTTATTGGCACTTTTTTCGCTAATTTACCGATAGAAAAAATCCCTTTTTATAAAATCAGATACGATTTTAGAATAAGAAAAGCCAATGGCGACTACTTACGTATTTTACAACAAGTAGTGGTGATTGATTATGATGATGATGGCTTTTTCTATAAAACCTTAGGCGTTCATACCGATATTTCGGATCTCAAAACCGAGGGTAAACCTTTACTTTCCTTAATAGGTATTGATGGAGAACCGTCTTATATAAACATTGATGTAGAGCAAAAATATACTGCTACTTCCTTTTTGTCAAAACGGGAAAAACAAATTATCAATTTGATGATTGCAGGAAAAATAAGCAAGGAAATTGCTAACGAGTTGTCTTTATCCCAACATACTATTGATACCTACAGAAAGAAATTACTCAAAAAAACAGCAACCTCCACTACCGCTGAACTCATTGGAAAAGTAATCCGGGAAGGTTGGGTCTAAGTAAAAGAGTTCAACTTATGACAGTTGAACCCTAATTATTCAATTAACCCAATCAGATCTTGAAATCACTGATTAAGCTATTTATGGTTCTTATTTTTAATTCAAACTCGCCTTAAACATTTTCAGTTCGTCCCAAGTAAACTTCTCGCCTACTTGTTCCTTCAAATTATTCAAAGATTCCTCTTTGTAGCCTCTAAAAGCTTCCGCTAGTTCGCGTAACTTATCTTCTGGTAAAACATCTGTAATAGCAATCGTTCCTGCTTGAATAAGCCGTACTAAATGCCCGTCGATGGTTTGTATGGTTAATTTTCTGATTGCAGCGATTTCGGCAATTGAATTCTTCTCCAGCCACAATTCATAGGTTTCCTGCACGGTAGATTTCTTAGATTCTTTTTTATCTGATTTCCTTTTTGAAGTATAACGCTCAATATCTTTATCATCATCAATCAAAGTGATATTCAATTTCTTGAATTGATTTTGAATCGCTTCCGTTTTTCGGCTGATGTAGTTTTTAATTTCTGACGAAGTCAATTTCTCTTTCGAAATAGTTTCACCAGCAACAACCGTTTCTATCAATAGTTTGGCTTTCATTAATCGCAAAACGGCTTTAGACTGCATTTCTTCCAAAACGATTAATTCATCATAAAAGGCTTTTACTTTCTTGATTCGTTTTACTTCTTCCAGTTTCCAAAGGATTTCAAAAACCAAATCATCCATTGGCTCCAGAAAATAACCAAATGCCGCTTGGATTCTTTCCGAAATATGGTTTAAATCGGCGGTTTCTTGGCTGAATAATTTATTCAATTGAGATATAAATTTTTTGGATGGATCCAAAAGTTGTTCGATGACTTCCGTTTGCTTTTTGGCCCAAACCGCATGTTTGGATTTCTCTGAACTTTCTGATTTTTCCGAATAGCTGAATCTATGATTGCGCCATTCCTGAGCCAAATCAGCCCAATCGAAGCTGTTAATCAAATAATTGTGAATGAAATTTTTGGTTTCAAAGTGCAGTGCATTTTCTAAAAATGAATCCGAAGCTTTATTGAGTGAATAATCCATCACATCCTGATCATTAGAAATTCCATTCATTCGCAGCGGAGAAAGTAAAATAAGCCCTTCTAACGAGCGCAAACGTGATAATGCTACATACGCTTGTCCCGGAAGAAAAACTTGCGAAACATCGAGCGCAGCTTTGTCAAAGGTCAATCCCTGGCTTTTATGAACCGTTATTGCCCAAGCTAATTTTATCGGATAATGAACAAAAGTTCCTAAAACCTCTTCTTCAATTTCTTTGGTCATTTCGTCTACTTTGTAACGAATATTTTGCCATTCGTATTTTTCGACTTCAATGGTTTTGTTTTCTTCAGGAAAATAAACCAAAATTTCATGGCTCGAAAGCGATTTGATAACGCCCATTTTTCCGTTGAAATAATTTTTATCAAAAGACAAATCATTTTTGACAAACATGATTTGCGCTCCCACTTTCAACTGCAACTTTTCTTCTACCGGGAAAATTTTCTCTGGAAAGTCACCCACAATTTCCGGTTTATAAACCACCAACTTTCCCTCTAAATCTTCCAAAGCCTGCGCATTCATTGAATCCGCTTTGTTGTTATGTGTAGTTAAAGTGATGTACCCTTTATTGGCTTTTAAATCAAAATCCGGTTTTACATATTGATTTAAAGTTTGAATATCTTCTTGAGAAATCTGGTTGTTACGCAGGTTGTTTAAAACTGCAATAAAAGTATCATCGGTCTGACGAAAAATCTTGGATAATTCAATATACAACGGTGGATTTTGCTGCACGACATGCGAATGGAAAAAGAATTTCCCTTTGTAATATGTTTTTAACGTTCTCCATTCTTCATCCCGAATTACAGGAGGCAATTGCAACAAGTCCCCAATAAACAATACTTGAACGCCACCAAAAGGGGTACTTTTTTTACGGACGGTTTGCATCATATAATCCATAGCGTCCAATAAATCAGCGCGAAGCATACTGACTTCATCAATTATCAATAATTCCATATTCCGAATTACGGATTTCTTCAAACCGCTCATTTTGAAATGCCTGCGCAAAGTAGCTTTGGTTTCAAATTTGGTGCTTTCAGAAAATTGAAGGGAAGAATTATCAGGAATAAATCCTCCAAACGGCAACTGAAACATGGAATGTATCGTTACGCCGCCCGCATTTAACGCGGCAATTCCCGTAGGAGCAACAACAACGGTATTCTTGTGCGTAGTTTGGATAATTTCGCGTAAAAGTGTGGTTTTTCCAGTTCCTGCTTTTCCGGTAAGGAAAACAGATCGATGGGTTTGATTGATGAATCGTAAGGTGTAGACAGCGGCTTCAGAAATTGTTTGCATTAGGCGTGTATATATAAAGCTAAAGTATTGAAAATAGGATTCATATTTTAATTTTTGGAAGACAATTTATGTCTTGATTTCACAATTTTTCAGCCCCGATAGCAGCGAAAATCCTCGAGATTTAGAAAGTGATTTTTTCTAGCCTGAAAAGAGCGACCGCAGGAAGCTCCTTTTATGGGTAAGAAAAAAACGCTTTCTAAACGAGAGATTAAAGCGAATAGCGGGAAATTGCTTCAAAAAAAATGCCTCCAATCTAAATTTTAGACGAAGGCATTCATTTGAATTAATATAAAAAATTATTTTTTAGCTTCTTCTTTTGGAGTTGCAGATTTGTATTTATCGTTCAATTCTTTAATGATCTCTTTTGTTATATCATATTTGTCTTCAGCATACAAAATTGAAGCTGCGTCGCCTGTTCCGTAGATATAAGAGTATCCTTTTTCTTTACCGTAAGTTTTGATGAATTTTTTTACACCGCTAACCAACGAATCCATTTCTTTTCCGCTTTCTTGTTGCAACTCTTGTGCTAATTGTTGTTGTGCAGCACCTAATTGTTGCTCTCTTTTTTGCAATTCAGCTCCTTTTTGTTGTGCCCAAGCTTGACCGTTAGCCTGCGCTTGTGCTTGAAAACCTGCTGCTTCTTGTTTGAAACGATTAATTTCAGCTTCTAACTGTCTTCCTTTCTCTTCTGATTTTGCTTTATATTTTGCTTCTAGATCTTTTGCTTCTGTATATTCTTTCATCAACACTGAAGTATCTACGTAAGCTGTTTTTACTTCCTTAACTTCTGCAACTGGTTTGTTACAAGATACAAGTGAAATTGAAAGTGCGATAATTACTAATGCTTTTTTACTCATATTTTTAATATTTCTTTTTTGGTATTCGTGAATCTTCGATTTCATTTTGATGAATTTCTAGTTTTAAGTATTGGTGACAAAAATATAAAAAAATAGATAGCATTGACATAAAGTTTGAAAAATGCAAAATATTTATGATATAAGATTTGATTATTATAATTGATAAATGCATAATTTATGACTATTAAAAACAAGCTTCATATCTTTTAAATAAACGAATTAGTTTAAAAATCCGACAAAGACTTCAATTCGCCCAAAAAACGTCGTTTAAATGCGCTTAAAATGCTTTTTAGTTGTTTTTTAGGATGTAAATGTGCGAGGAATACTCCAAATCACTCGTCGCCTCCCAATTGGATTGTAATCCGACGAAAAAGGCCTTGATGAAATTCATTTTCCCTGTTTTGTATTTTTCTGAAAGCAAGCTCACATAAAAAGAATCAAATTTCATAGGAAGTACTTTTACCAATTGCATTTCCTCTTTTTCAAAAAGCATTTTTATTGCCTTTTTTGAAAAATGCCAAAAATGAATTGGCACATCATAAGCCGCCCAAAATTTTCCGTAATGTTTTGCGTCAAATGATTTGAAGTTTGGAACCGCAATTATTAAAGTTCCGTGTGGTTTTAATAATCGTTTTAATTCTTTTAATTGCTCGTCTAAATCTGGAACATGTTCCAGAACATGCCACATCGAAATAACGTCAAAAGAATGACTTTCTAATTCGCTTGTTTCATTAACAAAGGAAACACCTTTCTGTTTTGCAATCGCTTTAGCTTTATCACTTGGCTCCACTCCTATGGTATGCCAGCCGTTTTCTTTAGCCACTGATAAAAAATCACCAGTTCCTGCGCCAATATCTAAAATACTTCCTTTATTAGGTTGTAACGAATTAATTAAATTCAGTTTGTTTTTTAGTGCAATGCTTTTTACAAAATGATATGCTTTTTCAAACAAGGATCGCTTACTGTCTGTATGGGAAATGTAATCCACGCTTTCGTAATACTTTCCTAAATTTTCTAAACTGGGTTGCGGATGTGTGATTAACATATCCAACTCTTCGTCGTGATATAAATCAAATGTTTCTTGAGAAACGGAATAATCTTTAACGGTTAAAAAATGCTTTTTATTTGAAATATCCATATTGTTAATTTTCAGTTTTCAGTCGCAGTTTACAACTGAATCCCTTTATATATAATGCAAATTTGATTTTGTTTCACGTGGAACGTATTGATTTTCGATTGTAGATTAACGATTTTTGATTGCAGATTTAAATCAAAAATCGTTAATCACAGATCTTATCGTCCCATATAAATCAACAACACCGAAACATCACTTGGCGAAACGCCACTAATCCTTGATGCTTGAGAAATGGTTACCGGGCGAATCTTGCTTAATTTTTGTTTTGCTTCAATTGACATTGATTTGATTTTATTATAATCAAAATTCTCAGGAATTTTCACATCTTCTAAGCGCGTCAGTTTATCTGCGTTATTTCTTTCCTTTTCGATATAACCCGAATACTTCACCTGAATTTCGGCTTGTTCTAAAATTTCCTGATCCAAATCATTCTCCGCAACATAAGCAGCCACTTTCTCAAACTTCATGATGTCTTCCAAATCAATTTGCGGACGAGAAAAAACTTTAAACATTTTGTCTCCCTGAGTAATCAGAGCGGTATCTTTTGATTCCAAAATAGGATTTGCTTCCGTAATAGAAACACTCGTTTCTTTGAAGAAAGCCACCATTTTTTCAGATTCATTTAATTTGTGTTCCATTCTGCGCAAACGTGCTTCAGAAGCCAAACCAATTTCATGCGACATTGGTGTCAATCTAAAATCAGCATTATCCTGACGAAGTAACGTTCTGTATTCCGCACGAGAAGTAAACATTCTGTATGGCTCTTCCGTTCCTTTGGTAATTAAATCGTCAATTAAAACTCCAATATATGCTTCGTCTCTTTTTAAAATTAATGGCGCTTTTTCATGCACTTTCAAATGCGCATTGATTCCGGCCATCAATCCTTGAGACGCTGCTTCTTCATATCCGGTTGTTCCGTTTATTTGCCCTGCAAAATACAATCCTTCAACAAGCTTTGTTTCCAAAGTATGTTTCAATTGTGTCGGCGGGAAATAATCGTATTCGATTGCATAACCCGGTCGAAAGAATTTCACTTTTTCAAATCCGACAACAGAACGTAACGCTTTGAATTGAATATCCTCAGGAAGCGAAGTTGAAAAACCATTTACATAAACCTCACAGGTATTCCATCCTTCTGGCTCGACAAATAACTGGTGTCTTTCTTTATCAGCAAAACGATTAATTTTATCTTCAATTGACGGACAATATCTTGGTCCAAGACTTTTTATTCTCCCGTTAAACATTGGAGAACGATCAAAACCTTCTCTCAAAATATCATGTACCTCAAGGGACGTATACGTCATGTGACATGATTTCTGAATAACCAACGGCGAAGTCACATCTGAATACGAAAACTTATCTGGCTTAGCATCCCCTTTTTCCTCATTCATTTTAGAATAATCCAAAGAACGTCCATCCACTCTTGGAGGCGTTCCTGTTTTCATTCTTCCTGCTTGAAAACCGGCATTCACTAAATCTTCAGTAATTCCATAAGCAGCACTCTCTCCTGCTCTTCCACCACCAAATTGTTTTTCGCCAATATGAATCAATCCATTTAAGAAAGTTCCATTGGTCAACACAACCGATTTAGATCGAATCTCAACTCCTAACGAAGTGCGAATTCCTTTTATTTTTCCGTTTTCAATAATCAACCCTTTCACCATCTCCTGATAAAAATCAAGATTTGGAGTTCCTTCCAACATCATTCTCCATTCTTCGGCAAAACGCATACGATCACTTTGAACGCGCGGCGACCACATTGCGGGTCCTTTGGACTTGTTCAGCATCTTGAACTGAATCGCAGTTCTGTCAGAAACAATTCCGGAGTATCCGCCCAATGCATCAATCTCGCGCACAATTTGCCCTTTGGCAATTCCACCCATCGCAGGATTGCATGACATCTGGGCAATGTTCTGCAAACTCATTGTCACCAATAAGGTTTTCGAACCCAAATTTGCAGCAGCAGCAGCAGCCTCAGAACCGGCATGTCCTGCGCCAACAACTATCACATCATATTCATCTAGAAACATTTTTTCGTATGATTTAATCCTTCAATTGTATTCCGGATTGTAATTTTGAAATCTATTTTTTGTTTTGTTCCACGTGAAACATTGCATCATCAATTCTGCCGAATATAAAAATGTTCCACGTGAAACACTTCGGATTTAGAAGTTAAAGACAAGCTTACTGTTCCACGTGGAACAGCGCTAATTTTTCATCTTCTTTACTGCGCATTAAAAGCTCATCAGCTTCACCTTTGTCTTTATATCCGCAATAGTGTAAAACTCCATGAACCAAAACACGTCTTAATTCATCTTCAAAAGGAACGTTAAAATCAACAGCATTGTCTTTTACTCTTTCGATAGAAACAAAAACATCACCACTTAACTCATTCCCCATCGTATAGTCAAAACTAATTATATCAGTTAATGTGTCGTGATTAAGGTATTCTAAATTGATTTTATGTAAATACTCATCATCGCAAAAGATGTAGTTTATCTCTCCCTCTTTCTTGTTTTCGGAAGTAATGACATTAGTTAACCAAGCAGTAACTGCTTCTTCGTTCTCTAAAGTAAAGTCGGTTTCGTAATTAAAATTGATCATTTTTTATTAAAATATTCTTGAACCTTTTGATTAAAATTCGAGCGCAAAGGTAAGGATTGTCTATTTAATATTTCTATGCTATTCAAATAATCTAATAAAGCAGCTGGCAGTGCATTAGATTGATTATTAAACTCCTTTTTATTGGTTTCAGATTGGCGTTTATTTTCTTCACCTTGTTGTTGCAAAGCAGTATTCAATTTTAATAATTCCTGCTTCACATTTAGAATCTTTTGAAGTGTTTCATTTTTAAATCCTTTGTTTAATAGCTGCTTTTCAATTTGCTTCATTTGTTCCAAAGCACTTTGCCCATTCCCACCTAAACCTTTTTTATTAAGTTCGTTTTGCAAAGACTCTCGTAATTGCTTTTGCTCTTTATAGATTTCCATTATAGCTTGGGCATCACCTTCTCCATCACCATCCTGACTTTCTCCTTTACCAGATTTTCCATCTTTTCCGTTTTCCCCCTTTTGACCAGGGTCAGGTTTAGGACCTTTTTTAATTCCTTCTTTCATCTCCTCTCCCAAGGCATCTTGTTTTATTATAATATCCGGTAACTGCATGCCCTGACCTTGACCCGGTTTTGGTTTACCAGAACCCATTCCAGACAATGACATTTGCATCGAGTTGAGCATATCACTAAGCATGTCTGCCAATTTATTCGCAGCAGCAATCGAATATTGCTGATGGGATAATCCTTTAGGGACTAAAGCATCGGATAAACTCTCTAACGATTTGTCAATGTTGTAATGCACGTTGCCAATTTCTTTAGTAACCTCTTCAGCAATTATAGGATTTCTTAGAGACATCGCAAACAAACTATCATCTACATGTTTGAACTGTTGTTTTAAATCCTGTTGAATTTTAATGTTTTTATTATAACCAGGAGAACCCGCTTTATGCCCTTTAAACTGATTCATTAAATCCTCCTGCGACAAAGAAAACGCTAATAAATTATCTAGAATTTGTCGCAACATAACGACATCTTCTTGTAGTTGTTCCTTTTCATTACCTTCCAAAGTTTGTGCCATTTTTGCCGCCATCTCCTTCATCTTTTTGGAAGCACTTTTTTGGCTTGGCTTTGCTTTGGCTTTATTGTCTTTCTTCAATTCCTCAGAAGCTTTCTTTAAATCTTCGTCAATGCTTTTTTCTTTAGCGGCATCTTTAGGAAGATCCATCGGCGATTTCAACTCCTTATTTTCCTTTTCTAAGTCTTTTAAATCCTCTTGAATCTTGTCAAAGTCTGAATTGATATTTTCTTGTTTATCTAGTTTATTTTCCTTTTCATCTTCAGATAATTTATCTTGCTTTTCCGAAAGCTTATCGAGTTTATCACCTAACTGCTCCGCTTTCTTTTCGACATAATACTTCTTTGTTAACTCGACTAATTGCGCTAAATTTTTAATTTGGTTTTTACTGTTTTGTTTAAATTTATCTAACTTGGAAAGTAGCTCTTCGTTTATAATTTTATCATTCAGTTCTTTTAATTCATCCAATAACTTTTGGTTTTTATCCAAATCTTTATCGGCATTATCCATTCGTTTTTGCAACTCTTCTTTTAGCTTGTCCTTTTCATCACTTTTGAATTTATCTAAATTATCTTTCATTTTCTCTGCAAACTGTTTCATCATTTCATCTTGTTGCTTTTGGCGCTTGATGAAATCATTTACTTTCTGTTGGTCTTTAAATTCAAGATTATCTTTTTCTTTTCCTGTTTTTTGCAGTTTTTCAATTTCGGCTATTTGCTTGTCTTGATTTTTTAAGGACTTCTCTAAACCGTTGATGTTATCATTTTGCTGCTGCAAAATTTCATCTTCTTTCTCTTCATCCGTCGAAACACGATTCGAGAAAACAGAAGATTTTGTGCTTTTAAAATGATGGATGGCATCATTGTCATACACTTCAAAATAATAGTCATAGGACACTCCTTGTTCTACTGGAAGATTACTCGGGAAGGAAAATACAAATTGATCGACCGTTGTTTTTTTAACAGCTATTGTTCCACGTTTAGCAGTTTGCGGTTTGTTTCTTTCGTAATATACAATCTGGAGTTTTGACAATCCATAATCATCAGAAATTTGCCCTAAAACATAGTTCCTTCCCACCTTCAAACTGTCTGGTACATTGTTTACAGTAATCGCTGGAAACTGATCTTTGACAATGGTAAGCTGATAATTCAGTTTTTCGTAGTTTTTTACCTTATCATTCGAAGTAAGAATTTGATAATCTGTGTTTTGAAGTATATTTTTAGATAAAGTAAAACTATTTTCCGTTTTCGAAAAGGAAACAGTAGACTTACCTTCAATCCAATCTATTTTTTGAGTGGCTTGTGTATCCATTTTCCAAGTTACACGAGTTCCTTCGGGAATAATGGCGTTACCGGTTCCTTTGATGTTTTCAGGTTTTTTATTCAAATAAGAAGGAAAGTTCAATTGCATTTCGAAATTAGCAATCGAAGGAACAGTAATCACTTTCAATTCATAATCGGATGAAGAAACAGCATTTCCCTCCACGTGGAACAAAACAGTTTCAGAAGGCTTTAGAATTTTAAATTCGAACTCCCCTGCTTTTGTGTTTTCCATAAAATAACTTTCATCTCCTATGAAAATCATGGCATTCTCCGGAACAACTTTACCTACTGTTTTAACTCGAAGTATAAAATCTTTTCCTTGTTCAGTTTGCAGACTCGAATTTAAAACTACAAACTTGAAAGGAGCCGGAGGTAAAAAAGCCGAATTGAAATGCACTACTCTATTCAAACTTTGCGAAATCACATTGCTATTACCCGAAAAATAAAAGACGGCAAAAAACAAAATAGGAATTAGTGCTAACGGTAAATATTTCTGGTTTGTATTGAAGTTTATAGCATTGCCAAAAGGGATTGGTTGCAATGCATTGGCTTTTTGTTCAATCGATGCGAGTAACAATTCTGATTTATTTTGATGATTATCAGCATCCGCCAATTGCAGAAAATTAGTCAGCTTGTCGCTCACTTCCGTAAAATGATTTCCAATTATAGCTGAAGCCTGATTGTAATCAATTCCTTTTTGGAGTTTGAATAATTTGAAAATTGGAAATAAAATAAATCTCGACAACAAGTACACTTCAACACCCACAAAAACCCAAAATAAAATCGTTCTTCCCATTGGCTTAAGCCAAAGAAAATATTCGACAAAAAGCGTAAATAGAAAATACAACAATCCTAAGCCAATAAAAAAAATGATTCCTCGTATCAATTCATTGGTGTAAAACTTTCGGATAAAAGCTTCCAGTTTCTGATAAATAAAATTTTGATTTTCCAAAACGTAAACTTTGTTTTTTGTAACCAATAAAAGTAATAATTTATATGAAATGAACATCAGAAAAAAGTACTCTAAATACGAAACATAATATGTGAATTACACATGACCGATGAAAGACAATAAATAACTACATGTGAATAAAGAAATGTTAAAAAACAGCAAACTCATTAATCTTACATTAACTCATTTTCAAATAATCCAATTGAGTTATTGAATTTGTATCTTTGCAAAAAATTTACAGCAATGTCTAAACAAGTTCGTGTGCGTTTTGCACCAAGTCCAACTGGACCTTTACATATTGGCGGAGTACGTACCGCATTATTCAATTATTTATTTGCCAAAAAAAACAATGGTGTTTTCTTCTTACGAATTGAAGACACTGACCAAAACCGTTTTGTTCCCGGAGCCGAAGAATATATCATGGAAGCCTTGGAATGGCTAGGAATTGCTCCAGATGAAACTATTGGGAAAAATGAGAAATTTGGTCCATACCGTCAAAGCGAAAGAAAAGATTTGTACCAAAAATATGCTGATGAATTAATTAATTCCGGTAATGCCTATTATGCTTTTGATACCGCAGAAGCTTTGGACACAGCAAGAAAACTGGAAGAAGAACAAGGAAAAACATTTATATACAATCACCACAACAGAGAAAAATTAGACACTTCTTTGGTTATTTCTGCTGAAGAAACTGCCCGAAGAATTGCTGATGGAGAACATTATGTAATCCGTTTTAAAACTCCGGTTAATGAAACTTTACATTTGCATGACATCATTCGTGGAGATGTAAAGTTTGAAACGAGTCTTTTGGATGATAAAGTATTATTTAAAAGCGATGGAATGCCAACGTATCATTTGGCTAATATTGTAGATGATCATTTAATGGAAACTTCACACGTAATTCGTGGTGAAGAATGGTTGCCATCGATGCCTTTACACGTTTTATTGTACAGAGCCTTTGGTTGGGAAGCACCTGAATTTGCACATTTACCATTGATTATGAAACCTGTTGGAAACGGAAAATTATCCAAACGTGACGGTGACAAGATGGGCTTTCCTGTATTTCCATTGGATTGGAAAACCGAAGAAGGCGTTTCATCTGGTTACAGAGAAAAAGGTTTTTTCCCGGAAGCAGTTGTTAACTTCTTAGCTTTATTAGGTTGGAATGATGGAACCGAAAAAGAATTATTCACTTTGGAAGAATTAGTTGAAGCATTTGATTTAAGCAGAGTTCACAAAGCTGGAGCTAAATTTGATCCTGAAAAAAACAAATGGTTCAATCACCAATATTTGGCAAAACAAGAAAACATTAGTTTAGCGAAAACCTTTGCTCCTATTGTAGAATCTAAGGATGTTAACCGATATTACTCTTTGGTAGAACTGACAAAAATTGTTTCTTTAATCAAAGAACGCGCTCATTTTGTTTCTGAATTTTGGGAATTAAGTGATTTCTTTTTTATGGTACCAACAGTCTATGATGAAAAAGCAAGAAAAAACTGGAAGGAAGAAACACCAACATTGATGGAAGAATTAATTTCTGTTATAGAAGAAATTACTGATTTTACTTCGCTGAATATTGAAACTATTGTAAAAGATTGGATGACGAAAAACGAAATAGGAATGGGTAAAGTAATGCAACCGTTTCGTTTGAGTTTGGTTGGCGCACTGAAAGGTCCTCACCTATTTGATATTGTTGAAGTAATTGGAAAAGACGAAACAGTTAACAGAATTCAAAAAGCAATAGCTACTTTATAAAAAAACCTTTCAGAATTTAAAACTCTGAAAGGGTCTAATTAAAAAAGCTTCTAATCTAGATTCAGGATTAGAAGCTTTTTTTTTATAAATAAAGAATCAAATCTCCATTGATAATTCCTGGATTTCCTTTGAAATTTACCCCTAAATTCTTCGTGTTCAAGTTACCCAGCATATTGTTTATTCCATATTGATAGGAAACATTAAGTCGGAAATGACGAACTCCAGCTGTTATTCCTACCGTAGGATAAAAATTAAATTTAGAAATATCCTCAATGTCTTTTGCCAATAAAGTGGTTCCTGAAATGATGTTATTTTCGTTTTGGCTATCCACTTTCAATTTTCCGTTTACTTGAACTAATGGCCCAAATTCAACACTCAAATGATTCTCAATAAATTTATAACTCAACTGCAACGATATTTGAGCAGAAGGTAATTTATAATTCACGTCTTCATTTGCTAAAAAAAGCGTTTTTGTGGCAACTGAAAAATTATTTTCACTAAACTGCATTGCGTAAACCATGTCCCAATTGTCATAGAAATTTCCTCGCATCGAAAGTCCGGCATTCCATCCTGTTCCTGGTTTGGTTTGGAAATTATTAGTGTTCAACGTAAATTGATTGATACCTAAACTGATTCCAATTCTGTTAGAATCCCTGTATCCATATTGGGCAAAAGCAGTTATGGTAATTAAAATAAAAACCGAGGTAAGATATATCCTTTTCATAAAATTAAATTAAACAAAGACAAACCTAAAGTTTTTTTGTAATTTAACAGTAATTTTTTAAACTAAATTATTCATACTATGGACATTCCGTTGATTATTTTTCTTGTATTTGCATTATTTATTTTTCTTTCCTCCTTCTTCACGGTAAAACAACAATCCTCGATTATTATTGAACGCTTTGGAAAATTCTTAAGTGTTCGAAATTCTGGATTGCAGTTGAAAATTCCATTGATTGATAGAATTGCAGGACGTGTAAATCTAAAAATCCAACAGTTAGACGTTATCATTGAAACCAAAACCAAAGACAATGTGTTTGTAAAAATGAAAGTTTCCGTTCAATTCAAAGTGATTCAAGAAAAAGTCTATGATGCCTTTTATAAACTGGAATATCCACACGATCAGATTACCGCTTATGTTTTTGATGTGGTTCGTGCCGAAGTTCCAAAACTGAAATTAGATGATGTTTTCGAAAGAAAAGATGATATTGCAATAGCCGTAAAACGCGAATTAAACGAGGCTATGACTACTTATGGGTATGATATTATTAATACTTTGGTAACCGATATTGACCCGGATATTCAAGTAAAAAATGCCATGAATAGAATTAATGCTGCTGACAGAGAGAAAACTGCAGCTGAATTTGAAGGAGAAAGTACAAGGATAAGAATTGTAGCCAAAGCCAAAGCAGAAGCAGAAAGCAAACGTTTACAAGGACAAGGAATTGCTGATCAAAGACGTGAAATTGCTCGTGGACTTGTAGAAAGTGTAGAGGTTTTAAATCGTGTGGGAATCAATTCGCAAGAAGCTTCGGCTTTAATTGTGGTTACGCAACATTACGATACGCTACAGGCCATTGGCGCCGATGCAAACTCTAATTTAATTTTATTGCCTAATTCTCCACAAGCAGGAAGCGATATGCTGAATAACATGGTGGCCTCTTTTACAGCCTCAAACCAAATGGGGGAACTGATGAAGAAAAACAATAAAAAGGTGAAACCAAAAACAGAGGAACATCAAACAGGTCATCAAGCTCCACCACCACCAGAAAATCCTGAAATAGAAATATAATATTTGAATTTTTTAAATAAAAAAAGAGGCTTAATTGCCTCTTTTTCTTTTTGATAACCAACTTTTTACAAACGGAACCGCTTTATTTAGTATAAAAGGAATCGCCGTTGATACGATAGTTCCGTAAGGAATAGCGGAACTATAGGTTCCTATTAAGTCACTCACAATATTTTGTGGAGTAAAACTCTCTTTAGTTTTTTTAACACCATAAACCAATTTTTGATAACTGATTTCTTTTTCAATTTTTAAGATTTCCAGTTCCCTTTCTATTTGAGCATAAGAAGAATATTTTTTAGTTTCCATAATTTTTAGTCGTTAAAAAATATTTCTGAAAATTTCTCTAATATTGGACCTTCAACTATTTTGTCTTTAACTAAAAACAAAAGACCTGTTGCAACAAGATACGCTCCTCCTACGATTAGAAATCCAAGCGGATAACTATCTAAAGAATTGCCTATTGCCATAGCAGCCGCTACAGAGCAAAACAATAAGACCATACCGAAACATAAAAAAATCAATGAGAACTTAAGAATCATGGTAGTAGACTTCATTGCTACTTTAAAACCCCATAATTTATAATAAGCCTTGTTGTTTTTTAAATATGCGTGGATTTGTTCCTGAATATCTTCTGTATTTTCTTTTAATTCTTCAAAAGCCATATTTATTTGTTTTTAATATCAATTAGAAAATAACCAATATTATTTTTGAAGTTTAGCATTTTGTTCTTTTAAATCTGCCAATTTTGATTCTAAAAAAGAAATCACATCTTCTGTTTTATGGCTCACGTTAGAAATCAAGTCTTCATACGTTTCTTGAAGCTCTTTTTTTTTGTTGTGAACAAATTTACTCTTCAACTCTTCTGATGCATTTTCGAATTTGTGTTTTAAATCTTTTATGGCATCATCATAACCATCTTTAAATTTTTCTCTTGTTCTTGTACCTTTATCTGGAGCAAACAAAATTCCAATTCCAGCTCCAATGGCTGCACCAGTTAAAAGAGCCAATAATGTATTTCCTGCGTTATTCGACATGATATTCCATTTTTGATTGTTAATTATTAAAATTACAAATTTTATTAACATATCGCTGTTAACAAGCAGTTAATTTATTTTAAACAAGGCTAAAAAACGAAATAAAAAGCGCTATTAAAACAAATCTTTAGCAAGTGTATTAGAACTCGTAAAACTAAAAAAAAGTCTTTAAATCCATTTTATTTAAGCCTTTTTTAATTAATAAATATTATAGAAAATTAAATTTTAATATCAATTTACTATAATAAAAAAAGCACCTTATAAAAGACGCTTTTAATCATTAAAATCTATAAGAAAGATTTAGTTCTAAAATTTCAATTCATTTAATAATTCTAAAACTTTTTCTGTTTTTTCATTCTTTTTTAATTCTGAAAGCTGTGTTTCAAAAAGACTGAAATTATTCAAATCATTTTGTAAATTTTGAATAGCCAAAATTCTAACCGCAGCCATTTGACTTTTTAATGACATCGTATATAATTTTGTTAAAGATTCTTCTTCGATATCTTTGACTTGTACTTTATCTGAATAATGTAAAATCAAATTCGAAAATAACAATGAGTTATTGTCATTTTTAATATTTTTGACAATAGTCTGAATAATTAAACTGTAGTTATCAATACTTTTTATGTTATCAACAATATTGCTTAAAATTAAATTAGCATTATTTTCATCCTTTTCCTTTACATATTTATTGATTTCTTTTTGGGTATTCATCAATAAATTTTCTTCTTTTTTACCTTTTTCTTCCCAAGCATCTTTCAATCCTACAGTTTTATTAAAGACAATTTTATCATCGGTTGTGTCTTTATCAACATTGAAATAACCCAAACGTTGAAACTGGAATTTCTCATCTGATTGTACCGTTGCCAAACTTGGTTCTACAAATCCTTTTACAATTTGTAACGAACTTGGATTCATAAATTCTAAGAAATTTTTCTCCTTATGACTGTCTGGTGCTTCATCAATAAACAAACGATCATACAAACGAACTTCTGCTTCCAAAGCATGTTCTATAGAAACCCAATGCAAAGTTCCGGCCACTTTTCTTTGACTGGCTTCACTCCCACTTCCGCTTCGGCTATCTTCATCATAAGTCACGTGAATTTCAGTAATAGTTCCTGCAACATCTTTTACAACACTTTCTCCTTTAATGATATAGCCATTTTTAAGACGCACTTCTCTGCCTAAACTCAATCGGAAAAATTTGGCTGGAGCTTCTTCTAAAAAATCTTCTCTTTCAATGTATAATTCTCTTGAAAAAGGAACTTTTCTAAATCCAGCACTTTCATCTTCTTGATTGTTTTCGGCTTCTAACCATTCTTCTTTATCTTCAGGATAATTTGTAATCACCAATTTTATTGGATCTAAAACTGCCATAACTCTTGGAGCATTTTTGTTTAAATCTTCGCGCAAACAAAATTCCAAAAGTGAAAAATCAATTATATTTTCTCTTTTAGCAACACCAATAATATCACAAAACTTACGAATAGAAGCAGCAGTATATCCTCTTCTTCTCAATCCAGAAATCGTTGGCATTCTAGGATCATCCCAACCATTTACTATATTTTCCTGAACCAATTGCAATAGTTTTCGCTTGCTCATTACGGTGTAATTCAAGTTCAAACGAGCAAATTCATATTGATGTGGTCTTACTTTTGATTCATCATAAATTTGGTCTAAAAACCAATCGTATAATTCACGGTGCATCACAAATTCAAGTGTACAAATAGAATGCGAAATTTGCTCTATATAATCACTTTCTCCATGTGCATAATCATACATTGGATAAATGTTCCAATCATTTCCTGTTCTATGATGATGACGAAGTAAAATACGGTACATCAATGGATCACGCATCAACATGTTCTTAGAAGTCATATCAATTTTGGCACGTAAAACATGACTTCCTTCCGGGAAATCACCATTTTTCATTCCTTCGAATAAAGTAAGATTTTCTTCAATAGAACGGTTTCTATAAGGTCCATCAACTCCAGGTTGTGTTGGCGTGCCTTTTTGAACCGCCATGTCTTCAGAAGATTGACTGTCTATATACGCTTTACCATTTTTAATCATGGTAACCGCCCATTCGTATAACTGCTGAAAATAATCAGAAGAATACAATTCTTCGGTCCAATTAAAACCTAACCATTTCAAATCTTCTTTGATTGCATCTACATATTCCTGCTCTTCTTTGGCTGGATTAGTATCATCAAAACGCAAATTAACTGGAGCATTGTACCTTAATCCTAAGCCAAAATTTAAGCAGATAGATTTAGCATGACCAATGTGTAAATACCCATTAGGCTCCGGCGGAAAACGAAAACGTAATTTATCTTGTGGAAAACCATTGGATAAACTGTCTTCAATGATTTGTTCTATAAAATGGAGTGATTTTTCTTCGGTTGACATTTTTTTGTTTAATTTTAGCAAAGATAAATAAATGGTTTAAAGTTTACTGTTTAAAGTTACAGAGATAGCTTTAAACCTAAAAAACTTTGAACAAAAAATTAAAAAATGGGATTTATAAAACTAAAAAATATCAGAACCTACTCCTATCATGGTTGTTTGATTGAAGAAGGAAAAATTGGTTCTGATTATTCAGTTGATTTAAAAGTTAAAACAGATTTACGACAATCATCTATTACAGATAACTTGGTTGACACGGTTGATTATGTGTTGTTAAACCAAATTGTGGTGGAAGAAATGGCTATCAGAGCTAACTTATTAGAACATGTTGCACAACGTATCATTGCCAGAATTATGAAAGAAGTTCCAGCCATTTCAAGAGTTATTCTGGGCGTTTCAAAATTAAATCCTCCTATTGGTGGTGACGTTGAAGCGGTTACAATAGAAATGGAAGATTATAGAAGTTAAATTAAAAATGTTTCGAAAGGTTTAATAAATATTTTTTGAAATTTTTAAACTTTAAACTTTTAAACTTTAAACTTTTTAGTTACTTTTGCCATCCGTTCAACTACGGCGTCGTGGCCGAGCGGCTAGGCTGGGCTCTGCAAAAGCTCCTACTCCGGTTCGAATCCGGACGATGCCTCTAAAACCTTCAAAGCAATTTGGAGGTTTTTTTATGACTAATTTTTAAGAAAAAATATAAAATTTAATACTATTCTTTTAAAACTTAAATGAACTTATATTCCTTAAATGGTTTGGAATTTTCAACATATTAAAGAATATAAGAAATGCTGTAATTATTCCATTTTTTAGAATAAAAAAAAGTCTAAATCCGATAGAAATATTCGGATTTAGACTTTTTTATTTTTGAAATAAAAATGTATTCACTTATTTATCAATCTTTTCGAATGCTTTTTTAACCATTTCTTTTTCTTTTGGAAACCATCCTTGAGTGATTAAAACTATTCCGAAAATCATTAAAACAACACTAATTCCTTTTTTAATTTTAAGAATATTTGTAGGGGTCATTTTAGTTTTTAACTGTTTCGCCAGTATTATTTTAATACAGTCAATGAATAAATAGGATAGTATTACCGTGATAAAAAAAGTTAACATTCTGGATGTTTGCATTTCAAGTTTTGGTCCTATTGAAATAATAATGGCTAACCAAAATCCTAAAACTCCAATATTAATAATATTCAGAAAAAATCCTTTTATAAAAAGACTTAAATAATTCTTTTTTATAATCTCTTTATCTATTGCTTCTGTATTAACTTTTTCTTCTTTTTTTAACCTGACAAAAGAAATTATACCATAAACTAACATCAATATTCCACCAAAAATAAAAAGGGCAGGTTTATCTTTTAAACTTTGAATTAATCTGTAACTGCCTAAATAAGCTATTCCGATGAATACAATATCACCTAAAACAACCCCTAAATCAAAAACTAAAGCAGCTCTAAATCCTTTTATAATACTCGTTTCAAGTAATATAAAAAACACAGGACCAACCATAAAACTCAAAAAAATTCCCCAAGGAATACCGGATAAAATATCGTTTATCATTAAAAATTAAAATTTATCAGAATAGAATGCAAAACTATTATTTTTCTATGATAGTACCACCTAACAATGTTTCTTTATTAATTTGTTTTGGTTTTCCATGAATATAAATAGAACCACCAGCTTTCACTTTTGCATCGACCAATGTAGTAGCATAGATTTCTGCCTTTCCTCCTGCAGCGACGCTTATTGATGTTTGTGCCGTATGTAAATCACTTGCTTTCAAAATTCCACCAGACGTAATGACAACATCTTGATTTAATGCTTTTCCAGAAATGTCAATTATTCCTCCTGAATTTGCTTTAACATTCACTTTTTCTACGTCTAAATCAATGTTTATTTCTGATCCGGCTTTTGAATTTAAATCAATACTGGTTTGTTTAAAAGTGTTTTCACTTGAAACATAACTTCCCTCGCTTGCACTGATACTTTCAATTCTTTTAAAATATAATTTAACTGTAATAGCATCACCTGATAATAATTTTGGAAAAGGCATTCTTATCTTTAATTCTCCATTTTTATTAACTATTTCAACTTCATCCGCTCTATTTCCTGTTATAATAATTTTATTTTCTGAGCCAGAAATTAATTTTACATTGATTTTATCAAATACTTTAACTGCATCAAAATCTCCTAAGTTTCTGGTTACCTGAGCATTTGTTAATTGACTTAAAAATACAAAGGCAATAATCACTAATTTTTTCATTTTTTTTATTTTATTGGTTCTTCAATTCTTCTTAAAAAATTAAAATCCAGTTGTTTTTTAACTAAATCGGCATTTTTTACTTTAACGTAAATTTCATCTCCTAATTGCAATAATTTACCCGAAGTTGCGCCAGTTAGTGCATATTGTTTTTCGTCAAATGTGTAATAATCATCTTTTATATCACGTATTCTACACATTCCTTCACATTTATTCTCGATGATTTCTACATAAATTCCCCATTCAGTCACACCGGAAATTACACCCAAAAATTCTTGATCCTGATGATCTTGCATGTATTTTACCTGCATGTATTTGATAGAATCCCGCTCGGCATTGGTTGCCAAACCTTCCATTGTTGAGGAATGAACGCATTTTGTTTCATACGTTTCTTCATCAACTGATTTTCCTCCGTCAAGATAATGTTGTAATAATCGATGCACCATTACATCAGGATAACGACGAATTGGTGATGTAAAATGCGAATAATAATCAAAAGCTAAACCGTAATGTCCTATGTTATCCGTAGAATATTTGGCTTTACTCATACTTCTAATAGCCAAAGTATCAATTAAATTCTGTTCTTTTTTACCATTTACTTCTTCCATCAAAGCATTCAATGATTTAGAAATATCGCCTTTATTACGGAAATCAATTTTGTAACCAAACTTTGCAATTACCGTTTGCATGGCAATTAATTTATCTTCATTTGGTTCATCGTGAATTCTGTAAATGAAGGTTTTCTTTTGTTTTCCAATGAATTCTGCTACTTTTTTATTAGCCAAAAGCATAAATTCTTCAATCAGATGATTGGCATCTTTGGAAACTTTAAAATAAACTCCTTGAGGTTCACCAGCTTCATCTAAATTGAATTTTACTTCTACTTTATCAAAAGAAATTGCTCCATCGGCCATTCTTCTTTTTCTAAAAATTTTAGCTAATTCATCCAGTTTTAAAGTCGCTGAGACAATTTCTTCCGAAACTTGATACGAACTTCCAGTTATTGAAATTTCTTCGGGAATAACATCGTCCTTCGTTTCTATGATATATTGCGCTTCTTCGTAAGAAAATCTTTGATCAGAGTAAATTACAGTTCTACCAAACCATTGATTGACGACCTGAGATTTTTCAGTGATTTCGAATATTGCCGAAAACGTATATTTTTCTTCATTTGGACGCAACGAACAAGCAAAATTTGATAATACTTCGGGTAACATTGGCACTACTCTATCCACTAAATAAACAGAAGTTGCTCTTTGATACGCTTCATCATCTAGAATGGTTCCTTCTTCAAGATAATACGAAACATCTGCAATGTGAATACCAATTTCGTAATTACCATTTTCTAATTTTTTAAATGATAAGGCATCATCAAAATCTTTGGCATCTTTTGGATCAATTGTAAAAGTCAACGTATCACGCATGTCACGACGTTTGGCAATTTCACTTGCTTCTATCGATGTATCTATTTTTTGGGCATAGGTTTCCACTTCAATAGGAAATTCTGATGGTAAGCCATATTCAGCAAGAATAGCGTGAATTTCAGTATCATGTTCTCCTGGTTTTCCTAAAACTTTGATTACTTTTCCAAAAGGACTATCAGCTCTGTCTGGCCAATCTTCGATATGAACTAAAACTACATCTCCTTGCTCTGCCTCTCCTATTTTATCTTTTGGAATAAAAATATCCGTGTACATTTTTGGATTGGCTGTAGAAACAAAAGAGAAGTTTTTCTGGATATCAATAACACCCACAAAATCCGTTTTATTTCTTTCAATCACTTCAATCACTTCACCTTCAGGTCTTTTCCCTTTTCTTCGATTGTAAACATAAACTTTTACAATATCTTTATCTAAAGCGTGATTTAAATTATTGGTTGGAATGAAGACATCTTCTTCTAAATCTGGACAAACAAAATAAGCTGTTTTACGACCAGTCATATCAATCTTACCTTCGTAATAGTCTTTGCTTATTGCTTTTATTAAATATTTACCAGGTTCTGATTCTATAATTTTATTTTGAGAAGCTAGAATCTTCAAATCTTTTATAATTTGATTTCTGCTTTGGGTGTCATCCAGTTCCAGCTTTGCTCCTATTTGTTTATAATTGAATGCTTTATTAGCACTTTGCGACAATATTTTTACTATTTTATCAGAGAAATCTTTCTCTTTTTTGATCGGCTTTCTTAATCTTTTACTCATACATCTTTTCTTATTGCGCATAAAATTACGAAATAGTTAATCGTTATCAATAAACGGTTAGCAGTTTTAAAGAAAATATAACTTTACAGAATAGTTGTACCTTTATAAAAACAATTAAAATGGAAGATTTTCAAACTATTGCTATTTTTAATTATTCACATGAAATTGTTGTTCTGAAGCACATTTTAGATCAAGAAGAAATTCCTTATTTTTTTGAAAATGAAACAACATTAGCTGTTGTTCCTTTTTATTCAAATGCATTAGGCGGAATTAAGTTAAAAGTACACGTTAACGATTTTGAAAAGGTTCAGGAAATTTTAGATCATTTGAATAACAATCTAACCATAGTTTAATTCAATTTTAAAATTTTTATTTCTTCAAAGTTGTCAACATATATTTAAATAAACAAAAAGAAAAATTAAATTTAAATTCTTTCTTGGTTGTTATTATAGCGTGTTAATAGCCACAATAAATTTATTTTAAAAGGTATTGTAATGAAGTTTAAAGTTGTTATACCGACTTATCAACAATACTATTTTAAGGTAAAGGATTAGTTTTAAAGTGTTTTTAAATTTTAATTAACAATGGTTAATAATTCAAATAGAATTGATTTTGTAAATAACTACTTTTTGAGTTTTTGTTAATAAACTGTTTTTTTATAATGATAACTATTCTAAAAATTCACCAAACAATATTTGGATTTCTAATGTGGGTTTTGGATTACTTATTTTTTGGTTACAACCAAAAAAAACTTCTAATATTCTATCCAAAGTTATGAACAGGTTGTGTTAATTTAAAGTTAACTGAATATCAAGCAATTGCATTTTACTATTAACAATGTAAAAAATTAACATTTTAAATATAAAATGTACATTGATTAACAGCTATTTATATATTTATTAAAATTGTTGATAACCGCTAATCAAATAGCAATCTGATAGTTATAAACGCTACAATTCACCTTAATTTTAATGACTTATTTTGAATTGAATTATACTATTAAAGAAAGCGGAATTTAAATTCAACAAAACTAAATTTCTTTATTTAAATTTGCACCATACAACTTAATATAGTAAAAATGAAAATATCCATAGGAAACGATCACGCTGGTCCAGAATACAAAAAAGCAATTGTTGAAATGCTTAAAGCAAAAGGACATGAAGTAACTAATTACGGAACTGATTCAGCAGATAGTGTAGATTATCCTGATTTTGGCCATCCAGTTGCTATTGATGTTTCTGAAGGAAAAGCTGATTTTGGAATCGTTATTTGCGGAAGCGGAAATGGAATTTCAATGTCGGTTAATAAACATGCAAAAGTACGCGCCGCTTTATGCTGGATAAAAGAAATTGCAGTTTTAGCCCGTCAACATAATGATGCTAATATAATTAGTATTCCAGCTCGTTATACTTCAATTCCGCAAGCAGTAGAAATGGTAGATGCTTTCTTAAATACTGAATTTGAAGGTGGAAGACATCAAACAAGAGTGGATAAAATTAGCTGTTAGTAATTATTTTATATGAATATCTTTTCATAAAAATAAAATAATCCAACAGCAATTACAATTTGAATAAATACAATTCTGTAAAATTTAAAAAGATAGTATTTTTTAGCAATTTTATGTCTAAAAATGTACATGGCTAATGCCGAACCAATTGTGCCGCCAACAGCAGCAAATGATAAAAGGGTTTCTTCGGAAATCCTTTTTTTATGGGTAATGGCTAATCGTTTATCATAAGCAGTAATTATAAAAGCTAAAATATTCAAGGTTAAAAAACTATATAATAAAGTCATAAATGATATAAATTTCAAGTTTAAAGCTATTATTTTAGCTAAAAAATTAATTAGACAATTTCATTTTTTTCTAATTAAACAATTTTTAGATTAACACATTTAAAATTATCTAATTACATAATGACTAATATACAATTTATAAATAAAACTGTTGTAACAGCAGCGGTTAATATTCAAAAAACCGTTCAATTATTGCAAGAGGATTGTACCATTCCGTTTATTTCCCGGTATCGAAAAGATACAACAGGAAATCTGGATGAAGTACAAATAGAACAAATTGCAAAGCTTCAAAAGGAATATGAAGTGATTGTAAAAAGGAAAGAAGCAATTTTGAAATCCATTACCGAACAAAATTCACTTTCGCCGGAATTAGAGAAAAAAATCCAGCAAAGTTTTGATTTACAGGAACTCGAAGATTTTTATCTGCCATTCAAAAAGAAGAAAAAAACAAAAGCTGATGTTGCTCGTGAAAACGGATTAGAGCCTTTGGCAAAAATCATCATGGCACAAAATAATGATGCTATTGATTTTATTTCTTCCAAATATTTGAATGAAAACGTCATCAATGAAGATGCCGCTTTACAAGGCGCCAGAGACATTATTGCCGAATGGATTAATGAAAATATTTATGTTCGAAAACAACTCCGAAGATTGTACGAACGTAAAGCAATCATTACCACCAAAGTAGTAAAAACTAAAAAAGACGAAGAAGCAGCCCAGAAATTCAATCAATATTTTGAGTGGTCAGAACCGTTGACTAAAGCGCCATCCCATCGATTATTAGCGATGCTTCGTGCCGAAAATGAAGGTTTTATCAAGTTTAAAGTAGAAGTAGATATTGATGAAGCGTATGATATTATTGATACATTAATCCTAAAAAGCCAAAACAGCACAACACCTCATGTACAATTAGCTATCGAAGACAGTTACAAACGATTGTTGAATCCGGCAATTTCAAATGAAGCTTTACAAGAGGCAAAAGCTAAGGCTGATGCCAATTCCATTCAGGTTTTTGCAAATAATCTTGGACAGTTATTATTAGCACCGCCTTTGGGTGAAAAACGAATTCTGGCGATTGATCCTGGATTTAGAAGTGGTTGTAAAATTGTTTGTCTGGATGAAAAAGGCGATTTGTTGTACAATGAAACCATTTATCCGCACGCGCCCCAAAAAGAGGAAGCGATGGCGATGAAAAAAGTCCGTTCGATGGTGAATTCCTATAAAATTGATGCAATTTCGATAGGAAACGGAACGGCTTCTAGAGAAACAGAATTTTTTATCAAGAAAATAGCGTTTGACAAACCGGTTCAAGTTTTTATCGTTTCTGAGGCCGGAGCATCTGTTTATTCTGCATCCAAAATTGCGAGAGAGGAGTTTCCTGATTATGATGTTACGGTTCGTGGTTCGGTTTCTATCGGGCGACGATTGAGTGATCCATTGGCCGAATTGGTGAAAATTGACCCTAAAGCCATTGGCGTAGGCCAATACCAACACGATGTGGACCAAAATAAGTTAAAAGAAGAATTGGATAACACGGTGATTCGTTGTGTGAATTCCGTTGGGATAAATATCAACACGGCGAGTAAACACTTGTTGAGTTATGTGAGTGGAATAGGAGAGAAGCTAGCCGAAAACATTGTGCAATACCGTTCAGAAAACGGCCCTTTTCAAGACCGAAAGCAACTCAAAAAAGTACCTCGTTTAGGCGAGAAAGCCTATCAACAAGGAGTTGCTTTTATTAGAATTTCGAATGCAAAAAACCCATTGGATAATTCAGCAGTACATCCGGAAGCCTACGGAATTGTGGAAAAAATGGCGAAAGATTTGAAATTGACGGTGCATGATTTGATTGCCAACAAAGAGAAAACAGCTTTAATAAAACCCGAAAATTACATTACGCCTGAAATAGGTTTGCTGAGTTTAAAAGACATAATCAAAGAACTCGAAAAACCAGGATTAGATCCTAGAAAATCGGCCAAAGTATTCGAATTTGACCCCAATGTAAAAACAATAAAAGATGTAAAATCAGGAATGATTTTGCCGGGAATTGTGAATAACATTACCAATTTTGGTTGTTTTGTAGATATTGGAGTAAAAGAAAGTGGATTGGTTCACATCTCGCAACTCAAAGCAGGTTTTGTAAGTGATGTCAATGAAGTTGTAAAATTACATCAACATGTTCAAGTAAAAGTAACGGAAGTTGATGAAGACAGAAAGAGAATCCAACTGACGATGATTATTTAAACCATAAAAAAAAGGCTTTTCAAATTATGAAAAGCCTTTTTTTTATTTTGTTTCTTCTTCTTTTTTATCAGCTGGCTGATTGTCATCTTTGGCTGCGTTTTTGAATTCTTTAATTCCGCTTCCTAAACCTTTCATTAATTCCGGGATTTTTTTACCTCCAAAAAGTAATAAAACAACGGCCAATATAACAAGGATTTCTGTAACACCTAATCTTCCCATGATTGAATAATTTATTGCCGAAGCAAATTTGTGATAAATCTAACGACAAAGATAAATAGAATAACTTAACAGAAACTCTTTTTAAGGCAATTATTTGGTTTCAATAACGTTAAAAATTTATTAAAACAAATTTACCATCTTTAAAAAGGGGCAAATGGAACGGAATACTATCCATACTATAAATTGATTATATTTGTTCAATAATCAAATTGTATGTCCGGAAAAAGACAAAAAAGAAAAAAACTCAAGGAAAATTTATTCAATAAAAGACGTTTAATAATTTTAAACGAAGATACTTTTGAAGAAACATTTTCTTTAAAACTTACTTTGATGAATGTTTTTGTATTTGTCACTTTGAGTACCATTATTATTATCACAGTTACCACTTTTATTATTGCCTTTACGCCTTTACGTGAATTTATTCCGGGATATTCTTCTTCAAAACTTAAAAAAGATGCCACCCAATTGGCTTTAAAAGCAGATTCTTTGTCGTTTGCTTTAAAGAAAAATGAAGCTTATATTAAATCCATTCAAAAAGTATTAACAGGACAATTGGAATATGCAAAATTCAACAAAGATTCCATCCTTGCGGCAACTGAAGAAGTTTCCTCTCCGGTAAATTTAGCTGCTTCAAAAAAGGAAATGGAATTAAGGGAACAAGTCGCGAAAGAAGAAAAAGAAACGATTTCTAAAAAATCAAAGTAAAAATTCACCTATCTTTTATCTTTAATAAAGAATAAATCCAAAAAATGTCAATAAAATCAGTTGCTGCAAAACTATTTGCACTTAAAATTTATAAAAAAACTCAAGCTTGGGCGAATAATCCTGTGGAAACCCAAAACAAAGTTTTAGAACACTTAATTAAAGAAGCTAAGGAAACTCAATTTGGACTCGATCATCATTTTGATACTATAAAATCAAGTGCTGATTTTGCTAATCAGGTTCCGGTTCGGGATTATGAAGCGTTGAAATCCTATGTCGATAAAGTGGTAAAAGGCGCCGAAAATATTCTCTGGAAAGGGAAGCCGTTGTATTTTGCCAAAACATCCGGAACAACATCCGGCGCTAAATACATTCCGTTGACCAAGGAATCCATGCCTTTTCATATCGAAGCGGCGCGAAATGCGATCCTGCATTATATTCATGAAACGGGAAAAGCTGATTTTATTGATGGGAAAATGATTTTCCTGCAAGGAAGTCCAATTCTGGAAGAAAAGTACGGAATAAAATTAGGAAGGTTATCCGGAATTGTAGCTCATTTTGTTCCAAAATACCTGCAAAAAAACCGAATGCCATCTTGGGAAACCAATTGTATTGAAGATTGGGAAACCAAAGTAAATGCGATTGTCACAGAGACATTCAACGAAAACATGACGGTAATTTCAGGAATTCCTTCTTGGGTGCAAATGTATTTTGAGAAACTGCAACAAAAAGGAGGTAAGCCAGTAGGAGAAATCTTCAAAAACTTCAATGTGTTTATTTACGGAGGGGTAAATTACGAACCGTATCGGGCTAAATTCGAAAATTTAATTGGTCGAAAAGTAGACAGCATCGAATTATTTCCAGCCTCGGAAGGTTTTTTTGCATACCAGGATTCCCAGAAAGAAAGAGGTATGTTATTGTTGTTGAACTCTGGAATTTTCTATGAATTTATAAAAAGTGACGAGTTTTATACTGAAAAACCAAGACGTTATACCATTGGTGAAGTTGAATTAGGCATAAATTATGTGTTGATTATTTCTACTAATGCAGGACTTTGGGGTTATAATATTGGTGATACCGTTCAGTTTACTTCATTAAAACCGTATCGCGTTATCGTTTCGGGAAGAATCAAGCATTATATTTCCGCTTTTGGAGAACATGTCATCGGGAAAGAAGTAGAAAGTGCGTTGCAGGAAGCGATAATTGGAACTACTATTCGAATAAATGAATTTACTGTAGCACCACAAATCACACCAACGGAAGGGTTACCGTATCACGAATGGTTCATTGAATTTGAAAACGAACCGGAAGACAGCGACACTTTTGCGGAAGCGATAGACAATGCCATGAGAAAGCAAAACGTATATTATGACGATTTGATTGTGGGGCGCGTATTGCGAAAAGTTGTGATTACAAAAGTGGTCAAAAACGGGTTTCAGGAATATATGAAATCGATAGGCAAGCTGGGCGGACAAAATAAAATCCCCAGACTTTCTAATGACAGAGCCATTGTGGATTTATTAAACAAAAAATAAAAGGGTTACATTTGAGTTTTAGAAAATAGAATAAATGAAAGATACTAAACATATATCACGTTCCAGAGCACAGGAATCATCTGCAGCCATTGAAAAAATGTACATCACGATGCGTCATTTATTCAATAGAGGATTTTATAAACCAATGGGAATTTCAGGAGATACTTTGAGGGAAGCTTTACTGGCTTTGCGACCAGAAATTTACGGTAACATTGCCGAAGAAAAAGTGGAATTGAATGGTCTTTTATACGTTATTGAGCGTTTGCCGGTAGGAATTGAAGAATGTAGATTTATCAATTTAACTTCGGATGAAGGGTATTCTAAATCCCATTTTCAAGCGATTGTTCCACCAAAAAGGCGCCGCAATTGTTATCGAATTGATGAGGAACAAATGAATGTGGAGATTACGCGTGGACGTTCGGATATTTATGATATTTTGACGCATTTAACGTTCATTTTCATCGAATCCCATAAAATAAGAAACAGGGTTTTACTGGATGATGCAGGCGAAGTTTCGCGGGATTGGTTCAAACTGGAACAGGCAGTTTCCCAAAATAAAAAACTGACTCTTGTAGAAAAAGAGAAAGCAATTTCGCATGCTTCAAATATTTTAGGAAGAACATTTGAGGAAGTTTTAGAGATATATGATGCCTTTGGGTCGGTAACTTCGCCAGATCGTTTCTTGCATGTAATCTTCTGGCTGGGGAAATTAGCGATTGAGGAAGTGGTTGACAATAATAAAAGAACCATAACATTCAGTCCAATTTTAAGAGAACGATTGGGACATCATATTCATGGCGAAATTTGGGCAACGAACATTAAGGAAGTTTTGAAAGAGAATCAGCTTTTAGACCGTCCAATCCATGTGATTAGTGCCAATATGCATAGTGTAATGAACTCTATTTTTGCTACGCCAGTTTTAAAAACAAAGTTCAAAGACAAATCGGATTTCTTTATTTATGAAGAATTGAGTAAGTCTGGTGCCAATGAAGTTCGGAATTTAGTAGAAGAATCAGCCTTAAAATACGGAATGATTTCGCTACCGGATACTTCAGGAACCAATATTGACGTGCAAATTTTTGACACAGCTAAAATTGACTGGGCTAAAACCTCATTTCCAAAAGCAAATACAGGAGCTAAAAAACCGGTTATAATCGTGATGGATTATGCTTTTGGCGAGCAAGCGTATGAAACGATTGACGAATTATTGAAACCGTATAAAAAAGAGACCTTATTGAATGTGGAATCGGTTTCCATCATGGGGAAAGCGGGAATTTTAGAAGGCGGAAAAGGAGATATTATGATTCCGAATGCGCACATCAATGAGGGAACTGCAGATAATTATTTTTTCCATAATGAATTGTCGGCTGAGATGTTTGAAGGCAATGATATCGCAGTTTTTGCAGGACCAATGGTTACTGTATTGGGAACATCATTGCAAAACAGGGATTTATTAAAGTTCTTTCATGAATCGACTTGGGGTGTAATTGGATTGGAAATGGAAGGTTCTTATTATCAAAAAGCCATTCAATCTGCATCGAAAATCAGAAAAAGCGTCCCTTTGGATATCAAAGTGAGATATGCGTATTACGCTTCGGATAATCCATTGGAAACAGGAAGTACCTTGGCTTCTGGCGGACTGGGAACAACAGGTGTAAAACCAACGTATTTGATTACCATTAAAATATTGGAACAAATTTTCAACGTAAAATAAAAGAATAGCATGAATAAAAACGAACCCAATAATCAAGAGGATCAGGAGATTGATTTAACACAAATTTCTAAAAAAATAAAAAGTTTTTTTGAAGGAATTAATACTTTGATATTCAAATGCATTCAGTTTTTTGTAAAAAAAGTGGTTGTGATTTCAATTTTGATACTCGTTGGAATCGGTCTGGGAATGTTCTTAGACGAAACACAAAAAACCTATGATCATCAAATTATAGTTACCCCAAATTTTGGAAGCACGGATTATTTATATTCTAAAATTAATTTACTTGAATCTAAAATAAAAGAAAGGGATACCGTTTTTCTTAAAGAAGTTGTAGGGATAAAAAAGCCTAAAGAAATTCTAAAAATTGAGATCAAACCTATAACGGATGTTTATAAATTTATTGAAAATAAAACCGAAAACTTTGAATTAATCAAGTTGATGGCGGAAGGCGGAGACATAAAAAAAATCCTGGAAGATAATTTGACCAGTAAAAATTATCCCTTACATACCATTACTTTCAAAACCAATAAGACAACAAACGATATTGAAACGGTTGAGCCTATTTTAAAATATCTAAACGAAACGGATTATTATAAAAAAATCCAAAAGGAAACGGTAAATAATGTCCAAATAAAGATGATTCAAAATGACACTATTATTTCACAGATAAATAGTGTTTTAAATGGATTTTCTAACATGGTAAATGGCGCTCAAAAAAGTGATAAACTGGTTTATTATAATGAAAATACGCAACTAAATGATGTTATTAAAACTAAAGAGGTTTTGATTAATGAACAAGGAAATCATAGAGTAGAATTAGTTGGATTAAATAAAATTATAAAGGATAACAGTTCAACATTAAATATTGAAAACACGAACTCAGTCAATGGAAAGTTAAAATTGGTTTTACCTGTTTTGTTTCTGTTTTTATTTATTTTAATACATTTATTTAGGGCTTATTATAAAAGCCAAATTAAAAAATCAAAATTGATATAATTATTTTTAACCCTGTTTTAAAACGAAACAGAATCGAACAGAAATTTAATTAATCAACCAATACAATTTCCTAAAATTTTGAAAAAAATCAATATGGGTTTCAATAAAATAAAAAAAAATCCATTTGTTTTACAGAGTTTAAAAACGATGTTTTTAAGAATTATAGGGGTAGTTACTCTTTTTGGATTTTCCTTGTTTTTGACGCATAATTACGACCCAAGAATCATTGGTCAATTTGACTTTATACAAAAAATCCTTTTGGTTTTAAGCAGTATATGTATTTTGGGCACAGATCAGTCCATTTTATATTTTACAGGTATTTTAAAAAGTACAAATGAAACGGAAAAATTAAAGGCAATATATCAGAGAATTATTTCGCTTATTTTAATATTGTCCTTAGTAGTATTGATTCTTTTCTTCTTTTTTGGAAAAAGCATTATACATTTTTTTTTTAATGATAATAACACCTACAGATTAGTCTTAAAAGCGGTGGTCGTATTGTTCTTTTATTCCTTGACTCTATTTAATACTGAGACAATAAGGGCTTTAGGTAGGGTATATATGGCGGAATTGTTTAGAAACATATTCAAGTACGTTTCAGTTATATTTGGAGCTATAGTTTTGTTTTATTCTCATCAGGAAATCTATCTCATCGATACTTTTTTGATAGGATTTATAGTGTTGGCAATTATAACAACAGGAATTGTTATTTGGATTTTAAAAAAAGAAGGATTTGTTTCCTCGAATATAAGTGACAGTAGTCTTTTTTCCTATTCATTTATTGCGTCAAAATCGTATCCAATGGCAGTAAGTAATTTGGCCATTTTTTTGATGATGACTCTAGATGTTGTTTTTTTAAAAAAATTTAAAGGAGACGAAATAGTAGCCTATTATTCAATTGCTATGAAGTTAGTCTCTATTTTATTTTTGATTAATAACTCTGTATTTATTTCGGTTTCTTTAAAGATTGCACAACAATTTACAGATAATAATAAGATTGCTCTTTTAAGTACAATGAAACAAAGTTCCAGAATAATTTTTGTTATCACACTGCCTATTGTTGTGGTAGTCTGTTTTTATTCTGAAAGTATTCTACATTTCTTTGGACCTAATTATATACAAGCCAAACAAGCACTTTTAATATTAATGGTTGGTCAATTATTAGCTTCCTTATTTGGAATAACAACTATTTATTTGAACATGACTGGAAGACAACGTATTTTTCAAGTGGTATTAATTTCAGCGGTATTCTTGAATTTTATTCTTAATTTTATATTAATTCCAATATATTCTCTTACCGGAGCGGCAATTGCTTTTGTGTCTAGCTTACTTTTTTGGAATATTATCACCGCATTTATTGTTTATAAAAAAGACAAACTATTAATTATAATGCATTAAATGGACAAGGTAAATAAAAACATTCTTTTTAGTATAATTGTACCTGTTTATAATGTTGAAGAGTATTTGAGTCAATGTATAGATAGTATTTTAGAACAATCATTTTCTAATTTCGAATTAATTTTGGTTAATGACGGTTCAACAGACACCTCATTAGCTATTTGTTCAAAGTATAAAGAAAATGATGAAAGAGTTGTATTAATAAATAAAAAAAATGAAGGTTTATCTGCTTCTCGAAATCAAGGGCTATTAGAAGCCAACGGTGAATATATAGTATTTGTTGATAGTGATGATTTTTGGGTTGGACAAAATGTATTACAAGATATTGCGGCTTTAATCAACAAAACAAATGTTGATATTATTATTCATGAAGAAAGCAGGTATTTTTCTTCAAATAGAATAGAATGTAAATACAATCAAAACAAATTAAAACACATTTCTGGAAATTTTGAAGAGGATGCTTTAGATATGGTTTATCATCATTTATATGTCGCAAGTGCTTGGGATAAAGTAATTAAAAAATCAATACTAATAGAAAATGATTTATTTTTCACTTTAAATAAATTTGGAGAAGATATGGAATGGTGTGCTAAATTGATGAATCATCTGCAGACCTATTGTATTTATCCTAAATCATTTTATATGTATAGGCAATTAAGGCCAGGTTCAATAGTATTTAATATTAACGAAAAGGTTGTTTTAGATATTTTCATGTCAGTAAAAAACGGATTAATTGAAATTGAAAACAACAAAAAGACACTGCAATTGGCTATAAAAAACTATTGGTCTTTTTATTATGTTGTAGTATTAATGCATTTTGATAAACTTTCCTCAAACAATAAAAAAGTACTTATTAAGGATCTAGCTTCATGGAAAAATTTAATCTCTTCAGGGAGAAACGTTACAGTAAATAAAGTAAATACATTTTATAAAATTTTACCGTTTTCAGTCTTACCTCAATTTATGAGTATATATGCAAAGGTGAATTTGTTTTATAAAAAAACGAAATTATGATTTCCATTTAAATCGAACTATTATTTACATGAAAACAAAAATTACAAGAAATAAAGTTGTGTTTATAAGTTTGTTTTTGGGGAATTTAATCATAGCCTTATTAACGCCTTATATTTTACCGGAAAGATATTTTAATGATACAATAACCATAATATTTGACAAAGGTCATGAAATAGGCTGGTTTGGTAGTTACCCGTTTGTGATTATGTTTTATAAACTTACAGGTTTGCGACATCTTCCTTTTTTTCTTATTGCTTTGATTCAGTTTCCTATAGTGACTTACATATTATATAAAATAGGTGTGCCTTCGAACTTCCATAAGTTGAACGTAAAAAATATTTTGGTCTATATTGCACTACTGCTTTTAGGAATATACATGTCCATGCCCACTAAGGAATTTATCACTTTTTTACTGTTTTGTACCATTCCTTTTATATTTCAATCCAAGAGAAACTCATTATTTAAAATTGTTTTTTCACTGGTTTTAATCGCTTGTTTTTCGTTTTTCAGGCCCTACTATCTATTGATGCCAATATTTGCGGTTGGCATGTATTTAGTGTCGTTTATCAAATTTGAGAATAAAACATTTTCTACTATTTTTTATGGAATAGTGATTGCCATTTTTTTATCATTAAGCCATGGTGTAATCAAGGGTGAGTATATTTCAAGAACAACAAGAGAAAATTATGTGATTAATAATATAAATAGAAACAATATAAATACGGCAATAGTATCGCCAATTTCACAAGATACTTGGTATGGCGAGGCATTTGGTATTGTCTATGGTTTTATGGCTGTAAACGCACCTGTAGTTGAGGCAATAAAGCACATTTTATCTCCTCAAGTACTCGCTTTTGTAATCTGGCAATTATTGATTTTTTATATTTTATTTGTTCGGTTTTCCAGATGTTTAAAAAACAGAAAGCAATATCAATTTGAGTTGTGGACTTTATTAATTTTATTTGCTTATTTTATTGTTCAAGGGATATTTGAACCCGATTTAGGCACTTCGATCCGACATAAAATAGGCCTTTTTCCTTTAATATATTTTGCATTGTACTATGAAAATTTCAGAAAAGACATTCGACAAAGTATTTAATTTATTTTTATTTTTAATTGCTATCACTTTAATTTTCAGAAAACTATGCACTATTTTTTTGATAGTTTTTGTTGTTTTCAATTTATTGTTTGTAAAAAAAATAAAGATTTCAAAAAGCCAACTACCAATTATGTTAGTAATAGCAGCTCCATTTTTGATGGAAATGTTATTTTTTGGAAATAATGATTCTTATTCGCTTGGTTTAAAATCATTGGAGAAAAGTCTTTCGTTACTCTTTTTTCCACTATTTATAATTGGAAATTATCAACGAGTTCAATTTCTTAAAATTTTGAAAGCTTATTGTATCGGTACAACGCTTATTATGATTTTCTTTTTTGTGCGTTTTATAATACTGGATCCAGAGCATTTTTTCAAATACCTCAGTGGCATTCATCTTTGGGAAATGGGCTATGTGTTTTCTGATAGTATTGGGATTCATGCACCAGCGCTCAATATGCATTTGGCTTTTGTCGCATTTTCTAATCTTTATTTTTTGTTTGAACCTTCAAATATAAATGAGGATAAATGGATTAAAATTAGGAATTTAACCCTTTTTATTCTCTCCTTCTTTTTTGTTTTGTACGTGAATACCAGAATGGCATTGTTAGCTACTTTGTTTGGTTTTATGACGGTTGGTTATTTCCAAATTTCCAAAAGTTATAGTTCTAAAGTTATCTTCAAAAGAGCGATAATTACACTGGTTTTGATTGGCTCCGTTTTATTTTTGTTCCTACAAAAGAATCCTTATATGAAAGAAAAGTATTCGACCCAGATTTTTTCGAATATGGACAAAATAGGGAAATTAGATGAAATAGACCATCCAGAAATAGCTGTTTACAGTTCTTTTGTAACCCGATTATCCATCTGGAAATCAGCATGGGAATTGTCTCTTAAAAATCTTCCTTTTGGAGTGGGAGCTTCTGACGGGAAGTTAGAATTAGTAAAGTATTTTAAAGAAACGAATCAAATATTTCTTGCAAAATATGAGTTTCCAACGCACAATCAATTTTTAGATTATTTATTGAAATTTGGAATATTGGGACCAATTGTAGCCTTATTTTATATTGGATTTATTGCTTATTTAGGAATTAAGACAAAGAATGCAGTTATAATTTCTTTCTTTTTTTTGTTTTTCATTTCAAACCTTACAGATGATTTCCTTCTTCGTTTTGATGGAATTGTTTTCAGCGGATTATGGATTTCAATATTTGCGAGTTATTGGCTTCAACAAAAAAGTAAGCTGATTGTTGTATAATATTTTTCAGAATGACACAAAAAAACCGCTTATTTAGCGGTTTTAATTACATCTTTTTTAAATTCTAAATGCGGGTATATTTCTCCAACCTCAGGAAACTGTTTCAGTGTTTCTATTGGCACATTTTCAACTACATAATCAGGACCAGCAGGCAGTGTTTTAAGATAGTCATCAGTTGCAGGAATTGAATTTGTTCTCCAACGGGCACCTTCTTTTATTAAATACCATTGCCCTGTTGAGGCGTGAACTATTTTTCCTTCGTATCGATCAAAGTCAGTTAGTTCAACTTTTACTTCATTAGACGCTTTAGGCGCAACCTCTTGAATGGCATCTTGTTGTGTTGTTTCCTCTTTCTTGTTTCCACAAGACAATGAAAATAAAGCAACTAGAGTCGCAATCATAAACGTTTTTTTCATTTGAATTTATTTTAAATAATAGAAATTAAAATTTCAGTAAATATCGTTATTTTTTCTAATCAAAGAAACTTAATAGAAGTTATATATAATTGGATTTTTTTTAAATAGATCCTAAAGAGATAATTTAAATCAATACTTTGTAATTATTAAATTTGTGATACATTTGAGTTTTTAATAATAATTGCGCAAGGAATAACTAATGATTATTATTCTTTTACATCATAAAAATGGCAAAAAAAAAGATAGTTCATTTATTACATTCCATAGGCGGAGTCGATGTGTATTTGAGACTTGTTTTAGAAAATATGAATACTGATTCGTTCGAAAACATAGTTATTCATGGAGTCCAAGACACAATTAAACCTTTTTTTGATAAAAATGGGAATAAAGTAAAAGAATATAAAGTTTCTATTTTTAGAGATATTTCAATAATCAATGATATTAAATCACTTGTTCAGACCTATAAAATTCTAAAAAAAGAAAAGCCAAATCTAATACACGCACACAGTGCTAAAGGTGGAATTATAGGCCGAATTTCGGGAAGATTATTAGGAATAAAAGTAATTTATACGCCACACGCTTTCTCCTATTTAAGTACGCAAAACGGTTTGAAAAGAAACCTTTTTTTGAGTATTGAAAAGTTTCTTGCCAATGGAAACAGTTTGCTTTTAGCCACATCACAATCCGAAAAAAAGCGAGCTATAGAAGAGGTTGGTTATAAAGCAGAAAATACGATAGTTTTCAACAATTGTATTGATCCAATAACTAAAATACATCCTTTGACTATCCCTAAAAATTGGCCTGAAGATTATATTTGTACCGTTGGGCGTCCATCGTATCAAAAAAATATTGAGCTAATGATACGGGTTTTGTATGAAGTTAATAAAGAAGCTAAAATTCATTTAATCGTAATGGGAGTTGGTCCAGTATCAGGTCAGTTAGAATCGGTTAAAAATTTGATTCAGGAGTTAGACATGAGCAATGATGTAACGCTTTTAAATTGGACTGAAAGAACCGATGTTTTTCATATAATTAATCAATCTAAGTTTTATCTTTCAACTTCCAGATATGAAGGAATGCCTTATTCTATTCTTGAAAGTTTAGCATTATCTAAAGCTTGCGTGGTTAGTAATTGTGATGGAAATAAAGATTTGATTATTGATAATTATAATGGATTTGTTGTTGATAATGAAGATATAAAGGGTTTTAAAAGTAAAATTTTAAAGTTATTAATCGATAAAGAATTATTGGATAAATTGTCAAAAAATGCTTTCAATTCGTATTCTGAAAAATACAACATCAAAAGAAATATTTCTGAACTGGAATCTATTTATTTGAATTAATATTGAAAAAAAGAATTTTAATGTATAAAGAGTACATCAAACAAAAGATTAAGAAAGAAAAATTTCATCCTGGGATTATTGGGTTTTTCATTAATTATAATTTTCTGATCCGAAAATCAATTCGAAGCGCTATAAAAAATAATGCGGATAAACTTGATGGCTCTTTGTTGGATTTTGGTTGTGGGACTAAACCGTATAAAAAACTATTTGTAAACGTAAAGGAATATATTGGTGTAGATTATAAGATTAAAGGAAGGAAACAAAATTATAATGAAGTAGATGAGTTTTATGATGGTAAAAAAATTCCATTTGAAAATGAACGATTTGATTCTCTTTTGTGCACCGAAGTTTTAGAACATGTTTTTAATATCGACGAATTATTAAAGGAATTTAATAGAGTTTTAAAGAAAAATGGAACGGCACTAATTACGACTCCTTTTATGTGGGAAGAGCACGAAATGCCCTATGATTTTGCAAGATATACTACACCAGCTTTACAACATTTGTATCAAAAAAATGGTTTTAAGGTGGTTGAGAATTTTAAAACAGGAAATTATATTGAAGTTATTTTTCAATTTAATTTAAATTACATAAAGAATATACTCCCTAATAATAAAAACGTAAGACAGGTTTTCCTGATTCCTTTTATCTTGTTTTTTAACTTTTTTGGAGTTCTGTTTAGTCTATTATTGCCAATTGATAAAACAGCTTATTTCAACAATGTATTTGTTTTAGAAAAAATGGAATAATTTGAATTGCTTCGTCAATAATTGAAAAGGAATGGTTATGAAAAAAAGATTTTGCTGATATTTCTTTCACAATCCTAATGATAAGTTTATTTTTGACAGAATCCTCTTTATGACGACAAAGAGCATTGCGTTATTTGAAGTAATCTATTTACTTTTTAATAAATTATTTTCATAATATCCAAACTTTAAAAATCTATATGAAAAGAATACTTATCACTGGAGCCGCTGGATTTTTAGGATCACATCTTTGTGACCGTTTTATTAAAGAAGGCTATTTTGTCATTGGAATGGATAATCTCATTACTGGAGATTTAAAAAATATAGAACATTTGTTCAAACTTGAAAATTTCGAATTTTATCATCATGATATTACCAAATTTGTTCACGTTCCGGGTCAATTAGATTATATTTTGCATTTTGCTTCACCGGCAAGTCCAATCGATTATTTGAAAATTCCGATACAAACATTAAAAGTAGGCTCTCTTGGGACGCACAACCTTTTAGGTTTGGCACGAGTAAAAAATGCCAGAATTCTTATTGCATCCACTTCTGAAGTTTATGGCGATCCATTGGTCCACCCACAAACTGAAGAATATTACGGAAATGTAAACACCATAGGACCAAGGGGTGTTTATGATGAAGCGAAACGTTTTCAGGAATCAATAACAATGGCGTACCATACTTTTCATGGTGTAGAAACCAGAATCGTTCGAATTTTCAATACGTACGGTCCAAGAATGAGACTCAATGACGGTAGAGTTATTCCAGCATTTATAGGTCAGGCGCTTCGTGGTGAAGACTTAACTATTTTTGGAGACGGAATGCAAACGCGTTCTTTTTGTTATGTTGATGATCAGGTGGAAGGTATTTTTAGATTATTGCATTCTGATTATGTTTTACCGGTAAATATTGGTAATCCGGATGAAATCACCATTAAAGATTTTGCCGAAGAAATCATAAAACTGACAGGAACCAATCAGAAAGTGGTTTATTTTCCTTTGCCAATAAATGATCCATTGCAACGACAGCCTGATATTACAAAAGCAAGAAAATTGTTAGGTTGGGAAGCAAAGGTAAATCGTGCCGAAGGAATGAAAATCACTTACGACTATTTTAAATCATTGTCCAAAGAAGAACTTTCTAAAGAAGAACACAAGGATTTTTCGGGTTATATTAAATAGCGAAAGGATAGCATTTTTGAATTTATCTTTAAATTAATAGTTAGAATACATTCACTAATTATGACGGCATCACAAATAGGAAGATATTCAAAATACATACGGCCTATTAGTGTTTCAATTGATCTAATAGTTATTTCAATACTAGGCTTGTTCTTTCTCGAAGACCTCAATTTAAATATTGAGCATTATCTTATTTATCAAACAATTGGATGGATTGCAGCTGCTTTTTCTATCAAGTTTTATGATGTTTATCGCTTTACAAAACCAATTGAAATTATTTCGAAAATCGTCAAACAGGGGATTTTATTTCTTTTAATAATCATTGCTTTTTTTCCGTTTTCTAAACAAGTTGTTTTTAGCGGAACAGTGATTGCCCTTTTTATTTCATCAGTTATAGGATTGATTACTGTTTCAAAATTCCTACTGTTTTATTATTTAAAGGAATACAGAATAATAACAGGAAGTAATTACCGAAGCGCGGTGATTATTGGATATACACCCGAAGCAATTCGATTAAAAGATCTTTTCGAAACAAGAAATGATTATGGGTATCGTTTTTTAGGGTATTTTTCAGATAAGAAATCAAATCAAAATATTAAAGGAAAATTGGCAGATTTGAAACCTTTCGTGATTGAAAATTTTGTTGATGAAATTTATTGTTCATTGAACGAAATCTCCAACGAGCATTTGAAAGATTTAATAGATTTTGCCGATGAAAATAATAAAACAATAAAATTCATTCCGGATACTAAAGAAATTTTTTCAAAAAAATTAAAAATAGATTATTACGAATTTTTCCCAGTACTGTCTTTAAAAAAAACAATTCTGCATGATCCGGCGACTAAAGTATTTAAAAGGACATTTGATATCGTTTTCTCCATTATAATCATTGTATTTCTTTTATCTTGGTTGATTCCTTTATTAGCTATTTTGATAAAATTAGAATCTTCAGGCCCCGTTTTTTTTAAACAAGGAAGACCCGGAATTGATGAAAATGAATTTTATTGCTATAAACTTCGTTCTATGAGAATCAATAAAACAACCGAAAAAGAAGCATCAAAAAATGATCCTCGTGTTACCAGAATAGGTAAATTTATGAGAAAAACAAGTTTAGACGAAATGCCTCAATTTATAAATGTTCTACTTGGTGAAATGTCAGTTGTAGGTCCGCGGCCTCATCTTTGGGCACAAAATAAAATTTATGGAAATAAGGTTAAGAAATATATGGTACGTCACTCTGTTAAACCAGGAATTACTGGATTAGCTCAAGTGAGTGGTTTTCGTGGTGAAATAGAAACAGATGATGATATGATTAATAGAATAAAATTTGATGTTTTTTACATTGAAAATTGGTCTCTTATATTAGATTTAAAAATAATTTCTCAAACAATAGTTAACATTTTCAAAGGCGAAGAAAAAGCATATTAAAATGGAAATACCATTAGTCTCAATTATAACACCGTCCTTTAATTCTGAAAAATTCATTGCTGAAACGATTCAATCTGTTCAGAATCAAACCTACAAAAATTGGGAAATGATTATTGTGGATGATTGTTCTTCAGATGAAACGCTTTCTATTGTTACAAAAATAGCACTTCAGGACAATAGAATCCAACTTTTTCAATCCGAAAAAAACTCGGGAACCGGTATTGCACGAAATACTGCGCTGACTAAATGTAAGGGAAGGTATATTTCTTTTTTGGATGCTGATGATTTGTGGAAACCACAAAAACTGGAGAAACAAATTAATTTTCTTAAAATCAATAATTTACCATTTATTTTTTCTTTTTATGATTGCATTGATGAAGAAGGAAATCCATTGAACAAAAGAGTCGAAGCGCCTAGAAATCTTTCCTACAGACAACTTTTTTTTTGTAATTATGTTGGGAATCTTACTGGTATTTATGATGTGAATTATTTTGGAAAAATTGCTATTTCTTCCATCCGTAAACGCCAAGACTGGATGTTATGGCTTACAATTTTAAAAAAAATAAAAACGGCACAACCAATTCCTGAAAGTTTAGCGTTGTATAGAATTAGAGAAAATTCAATTTCAGCTTCTAAATTGGACTTATTGAAGCATAATTTTGCGGTTTACAGGACTTTTCATGGATTTAATATAATTGTTGCATCCTTTTGTATGATTGGGTTTTTATTTACGCAATTAATCATAAAACCGCGTTATATAAAACCAATCAAATCATAGATTTAAACTGTTTTAATTTTCCACGATTGCTTCTTTCTAAATTGCCTTTTCTTGTAAATTTAAAATTCAAATCAGGTTCTAGATACAGGGAAATTGCAGCTTCTATTTTTTGAATTTGTTTCGAATTTAATTCATTTTCACTGACATACTCGATTTCAAAAGAATCAATTTTTGTTTGCTTGATAATGAATTCTTTTACGTTTCCATCGTCTTCAATAAAGCTTTTGGTTACATAATAAAAGGTCAATCCAGGTGATTTTTTCCCGCTTGGCAAAAGTGCAATATCATTCGTTCTTCCAATTAATTTCTTGAGAATAGGTTTTTTTAACGTACTTTTTTCGTCGAGAATTCCAATATCGCCAATATCATAACGAATAAACGGATGCGATTTATTGAATAAGGAAGTAATCACAATTCGGCCCGAAGTACCGTTTGGAACCGCTTGATTATTGTCATCCAAAATCTCTACAAATAACGTTTCCGAATTCACTTGCCATTCGTCTTGAGGATTTTGAAAAGCGATTAAATCTAGTTCCGAAGCACCGTATTCATTGACAATTGGAATTCCAAATTGTCGCTCCAAAAGAATTTTATCATCTTCAAAAAGCATTTCGGAAGTCACCATGCACACTTTTAAAGTAGGACAGATTTCCTTTAAAATGATGTTTTTTTTCTTTAAATATTTGGCAAATAAAACGATAGAACTCGTATAACCATTGATGTAATCGAATTTTTTATTCTGAAATTTCCCCAGAATGGTTTCTAATACCACATCTGACAAGTCAAAAATAGAGAATCGAAACCGATGGCTCAAAAAATCTTTAAAACGTTCTTTTTTGTTGCCAATAAAATCCATTGGAATCCCATAAAAACGGGCCTGATACGAAAGGTTAAAATCAATTCCATACCAACCAAAACGATACATATTAGAAGCCCAGGTCAAAGCGTGACTGTATTTATCTTTGGCAAAAATAAAGGGATCACCACTGGAACCAGACGTTTTATTAACGTAACTGTTTTTTGGAGAATACCCATTCGAAAGCCTTTCCAGCAATGGTTGTTGTAAGTTTCTTTTATTTAAAACGGGTAAATCGTGCCAGTTGGTAGCATTTGAACCAACTAACTCCTGATAAAATGGATTATTCTGTAAATGAAAAGTAACGATTTCCACTTTTTTATTTTCAAGGAAAGCTTCGTGTTCTTTTTCGGATAAAGCTACAATTTTTCGCAATTCGGCTTTGGCTTCCTTCATTGGGAAACCATTTAGTTGCAGTGATAAGTCGAAAAGTGGAAACATTTAGGCTACTTTTTGAGTGTCAAAACGTTTTATGGATTGCAGTTCTTTTGCTTTGTGTTCTTGTTCTTCCTCTATGTCAAAATCATCCTGAAGACCAAGCCAAAATTTAGCGGAATTACCAAAATATTGACTCAAACGTAAAGCCGTATCAGCCGTAATTCTTCGGTTTCCTTTCGTAATTTCAGAAATTCTGGTTTGAGGAATTTTTAAATCCTTAGATAATCGGTATGCCGTTATTTCCAAAGGAATAAGAAATTCTTCTAATAAGATTTCACCCGGATGTATGTTTTTTAATTTTTCCATTTTTACTGTTTTAATGATAATCTAAAATTTCAACATGGGAAGCATTTCCATTTTCCCATATAAAAATAATCCTCCATTGATTGTTAATTCGAATGCTATAATAGTCTTTTAAATTACCATTTAGTTTTTCTAATCGGTTGGAGGGCGGTATTCTTAAATCTGCTAAATCTTGAGAATTATTAAGCATTCTTAGTTTTCGTCTGCCTATTTGTTGAATTTCGATAGAAGGTTTCTTTACAACAATACCATTCCATATTTTTTCAGTTTCTTTAGATCCAAATGAAATTATCATACCTTTAGCGTTACTAACGTCAAAAGTAAGTAAAAAAAATTATTATTTCATCTTAAAACAAACTATTTTTGCACCACAACTAAATAAAACTACATCATGACTATTTTACTATTGGGTTCAGGCGGAAGAGAGCATGCTTTTGCATGGAAAATGATTCAAAGTCCGCTTTGCGACACACTTTTTGTAGCACCAGGAAATGCTGGGACAGCAACAATAGCTAACAATATTGATATAAGCCCAACTGATTTTGACGCTATCAAAGCTTTTGTCCTTCAAGAAAAAGTAGAAATGGTTGTTGTAGGACCCGAAGATCCATTAGTAAAAGGGATCTATGATTTCTTTTTAAATGATGGGGAGTTAAAACATATTCCAGTTATCGGGCCATCAAAAATTGGTGCTCAATTAGAAGGAAGTAAAGAATTTGCTAAAGAATTTTTGATAAAACATAATATCCCAACTGCTGCTTACGATAGTTTCACTGCTGAAACAGTGGAGAAAGGATGTGAATTTTTGGAAACATTGCAACCGCCTTATGTTTTAAAAGCAGACGGATTAGCAGCTGGAAAAGGCGTTTTGATTATTCAAGATTTGGCGGAAGCCAAAGAAGAATTAAGAAACATGTTAGTGCACCAAAAATTTGGAGATGCCAGTTCTAAAGTGGTGATTGAAGAATTCCTTGACGGAATCGAATTAAGCTGTTTTGTCCTTACTGACGGAAAAAATTATAAAATCCTGCCAACTGCCAAAGATTACAAACGTATTGGCGAAGGCGACACCGGATTAAATACAGGCGGAATGGGAGCAGTTTCTCCGGTTCCTTATGTTGACGCTGTTTTGATGGAGAAAATCGAAACACGCATCGTAAAACCAACTATTGATGGTTTCCAGAAAGACGGAATTCCATACAAAGGATTTGTTTTTATAGGATTGATTAATGTGAATAACGAACCAATCGTAATTGAATACAATGTGAGAATGGGCGATCCGGAAACGGAAGTGGTTGTTCCAAGATTGAAAACAGATTTAGTTGAATTGTTTTTGGCTGTTGCCAATGAAAAATTAGATGAAATAACACTTGAAATTGACGAAAGAAGTGCTACTACAATTATGGTAGTTTCTGGTGGTTATCCGGAAGATTTCGAAAAAGGAAAAGTGATTTCAGGATTAGAGAACATTCAGGATTCTATTGTTTTTCACGCAGGGACAAAATTAGAAAATGGAAATGTTGTTTCGAATGGAGGAAGAGTTTTAACCGTAACTTCTTATGGAAATGATTTCGAAGAGGCCATAAAAAAATCTTACCAAAACATAGATAAACTAAATTTTGATAAGATGTATTTTAGAAAAGATATTGGAAACGATTTAAAATAGTTTCCAATTATCGTTCACTTTTTTTTAAAATATTATTTTAAGAAAGAGTGAGCGGTAGTATCTTGATTTTCTGTTCCGTTTGCTTCAAAAATTTTCAATTGTTTGATCCAATATACCATTGCAGACGCACAAATAATCATGAAAATCCAGTTGATAGTATTAGCAGCAAACCAAGATTTAAGCTCTAATGAGCGTAAAAAATCTAGAGGAGCAAATAAAATATTTACAAATAAGTATTGTATTCCTTCGAAAAATGCTTTCATAATGTATAAAATTAATTTTATTAGTTGTTTTTAAAGAGCTCTGGATAGTAAAAGGTCTTATTTAGTAAGAATCTTTTTGAACTTGCAGGGTTTCCTTTTTAAACAAGTATTATATTTACAATCACAAAAGTATAAAATATCCTTATGATAACAAGTGTTTTTAAAAAATCTACACCATTAAATTTTTCTTTGGTAGTAATTTTAATGCTGGTTTTCTTTTTAATATACCAATTTCAAGATTTATCTTGGACTAATTCCTTTTTTTTGATTTTAAAAAAAGTGGCATTGTTTTGCATTTTATTGGCTTCTGTTTTTATTACCAATTTCGTTGTAAAGAAAAACGGACTCAGTAAAGACAGTACATACACCATTTTTTTCTATTTTTTATTGTTGCTTTTTTTTCCTTCGGTATTAGATAACACGAACCTAATTGTTTCAAATTTCTTTATACTATTAGCCCTTCGCCGATTGATTTCATTGCAATCACTTAAAGCTTCCAAAGAAAAAATATTTGATGCTTCATTGTGGATTTTTTTAGCCTCATTATTTCATTTTTGGAGTATTATTTTTATTGTATTGGTTTTCATATCAATAATTTTCCATGTTTCCAGAGATTATAGAAACTGGTTCTTGCCGTTTATTGCCTTTTTCACAGCGGCAATTCTTTTCTTGTTATATGCGGCAGTATTCAATGTGAACGTAATCGAATATATAACAAGGAGTGTAACGACGGATTTTAGTATTGATTATTTTACTAATAATTATCAAAACGCTGCTTTTTCGATATATGCTACAATTGCATTATTTTTCGTTATTTCCATGTTTGCAACATTGTCTAACAGACCACAGCTTTTACATGTTTCTTTCAAAAAAATAATAGCTTCCTTCTTTATTGGAATAGTAATTTTCTTCATTTCCTCCAATAAAAGTAATGATTTATTGTTGTTTACCTTTGCGCCGTTAGCCATCATGGCAACAAGTCATATTGAAATTGTGCAGCTAAAATTGAAACAGGAAATCGTATTGTTTGTTTTTATTCTTTGCAGTCTTTTTGCTTTTTTCTCGCAATTATAGTTTCTCGCCAAAAGCTAAATCTCCCGCATCGCCAAGCCCCGGAACAATATAACTGTGTTCATTTAGTTTTTCGTCTAATGTAGCGATCCAAAGATGACAGGTATCGGGTAAATGTTGTTTAAGGTGTTCAATTCCTTCTGGGGCGGCAATTACAACTGCAATGTGAATTTCCTTTGGAGTTCCTCTTTCCATTAATTTATTAAAAACAGCAACTATAGATTGTCCAGTAGCGAGCATGGGATCAATCAATAGTACATTTTTGTTGTTTATATCAGCGATTGCTTGGTATTGAACCACAATTTCAAAATCATCATCATTATTAGGATGGTGTCTGAAGGCTGAAATAAAACCATTTTCAGCATTGTCAAAATAATTCAAAAAACCCATGTGCAATGGCAATCCTGCACGCAAAATGGAGCACAAAACCAATTTATCTTCAATTTCAGTCGTTTTCTTGATGCCAAGAGGCGTTTGAATTGTTACGTTTTTGTAATGCAATTCTTTGCTCAATTCATAAGCCATTATTTCACCAATACGTTCAATATTTCTTCTAAAACGCATGCTGTCGTTATGAACATTCACATTTCGAATTTGTCCTAAAAAATGGTTCAGAACACTATTGTTTTCGGATAAAATATGGATTTGCATGGTTTTAATTTTGGAATTAAACTTCTAAAGTTTTTTTAATCTATAAAAGTATAAAAAAGTATCTTTGCCTTTTAATATATAAAGATATGTTTTCAAAATTAGCTTATTCCGTTTTCGAACAAAGTATTAAAGATTATCATCAATTTGATAATGTTGATCAGCCTATAAATAATCCGTTTCCGAAGGATAAATTCGAACATTTATTGTATCATAAAAACTGGATTGACACGGTGCAATGGCATTTTGAAGATATTATCCGTGACCCAAATATTGACCCGGTTGCCGCTTTGACTTTGAAAAGAAGAATTGATGCTTCTAATCAAGAACGTACGGATATGGTGGAATATATTGACAGTTATTTTCTTCAAAAATACAGCCATGTAGTAGTAAAAGAAAGTGCTAAAATCAATTCAGAAAGTCCTGCTTGGGCTTTTGACAGATTGTCAATTTTAGCTTTGAAAATTTATCACATGAATGAAGAAGCGACTCGTGCAGCAGCTTCCCAAGATCACAGAGATAAATGTCAGGCAAAATTAAATATTCTTTTAGAGCAAAGAACTGATTTGTCAGCCGCAATTGATGACTTAATAAAAGACATTGAAAATGGTGATAAATTCATGAAAGTGTACAAGCAGATGAAAATGTACAATGACGATGATTTGAATCCTGTTTTGTACCAAAACAAGAAGTAATTCTCGTTTTAATTTGTCCCAAAAAATCAAACATATAACCGTCATGAGGCTTTCCGCAATGGGAGATGTTGCCATGACGGTTCCTGTTTTGCGCGCTTTTGTAAATCAGCATCCAGAAGTTAAAATTACGGTCGTTTCCAGACCATTCTTCAAACCTTTTTTTGATTCCATTCCCAACGTTTCTTTTTTTGCTTTCGATGTAAAAGAACGACACAAGGGATTTCTGGGATTGTTGCGTTTGTTCCAAGATTTAAAAGGATTCCATACTGATGCTTTCGCCGATTTGCATAATGTTTTGCGTTCTAAAATCGTCAGAAGTCTTTTTGCTTTAAGCGGAAAAAAAGTGGCTTCGGTTGATAAAGGAAGAGCAGAGAAAAAAGCATTAACCCAACCCGAAAATAAAATTTTCAAACAACTGCCAACTATGTTTGAAAGACACTGCAAAGTATTTGAACAACTTGGTTTTACCGTTGATTTATCCTCCCGAAGTGTCGGGACAATTTTCCCTGAAAAAGCAGTTTTAGATACTGAAATCATCAAATTTACTGGAGAAAAAAACCAGAAATGGATAGGAATTGCTCCTTTTGCACAATATGATGCTAAAGTGTATCCTTTGGATTTGATGCAGGAAGTCATCAACCAATTAGCCAAAAATGCAGACTGTAAAATACTGCTTTTTGGTGGCGGAAAAAAGGAAATAGAACTCTTAAATTCGCTTTCTTCGAACAAAGAAAATGTCATTACTATGGCAGGGCAACTTAAATTTCAGCAGGAATTACAACTCATCAGTAATCTTGATGTAATGCTTTCCATGGATTCCGGAAATGCGCATATTGCGGCCATGCTTGGTATAAAAGTGATTACGCTTTGGGGCGCAACACATCCTTATGCCGGATTTTCGCCTTTTAATCAACCTTTAGAAAATGCTTTGGTTTCCGATAGAAATCAGTTTCCAAAATTACCCACTTCGGTTTATGGTAATAAAATAGTGGAAGGTTATGAAGATGCCATGCGAACGATTGCTGTTGATTCTATCGTAAAGTCTTTAAATGGCTGTAAACAAATAGGATAAATATTCATGCATACTATACGGTTTTAATCTCTTCAACATTTTATTGTTATATGTAAGAATAATTTTAACATTTTTATAACGAAAAAATTTCAAATTTTTAGTGAGAATAATACTATTTTTGGTTTAAGTGCTTGAGAATTTGCACTCAAAACTGACCTGAGGCGGAAGAAGATTGCTTTTTCGGTGAAGTCGCTTTTAGAAATTTTGAGATGCTAAAACAATAAAATAGAAACTATTTATGCCAAAAATTACAGTAACAATTGCAATTTTGCTCTTATTCTCTTTTTCAGCATTTTGTCAAAAAGCAAACCTTTCGGGTGTTTTAACGGATGGTAGCGAAAAAAAACCTGTTTACAATTCAGTTGTTGCGTTATTAACCCCCATAGATTCTATTTTATACAAGTTTACCCGATCGGATAAAGAGGGGAACTTTAATCTCAAAAATGTAAAAGCAGGAAACTATATCTTGATGACGGCGCATAGCCAATATGCCGATTATGTAGATGCCATAATCGTTAATGAAAATGAGAAAAACTTAGGAAAAATTGCTTTGATGAGCAAAATTAATGCGCTTAGAGAAGTAATTATAAAGACGGGTTCCATTAGAATTAAAGGAGATACTACCAGTTATAGAGCAGGTGATTTTAAGGTTGATGCCAATGCCAATGTAGAAGAATTACTGAAAAAACTGCCAGGGATTCAAGTAGATAAAAATGGCGTCATAAAAGCCATGGGGGAAACTGTAGAAAAAGTATTGGTAGATGGCGAAGAATTTTTTGGTGATGACCCTGGCATGGCGGTAAAAAACTTACGTGCTGATGCGGTCAAAGAAGTACAAGTTTTTGATAAGAAAAGTGATCAAGCCGAGTTTACAGGAATAGATGATGGTGAAACAAAAAAAACAATTAACCTAAAATTAAAGGAAGATAAGAAGAAAGGGTATTTTGGCAAAATAGACGCTGCAAACGGACCATTGACAAATATAGATTCCAGATACAATACCAATCTTATGTTTAGTGATTTTAAAGGTAAAAGAAAACTATCTGCTTTTTTATTAAATGGGAATACAGGTCAAGATGGACTTGGTTGGCAGGATAGCGAAAAATTTGGTGGACGGGAGAATGATATCAGTATGAGTATGGATGATGATGGAAATGTAAATTATGAATGGACAGGTGGCAATACTGATGAAGAGCCGTATGTTGATACTCAAAATGGTTTTATCAAAAACACCAATGCAGGATTGCAGTACAGCAACAAGTGGAATGATAAACAAACATTGAATCTATCACCAAAATACAATAAGCAAATTTACAACAACAATAATAGCAGGATTACCCAAACACAAATAGGAGAAACCCAATTAAACGAAAACACAGCAACGATAAGCAATGTAAATAGAAGTAATTTTAAACTAAATGCTACTTACGACGTAAAATTAGATTCTATAAATTCCATAAAATTTACCGCGAAAACTAATTTTTATACTACCGATAGCGATGAATTTACAAACGGAAAGACTACGGGAGATAATGGATTATTAAAAAACAAACAGGAAAAAACATTTACTACAAAATCGGATAAGGAATCTTTGTTTGCAAGTATTTTGTATAAACATAAATTCGCCAAAGCCCGTCGTACATTTTCTGTAAACAGTAGTTGGAATATATTGAATACGAATGCAAATAATTTTTTAAAGTCTTCCAACGAAAGTTATGATGGAGGTGTTTTTTCCTCTAGGGATGATGTGGATCAAAACAAAATAGGAGAAAAAACAAATCAAAATATTACGGTAAACGTTGCCTATACAGAGCCTATAGGTAAGAAATTTGCATTGCAATTCGCTCATCAAATTACTTATAATAATGGTGATAGCAATTATTTAACGTATGATTATTCGGATGCTACAGGTAAGTATGATTTGGTTGTAAATTCTTTATCAAACCAGTTCAAACAAACAATAACAACAAACAAGCCCAATATAAAATTGAGTTACAATGCCAAAAAAATAAATTATAGCTTTGGCAGTGGTTTTGGTTTTACTTCGTTTGATTTGCAAGATCAAACTTTAAACAAAGAGTACAGGCGCAGCTATACTAACTTTTTTCCAGCTGCAAATTTCTCCTACAAGTATAAAAGCAATAGTAACTTGCGTTTCAATTATCAAGGCGCAACTAAACAGCCTACCATCGATCAATTACAGCCTTTGAGGAACAATCAGGATTTTTTCAATCAAACTGTAGGTAATCCAGATTTAAAGCAATCCTTTACCAATAGTATAAACCTATCAAACAGTAGTTATAGTATTTTGACAGAATCGCATTTTTACCAAAGTATTTCTTTTAGAACGACTACCAATTTAATTTCTTACAACAAAGATATAGACCCAGAAAGTGCTAAAACAATTTCCAAACCCATAAACACAAATGGTAATTTTTCTGGAAATTTTTATTTTGGATATGGATTCAAGATAAAAAAAATAGATTTACAAGTTAATCTTAATCCATCTGTTAACTACAACAAATCAGTACTTAGTATTAATAACAAAACCAGTAATTCCAATACTTTAAATTCAGGATTTTCAATTTACTTGTATAAATCAAAAGAAAAGAAATACGAATTTAGTTTAAGTAATAGTTTTTCAAATAACAGAAACAGTACTTCTTTAAACGATGAAATAAAATCGTTTAACACCAATAATTTGGGCTTGGATATAGGGGTTTATTTCAGAGAAAAATGGAAATTATCCACAGATTATAATTTATACTCTCGACAAAAAACGGTCGATTTTCAAACCAATCTTACTAATCAATTGTGGAATGCAAGGCTGCAACGTACCTTCAAAAACGATGAGTTTACGGCTTATATCATGGTACGAGATATTTTGAATCAAAATATAGGCATAAATAGATATGTTCGTGAAAATGTAATAGGTGAGGAACGAAACGATAGGCTCAAAAGATATGCTATGATAGGCTTTACCTGGAATTTTAAAAATAAAGGCGAAACAGCGAAAAAATAGATTAGTAACTTTGCTGAAATAAAACATACAAATTTGACAACGTCATTTTGCTTTTTTTAACACAGAATAAAAGCAAAGAACAAGACAAAACGAGTTCACGGAATAACAATAAATAGTAACATATGAAATCAATACTTTTTTTTATTACTGTACTAATTTTTACAACTACATCAAAAGCACAACAATTTATAGATAAAGCTGTAATTGAATATGAAGTAAATACCAATCTCAAAAAAACGATGAGCAATGATAGCTGGGATGAGATGATGAAAGAAAACCTGTCGGACTTAAAAATATCTTATTTCACCTATACTTTTGCAGATAACAAAAGCATATACAAATTTGATCGATGGAGCCCAAAAACAAGAATACCAAAACACGAAAAAGATGCCGACGAAGAAAATACTTGGTATTTTGATTTTACAATAGGAAAAATGAATATGCAAAAACAAATAGTAGGAACTAATTTTGTAATAGCAGATAGCATACCAAATATACAGTGGAAAATCACAAATGAACATAGAGAAATAGCCGGTTATAATTGCCGAAAAGCCGTGGGCAAAATAATGGATGACGTATATGTATTTGCTTTTTACACAGACGATATTACCATTTCTGGCGGTCCATGTTCTATAAGCGGTTTACCGGGTATGATTTTAGGACTTTCAATACCAAGATTATATACCTCATTTATCGCGACCAAAATAGATTTAAATAGAAGTACCACATCCGACATAAAACCAATTACAGCCAAAAAAACCTATGACTTACTGGGTCTGAAATCGATGATAGAAGAAAAAACAAAGGATTGGTATACCTATGGCGAGGATAAAGAAGAAAACAAAAGACAAAAAAATCTTTTTTTATGGAATGCTTTTTTATAATTGGTTAACTACTTGATTTTGAATCGTGTTTTAAATTTGGTGCTACAACTCATCAGTAATCGTGATGGGATGCATCGATGGATTTATTTGGCAGCTATTAACGGCAGGCTTAATTTACATGCCCGGCCAATATAAGAAATTGAATTTGTGACCGTCTGGATCTGCAAATCCAAAAGTGTATCCCTTTTCGAACTTCTGCGGTTCAGAATAAATTTTGCCGCCAGCTTTCTTAACCTTTAAGTACCATTGATCAACTTCTTCTTTACTTTTGGCCGAAATAGAAAAAATCACTTCATTTTGCTTTTCTAAATTTGCAACTTCACTTTTCGCACTGCTTTCAAATCTTGCTTTTGCAAAGAAATGAACAACAAATTTCCCTTTACCAAAAAGAAAACTTGACAATTCTTCCGTACGATTCCCATTTGTTTTAAAACCCAATTCTGTGTAGAATTTGGTTGTCCTATCTAAGTCATTTGAGGCAAGATTCGCCCATATCATTTCGGGTTCCATAAATTTAAATTTTAAAGATCTGTTTTTGATAACTAAGTTAAGGATTAATGCTTTAGTTCTTTTAAAAAGCGATGTTAAATTACGTTATATTCGGTTTTCCACTGGCTTGTTCAATGTCATTAAGCTAAGAGTTTATTTGTCATTCTGACGAAGGAGGAGTTTCATAATATTGTTGCATAACTTGTTTATAAGTGTGATAAAATAACACAAAGCAATTAAAAATCAGTCATGTATAATCGATTCCCCTAAACTGCGTAGATTTTAATTGTACTATTATTCTACTAATATACTAAAAATCAAAACCTCCCTAAAATAAAAAAACTTCCCTTTTCAGAGAAGTTTTCGTTATAATTGAGATGTTTTCTAAACGTCATCGTAATCTACATAAATAGTTTCTGACGTGGGGTGCGCTTGACAGGTTAGGATTAAACCATCGGCGATTTCTTTATCAGTAAGGATAGAGTTTTTAGTCATTTCGGCAGTTCCTGAGGTAACACGAGCCAGACAACTGCTGCAGATTCCGCCTTGGCAAGAATAAGGAGCGTCAAGACCTTGTTTTAAAGCTGCTTCCAGGATGGTTTGTTTTTGTGACATTTCAAAAGTCGTTTCATCATCATCCACCATAACAGTGATTTTTGAATGTCCTTCTAATGATTTTTCGATTTTATGTTCTTTGGAAGAAGTTGTAAACAATTCAAATTTTATAGCTGATTCTTTGATGTTTTTTGCTGCCAAAACACCAGAAACAGTATTAATCATTTCCTCCGGTCCACACAAATAGAACTTATCAAATTCCAATTCCTTGTGTTTGTTATTCAAAACAAAATTCACCGCAGATTTATCTATTCGGCCAAACAATGCATGTTCTGCTTTGGCTTGACTGTAAACATAATGTACAAAAAGACGGCTTACATATTGCAATTGCAAATCGTGTAATTCTTGATGAAAAATTGTTTCTTCGGGAGATTTGTTGCCGTAAACAAGGACAAAAGAACTTTTAGGTTCACTTTTCAATACTGATTTCAGGATAGAAAGTACGGGCGTGATTCCGCTTCCGGCTACAAAAGCCACATAATTTTTTTGTCGGTCAGCTTGTGGTTCAAAAGTAAATTTTCCTTCTGGTTTTCCTACTTCCAGCGCATCACCTGCTTTCAATTTGGTATTGGCAAACTGAGAAAAAGCACCATTTGTTACTGCTTTTACAGCAATTCGCAATTCACCGCTTTCTGGAGCGGAACAAAGAGAATACGCACGACGAATTTCCTGATTGTCTAAGGTAAGTCGAATATTAATATATTGACCCGCAATGAAAGTATAGTTTGGTTTTAATTCCTCGGGAACATTAAAAAGTATAGAAACCGCATCTTTGGTTTCACGTTTTACTTCTTTTATAATAAGTTTTAAAAAGGATGGCATGTGATTAATTTTTTACAAAAGTAGGAAACGACAAATAAATGGGGATTATAATTGCCGATTTTTTTATATTAGATGTAACATTTCAAGAATTTTACTACCAATTACGAAACCAAACTATAAACCATGTTCAAAAAATTTATCTATCTCGAATGGAAGGCTTTCACGAGATCAGCTTCCTTCGCAACAAATTTGGGTTTAAAAATATTGATGCTTTTTGTGGCGATTTATTTTGCTTTAGTTTTTTTGGCTTTGGGAATTGGAGCCTTTTATATTATTAAGAAAATGAATTTGGAACCATTGGTAACCGTCAATAAATTCCTGATTTACTACTTTTTATTTGATTTGATTATTCGTTTACTGTTGCAAAAAATTCCGGTAATGAACATTCGTCCCTTATTGGTTTTACCGTTTAAGAAACCAACAATTGTCCATTTTTCTTTGGGCAAAACCATGCTGTCTTTTTTTAATTATGCACATGCTTTTTTCTTTTTGCCTTTTTCAGTTGTATTAATCATGGAAGGATATGATGTGGTGAGTGTATTGCTTTGGCATTTAGCTATGATTTCACTGATTTATATCAATAATTTTTTAAATATTGTATTGAACAATAAAGACAATTTGTTTGCCATTTTCATAGGAATTGTGATTGTTTTAGGTGGCTGTCAGTATTATCATGTTTTTGATATTACGACTTATTCAGCTATTTTCTTTGAGGGCTTATTCCACACAAAATGGATGTTTTTGCTACCAATTTTAGTTTTAATGGGACTTTATTCTGTTACGTTCAACTATTTCAAAAACAACTTATACCTAGATTCAGGACTTTCAAACAAACACCAAATCGCCAAAACCGAGGATTTAAAGTGGCTGAATCAGTTTGGAACATTGGGAACATTTTTGAAAAATGATATTAAACTCATCAAAAGAAACAAACGATCTAAAACTACGGTGATTATGAGTGTGGTGTTTTTATTTTATGGTTTCCTATTCTTTACCAATGGAATCAAAGCATACAATAATCCCATAATGCACATTTTTGCAGGAATTTTTGTTTCGGGTGGTTTTTTATTCACTTTCGGACAATTTGTGCCCAGTTGGGACAGCTCTTATTATCAATTAATGATGACCCAAAATATTCCGTATCGCGGGTATTTGAGCTCAAAATGGTGGCTGATTGTTATCGCGACGGTCATTTCTACGATTTTAGCTTCATTCTATTTGTATTTTGGATGGCAAGTGTATCTGACAATTGTGGTGGGCGCCATTTATAATATTGGAGTGAATTCTCATTTGGTGCTTCTTGCGGGCGCATACACAAAAACACCAATAGATTTGGATTCAAGCAAAGGTGCTTTTGGAGATAAAAAAGCCTTTAACGTAAATACCATGTTGATTTCGTTGCCCAAATTGCTATTGCCATTGGGACTTTATTGGATTGGTTCCACATTAATGAGTCCTAATCTAGGATTAGCAATGGTTGCCGTTGCCGGAATAATAGGTTTTGCTTTGAGAGATAAAGTTTTCACACAAATTGAGAAAATTTATAAAATAGAAAAGTACAAAACCATAGCGGCATACAAACAAAAGAGTTAACAGTCAATTTTCATAAAGCGATTAACCAAATCAACAAATAACCGATTAAACTTTTTTAAAAATGATACAAGTAAACGATCTTTCAAAAATATATAACGGCACAACAGTTCTTAAAATCGAAAATCTGGAAATCCTAAAAGGGCAAAGTTTTGGATTGGTAGGAAATAATGGCGCCGGGAAAACCACATTTTTCAGTTTGCTATTGGATTTAATCCAGCCTTCAACGGGACATATTATCAATAATGAGATTCAAGTGAATGCAAGCGAAAACTGGAAACCTTTCACCGCTTCTTTTCTGGACGAAAGCTTTTTAATTGGCTACTTAACCCCCGAAGAATATTTTTATTTTATAGGTGATTTACGCGGACAAAACAAAGCGGATATTGATGCTTTGCTTGCTAAACACGAGGAGTTTTTTAATGGCGAAATCTTAAAAAACAAAAAATATTTACGTGATTTATCCAAAGGAAACCAAAAGAAAGTGGGAATTATTGCGACACTTATTGGTAACCCGGAAGTGGTAATTCTGGACGAACCCTTTGCTAATTTAGACCCTACAACGGTCAATAGATTGAAAAAAATCATCAAAGAATTAGCCGAAAATCCAGATGTAACAGTGCTGGTTTCCAGTCATGATTTAATTCATACGGTAGAGGTTTGTAACAGAATTGTGGCGTTAAACAAAGGCGAAATCGTGAAAGATATTCAAACATCTGCCGAAACGTTGCAAGAACTGGAACTGTTTTTTGCAGTTTAAAATTTAATTTGGGCGTGACCCGGAAAGAAAAATTCCGGGTCGGGATTTTCGCTCTCAATCTTTTTTATTCTTGAAAAAAGAATAAAAAAGGATTTCCGCTGCAAACGAAGTTCACTGAACACCAACATAAATAAAAGCTTGGTGAAGTACTCCCTCACGCAAAAGCAAAACCGGCAATCAAAAAGAAACTCAATAATTTCCACGATAGCAAAAAGAAACGTATTTTTACAAGTCATTATACTAAAAAGTATTTTTAGAAGTTAATTGATAAAAACCGTTTACCATTGAAAACCAACACATTCAAACATATATTTTCGCTAGGATTTTTATTGTTTTTGGTAGCGTGTTCTACTAAAAAGGACACTTTTTTGGCGAGAAAATCCCATGCTTTGAGCACCAAATATAATATTCTATACAACGGGCAAATAGGGTTGGACAAAGGAATTAATGGTATAAAAGCAAACAGTAAAGATAATTTTTGGAAGCGTTTGCCTATCGAAAGAATGCAAATGGATGAAGCCATTTCTACAGATGTAAAATCTAAAAATGCTGATTTTGAATTGGCCGAGACCAAAGCCACAAAGGCAATTCAAAAACACTCCATGAACATTGGCGGAAGAGAAAAAAACAGCCAAATAGACGAAGCGTATTTGCTGCTTGGTAAATCCCGTTATTATGACCAAAGATTTGTTCCAGCACTGGATGCATTCAATTATATTTTATACAAATATCCCAACAGCAGTAGAATTTATGAAGCCAAAATTTGGCGTGAAAAAACTAATATGCGACTGGGTAATGATGCTTTGGTTGTGAAAAACATGACCAAAATGCTGAAGGAGAAAAAGCTGAAAAAACAAGTTTTTGCTGATGCAAATGCACTTTTGTCAGAAGCTTTTTTAAACTTGGAAGAAAAAGATAGCGCTTTAGCAAAATTAAAAAAAGCCGAAAAATATACCAAAGTAAAAGCAGAAAGAGCAAGATACCGTTTTATTCTTGGGCAATTGTACGAGGAATTAGGCAAAAAAGACAGCGCTATTTTGAGCTATGAATCCGTGATAGCCATGAATAGAAAATCCGAAAGAAAATATGTTATTCAGGCTTACGCCAAAAAAGCGCAATTATTCGATTATAAAACCGGAGACACCACAGCGTTTTTAAAAACATACAACAAACTAATTGCCGATAGAGAAAATAGACCATTTCTAGATGTAATTTATAGAGAAAAGGCGGTGTTTTATGATAAAAACAACAAACAAAAAACAGCTTTAAATTTTTACAATGCTTCGCTGAAAAAAGCAACGACAGACCAATATTTGATTGCTTCAAACTACAGGGATTTAGGAAATATGTATTTCAAAAATGCCGATTATCCCGTGGCAGCTAAGTATTATGACAGTACTTTAGTAAAGCTGGATGTTAAAACCAGAGAATTCATTCACATTCAAAAAACCAGAAAAGATTTAGATGAAGTAATACAACTCGAAGCTATTGCCAAAACAAACGACAGTATTTTGCATGTGGTTGCTTTGTCAGAAACGGATAGGATTTTGTATTTTGAAAATTATATCGACAAGTTAAAAAAAACGGATGAAGCTAAAAGAATTTTAGAAGAAAAACTCAAAAAGAAACAAGAAAATATAGAAAGAAATACCAAAACGGCTTCCATAGATCCAGCTTCTCCTAATCAGGATCCAGGAAAACCAGCTAAAAAATCATCATTAGCACCACCTACTATGGCCAGTATTTCGGGGCAGCAGTCAGCCAGTGTTTTCTATTTTTATAATACTACAACCATTGCATTTGGAAAATTAGAGTTTAAAAAAATATGGGGAGACCGATCCTCGAATGGAAATTGGAGATTATCAGCCAACAAAACTGATTTTGCTGTGAATGATTCCATTGGTGGGGACAAAGCAAAATTGGAAGACAAATTAGCGGCTGATAAACCAGTTGAAACATACACGACTGACTATTATCTAAAACAGCTTCCCACAAAGCAAACCGCAATTGACAGCATTGCCAAAGAGCGTAATTTTGCCTATTACCAACTTGGGATTATTTATAAAGAAAAATTCAAAGAATATGAATTGGCCAGCGCTAAACTGGAACAGTTATTAAAAAATAATCCTGAAGAAAAATTCATTCTTCCTGCACTCTATAATTTATATAAAATTTATCAAATTACGGATGCTGCTAAAGCGGAGGAAATGAAAAATAGAATTTCGGCCCAGTATCCAAATTCTCGTTATGTACAAATAATAAACAATACAAATTCGGTACCTGCAGATAATGAATCACCGGAGAAAGTCTATAATAAATGGTATAAATTGTATCAAGAGGAGCAATATACTGTAGTGTTAGCAAAAATTGATGATTTGATTAATCAGTTTTCGGGTGATGAAATAGTTCCTAAATTTGAACTGTTAAAAGCAACTACTCTTGGAAAACTTAGAGGATTGACAGCTTATAAAAATGCGTTACAGGAATTAGCGGATAATTATCCTAACAGTGAAGAAGGCAAAAAAGCAGTAGAAATCCTGACAACTCAAATTCCGTTTTTGGAAGACAAGAATTTTAGTACTGTTGATGCCAAAAATTGGAAAATTCTTTATAAAGCAGCAGCAAGAGAAGATAAAGCTACAAAAGCAATCGAAGAAAAAATCAAAATGTTTATTGCTAGTGAAAACATTCAAAAACTAACCTATTCCTTTGATATTTATACGGAAAAAGAAAATTTCATTACCATTCACGGAATTAATTCGGAGGTTTATGCAAAAGATATTGCACAAACAATTAAAGAAAACAACAAATATAAAATTGATGAACCTGCAATAGTTGTTTCTGGTGAAAACTATAAAGTAATTCAAATCAAGAAAAATTTAGAAGCGTATTTAGCACCAAAAAATCAATAATCATGTTTGATAAAAAGCCAAAATCATACACGGATCTCTTGGGTAAAACCAATAGGATAGTAGAGGGAACTACCATAAAAGGCGATATTATTTCTCAGGCTGATTTTAGATTGGATGGAGAATTAATTGGTAATTTTCAATCCAGCGGAAAAATAGTTATAGGGCCAGCAGGAAGTGTTACCGGTGATATAGTTTGCAAGAATGCTGATATAGAAGGGAAGTTCAACGGTAAAATTCATGTTACCGAAATATTAAACGTGAAATCGAAAGCAAGTATTCATGGCGAAGTTTCGGTAGGGAAATTATCGGTAGAGCCGGGTGCTGATTTTAGTGCTTCTTGTACAATGAAGACCAATATAAAAAATCTAATGCCGCACGATGGACAACAAACCCAACAAAAAACAAGCTAGTAAGTGGCTCGCCTTGATTAACATCCCGATTCAAATGGGAGCAATCATCTTTCTGTTTTCCTATCTGGGAAATTGGTTAGACGAAAATCATCCCAGCCCTAAGGTGTATTACAATAAAGTTTTAGTGATGATTGGCGTTGCGTTAGCGTTATATAATGTGATAAGACAAGTTAACGAAATCAATAAATCACAATAATTTTTTTAAATATTAAAGATCAGTACAAATCAATATTAGACCAAGTAGGTTTGTGATTCATTGAATTTAAAATAACTTTGCCCGCTAGTGCCTTCTCGGCAAAAACCAAACCCAATGAATTTAAAAAATTACAAACCGCTCTTAAACCTATTGTTACTCGCCGGATTAGCTTACATCCTTCACAAAGTTGTTTTTTATGCTTTTGATATAAATGATAAAGCTTTTCACTATTCGATAGAAACCCTTTATTTACTGTTTTTAGGCTTATCAATACTAGTCTTTATTGTTTTGTTGAAAGTCAAAGAGCGTAGTTTTGACAATATAGGAATGTCATTTCTATTAAGTACAAGCGTTAAGATGATTTTTTGCTACTTGATTTTAAGACCTTTATTGCAGGCTTCAACTCAAAATAACACAATGGAGAAGAAGAATTTTTTTGCGATGTTTATTCTCTTTTTAGCAATTGAAACCGTTCTAACGATACGCATACTAAACGAAAAGCAATAAATATGATGTTTATGTATCAAATGCTTCAAAAAATAAATTTTTATATGCTTTTGAATATTAATAAAAAATGTACATTTGCACCAAATTTCAGAAACGTAATAAATTAAGATAATTAACTGTTATGGTGATTTCAAACAAACCACTTAGATTTATATTAGTAGCTTTAGTAGCATGTCTTCCATTAATTAGTTTTGCAAATCCTGAAGTGGATACTGTAAAAGTAAAAACAGAAGTTGCTCATGAGGTGTCAGAAGAAGCTCATGCTGAACCAACAGATGTAAAATCTAAAATCAAGGAATTTATCAATCATCACCTTTTGGATGCTCATGATTTTACATTTTCTGTAAATGAAGAAACAGGTGAACATTATGGTTTTTCATTACCAATTATTCTTTGGGATAATGGATTGCAGGTTTTTTCTTCTTCAAAATTCCATCATGGTGAAGAAACGGCGGAACACAATGGTAACTATTATGTGTTACACCACGAAAAAATATATAAAACAGATGCTTCTGGAGAATTAACAGAAGGAGAAAATGGATTTCCAACAAATATCAGACCGATAGATTTCTCAATCACTAAAAGTGTTATCGGTATAATGTTAGTTTCCTTATTTATGTTTTTCTTGTTTTCAGGTTTAGCAAAATCGTATGCTAAAAATAATGGAATCGCTTCAGGATTGGGACGTATTTTTGAACCTCTTGTTTTGTATGTGCGTGACGAAATTGCAATTCCAAATATTGGAGAAAAAAACTATAAAAAATACATGAGCTATTTGCTTACTATATTTTTCTTTATTCTTTTTCTTAATATTTTAGGATTGATGCCACTTGGATTTAATGTAACTGGAAATATCGCTATTACAGTATCGTTGGCAATTTTAACGTATATCATTACAACTTTAACAGCTAATAAAAATTATTGGGGACACATTTTCTGGATGCCAGGTGTGCCAACTCCGATGAAATTTATCTTGGCACCAATAGAATTATTAGGAACAATAATCAAACCATTTTCATTAATGATACGTTTGTACGCTAATATGTTAGCTGGACACGTAGTTTTAATGAGTATCATTGGTTTAATGTTTATCTTTAAAAGCTGGATTGGAAGCACGTTATCTTTTGGATTAGCATTTGCGCTTTCTATCCTTGAAATATTGGTTGCGTTTTTACAAGCTTATATTTTCACAATGTTATCTGCACTTTATTTTGGAGCAGGAAACGAAGAGCATCATCACGACGAGGCTCACCATTAAGTCGAAAGTCAAACGTCGAAGGTTTAAAAGTCAGCTTGACTTTATGACATTAGACTTTACAACTTTAGACTATTAATAAGAATGTTTAATTTTTAATATATATATTATGCAAATTCCAACTATTGTAGGAGCAGGATTAATTGTAATCGGAGCAGGTTTAGGTATTGGTAGAATTGGTGGTTCAGCAATGGACGCTATTGCTCGTCAACCAGAAGCTTCAGGAAAAATCCAAACAGCTATGCTTATTGCAGCTGCACTTATTGAAGGTATTGGTTTCGCTGCGTTATTCGCATCTTAATTAAAACTAAAAAAGCAATAGTTGCAACGGTTGGTTGTGACTATTGTTTTTAAAATTAAAACATAAAAAATTTATAATTATATATAATGGATAAGTTAATAAATGATTTTTCGTTTGGTTTGTTTATTTGGCAAGTTTTAATATTTGTTGGATTAATATTCTTATTAAAAAAATTCGCTTGGAAACCAATTCTTGATGCAGTAAATGATAGAGAAGAAGGAATTAAAAATGCATTACTTTCTGCTGAAAACGCTAGAAAAGAAATGCAAAATTTGCAAGCAGATAACCAACGTATTTTACAAGAAGCAAGATTAGAGCGTGACAACATGCTTAAAGATGCTCGTGAAATGAAAGAGAAAATGGTTGCTGATGCTAAAAACGAAGCACAGGCTCAAGGTTTAAAAATGATTGAGCAAGCGAAAGCAGCAATTGAAAGTGAAAAAAATGCAGCAATGGCTGAATTGAAATTACAAGTTTCAACTTTATCATTGAGTATCGCAGAAAAAATATTGAAAGACGAATTATCTAACAAAGAAGCTCAAACTAAATTAGTTGAGAAAATGTTAGGTGACGTAAAGTTAAACTAACAATTATGGCAAGTACAAGAGCAGCAATTCGTTATGCAAAAGCAATTCTAGACTTAGCAAACTCAAAAGGTGTTGCCGAAGTTGTAAATAACGATATGAAATCTATTGCTTCGACAATTAATGGTAATTTGGAATTGAGTACTTTTATTCAAAATCCTACCATGAAAGTGGAAGTTAAAGAAAAAGCACTGTTAGAAGTTTTTGCAGGTATCAATGGTGTAACTCAAGGGTTATTTCATTTATTATTTGAAAACAAAAGATTCGAAATTCTGGAAGCGATTGCTTTAGAATACAGTAAATTATCTGATATCATGAATGGTGTTGAAGTGGCGCAAGTGACTACAGCTATTACAATGGATGCAGCATTAGAAGCTAAAGTTTTAGCAAAAATTGCAACATTATCGGATAAAAAAATCACAATAGAAAATATAGTAGATGCTTCAATCATTGGAGGATTTATTCTAAGAATAGGCGACAAGCAGTACAATGCATCAGTAGCTAACAGATTACAAGTATTAAAGAGAGAGTTAAGTAATTAGTTTTATTACACAGTTAAGTGTCTAAATTATAAATTAAGATGGCGGAAATCAAACCTGCTGAAATTTCAGCAATATTAAGAAAGCAAGTAGAAGGTTTTGAATCTGGTGCTACACTAGAAGAAGTAGGAACAGTACTTCAAGTTGGAGATGGTATTGCTCGTGTTTACGGGCTTTCGAATGTTCAATATGGAGAGTTAGTTGAATTTGACAATGGATTAGAAGCTATTGTTTTGAATCTTGAAGAAGACAATGTGGGTGTGGTACTTTTAGGACCATCTACAGGAATCAAAGAAGGTTCAACTGCAAAAAGAACACAACGTATTGCTTCTCTTAAAGTAGGAGAACAAATGGTAGGTCGTGTAGTAAACACTCTTGGTTTTCCAATTGATGGAAAAGGACCAATAGGTGGAGACTTATACGAGATGCCTTTGGAAAGAAAAGCTCCTGGAGTTATCTTCCGTCAACCAGTTACTGAGCCATTACAAACAGGTATCAAAGCAGTAGATGCTATGATTCCAGTTGGTCGTGGACAACGTGAGCTAGTTATTGGGGACCGTCAAACAGGTAAATCAACTGTTTGTATTGATACCATCTTAAATCAAAAAGAATTTTACGATGCTGGGAAACCAGTATTCTGTATATATGTTGCAATTGGACAAAAAGCGTCAACTGTAGCAGGAATTGCTAAAATGTTAGAAGAAAAAGGGGCAATGGCATATACCATTATCGTTGCTGCTAATGCTTCTGATCCAGCTCCAATGCAAGTTTATGCTCCTTTCGCAGGTGCTGCAATTGGAGAATATTTTAGAGATTCAGGTCGCCCGGCTTTAATTGTTTATGATGATTTATCTAAACAAGCTGTTGCGTATCGTGAGGTTTCTCTCTTATTAAGAAGACCACCGGGACGTGAAGCATATCCTGGAGACGTTTTCTACCTTCACAGTAGATTATTAGAACGTGCTTGTAAAGTAATTGCAGATGATGGAATTGCTAAAGACATGAACGATTTGCCAGATTCATTGAAATCAATTGTAAAAGGTGGTGGTTCATTGACTGCTTTACCAATTATTGAAACTCAAGCTGGTGACGTTTCTGCCTATATCCCAACAAACGTAATTTCGATTACAGATGGTCAAATTTTCTTGGATGGAGATTTGTTTAACTCTGGGGTTCGTCCAGCGATTAACGTAGGTATTTCAGTATCTCGTGTTGGAGGAAATGCACAAATTAAATCAATGAAAAAAGTAGCAGGTACTTTAAAACTGGATCAAGCACAATTCCGTGAATTGGAAGCGTTTGCTAAATTTGGTTCTGATTTAGATGCAGTTACTTTAAACGTAATTGAAAAAGGAAAAAGAAACGTTGAAATCTTGAAACAAGGTTTGAATGATCCTTATACTGTTGAAGATCAAGTTGCGATTATCTATGCTGGTTCTAAAAACTTATTGAGAAATGTTCCTGTAAATAAAGTAAGAGAATTTGAGAAAGATTTCTTGGAATTCTTGAACAACAAACACAGAGGTACTCTTGATGCTTTGAAAGCAGGAAAATTAACAGACGAAATTACAGATGTAATCGAAACTGTAGCAAAAGAATTATCAGCAAAATATAACTAAAAAAGTTTTAAATTTTAAGTAGTAAGTAGTAAGGTTTTCTTTATTACTTATTACTTAACAATTACTACTTAATACTTACAAAACAATGGCAAATTTAAAGGAAATCCGTAATAGAATTACTTCCGTTTCATCTACGATGCAAATTACATCGGCAATGAAAATGGTTTCTGCAGCAAAGCTAAAGAAAGCACAAGATGCAATTACAGCAATGCGCCCTTATGCCGAAAAATTAACGGAATTATTGCAAAATCTTTCTGCGACACTTGAAGGTGATGCAGGTGGAGAGTTTACAACACAACGTGAGATAAAAAAAGTTTTAGTGGTAGCCATAACTTCAAATAGAGGTTTGTGTGGTGCATTTAATACAAATGTTATCAAAGAAGCTAAAAACCGTTCTGAGTTTTATGCCGGAAAACAAGTTGATATTTTTGCCATCGGTAAAAAAGGAAATGATGTTTTGAGCAAAACATTGTCAGTAGTAGATAATCAAAGCACTGTTTTTGACGATTTAACTTTTGATAATGTAGCTAAAATTGCGGACTTGTTAACTGAGAAATTCGTTTCTGGAGAATATGATAAAATTGAGTTGATTTACAACCAATTTAAAAATGCTGCAACACAAATCGTTCAAACAGAACAATTTTTGCCATTAGCACCCATAAAATCTGATCTTACAGTTTCAACTGGCGATTATATATTTGAACCTTCAAAAGAAGAAATTGTGTTGACCTTGATTCCAAAATCATTGAAAACACAATTGTATAAAGGAATTCGTGATTCATTTGCTTCAGAGCACGGAGCGCGTATGACAGCCATGCATAAAGCAACTGATAACGCAACTGAATTGAGAAATCAATTGAAATTGACCTATAATAAAGCACGTCAAGCTTCTATTACTAATGAGATCTTAGAGATTGTTGGTGGTGCGGAAGCATTGAATGGATAATAAATTATTGATTCAAAATATATTCTAAGAGCCAACCATGTGTTGGCTCTTTTTTTGTTTAATTTTATAGTTTAAAACACAGTAGGAAGAATGAAATTGGAAATTAGAGAACTGACCACCTTAGACGAAATGCTTAGCAATATTGAAGTAATGCGATTTTTATATCCCACTTTTACTTTAGAAAAATATGGAGCCTATTTGGTTGAGATGATTCCACATAATTACAAGCAAGTAGCTGTATTCGAAAATGAAGTTTGTGTGGCTGTTTCAGGATTTTGGTCGGGAACAAAACTTTGGTCGGGAAAATACATCGAGATCGACAATTTTATCGTTCATCCGGAACATCGCTCCAAAGGTTTGGGGAAAATGATGACAGATTATATAGACGCAAAAGCGAAAGAAACGGGTTGTACCATGATTGTTTTGGATGCTTTTACTGGAAATTTTACGGCACACCGCTTTTATTATAACCAAGGATATGTCCCAAAAGGATTTCATTTTCTTAAAATTTTAAACGAAGACGGATTAAGTTAAATCTCCAAAAGATGAAACGATGTAAAAGAATTTTGCTCTTTTTTATACTTGTTATTAGCTTAACTTTTTGTGCTATGAAACAGGAACTTCAAACGGAATTTCCACAAGAAATAAAATCCGTTTATTTTCAAAAATGGTTGGATGGAGAGAAAGGAAGCGGCATTGATTTTTACATTGAATTCAAAAAACGGCTTTCTAAGGAGATTAAGTTGGAGAAAATCTATTTTAGAAATCAGGAATCAAATCTTGAAGAAGCTACCAAAAATACTTTCGTAGCACATTTTTATCAAAAAAACAGCATTCCAGATTTAATCCTGGATAGTGATTTCTTAAAAGAATATGGGAACAAAGCACCCGTTATTATAAAACCCAAATTCGATTTAAAACCTAACGAAGCAGTATTGGAATATAAGAAAATGGATCAAACCCTTTTTTTTAAAATAGTAAATCCCAAAGAAAAGCCAATGATTGCGTATCCATCGATAAATAAACCAAAGAATTAGTTATTTTTGTTTTTATAAATATAAACAGATAAATCATTTTGGGATTATATAAAAGCCTTTTCAAACAAACAGCAATTTATGGACTAGCTACGGTTATACCTAGAATGTTCAGTTTTTTACTAGTTCCACTTTACACTGATTTATTGCCAAAAGCCGAGTATGGAAAAGTCTCCATAATTTTCGCTTGGATGATTTTTTTCAACGTTATTTTGGCTTACGGAATGGAAACCGCTTTTTTTAGGTTTTATAATAATGAAACAAACAAGAAGTCCGTTGTAGAGACTACTATGGTTTCGATTTTTTGGACCTCCATTTCTTTTCTATTTGTTGGGCTTTTATATCGAAATACCTTGTCTCAATGGTCAGGGATAGATGCGCAATACATCACCTATACCATTTGGATTTTAGCATTGGATGCTTTAGTGATTATTCCGTTTTCAAAATTGAGAGCTTACCAAAAACCGATGGTTTATGCTGCAATAAAAATTGGAAATGTTTTAATTAATCTTTCTTTAAGCGTTTTCTTTTTACTCTTTTTACCCAAAATTGCGGAATCCCATCCAAATGGATTTTTAGGTTCCTTGTATATTGAAAACTTCCAGATTGGCTATATCTTTTTAGCTAATATCATTGCCAGTTTATTGACATTTGTAGTGTTGTCACCAGATTACATCTTGCTTAAATGGAAGTTTGATGCTGCTCTTTGGAAACGAATGATGCGTTACGGATTGCCTATAATGGTCGCCGGAATTGCATTTGCCATCAACGAGCAATTTGATAAAATTCTATTAGGGAAATTATTACCGGTAAATATTGCCGAAGCTGAAGTTGGAGTGTATTCCGCCTGTTATAAATTAGGGCTATTCATGGTTTTGTATAGAACGGCTTATACTTTAGGAATTGAACCATTTTTTTTCAGCCATGCATCTAATGCGAATGCACCGCAAACCTATGCTACAGTGACTAAATATTTTGTCATTTTTGGTTCTTTTATTTTATTGGGAGTAATCGTTTTTGCCGATGTTTTAAAACAGCTTATGATTCGTGATACGTCCTATTGGGAAGCCATGAAAGTCGTTCCGCTGATTATTTTAGCCAATTTTTTCCTCGGAATTTACACGAATCTTTCCGTTTGGTACAAACTCATCGATAAAACCTATATTGGGGCTTATATCTCCATTGTTGGCGCAATTGTGACATTGGTGTTAAATTACCTGCTTATCCCCACGATGAGTTATTATGGATCAGCAATCGCAACAATAGCGGCTTATGGAAGCATGATGTTTATCTCCTATTATTTAGGGAATAAATACTATCCAATACCTTATGATGCCAAGAAAATAGGTGGATATCTTGGTCTTTCAATAGGATTTTCGGCCATTTCATTCTATGGTTTTAGAGAAAATTATTTTGTTGGAATTCCATTACTACTCGCATTCATGTATTTCATATATTACAACGAAAAAGAAATGTTAACCCGAATTTTGAACCGAAAAAACAACTAGCATTTAATTAGAAGCTAATCGCGCTGTACGTTGCAAGCTTTACTTTAAAATTGGTTTTTTCTAAGTCCATAAAGGAGCTTCCTTTGGTCGCTCTTTTTGTCCAAGAAAAAATACAATTTTAAAATAAAGGCTTTTCACTCTCATCACGGCTAAAAAAAATAACAATGACAATAAAAATTATTAATAAATCGCAACATGCTTTGCCAAACTATGAAACCATAGCTTCGGCAGGAATGGATTTAAGAGCTAACTTAACGGAATCAATAACCTTGAATCCATTGGGAAGAGCCATAGTAAAAACAGGACTTTTCATAGAATTACCTATAGGATACGAAGCACAGGTTCGCCCAAGAAGTGGTCTGGCTGCCAAAAAAGGAATCACCGTCCTCAATTCTCCCGGAACAGTTGATGCTGATTATCGAGGAGAAATAGGAGTGATTTTAGTAAATTTATCCAATGAAGCTTTTGTGGTCGAAAATGGGGAACGCATCGCACAACTCATCATCGCACAACACGAACGTGCAGAATGGATAGAAGTTCAGGAATTAAGCGAAACTTCAAGAGGCGAAGGCGGTTTTGGAAGTACTGGAGTGAAATAAATTAATTTAATAATTTCAAAGATTTAATAATTAAAAGATTTAAATTCTAATTTTTCAATCTTTTAATTTTTCAATCTTTTAATATAAAAGAACATGAAAATAATAGTACCAATGGCTGGGCGAGGTTCCAGATTAAGGCCGCATACATTAACCATTCCTAAACCATTAATTCCTATTGCAGGTAAACCTATTGTACACCGTTTGGTAGAAGATATTGCAGCTGTTTTGAATCAAGATATTGAAGAAATTGCCTTTATTATTCATGAAAGTTTTGGAGCAAAAGTGGAAGAGGATTTAATCGAAATAGCTCAAAAATTAGGTGCCAAAGGAACTATTTATTATCAAAACGAAGCTTTAGGAACCGGTCACGCTATTATGTGCGCCAAAGATTCTTTGATTGGGCCAGCTGTTATTGCTTATGCCGATACTTTAATTCGCGCCGATTTCGATTTAGATCAAAATGCTGATAGTGTTATTTGGGTAAAACAAGTAGATCATCCGGAAGCTTTTGGGGTGATAAACCTAAACGATGCGAATGAAATAGTAGAACTGGTGGAGAAACCCAAGGAGTTTGTTTCGGATCTTGCGGTTATTGGAATTTACTATTTTAAAGATGTTGCCATTTTAAAAAATGAACTTCAATTAGTATTAGATAATAATATTATTCACGGTGGAGAATATCAAATTAACGATGGAATAAAGCAAATGATGGCAAAAGGCATGGTATTTGTTCCCGGTAAAGTAGCCGAGTGGATGGATTGTGGAAACAAAGACGTTACCGTGGAAACGAATTCCAGAATGTTAGGATTCCTGCACAACGATGGAATACATTTAGTGGACTTTGATGTTAAGTTAGAAAATTCAACCATCATTCCGCCATGTTATATTGGGGAAGATGTGGTTTTAGTCAATGCAACTGTTGGACCTAATGTGTCGTTAGGAAAAGGATGTCATGTGTCAAACAGTACCATAAAAAACAGTTTGGTACAAACCCATTCCCATATTAAAAATGCAAATCTGGATAATGCCATGATAGGGAATCATGCCAATTTTGACGGTAATTTTACAAGCATCAGTATTGGGGATTATTCAGTGTTAGAATAACTGCATCCAAAGTGATGAAATGGCAAGAAACATTCAATGAAAAAAGGGGCTTTCATAATTCTATTTTTGGTTTTGCAATGCAATTCAGCTTTGCTATTGGCGCAAACCGAACCGGAAGAAATTAAGCAGGAAAAAAATCAGTTTCAGGAATTTTTTTATGAAGCGTTGCTTCAAAAGGGGATTGAAAATTATGACAAAGCAATTAAAGCTTTAGAACAATGTGTAAAACTCCAACCCAATAATGCCACAGTCTATTTCGAATTAGGAAAAAATTATCTGGCATCAAAGGATTATGGAAATGCATACAGTTCATTTGAACACGCCACACAAATTGATCCAAAAAACAGATGGTTTTGGGTGGGAATGTATGATGTGAGTTATGAAACCAGCAATTATAATCAAGCGCTGATTGCCATCAATAAATTAATACCATTTGACGAAAAGTATAAAGAGGATTTAACATCGCTTTATATGGGGACTAAGCAATTTGACAAAGCGCTTGATCTCATCAATGAATTGAATGCCACTTTTGGAAAATCGGAAAGAAGGGAATTATATAAAATGCAGATTTTATCGGAAGGGAAATTTCAAGATGTTGAAGAGTCCAATTTAATAGCACAAATCGATAAAAATCCAAAAGAAGAATCCAACTATATCGCATTGATTAATTTGTATTCTAAGAATAATGAAACGGAGAAAGCATTTGAAATAACCAAAAAGTTAGCAGCGGCAATTCCAAATTCTGAATGGGCGCAGGTGAGTTTGTTCAAAGTTTATTTGGATAACAATGAAGCTCCAAAAGCTATAAATGCCATGAATATTTCTTTGGCCAGTGCCAAAATAGATTCAAAGATAAAACATAGAATGCTGAATGAGTTTTTGATATTTGTGGATAAAAATCCTCAATATTCTCCTGATTTAGAAAAAGCAATTGCCTATTTCGATACTGATGCAACTGTTGATGTAGCTAAAGAAATTGGAAAATATTATCATAGTAAAAAGCAATGGGACAAAGCCATTATGTTTTATGAACGTGCTTTAAAGAACAGTTCAGCTGAAGATATCGAAACGAATTTACTTTTGCTTCAAGCGTATACTGAAGTAAAACAGTTTGATTTGGTTGCCAAAAAAGCCATGACAATGATTGAAACATTTCCTACGCAACCGCAGTTTTATTATTATTCAGGTTTAGCAAATAATCAATTGCAGCAATATAAAAAAGCGGCAGCAATTCTGGAAATGGGTTTAGATTATTTGGTAGACGACATAACATTAGAAACAAATTTCAATATCCAGCTTGGAGAAGCATATAACGGTTTGGGAGATTTCAAGAAAAAAGAAATGTATTTCTCCAAAGCCAACGAATTATTAAAACAAAAAAAATAATGAAAAAATTTTCAATATTACTGGTACTTGTAGTCTTTATGGCTTCGTGTAAATCGAAAGCTATTGTGGCAGAGGCTAGTGTAAAATCAAACTATTTGACTGCTGACAAAATAATAGAAAATCATTACAACAATAAAAACAATTTTTCTACATTATATATTAAGTCCAACGCAAGATATGCTGATGAGAAACAAACTCAAAATGTTACTGCCGAAATAAAAATAAAGAAAGACCAACAAATCTTGATTAGTATTCGGTTTTTGGGTATTACAATGGCAAAAGCATTGATTACGCCAACTGCAGTAAACTATTATGAAAAAATAAACGGCAGTTATTTTGAAGGGGATTTCAGGGGATTGAGCCAATGGCTGGGAACTGATTTAGATTTTAATAAGATCCAAAATATGTTACTTGGCGATGCAATTGATGATTTGAATAAAGGAAAATATACCGAGTCATTAGTGGAACAAACCTATAGACTGGATGATGTTTCTAATAACAATACGAAAAAATCGTTCTTTTTTGATACGGAGAAATTTTTGGTCAAAAGACAGGAAATAAAACAAACTGCTGAAGATAGAATGATTCAGGTTGCTTATTCAGATAACAAGGTGTACAATGAAGCGACATTGCCTTCAAATGTTTCTATAAATACGTTTCAAAAGAAAGGTAAAACGGAAATTAATTTAGATTATAACACAATAACATTCAATGAGGAACTTTCTTTTCCTTATAGTGTTCCAAATGGGTACAAAAGAATTATAATTAAGTAAATTTGCAAAAAATATTTTTTTAATATGCCAAAATTTCTCCTAAGCCTAATTTTTATAAGCATGACTTCATTACTATGGAGCCAGGAAACACAACAAGAAAAATTAGAAGAACGAAAAGCCCAGATTCAAAAAGAAATTCGCGAAAATGAAAAGCTATTGCAAACCGTAAAGAAAAAAGAAAAAACGGCTGTAAATGTAATTGTTATTCAAAGCAATAAGATAAAGCTTAAAGAAAAACTGATCAATACTACTGAAAAGCAAACAAAGCTTTTGGGGAATGATATGTATATTAATCAGGTAAAAATTAATAAACTCAAGAAAGAACTGGTAATCTTAAAGGAAGATTACGCGGAGATGATTGTAAAGTCGTATAAAAGCCGTTCTGAGGAGAGTAGAGCGATGTTCTTATTGTCTTCTGAGAATTTCTTGCAAGCGTATAAAAGAGCACAGTATATGAAGCAGTATACGAATTACAGAAAAATGCAAGGGGAAGAAATAAAGACGAAAACAGGTGAACTTGTCGATTATAATGGAAAGCTGAATGTGCAAAAAACGGCCAAACAAAAACTTATTGCTGAAAATGAAAAAGAGCGTTTGTCATTAGAAAAAGAAAGACAAGAGCAAGAAAAATTAGTCAAATCCATTAAGAAAGATAAAAGCAAGATTCTCGCTGAAATTAAGAAAAAACAACAAGAGTCGAGACAAATCGATAAACAAATTGACCGATTAATTCGTCAGGCGATTGCTGAAGCCAATAGAAAAGCAGCGATGGAAAGAGCGATGGAAAAGGCTAAAGCGGAATCAAAAGCGGATGCAAAAACAGAAACAAAAGCCGAAATAAAAACACGAGCTAAAGAAATTGCGGCTACGTCTTCAGTATCTTCATCAAAAATTGAACTAACAGCTGAAACCAAATTAATCGCTGATAACTTTAGAGCCAATAGAGGAAAATTACCTTGGCCGGTAGAAAAAGGATTTGTGTCATTAGGATATGGAGATCAGGCGCATCCTGTATATAAAACCTTAGTTATTCACAATAGTGGAGTGGAGATTACAACTGATGCTGGAGCTAGTGCAAGAGCCGTTTTTGGAGGGGAAGTAACCAGTGTAATTGTTTTATCACCTATAAATAAAGCGGTAATGATACAACACGGGGATTTCTTTACAGTGTATCAAAATTTAAGTTCTGTGTTTGTCAATAAAGGCGATAAAGTAAGTACCAAACAGAGTCTTGGAAAAGTTAGAACAAATAGTGAAGGTAAAACGATAATCAAATTTTTAATTCTTCAAAATACTACCTACAACAATCCTCAAAGTTGGTTGTTTAATATGTAATAGTTTAGAATCGGTTTAGTTTCAGTTCTTATATTTAGCTAAAAAAGCGAATCAAATTATTATTTTTGATTCGCTTTTTTTGTGCCAAATAACTTGATTATTGCTGTTGCTGTTGCTTTTGTTGCTGCTGCAGTAACTCAATGTAATCCAATTGTTCTTGGAGTTCTATGGAAACTTCTTCGAGTTGCACATCATTTATATCTTCAAATTGTCTTCCATCTTCGTAGCCTATCGAAACGCATACGGAGAGCGTTTGTCTGGAAAGTCCCTTGAAAGTCCCTTTTACCGGCGTGCAATCATAGAAATTACGACCTACGGAAAGTTTTACGTGATTGTCCATGGTCCAGATATTGTTAGTAGGGTCTAAACCAAGCCAGCCCTGTTTTGGAGTGTAAATTTCGACCCAGGCATGTGTGGCACCTTCGCCTCTGAGTCCGCTTTCGTTAGGGCAAATATATCCGCTCACATATCTTGATGGAATTCCTGCCGTACGTAGGAGTTGTAATAGTACATGCGCAAAGTCTTGGCAAACTCCTTTTCTAATTTCTAAAATCTCATCGACGGTGGTTTCAATATTGGTGATTCCTTTGGTGTACTTAAAATTTGTAAAAATGTATTGATTGCATTGCTGCGCAATTTCTATAATAGGTTTATCAATACAGTTTATTTCGTCCAGAATTGCATTGATTTCGTTTTGCTTTTTGATGGTTTCGGGATAACCAAGTCGCAGTAAAGAAATGCTTTTTTCTTTTTCTTTTGCCAAATCCTTTACCGTAGTATGATCTATTTCCGGTATTTTAAGCGAATGATTGACACGAACTAACATTCTTGATTCGATAGTCATTTCAGTATGTGCTTCCAATGTATTAAAGTTGCCTACTCGATTACCGAAATAATCCTGAGAAATTTCCACCTCGGGATTATTCGTTATTAAAAGCTGGTATTGAAGTACATCTTGGTTGTCAAAATGGTGTGGGAATAAACGAATCTCATTTATACTTTCTTTTATGGGCCAGTTGTATTGGTATTTTGTGATGTGAACTATTTTGAAAATTGCCATTTTATATTACGTATAAGAGAAAAATAATTTAGAAAAATCTGTAGAAAACTGTATTAATTGTGTTCTGGTATTGTTAAGTACGTCTTCTAATTCTTTGTTGGTAAGATGATGATAATCCGTAAATTCTACTGAACTTTTAAGTCTTCCAAATTGATTGTGCAATGTTCGTGCTTCGCTAAGATTATTATCTTTAAACAAATTGTTCAAATAGGTGTCTATTAATTCTAAAGTATAAATCACGGAATGGGCAAAATCTCTATTGAAGATAACCTGTTGCACCACTTTGCGATTGTGCGGAATATTACTGTAACTTTTTAAGTATAATTCGTAGCCAGAAAGAGAAAGTAATAATCTTCTCCAATACAATAAATCTTCATTTCCATCTAGATTATACTGAATAGGCGCATAGTACGCTTGGGTCAGAGAAATGGTTTGCAGACATCTTTCTATATGTTTACCAATACTTGAAAAACACCAACCCAATCCTCTGGGCATTGTAACCTGAAGAATTCCATTGTACAGCAAAAAATCTTTATTGAGTTTTGAGATAATATTACTCGCATCAGAAGTTTCTAATTTTTTTGGCAAGTCGGGCGAATTCATGAAGTGATACAAAGAATTGATGTGTTCCCAAAGTTCTTTTGTAATTTTATCTTGGGATCCTCTCGCATTTTCTCGTGCTTTGATAACGAGATTCTTTACGGAATTATGGTTTGGACTATCGCAAATGATATACTTTAAAACAAAATTTGTGTCGTATTGCATTTGATTTATTTGTTCCATGGACAAATCAGTGTAGTATTCCAATAACGGTTTATACCCTTGAGAATCATTCGTTTCTTTGTCAAAAGACAAGATATAAAAGGTGTTTAGGGTAAGTAACATTCCATCTGTTCTTTCCATATATCGGTTGAGCCAAAACATTCCGTCTGCAACTCGGCTGAGCATATTTACTTTCATTTTGTTTACTTTTTAAAAAGGTATAGCATTATTAGACCTTTAATTTATTTTACTATCCAAGTATCTTTACTTCCTCCGCCTTGCGAAGAATTAACAACTAAAGAGCCTTCGGTAAGCGCGACTCTTGTTAGTCCACCAGGAACTATTTTTACGCCATTGGGTCCACACAAAGCATAGGGCCTTAAATCGACATGGCGCAGTTTTAGTTCTCCGTCGATAAGGCAAGGAACGGTGCTGAGTTGAATGATGGGTTGTGCAATGAAATTACGTGGATTACCAACAATGGCAATTTTTGCGTTATCTAATTCCTCTTGGGTAGCCTTATTTCCCATAATCATTCCATAGCCACCACTCTGATTGGTTTCCTTGATGACCATGTTTTCCATATTAGCAAAAACCATTTCTCTTTCATCTAGATTTTCCATTCGGTACGTTGGCACATTTTTTAGGATCGGCTCTTCGTTCATGTAATATTTTATCATGTCTGGGACATACGCATATACCGCTTTATCATCGGCGACACCGTTTCCTACCGCATTTACCAAAGCTACATTTCCTTGTTTGTAAGCGCTAATAAGTCCTGGAACGCCCAGCGTACTGTCTGGTTTGAAAACCAAAGGGTCAAGATATTCGTCATCCAAGCGTCTGTAAATAACATCAACCTGATGAAGCCCTGAAGTGGTTTTCATATAAACTTTATTATTGTTTACCACTAAATCTCTTCCTTCGACCAAAGGAATTCCCATTTGTCTGGCTAAAAAAGTATGCTCATAATACGCCGAGTTGTAAACTCCGGGTGTTAATAAGACTACGTTTGGGTTGGAAATATTTCTTGGAGACAGCGAAACCAAAATATTATGAAAAATCATCGGATAATTACTGACCATACTCACATGATTAGAGGTGAGCATTTCAGGAAAAATACGTTTGGTTATTTCTCTGTTTTCAAGCATGTAACTCACGCCACTTGGGCAACGCAGATTGTCTTCCAGTACATAAAACTCTCCTTTTGCTCCCCGAATTAAATCTATTCCTGCAATGTGAACATGAATGTTGTGAGGTACTTTAATACCATGAACTTCTTGGATATAGTGCGGACAAGAGGCTATTAATGAAGCTGGAATGATTCCTTCTTTTATAATGAGTTGTTCGTTATAGATGTCTTCCAAGAATAAATTGAGTGCTTTTAGCCTTTGTTTTATTCCGGATTCTACCTCGTTCCAGTCTTGTTGGGTAATGATTCTTGGAATGATATCAAAAGGAAAAATCCTTTCAATGCCTTGATTGTCGTCACTATAAACGGTAAAAGTAATTCCTTGATTCATAAAAAAATCAGAAGCCTGTCTATGCTTATCGTTTAGTTTTTCGTGATTTAAGCTTTGCAATGTTTGTAAAACTTGACGGTAAGATTCCCGAACTCCTTCATTAGAAAACATTTCGTCCCAACCATTTGGGTTTAAATTAGGCATCAATTTCATCATATCACATATTGTTAAAAAATTAAACTTTTCTACATTTTATTATAAAAAATGCATCTTTAAAGCTAAAATACCAATTTAATTTTTATGTAAATAAGGATTACGTGACTATTTAATAATTTTTATAGCATTCTTTTTTTGGCAATTGTTTTTTGACAATTATTTTGTTTTACAATGTTGTTTTTTTTGATTTCGCAGTAGAATAAATATTTTTTGATTGATAAACCCCGTAAAATATGGCACTTGAGGATTTATTATTTAAAAAAATAAATATATAGTTTGTAAAAAGAAGGGCGTGAAAATAAAAATAGAAAAGAGTAGTTTCTATTTGCGAAAAAGAGTAGTCAATTTTAGACTGTAAATTGAATGGTAGTTTTTAATTCGAATCAAAAGAAAAATCCCAGTTATTAAGTAGATTTAATAACTGGGATTAGGGTTTATTTTGTGTGAATAACCGTTTTTGATTATTTATTAAAAGAAGATTTTATAGCTTTCATTACACTTGGAGTCGACCATTGACCTGCCACAATAATACGTCTGATGGTGTATAGCGGATCAATTGAATCTCTTTTGGTAGACAAGATAAATGCCATTTGGTATCCGCTCTTTTTTATTTCGGGAATAGCCGCTTTGTTCCACAAACCAAAAGGATAAGCAAAATAAGTCACCGGTTTACCAATGATGTCTTCCAGTTTCTTTTTGGGTTTTGCCAATTGAGTCTCCCAGTCTTCTCCTACGTATTTAGTCACCATGTGGTGATCCCAAGTATGTGCTGCAACTGTATTCCCGCTGTCAGATAAACTTTTAATTTGCTCTTTTGTCAAATAGTTAGGACGATTAATGGAAACGGTCATTACAAAGAATACTCCTTTGAAACCATATTTTTTCATTTCGGTAGCGCCTAAACTGTATTGTTCTCCACGTGTATCATCAAATGTGATCATGATTGGATTTGCTGGTAACGGAGCATCATGAACTAAATATTCATACAATTGATTGGGTAAAATGCTGTGATATCCTTCGTCTGACAATGCTTTCATTTGTTGTGCAAAATTAGCAGGAGATACGGTATAGGTTTTTGTCATTTCACCGGCATTGGCGCTAAGCTCCTTAATATTATGATAACATAATATAGGTACTTCTTTTTTGGAAAGAATGGTTGCCAAGTCAGCCATTTCTTTCTTGGGAGCAACTTTTTGAACAGGCGCATTCAGCTCAGTTGTCTCTTTTTCTATTTTAGTTGGTTTAGAGTTACAACCAGCTAATAGAAATAAACCTATAGAAACTAAAAATAAGATATTTTTCATAATTGAAAAGCGAATTATTGGTATTGAATGTAGATAGGTTTAGGAGTAAATTTCATCAGCTCTTCTGGAGTGTACATTACCCAATTTTTTTTAATGTCATTTTTATAAAACAATTTAAAACCAGTAAATTGAACAGGTTCTCTATAAATATAACTTAGATAAGTAGATCTTTTCAAGATTCTGTCGCCAAAACCATCCATATCCATTACAATCTGTACTTCAGGCACTTTTTTTATATTCTTATAGTTAGTTACCATCCCTTGTGTAAAACGGTGTACTACGAGTATTTTTGGAGTCAGCTTGTTTTTACGGACTATATTTGCCAAAATATCAATAGCATCATTGATATCATCAGCATCGAAAGTGCCTATTTTTGAGCCGGGACGATGCCCACCCTTCATCGAAAATTCAGGGTCAATTCCTAAATGGACATTGGGCATTGAAAGGTATTTTTCTAATGTTGTCACTTCGTCTTTCACATTACTATGACCTACTTGGATGTCTAGAAATACCAAGGCATCTATAGGCTTAGCCCAACTCAAAATGGTATCAATTTGTTTAAACGGCATACGCATTCTGTGTTTGTTGTCTTTTCCAGGTGCGCCTTGGGCAGTGATTGCAATATAATGCAAAGCAGGAATTGTTTTTACGGAAGGATCTACCGCCTGCCATTTGGCTACTTCACCTTGTAATTTTTTAATCATTTCGTTTCTGGGAAGTTCTCCTAAAATTCCCATTCTTTTGGAATATAAATTTCCATAATAGGCAATGATTCTATGGTATGGCAAAAGTGCTCCTGGCAAAGGATAAGGTGTTTTTACCGGCCATTTCCCTGTAGTATCATTATTGCTCAAGGCCAACATTCTTTTATTATAATCAAGAGTGTCAATGGTAAGAGCTATTTTTTTGACTAAGGTATCAGGCTGTTTTGTTACTGTTTTTTCTTCTCCGTTTACTGTATCAGCGGCTTTACCGCGATTACAACTGGACACAAAAAATAATAAGGGAAGTATAAGTAATGCGAGAGCTGGCTTTTTCATAAATAAACGGTGTTTAGTTTTCAATGCAAATATAAAGTATTTTGTGTGCGGCTTGTCAATTATAATAACGTCTAAAGGCTATATTTTTTACATAATTCACGGATTCAGATTTAGAATTTGAGTTGTTTTGATTTTAATGATAATTAGTTAGATTGTAAAGCAGATTTATTTTAGGCTAAAACGAGTAAAATTCTTTTTTATGCGAATACCCAACATAAATTAAATTAAAACGATTAAAAAATAGTTTATTAATAGTTGCATCATGGGATTTTTGCAGAATAATTAGTTGTTTTTAAACCGTATTTATATAAATTGCGAATTGCAAATTCAATTAATTAAAGTGGTATGTCAGAAATAGATGCAGAACGAGCGCGGTTAAAATTAAGGCACGATAATAAAGGCTGGAAAAAGTGGGGACCTTATTTAACAGAAAGACAATGGGGAACGGTTAGGGAAGATTATTCACAAAACGGTGATGCCTGGAATAATATTACCCATGATATGGCACGTTCAAAAGCGTATCGTTGGGGAGAAGAAGGTATTGGCGGAATTTCTGACAATAAGCAACATATTTGTTTTGCTTTCGCTTTTTGGAACCATAAAGACCATATTTTAAAAGAACGGTTTTTTGGTTTGACCGGAAATGAATCAAATCATGGTGAAGATGTTAAAGAATTGTATTTCTATCAAGATGCTACGCCTACCCATTCGTACCAAAAGATGCTTTACAAGTATCCTCAAGCTGCTTTTCCTTATGAAAAACTGGTTAACGAAAGTAAAAAACGAACCCGTCTTCAACCGGAATATGAATTACTGGACACAGGGATTTTTGATAAAGATGCCTATTTTGATATTTCTATTGAATATGCAAAAGCCGATGAACAGGATATATTAATTAAAGTTACGGTAGAAAATAGATCAAATGTTGCTGCTCCCATGACGGTTTTGCCAACGCTTTGGTTTAGGAATACGTGGTGTTGGGGGTATGAAAAATATAGTCATAAACCAATATTAACAGGTATAGGCAACTCTATTATTGAAGTAAGTCATCGTTTAGTAGGGCATTTTAAATTATACGCTGAAAAGGCAAAGGAAGTTTTATTCTGCGATAATGAAACAAATTTTGAGAGGTTATATAATTCTCCCAATCCGACGCAATACACTAAAGATGGTATAAATGACTATATTGTCAATAAACGCAAAGAGGCTGTAAATCCAAATCATATTGGTACTAAAGCTTCGGTAAAATATGACGATGTAATTCCTGCGAATGGGAAAAAGGTCTATCGCATGCGATTTACGAATCAGACTCCGAGTGATGCTTTTGCCGATTTTGATACTATTTTTCAAAAACGACTCGATGAAGCCGATGAATTTTACGCCGGTCTTCAAAAAGGAATTGAAGAAGAAAAATTAAGATCTGTGCAACGTCAAGCGTATGCTGGAATGCTTTGGACAAAACAATGGTATTATTATAATGTTTTTGAATGGATAAAAGGAGATCCATCCATGCCAAAACCGGATTTGAATAGGAAGAATGGACGAAACAGTTCTTGGAAACATTTGTATACTTCCAATATCCTATCGATGCCAGATAAATGGGAATATCCTTGGTTTGCCGCATGGGATTTAGCATTTCATACATTGCCTTTAGCTCGTCTTGACCCTGATTTTGCAAAAAGACAATTGTCAGTGATTTTGAGGGAATATTATATGCATCCAAATGGTCAAATTCCGGCCTACGAATGGTCATTTTCAGATGTAAATCCGCCAGTACATGCTTGGGCAACTTGGAAAGTTTATGAAATTGACAAGGAAATGAATGGCGGAAAAGGAGACATTGTTTTCTTGGAACGCATTTTCCATAAACTGCTCTTAAATTTCACTTGGTGGGTGAATTTGAAAGATGAAGGAGGAAATAATATTTTTGGGGGTGGATTCCTTGGAATGGATAATATTGGAGTTTTTGACCGTTCAGCAGCCTTGCCAACCGGCGGGCATTTAGAGCAAGCTGATGGAACAGGTTGGATGGCGATGTACAGTTTAAATATGTTGCGTATAGCTTGTGAAATCTCTCTTGAAAATCCTGTTTATCAGGATATGGCTTCTAAATTCTTTGAACACTTTTTACACATTGCAGGCGCCATGCAATCCATTGGGGGTGATAAATTAAATCTTTGGGATGAAGATGACCAGTTTTATTACGACATGCTTCACAAAGAAAATGGCGATGCCGAGCTTTTAAAAGTACGTTCCATGGTGGGGTTAATTCCTTTATTTGCGGTCGAAGTTTTAAATGCAGATTTGTTAGAAAAATTACCCGATTTTAAACGTCGTGTCGAATGGGTATTGAATAACCGTCCTGATTTAGCCAGTTTAATCTCCAGTTGGTATCATCCCGGAAAAGGCGAAACCCGTTTGCTTTCCATCCTTCGTGGTCATCGAATGAAAATGATTATGAAGCGAATGTTTGATGAAACAGAGTTTTTATCCGATTTCGGAATTCGTTCGTTGTCCAAATATCATAAAGAACATCCTTATAAATTTACTTATGAAGGAGGAACGGTACAAGTCGATTATACGCCAGCCGAGGCTACGGGAGATATGTTTGGCGGAAATTCAAATTGGAGAGGCCCTATTTGGTTTCCAATGAATTATTTGATTTTAGACTCTTTAGAAAAATTCTCGAGTTATTACGGAAACGACTATGAAGTTGAATTCCCTACAAACTCAGGGCAAATGATGAATATAAAACAAGCAGCTGAAGGAGTTTCTAAGCGATTATTGTCTCTATTTATTCCGGATGACAATAAGAAAATTCCAATGTATGGTGAATACGAGAAGTTTCAAAACGACCCTGTTTTCAACAAAAATCACTTGTTTTTTGAATACTTTGACGGGGATACCGGTAAAGGGTTAGGTGCCAATCACCAAACAGGATGGACTGGACTGATCTCAGAAATTATCCGACAGTTATATGTGAAATAAAAACTAATCTATTTATTAAAAACAAAAAGACCATCAGCAATGATGGTCTTTTTTATATACGATTTAATTAATTATTTCTTAATGCTGTATTTTTCAGTTCTAGCATCTTTGATTACCCCTTTCCAGTTTAATCCAAAACCAAAATCATACATATTCCCGTTAGCATCTACATAAGGTGTCATGTCGTGAGGAACATCTTCCATTTGTTTTTCAACGGTTGACATATTCAATGGCATTTGTAAAGGCAACAATCCGGAAGGCTCTGTTTTTCCAGAAATAATATCCATTAAAGCCTCTACTTGTACACCAAATTCACCTACTATTGCATCAACTTCTTTTTCAAATTCACCAAAAACCATTGGGTTAGAAATATTGACAGATACCAGTACCGGTTTCCCATTCATCGCTTTTTTAGTTTCCAGAATCGTATTTAAATCCGGATACGAATTTGATTTAGACGTTTTATTCAAATACGAACGGTTTGTAATCGTTGGGTCAATCACAGGATCTCCTGCAGCAATACTTTGCGCTCTGGCATCTACAGCCGTATAATCTTTTAATTGCAAATTGATAGGAACATATCCATTTCCTCCGGCTTCTCTATCGGCTCTGCTGTATCCACCGCTTATTGGACTTTTGATAAATACGATGGCAAAATCAGCTTTAGCAGGATCATCCGTTACAGTATAATATTTTTTAATCAATTCTAAATTAATCGGATATTCAATTTTTTCAGGAGAGGGTTGTCCAAAAAAGTTGATTCCTGCAGGCGTAACTCTTTTCGGGATATATACCGTCTTTCCTTTTGCGATTGGCAAAGTCTTATTTTGATTTTTAATCATCACAATAGATTTCAATTGGGTGTCATAACCGGCTTTCATAAATTCAGGTTGACCTACAATTGCTTTGGTCTCATTAGCATCTAAATAAGAATTTTCAAATAATCCCACTCTAAAAATATTCAAAAGCAAACGAACCGCTGATTGCTCAAAACGCTTGCGCATAAACGTTTCTCCGTGTTCTTTAAGACCCATTTGGTACGCTTCAAGCACGGGCTTGATGTCATTATTTCCGCCAAATTGATCTACCCCGGCCATCATAACTTTATAATGTCTTTCGGCAATAGTTAATTTTTCAACACCCCAAGATTTACCTGCAAAAACATCAGGTGTAGGTCCTTCATTGGCAGTAATCAACCAATCCGTGCAAACTACTCCATCATAACCGTACTTATTTCTTAATAAATCAGTAATAATGTATTTACTAAATCCGTTTCCAACATTCTCACCGTATTTTTTATCCTGACCATACGAAATCGTATAATACGGCATCACTGCCGATGCTTTTTTAGTTTTTCCTTTCAATTTAAAAGCGCCTTCTAAAAAGGTTTTTAAATGGGTTTCAAAGTTATTTCCTGGATACACGGCAAATTTTCCATAAGCAAAATGTCCATCACGACCTCCTTCTTCCGGACCTCCACTTGGCCAATGTTTTACCATTGCGTTGACACTTTGATTTCCCCATCCATCATAAACATCAATTGATTTAGGTGAGGTTTGAAATCCATCTACATAGGCTCTTGCCATGTCTGTGGCTAATTTTGGGTCTTCGCCAAAAGTACCTACAAAACGATTCCATCTTGGTTCTGTCGCTAAATCAATTTGTGGAGATAAGGCTGTAGTAATTCCTAAGGCTCTGTATTCCTTGGCAGCAATAGATCCAAATTTCTCTGTAATAGTCGGGTCAAAAGTAGCAGCCAATCCTAATTCTTCAGGCCATTGTGATATGGAACCGCCTGATCCTGCATTGTATTCAGAATCTTTATTGGCTCCATTTCTTGGGTCAGAACTGTTATTGGATGGAATTCCCATTCCAATCCCTTCCACTAATGCTTGTATGTTGTTATTCCATTGTGCCGCAATTATCGGGCTTTGAACCGAAGTCATTAGCACATGGCGTAAATTGTCATTTGTTAAAAATGCAATTTGTTGATCGGATAAATCCGAAGGTTTTGCGCCACTTTTAGAAAATGGTTTTTCATTATACGTTCCGGTAAACATTCCTGCTTCCTGGGCTGGAACAGACTGATGTCTGCTATATAACATTAATCCGGCCATTTGCTCCACTGTCATTTTGGTGGCAAGATCTTTGGCACGTTCCGCTACCGGTTTTCTCCAATCTTCATAAATATCTAACTTCCCGTTTTTGTTCAAATCTTTAAAAGCTAAACCGTCTACTTGTATGATTTTAACTCCTGATTTGGGTGAATATCCTAATGTTTGGCCTCCTTTATTTTGAACAATAGTGTAAGAGTCTTTAGGAGTTTCCGTCCATTTTTTTTGGGCATAAGTTTGCGTTCCAACAAGTAAAATTAACGCAGGTATTACTATTCTTTTTTTCATGTTTTGGTTGTTGTATTTGGTATGTAAATAGCTTAATTATATTGGTTTAATAACATGTTCTCCTCTTTTTGACGAAAAAAATCGGTGTCAATTGCCCGCCTTATTTCTATTCGATTCACGAAAACGATTTCAAATATAATAAATAATGCGTCACATCAACACAATGAAATAAAAATATTTTTTTTAAATACTTTTAGAACTAACTAAAAATAAACATTTTAAGGATACTTTGTGTAAAATAAAAGTACTGTTTTAGAGGATGCTACAAACAAAAAATCTAGTATTACAAAAAGTGGTAACAAAAAGGAGTATTTGAAAACCAGTATTCCGTTAAACTGGTTTTTTAGTTATTTTTACATCCTTCTAATCAACCAAAAATGAATAAATTTTCAGCTTTACTTATTGCATTGATAGTGCCCATTTTTCTTTTGGGTCAAGTTAAAAACGATTCATTATTAAAAGAATTAGATAATACCGTCAATGAATATGGGGTGTATTTAAATCGAAAAGAGGCCGATATAAATAAACTTAAAGGGCTTTTAAACTATACCGCTACAGACCTGCAAAAATTCGATATTTATGGCAAATTATATGTTCAATATAAAGCATACCAGTCGGATTCAGCATTAATTTACGCTAGAAAGAGTTTATTAATTTCCCAGAAATTAAAAAATCCAGACAAAGTAAACGAAGCAAAATTAAACGTTGCTTCCATAATGGGAACTTTAGGAATGTATAAGGAATCCCTTGATATATTGGAAACAATAAACATCAATTTGACGCCAAATCTAAAGGGAAACTATTATTGGACGAATCGGATTATCTATGGTTATTTGAATGATTATGGCACTTCCAGTCAAGAAAAAAAGGAATATGGTGCGTTGACAAAAAAATACAGAGATTCGGCAATGCTCTATTTTTCGCCAAAATCTATAGAATTTGGTATTGCCAAATCAGACCAATTATTGGAACATGGGCATGCGGATCAAGCGATAGCATTGCTGCGTGTATTCTTTTCAAAAACCGCAAAACAAGATCTGGATAGAGCCGTTATCGCCTATATTATTTCGGAAGGGTATCGATTGAAAAAAGACAAAGAACAGGAAGAAAAGTGGTTGATTGTCTCTGCAATATCCGATTTACAATTGGTAAAAAAAGAAAATATCTCATTGCGTAAATTGGCTTTCATCCTTTATGAACAAGGCGATATTGACCGTGCTTATAAATACATCAAAAGATCATTAGAAGATGCTCTTTTTTGTAATGCGAAATTGAGAACTTACGAAATATCAAAAATGTTGCCCATTATCAATGAGGCATATGAAAATAAAAATGAAACCAACAGAACGCAGCTAATCATTTTTTTAATTTGTGCCAGTATCTTATCCTTGTTCTTATTAGTCGTTTTGATTCTGCTTTTTAAACAAATGAAAAAATTAGCGAATGCCCAAAAAGAAATAAGTTTAGCCAATACAAAACTGTCGGTATTGAACAAAGAATTAAATGAAATCAATGAAAGGTTGAATCAAACCAATGCAACACTTGCTGAAGCGAGTTTGTTGAAAGAAATTTATATTGGCCGCTACATGGACCAATGCTCCGATTACATTGCAAAACAGGAGGAATACAGACGAAAATTGAATGTAATGGCTACTGCAGGAAAAATGAATGAACTCGTAAAAGCAGTGAAGTCAAATACTCCTATTGAGAAGGAATTAAAAGAATTTTATACCAATTTTGACCAAACCTTTTTACAATTATTCCCGAGTTTTATTGATGAGTTTTCGAAATTGGTAGCAGACAAAGAGCTGCTTCATTTGAAACAAGGGGAGCTTTTAAACACGGAGTTAAGAATCTTTGCACTAATTCGTTTGGGTATTAAAGACAGTACAAAAATTGCAGAATTTTTAAGGTATTCGGTATCGACGATTTACAATTATCGGTCACAAATAAAAAACAAATCGGTAGGACCCAGGGAAGAATTTGAATCCAAAGTCCTTTTAATTGGTTCATCCGGTAAAAACTAAAACTGTTTACCTCGCGATTACCTGTTGAAAAGCAGTTTTTGTTGCATTCTTATTTTATAAATCTACCACTTTTTTCGAAGATAAATTAATTTTAAAACATTGATTTTCAATTAATTATAAAAAATATAATTTACTTTTTTTCTACCTTCAAAATTTTAAGCGAGGAAAGAATCTACTTTTACTATATCGAAATTTTTGAAATATAAGACAATGTTCCAACGTGTTTAATAAATCGATTTCGTCCAAAAAACCACTAACTAAAAAATTTAAAATGAAAGTAGTATTATCAAGGGGAATGGCCATTGCATTGTTTTGCTTTGGATTAGTATCAACAAACCCATCTGTAGCGCAAGAGAAAAAACCGACAATTGACCGCAAATGGTGGAAGGAAGCCGTTGTATATCAAATTTATCCAAGAAGCTTCAAAGACACTGATGGAGATGGAGTAGGCGATTTGAAAGGGATTATTCAAAAATTAGATTATATCAAAAGTTTAGGAATAGATGTAGTTTGGTTGAATCCAATTTACGGTTCACCAAATGCAGATAATGGATATGATATTTCTGATTATCAATCTATAATGAAAGAATTTGGAACCATGGAAGATTTTGATGCATTGTTGAAAGGAATGCATGAAAGAGGTTTAAAATTAGTAATGGATTTAGTTGTGAATCACAGTTCAGATGAGCATAAATGGTTTCAGGAAAGCAGAAAATCCCGAGACAATCCATACCGAGATTATTACCATTGGTGGCCAGCCGAAAAAGGAAAACCAGCTTTCCGTCCGGGTGCTTTTGAGGCCGATGGAAGTGGTTGGAGATATGATAAACAAACGGATTCTTATTATTTACATTACTTCAGCTATAAGCAACCGGATTTGAATTGGGAAAACCCAAAATTGCGTCAGGAAATTTATAGTATGATGAATTGGTGGTTTCAAAAAGGGATTGATGGATTCCGTATGGACGTGATTCCATTTATCGCAAAAGACACGACTTTTCCGGTGATTACTCAAGCCGATTTAGATAAAAACTACCAAGGACGTTGGGATGTTTTTATGGCCAGCGGACCTCATTTGCACGATTATTTAAAAGAAATGAATAAAGAAGTTTTGAGTAAATATGATGTAATGGCATTAGCAGAAGGTGCTGGAATGACGCTTAAATCAGCTCACGATTTTGTGGATGCTGATAGGAAAGAACTGGATATGGGCTATCATTTTGAAGGCACCAACTTAGGATATATTCCTGGTTATTTCAAAAAGATGAATCCAAATTGGAGTTTAGTTGATTTCAAAAAAATCTATTCTGACTGGGATGCTGTTTATGACCAAAAAGGTTGGGGAACCATTTATTTAGGAAATCACGATCAACCTAGAATGACTTCTCGTTGGGGAAATGACGCACCGGAATTTAGAGCTGTTTCATCAAAAATGTTGACCACATTTTTACTTTCGATGAAAGGAACGCCTTATTATTATAATGGAGATGAAATAGGAATGGTAAATGCCAAATTCAATAAAATTGAAGATTATAGAGATATTGAAACGATTGCAGAATATGAAAAAGTAAAAATTGCCGGTGGTGATTTAAAACAATTCATCGAAGATCAAAAAACAGGCGGAGCAAGAGACAACGGAAGAACTCCTTTTCAATGGGATAGCTCTAAAAATGGAGGCTTTTCAACAGCGGAACCTTGGTTAAAAGTAAATGATAATCATACTATTTTGAACGCAGCGGATCAAGAAAAAGATCCAAATTCAGTCTTGAATTACTTTAGGAGAATGACCAAACTTCGCAAATCGAATCCTGTTTTAGTATATGGAAAATACACTCTTTTAGACAAAAATAATCCTAATGTGTATGCGTACACTAGAGAATTAGATGGTAAAAAAGTGTTGGTGTTATTAAATTTTTCTACCAAAAATGCTATTGCAAATACAGGAATTAACTTAAAAAACGCAAAAATTTTGATTGATAATTATGCGACACTATCAAAAAAAGCTACTCTAAGACCTTATGAGGCTCTTATATTAGAGTTGAAATAACCATTAAAATTATACAAAACTTTTACGCATAGTAAGGGTTTTGTTTTCTTAAAAAAATGGATGTTTAAGTGTAACTAACGGCTTTAAACTGTAACCATTATTTTTATAATCAAAGCAGAAAGGTCTCAAGCGACACCTTTCTGCTTTATTCATTAATTTATACCAACAACAAAATCAACGTTAACACAACACCGGCAGCAGTGAAGTATAATCCTTTTTTGAATATTGATGTTTTGGGCATGAACATCCAGAAAGAAGATATAACAAAAAATAAAAGCGATAAACCAAAAAAGACATTTAAAAAGAATAAAGGATCTCCAGACCTTGCTTTATGCAGTTGAGTCATTTTTTCGATAGCAGCAGGAAGTTCTTTTGTTTTATAATCAGCTACTCCAGTTTTTTTGTTGTATGTTCCATCCTTAAAATAAACAACATCGCCTTCTTCACGATCCGCTTTAAAACCACGAATTTCTAACATTCGTCCTAAATCCTCTCCACTGGCATTGGGCTTAACCGTTTTAACTACTTGTTTTTCTTCTTTCAGAAAACCAGAATCTCTAAAAATTAATATAATTCCACTTAAGGCATAAACAGCCATAATTCCAGCAAGGAAAAAGCCTAAATAACGATGAACAATACGCATTGTTGTACTAAGAGTTTGTTTTTTTGACATACTTAAACAGGTTTTTCAAAAAAAAAGTATTAATTGATTTTATGTTAATTGTTAATAAAAATAGTGGGCTGATAAAAGAAATATCGCGACAAATCTATAATTATAGAAACGTTTGACAAAAAAAGAATTAAAAGGTTTAATCCCTTGGAGTAATTTTTTTTAAATAATTTTGTTATCCTACAAAAAAATCTTTTATCGTCAATCTGATAAAAACGTTTATTGGATTCAAAAACTAAAATTTGGGCAATAAATAGTCTTTTCAAGATTTATTTCTTGAAACTTTTTTATCAGTAATTTTACATAGATTGACAGCGCCCCAATTTCTTTAACAGTTACACATCTATAGCATCATAAACAACCACTTTTTCCCATAAATGAGAATGATTTTTTATAAACGCCTGATGAATCGGATGATCCTGATATACTTTTTGTCCGGCTTCATCATCAAAAAACATGAGTTCTGAAACACTCCAAGAAGTATCCACTACCTCACGTTTTTCCGTTGAAGCTAAAACGCCCACATGAATTTGGCGAATAGTTGGAATTGCCGCTAAGGTTTTCAAACCGGAAATCAATTGCTGTTTATCAGCTTCTGATTGAGGGTTCTTCAACCAAAAAAATACATGGTGCAACAAGGGTTTTTTCTTTGGACGCATTGCAAAGCCCATAATACCCGCAACTCCAAATAAAGCTGCAGAACCAATAAATCTTCTACGTATCATCAATTTATTTATTTTAAAAGGTAAATATCGAAATTTAAAAAATAAAAAATGACAAAAAAGCTCCTTTATTTTTTGGAACGGCTTCGCACAGAGCAATTAATGCCCTAAATTGAAGTTTTCTTTTAGATGTTTTTTTAATTCTAATAAAATCTTGCCTATAAAAAAAGGTTCCAAGCTACTATCTTGAAACCTTTTCGGGTGTTAGATCCACTTCTTATTGTATTATTTCATTGGAACGCCTCCCTGATTGTTTTGATCTCCTTCTTTAAGGTCATCATTAGTAACCCCTTTCTTTTTGGCTCCAGTGAAATTCATTGAACCAAAATTATAGCTGAATGTAATTCCAAAGGAACGGATTGGAAATTTAAAGGTACTGGTTTGACTGAATCCCTGTCCACTTGAATTTTGTTTGAATTCCAAATCCTTTTTAAATGGCGATACCATGTTAATTCCCAATGATGCCGTTTTGTTCCAAAATTGTTTTTTGACTCCAAATACCATTAAATTAAAAGCGGGACTGGTGCCTTGTAGCGTTTTCTTAGAAGAATTTTGGATTACAAAAGCTTCAGCTGAAATGTCGTTTTTTAATTGAAGTGTCCCACTTACAAACGCAGAATATTGTATGGAAGTGCCATTAGTGGATTGTTCCAAATTGTATACCCCGGTTGGGTCTGGTTTGTAAGTGAAGGCATTAAAGTTTCCACGTAAGGTTAATACCTTAAACGGATTTACGGAACCGAAAAAACTCATTCCAAAAGATTTATTGTTTCCAATGTTTTGATAATTGGTGATTGTTCCTGTCTCTCCTGATAAAGGTGTTGCAATACCTTCAATCAGGTCTGATGTATATTTATAATACGCCGAAATATTCAAGCTGCGTTTTTGTGAAAATGTGGAGTACCCAAATTCTACGGTTTGTGATACTTCAGGATCAAGGGTTGGATTTCCTTGTGTTTGTGCTTGAATATTTGATTTATTAATAAATGGGTTGAGGTACGTAAAGCTAGGTCTTGAAATACGTTTGCTATACGTCAATTTTAAAGAAGACGAAGCTGACAATGCTTTCTGTAGTGTGAAACTTGGAATAAATGTCCCGTAGTCAATTTTGAATGGACTTAAATTAGTTTGTAAGGCATTTGTAGGATCACCTTTGATGGCTGTGTTTTCAAAACGAGCACCTGCCATTACGGTAAAACCTTTGGGTAAAGTTAGCGTTCCTACTGTATAAAGGGACGCAACATCCTGGTCGTAATTGTATAAATTAGAACTGATAGGGTCAAAAACAAATGCATTTTGTGCATCAGGAACATAATTTTGGAAATCACTTGAAATCTTTCTGATGATTGTTTTACCTCCGGCTTCCAGTTTAAATTTTTCGGTTACCGGCAAGGTATAATCCAATTGAAGTGTGTATTCATTATTTGTTCCGTCATTATTTGCTTTTTGATTGGTATAAAAACTGGAATACATATTTTGATAATCTGTATTAACTAAACTATGGCTCCATTGCGATGAAAATGTAAGTTCGTGTCCCTCTTTTGCAAATTTATGGCTATAGTTAAGGTTCCAGTCAAATCCTCCAAAAGAATTTTTTGCACTGCTTTGTCCAGTATAAATGCTGCTGTTTGCGTTATTCAGATAATCCGTAAAGGTATTTTCACTCGTACCTGTTCGCTCAAATCCTCCGTCGTTATATCGGAAAGTTGTACTTAAACTGTTGAAAGTATTAAAGTCATATCCAGCTGTTACAGATGCTACGACACCACTACGTTTTACTTCGTTAGTACCTTTACTCGTGTGCAAACTGTTGGTAGTACTGTTGTTTAAAATTTGATTCGATTCGGAAGCGGACTCTTGTGGCCAGCCGTTGTTGAATCCAACATTTGCCGAAAGGCTGAAACGGTTTTTATTATAATTAATGTTGGCATTAAAGTTATTTTGTCTCGTGCCAATACCACCACTTACAGACCCACTTACTCCGGAAACATTCTTTTGTTTAGTGATAATGTTTATTATTCCGGCAGATCCCTCGGCATCATATTTTGCAGATGGTGAAGTAACCACTTCAATGTTTTTGATTTGGTCAGCAGGTATTGTTTTTAATACATCCGAAAGGTTGGCGGAAGTTGCCCCCGATGGTTTTCCATTGATAAGCACACACACATTTCCATCCCCACGAATGGATACTTTTCCGTCAATATCTACATTGACCATAGGAACTTTCTGCAATACATCCGTGGCATTACCGCCGCTTGCCGTCAAGTCTTTTTCTACGTTGTAAACAATTTTGTCAATCTTGTTCGTCACTTGTTGCGTTTTTCCGACAACAACAACTTCTTTCAACGTATTTGTTTCAGGACTTAGAATTACTTTCCCAATTTCAAGATCCAACTTTGCATCGGTTGTGATTACTGATTTAATAGTTTTGTCATTGTAACCAATAAACGAAATGGTAACGGTATAGGTCCCAGCTTGAATTTCATTCAATTTGAAATTTCCGGTAGCATCGGTCAAAACGCCCGTTATGGGTTTAGTAGAGTTGATTTTGTAAAGGCTTACCGAAGCATAATCTATCGGTGCCTTAGTTATCGAATCGATTACGGTACCAGAAATTTTTCCCTTTATGCTATTCGTTCCGGTAAAAGTTTGCGATTTTACAGATAAAACAGCAAAAAGTAATACGGTAATAAGGATGATTTTTTTCATTTTAAGATATTTTAAGTTCTGAATCCGTTAGAATTGTTTAAATAAATTCGTTTGGATTACGGTACAAAGCAACATCTTAATAGGAACATATACCAGCACATTCGACAGAGAGGCGGAGAACGTCGACGGAACTTTAGCAATTCAAAATTTTAAGCCCAGTCTTGGAAAAATTTTATAAAATTATCTTTGTATTGATCGGTGACAGCAATGGTAATTTTGTCAATTTGGACGGAATTTTTTGTAGCGGACTTTATTTTATCCAGAGATACAATATAAGACCTGTGAATTCGCATAAATTTATTTTCAGGAAGCTTTTCTTCAAGCGATTTCATACTGGTCAGCGACAGCAATGGCTTGTCTTCACTGAGCCTGAATACTTTCACATAATCTTTCATGCTTTCTATATAAATGATATCATCGACTGCGATTCTAACGAGCTGATATTCAAATTTCAGATAAATATAAGCTACTTCAGTTTCAGGAATTGGAGGACTAAATTTTCGAATTTCCTGTTCCGGGTTTCGGATGAGTTCGAAATAACCCAGTGCCTTTGCAACCGATTTACTAAAATCAACAAAACTAAAAGGTTTAAGAAGGTAATCAAGCGCATCTACCTTGTAACCATCAAGCGCATATTGGTCAAAAGCCGTAGTAAATATGATTCTTAAATTCCCTTTTACACGGTATTGTTCGACAATCTTTGCCAGTTCAATTCCATTTATGTCTGGCATTCGAATATCAAGAAAAATTAGGTCAATATCCTGTTCATGGATTGCTTTTAATGCTTCGATGGCATTCGAAAACTGTCCCACTAATGATAAGGATGGCGTTTGTTCTATATAAGAAACTATAATTTGTAGCGCCAGCGGTTCATCATCAACCGCGATACATTTTAATATCATGAGATTTGTAATTTTAAGATTACCGAGTATTCCATTTGAAGGGTATCTTCAGTAGTGATTAATTCGTACTTACCCGGATAAATCAAATCGAGTCTTCGGCGGGTATTGATTAAGCCAATTCCGTTACTTTCTTCTTTACTTAAGGTTTGATTTTCAAATATAGAATTGCGTACTTCAATTTGTAGAAATTTTTCGGACTGCTCAATTCCGATATAAATATAGCTTGGATAAATACCGCTAATTCCATGTTTATAGGCATTTTCGATAAAAGGTAAAAATAACATTGGTGCTACTTCAACATCCTTGATACTTGTAGGTTTTTCAAATATTACCTGCACTTTATCCGTTATTCTCAGCTCCATAAGTTTAAGATAATCGGTTACAAAACCTATTTCTTTACTTAGCGTTGTCAGGTTGTTTTTGGTATCATAAAGTACGTAACGCATCATGTGTGACAACGTATATATAGCTTCCCGTGCCGGTTGGTTTTCGGTACCCGCCAAGGCATAAATACTGTTCAGGATGTTGAAAAAAAAGTGAGGGTTGATTTGCGATTTAAGGAATGATAATTCCGAAGTGACTTTTTCTTTTTCAAGATTTTGACGCACTTGGGTTTCCGCTTGCAGTTTTTTGGCAACGCTTATCACTGTGCTTGCGCCCACCATTAGCAAGGTTATTATGATTTCGCTTAAATTTGAAATCAAAGCTCCATGCATATTGTCTTTTTTAGAAATTTTAAAATGCTGATTTAAAATGGCGTCAAGGTTTATGAGTGAGTTGAAAGTATCACTAATGTACAGAACCGATAGTGTCAGAAGGCATATCGCAATAAAGAAAAAACCGTTCCTGCCCTGAAATAAAAGGGTAGGAATGATTATTTTATAGGTAAGATAAAACACTATAATCCATATAACATACATAAAGATTTGTTTTATCCAAAATTCCATAGGAAAGCTGATATTCATATATAGCGGCATACTTTGGACTATAAGCAGTCCAAAAAAGAGTATAGCTTTTGAAAAAATCGAAATATCTTTAACTGAAAATGGTTTCATCAGGTACAATTTAAAAATAAATGTACGGAATATATTAAGTCCTAAAATCGAAATCGGCAGTTTCCTATAGAATATCGACAGATAGCCCTAGTTCATCTTAGAAAAATTGAAGCATTGAGATTAATTCGTGAATTGAGCCAGACATATAAATAAAAAAGTTTCAAGATTAACATCCTGAAACCCTTTATAGAAGTTGTCTTGTTGAAGAAGCTACAAATTAAACTCCTCTAATATATTGTATGATGTTTTTATAAACATTAAAAGTGACAAGCGGTTTGTGAGAAATATAAAGACTAATAATATAAGCAATTATTAATTTTTAAACATAAGGCAATCTTATTTCAATCTCCTTTTGTAGCTAACTGTATGGCAACTATTTCTGTATTACAGTGGTCAAATCTTTAATAAAAAAGGATAGGATTATTTAAAAAGCATAGGTTAGTGTTGCATTCCAAACGAAGTCTTTACTCGCCTTTATATTAGTGTCAATCACTTTATTGAAGAATACTGAAACTGAGATTGGATTGTCGACTTTTGAAACTGTAAACGTAGTACTCGAATAAAAACCATCGAGATCATTCATTCGAAGATAATACAATTGTGGACTTATCTTCATTCGTAAACTATTAGATACTTCAATATTTGAGACACCAGTATTAACGGTAACAAAATGCGTGTTTTTAATAGTCCCTAAATCAAAACCATGAGAATATAAATAATACATCCCCAAAGTTACGTTTTTAGAAATGCGGTAGGTAGGTACAACCTCTGTAGCCAGATATCTTTGACTTACAATATAATCACTTGTAACACCATCCTTAGTTAAAGGCATTGTTTTAAATACAAATGCAGGATGAGCACCAATATTCAATGAAAATTTATCACTTTTGTAGGCTTTATATCGCCCCCAAAAAACAAATGACCATGGCTTTCCTTCTAATGAAACTCGAAATTCAGGCTCAAAAGTTAGCCTGCTTGTTCCAAGCGACAGATTAACTATTGCCGCGGGTTTTCCTAAGCTAAATGTGGGTATGATAGAAATGCCATTATTAGTAACACTAATTGAGCCTTTAAGCTTTATATCGTCCTTTGTTTCGTTTTTTATATTGTTTGATTCTTGTGAAAAAAGAACCAATGTATTTGTGAACACTATTATTAATAAAAGAATTTTAATTGTATTTTTTTTCATGTTAATTACTTGAAATTATTTAAATAACACATTCATTTAAAATGCGTTGGGTTAATTTAAATGAAAAAGAAAAAAGCATGGTTTTTTTACAATGAATTTCAAACCAATACTTATGGGTATCAAAGAATTGAGATATTTCCTGACAGTCGTATTGTTTTAGATTCAAAATCAGTTTGCATTTAGGTATAAAAAGCCTGATAATACAATCCTATTAGGCTTGAAAGCTTTTATTAACTATAAAAAGAGATTAAGAAAAGCTATTTCAAATCTTTAATTCTTAAGACGATCTACTTGTCTTTATACAAATAATAAAATCAAAGCTAATACAAGTCCCGTTGGAAGCCCTTCTGTTTTTATAATCCGCTACACCAGCCTTTTTGTTATATTGTTCCATTCTTAAAACAAACAACATCTTCTCTTCACAATCCGTTTTAAAGCCAAGAATCTTTAGCATATGATTTAAATCATCTCCGCTAGCATTTGGATTAACTGTTTTAATAACTTGTTTTTCTTGTTTCAAAAAACTAAAACGGCACTTCGCTTTAGTTTTAAAAGCCTAACATTGCTGTTAGGCTTTTTAAGCTTTGTTTTTTTTCAAAAACTAAATCAATAATTGCATGCAAAAATTAATGTTTCAAGTCTACAAATTGGGCATCAGCAGCAAATGCAGCATTTGTTTTCTCTACCACTAATTCTTTTGCTAAAGAAAAAGCAGCTGTTTGTTTAATGTTTAATGACGATGTTCCAATAGCTACTTTATAAGAACCTGCTTCAGCAATCCAAGCATTTTTAGCAGTAACAAATGATGCTAAATCTTTAGGATTTAGTGTCAAAGTAATGGTTTGGCTTTCTCCAGGTTGCAATAAATTTGTTTTGGCAAAAGCTTTCAATTCAGAACTAGGTTTGTCTGTATTTTTAAAGGGAGCAGAAAGGTATAATTCTACCACTTCTTTTCCAGCGGTTTTTCCTGTATTTTTCACGGTTATTGTTGCGGTCATTTCATTGGCAAAAGCTTTAGCACTTAATTTCAAATTAGCCACATCAAAGCTTGTATATGATAATCCGTAACCAAACTCGTAGGATGGTTTCACATTAAAAGTGTTGTAATAACGATACCCAACATAAACTCCTTCTTCATACGTTACACTTGTAGGGTTTTCAGCAGGTGTTCCAATCCAGTTTTTGAATGAAGGCGTATCTGCATAATTTACCGGGAAAGTCATTGTTAATTTTCCTGATGGGGTTACTTTTCCTGAGAAAACATCCGCTACAGAGTTTCCTCCTTCTTGACCCGGTTGCCACGGTAAAAGGATAGAATCTACTTTATCTTTCCAACTGGCTGTTTCAATTACACCACCAATATTCAAGACTACCACCACTTTTTTTCCTTTGGCGTGAAAAGCAGCCGAAACCGTATTGATTAAGTTGATTTCATCTTGAGCTAAATTGAAGTCGGCATCTACTTTTCTATCATCCCCTTCACCAGCATTTCTACCTATTGTAATCAAGGCAACTTCAGATGAATTGGCTTTATTTTCAATAATTTCCTTGCTCAATTCCAGTTCTTCAATACGTTTTGGAGAAGCCATTAATCCGCCATTTTTTTCACGACGCTCTAATTCTTTGGCTTTTTGATCTGCTGAATAGGGTTTGTATAATCCCTCTAGGTCTTTATCAATTGAAAATCCTGAATTCGTTAATCCGTCAATTAATGAAATCGTGTACGCTTCATTTACATCACCACTTCCAGTTCCTCCTGAAATAAAATCATATGAAGTCACCCCAAAAACTGCTAATGGAGCCGTTTTAGAAGAAAAAGGCAACGCATTATTGTCATTTTTCAATAAAATAGTTCCTTCGGCTGCTGCTTGTCTTGTTACTTCAGCATTAGCTTTTAAATTTGGTTTCCCCGAATAGTTGTAATTGTTCATCGATGGCGATTTCATTACCAATTCTAGAATGCGAGTCAAATCTTTATTTATTACTGCGGCGGATAGCTTTCCGCTTTTCATATTGTCTAAAATCGCTTGTTTTTGAGCAGGCATTCCTGGCATCAATAAATCATTTCCAGCTGCTAATTGTGCTGTAACATTGCTCACGGCATTTGGAGAAAAAGGAGAATTTGCACCGCCAAAACCATCATAACCACCAAACCAATCCGTCATTACCAACCCTTTGAATCCCCATTCATCTCTTAAAACTGTGGTTAATAAATCTTTCCTTTGAGAAGTATACGTCCCATTAATTAGATTATAAGATGACATAATGGTCCAAGGTTGTGCTTCTTTTACGGATATTTCAAAACCTCTTAAGTAAATTTCACGCAAAGCTCTTTCGCTAATATGTGCATTTACACCCATACGGTTGCGCTCTTGATTATTAGCTGCAAAATGTTTAATTGAAGTTCCAACACCATTCGATTGAATCCCATTTACAATTGCTGCCGAAATTTTACCGGTAAGTAATGGGTCTTCCGAATAATATTCGAAGTTTCTACCACACAATGGATTTCTGTGAATGTTCATTCCTGGTCCTAATAAAACATCAACACCATATTCTTTCACTTCATTACCAATAGCTTTCCCCACATTGTTGATTAATTCCGTGTTCCAGGTAGATGCCAATGAAGTTCCTACAGGAAATGCCGTTGCGTAATAGCTGTTTGGGTCATTGTTTCGTTTTGGATTAATTCTCAAACCTGCTGGACCATCAGACACCACAACCGTTGGAATTCCTAATCGTTGTAAATCATAGGTTCCACCCGCTGCACCAGGAACTTTTCCTTGAAAACCTTCTGTTGTAAACTTAAAAGTTGCTACATCAAATCCAGGCATTCCAATTCCAATAAGCATGTTTGCTTTTTCGTCATCGGTCATTTTGCTAATCAAATCCTGAATTCTATCATTCATCGGAAGACGGTAATCTTCGTATTTATCTAATTTTCCGTTTTGGTTTAAATCAGAAAAGGTAAACCCGTCAATAGTAATTATGGGTTTGTCATTTGAATCTGTAACTTCAGGATGTTTATTCCAAGAAATCCCAGAAACAACTAATGTTGAAAGAAGCGATATTTTCGCAATTTTCGAAAAAGATAATTTTTTCATATGGTTTTTTAGTTGGTAATTAATATTGCTTCATTATGAAGCAATATTAATTATATTTTTTAATATTTGCAAAAAAGAAGTGTAAATTTTCATTATTGGTTTTTTATAAAAGAAATTACTTATAATAATTTAATTTTTATTAGAATTTATAACAATGGGGTTTAAAAAAATAATTGAAGAAAAATCAGATAAATCTTGGGGAATGTATATCCCAAATTTGTCTATTGACTGTGTAATTTTTGGATTTCACGATACTATTTTAAAGGTTTTGGTTGTTAAGATGAAGGGTAATAATCTTTGGGCACTTCCTGGAGGCTATATATTAAAAACCGAAAATATAGAAGTCGCCGCCAATAGAATTCTGCAACAAAGAACAGGTGCCAACAATATTTATCTGCAACAATTTCGGGTTTTTAGTGATTTGAATCGGTCTGAAGGATTTTTTGAAGAATTTGAAAATACCATTTGGAACAAACAGCGCTTTCTTTCCGTAGGATTTTATGCTTTAGTGGATTTTTCAACTGTAAATTTAGTGGTTGATGATCTTTCGGATGCTTGCGAATGGAAATCTGTCGATGAATTGCCACAATTGATGATGGACCATAAAAGTATTTTTGACAAAGCTTTAATTACACTTCGAAAACAATTGAATTATAAACCTATTGGTTTTAATTTGTTGCCAGAAAAATTCACCATGCCGGAAATTCAAAAATTGTATGAAATTATTCTGGGAAAAAAGCTAAATCGCGGGAATTTTTTTAGGAAAATGTTGCGTTACGATATTTTAATAAAATTAGACGAAAGCAGAAAAGGCGGTGCTCACAAAGCCCCTGATTTGTATAAATTTGATGTTGAAAAATACCAAATGGCATTAAAGAATGGTTTAAATGAAGGATGGTAAAATGATTTAATTTTAGACATAAAAAAGCCCGACATTGCTGTCAGGCTTTAAAGCTCCCTCTCTGGAAGAAAGTTGCGATTTTTATTTTGCGGTTATTTTGGTAATTCTTTTACCATTGGAGTTTCATCAAATTTTTATAATCTTCTGTGGTCCTGTAAATATAAGAACTTATATAAATTAAAGGGTCTTTAAATAATCAATACTTTTTTTCAATGCTATTTCAGGGGATTGTACCATATCTTGTTCCACGAAGAAATGCTCAACACCATTTTGTTTTGCAGCAGTAAGTATTGTAGGCAAATCTAACACACCTTCACCACATGAAGTCATGTAAGGAAAAAGACTAATCCATTGTGATGAATCGCCACCATCTCCTGCGAATCTTTTTGCTTCTTTCATGTCTTTTATATGCACCATTTTATACCTGTCTTTGTGCTTTTTGAATAATTCAACGGGATCTGCTCCACCGGCTATTGTCCAATAAAGATCCATTTCAAAATAAACTAAGCTAGGGTCAGTTTGGTCAAAAATAATATTTAATGGCATAACGCCATTCACATTGTTTAAACCATAACCATGATTGTGATATGCAAAACGAATTCCTTCTTTCTTGGCTTGAGCACCAATCGAGTTGAATTTTTCTGCTACTCGTTTATAGTCGTCTAAATTTTTTCTTTCAGCATCCGGAATGGAAGGAAGTACCACATATTTTGCACCGATTAAATGAGCGGCTTCCGCCAATGGACCCATATTATTTGATAGTGTGTCTAAATCAGTATGCATGGAAGGAATACTAATACCATTTGATTTTGCTGCCTTAAAAAAATCAGAAGCCGTTTTGTTAAAGAAGCCACTTCCTTTGAATCCTAGTTGGGGTGTAACAGCATTCCATGAAGCTTTTGCTTTTTCAGTACTGAATTCATAAGGACCAAAACATTCCACCTCTTTATATCCCATTTTAGCTAACATGGCAAAAGCACCGTCAAAGTCATTCTCTAACATTTTTGGTATAGAGAATAAACCCAAGCCCACTTTATTAATTAATGGAGTTTTAGCAAACAGTTCATTTGCGTTTACTAAGGATGCTACAGAAAATAGAGCAGTGCTTTGAAGAAATTGACGACGTTTCATAGTAAATAATTTAGGCCTCTAATTTATTCAATTATTTGGGAATAAAAATTATTTTATATAAAAGTGATGCCTTTTTTCGAAATTTAAAAATCAGGAAGCACTAATTTTTAGACATAAAAAAAGCCCGACATAGCTGTCAGGCTTTTAAAGTTTCCCTTATTGACATAGAACCAGAAGACTTTTGATAATTTGATTTCTTAAAAGTTCGAAAGACATTTTAGGAATAGAAATGCAATTACACCAAGAATCTTCATTAGATAAAATAACTTTCGAAACGCTTTAAACTTCAAACTAATTTTATATCGAAAAACAAAATACCAAAAAAGAAATGGGTATTTTAGCAGATATTTCGCATTTGAGATTTAAAATCCTTAAGGCAGAAATTAACAAATAATAATTTATTTAAAATGTCAGAAGACCAAAAGAAACAACTCGAACAACAGCTTTGGAATATTGCCAACACGTTGAGAGGAAAAATGAACGCAGATGAGTTTCGGGATTATATTTTAGGCTTTATATTCTATAAATATTTGGCTGAAAAAATGGAAATTTATGCCAATAACATTTTAAAGCAAGACAAAATACAATTTAGGGATATACAAGAAAATACCGAAGAAGGACAACAATATATCGAAGCCATCAAAGAAGCCTCTCTTGAAAAGTTAGGCTATTTCTTAAAACCTTCTGAATTATTCAGCGAAGTTGCCAAACGAGGCAATAGCGACAGCAATACTTTTATTCTCGAAGATTTACAAAAAATACTGACCAATATCCAGTTGAGTACGATGGGTACACAAAGTGAAGAGGATTTTGAAGACCTTTTCTCGGATATGGATTTGAACAGCAATAACCTTGGAAGAACAGCCGAAGCAAGAAATACTATTATTGCAAAAGTATTGATGCATCTTGACCAAATTGATTTCAAGCTGGGAGATACCGAATTAGATGTATTGGGTGATGCTTACGAATATTTGATTGGACAATTTGCCAGTGGAGCAGGAAAAAAAGCCGGCGAATTTTATACTCCGCAGGAAGTCAGTAAAATATTAGCCAAAATTGTTACCACAGGAAAAAATAAACTAAAATCAGTTTATGATCCCACTTGTGGCTCGGGTTCCTTATTGCTTCGTGTAGCAAAAGAAGTAGAAGATGTAAACAACTTTTACGGACAAGAAATGAACCGCACCACGTACAACCTTGCCCGAATGAACATGATTTTACACGGGGTACATTTTCTAAAATTCGACATCAAGCAGGAAGATACATTGGAGCATCCGCAACATAAAGGTTTAGAATTTGAAGCCATCGTTGCCAATCCGCCATTTTCGGCACAATGGAGTGCCAATCCCTTATTTACATCCGACGACCGTTTTAGCCAATATGGAAGATTAGCTCCAAGCAGCAAAGCCGATTTTGCCTTTGTACAGCACATGATTTATCATTTGGCAGAAAATGGCATTATGGCAATTGTTTTGCCACACGGCGTTTTGTTTCGTGGAGGAGCGGAGTTGCATATCCGAAAATATCTGATTGAACAGAAAAATTATTTAGACGCTGTGATTGGTTTGCCAGCCAATATTTTTTATGGCACCAGTATTCCCACTTGTATTTTGGTGTTCAAAAAATGTAGAGAAACTCCCGAAGATGTTTTGTTTATAGATGCCAGCAAAGGTTTTGAAAAAGTGAAGACTCAAAATATGCTGCGTGATGAGCATATTGACAAAATTGTGGAAACCTATCGTGACAGAACCATCATTGAAAAATACAGCCACAAAGCCACATTACAAGAAATTGCTAATAATGACTACAACCTGAATATTCCTAGATATGTGGACACATTCGAAGAACAGGAAGAAATTGACATTCAAGCCGTAATGAGTGGAATAAAAGAATTAGAAGCCAAACGAGCCGATTTGGATGTTCAAATTGAAGTATATTTTAAAGAATTGGGATTGGTAGTTTAGTTTTTAAAATAAAATATAAGAATAGTTTATCGTTTTCCTGACATCAGGAAGATGATATTGAAAGGAATAAACAGATGGCAAAAGATAGAAAAACAACTATTAATGTACAAGGAACTGAAATTATAATTATTTCTCAAAATGAGAATGATTTTATTTCATTGACTAATATGGCTAACAAATTTGGTGGTGATGATTTGATTTATAGTTGGATGCGTAATCGAAATACGTTAGAATTTTTAGGTATCTGGGAACAATTACATAACCCCATTTTTAAAGGTGGCGAATTCGAGACCTTTAAAAAAGAAGCAGGTTTAAATACATTTCATTTAACACCAAAAAAATGGATAGAAGCCACCAATGCAATAGGTATTCAATCAAAAGCAGGGAGATATGGTGGTGGAACTTATGCACATAAAGATTTGGCTTTTGAGTTTGGTTCTTGGTTAAGCCCTGAATTCAAGTTGTATCTTATCAAAGAATTTCAACGATTAAAAGACGATGAAAACAACCGATTATCATTAGAATGGAATTTAACAAGAACCCTTTCCAAAATAAACTACCGCATACACACCGATGCGATTAAAGAACACATAGTACCGCAAAGCATTACAAAAGAACAAGCTAGTTTTATATACGCCAATGAAGCTGATGCTTTAAATGTGGCATTATTTGGTAAAACAGCAAAGCAGTGGCGTGATGAAAACCCTAAACAGGAAGGTAATATAAGAGATTATGCCTCAATCGAGCAATTGCTGGTATTAGCCAATATAGAAAGTATGAATGCTGAATTTATACGAATGGAATTGCCACAAAACGAGCGATTAATCAAACTGAACCAAATAGCCATTACACAATTGAAATCGCTAATGGGAAACCAAAACATCAAGAAGTTAAAATAAGTAAATACCATTTTCCTGATATCAAGAAAATGGTACAAAATTTCATCAAATCCTTAATGTTTACCGTTAAGAAACAGAATAGCCAATATGCAAGAAAAATATAAGAGTATGAGCAATGTTCCAAATTATACAACGAAAGTCCCAAATAGAGGAATTTTCCCTAAACTTCGTTTTAAAGAGTACACAGGAAAATGGACAGAAACTCCTTTTTCTGATGTTGGAATATTTTTAAAAGGAAAAGGTATTTCTAAAGACCAATTAACAGAAGAAGGAACACGATGTATTTTATACGGCGAACTTTACACTAAATATAAAAATGAAATTATTAAAGAGGTTTTTAGCAAAACTTCTATAGACCCAAAAGGACTTGTAGTAAGTGAAAATAATGATGTAATTATACCTTCTTCAGGAGAAACTGCGATAGATATCGCTACAGCTTGTTGTGTGAATTTGGACAGCGTGCTTTTGGGTGGAGATTTAAACATTATCAGACCTCATAAAGACAACGGTAATTTTATCAGTTATCAACTCAATGGTAAAAGAAAACAAGATATTGCAAAAATAGCTCAAGGTTCTTCGGTTACACATTTGTATAATGATAGCCTTAAAAAGCTAAAAATATTTTTGCCAGAAGATAGAGATGAGCAAGACAAAATAGCAACTTTTCTATCTTTAATAGACGACCAAATTCAAACTCAAAACAAAATAATTGAGGAATTGAAGGTTTTAAAAAGTTCTATCAGCAAAAAGATATTTTCTCAACAGTTACGATTTAAAGATGATAATGGAAATAATTTTCCAGATTGGGAAGTAAATATATTAGGAGAGTTATGTAAAGTATATGATGGTACGCACCAAACTCCAAACTACGTTGATAATGGTATTCCTTTCTTTAGTGTAGAACACTTAACTGCCAACCAATTTAATAAAACAAAATATATTTCCGAAAAAGTTTATGAAAAAGAGAATAAAAAAGTAAAATTAGAAAAAGGAGATATTTTAATGACAAAAATAGGAAGTATTGGTGTCGCAAAATATATTAATTGGGATGTAAAAGCTTCTTTTTATGTAAGTTTAGCCTTAATTAAAAAGTCTATTGAAATTGATAATGAATATTTATGTCACTTCATTAATACTGATTTTTTTCAGTCAGAATTATGGAAAAGAACAATACACGTTGCTTTTCCTCAAAAAATTAATTTGGGTGAAATAAGCGAATGTTTAGTAAAAATTCCGGCACTTCTTGAACAAACTAAAATTGCGAATTTCCTTTCTTCAATTGACGAAAAGATTGAAGTTGAAATTTTATTATTAAACCAATTACAAAGCCAAAAACAGTATTTATTATCAAATCTATTTATATAAAAAGGTTCTGTAACAAGTACTTTTTTTGATTTTCATATTCGATTAATAACTGCTTTTCAATCTCGATTTTCTCATCTATTTGAGATAAAAAAGTGGCAATTTTGGTTTGCTCTTCTGTACAAGGAATTCCAAAATTTTCATTCTTATAATCTTTAAAATAGATGTGTGGAATTGTACTACCTGTTACATATTTTGTAAAATCGATATTACTTAACAGGTAAAATAAAAAATAAGTATTTGTATTAGCTAATGGTTTAATAATATCCATCGTTCCTAAAACAGAAGATTTTCCTTTGCAGTAAAAAAGCCTCCCAACACCGGCTCCATCCTTTACAATGCTTATGTAATCGTTTTTTTCTTCATAGAAATCAACTTTTTTTAAAACTCCTGAAGCGCCATAAATAATATATTCTCCAAAATTGTCTTCTATTTTGTTTGCTGAAATATTAGAGGATTTCTTTTCACAAATTTCTCCCAAACTCTTAACTTCCCAATCAGGGAAATCACTTCCATTATCATCCTTAAACCTTATTTTTTGAGTAAATAATTTTTCGCTTGTTGCCTTAATTAAGGTTTTCAGATTCTCAATTATTTTGCTTTGAGTTTGGATTCTTTCATCAATTAAAGAAAGGAAAGAAGCGATTTTTTGTTGCTCGGTTAAAGAAGGAAAGGAGAAAAAACCATTTTCAACGACATTCCAATCAGCTCTTGGCATTTTTGAACCACTGGATTGATTTGCCAAATCAATAAATGAATTAGTTTGAACTATTCTATACAAAAAATCATTTGAAATATTTTTCCCTTTTAATACCCAAATTTCAGATGAACATACACCATCAAATGGTGCTTGGAGATATTTTTTCAAATAAGGTCTCAATTTACCAAACAATACATCGCCTTCATTGAAAACATTTTTTATACTTCCTGATTTACTTCCATCTGTATAACCAAGTAATTGTCCCGTTTCTGTTGCTAAATGCTCCAATTCTATACATTTAATAGAATCTGTCGCATTAATTGGATTGTATTTTCCGGATTTATTGGACGCAACTTCCCCCAACTTCTTCACTTCCCACTCCCCATCAAACTCTGGAAATCTCAAATTTGGAACTATAACAATTAAGGATTTCAAATTCCCAAAAAAAAGATTAAGAATCCTCAAACCTTAATTTATTTTCTTTGAGATTAATAATCTTAAAAATTAAATTATGAACGAACAAAAGAAAATTTCAGAAGTCATTACCCTATGGAAAACAGACAAAAAGCAGTATGTCAAAAAATCGAGTTTTTCGGCTTATGTGCTTTTAACAGAAAATCATTTATTGCCTATTTTCGGGAATCAATACACTATTGAAGAAGCAGAAGTACAACAATTTGTGTTTCAAAAAATAGAACAGGGATTGAGTCACAAAACCATCAAGGACATTTTGATTGTACTGAAAATGGTGCTAAAATTTGGTGCTAAAAACAAATGGCTCGAATATCAAGCTTTCGATATACAATTCCCAACAGAACGAGAGAAACACGATATTGAAGTCTTGAGCAGAACCAACCAAAAAAAGGTAATGAACTATATTCAAGAGCATTTTACCTTCCGGAATTTAGGTATTTTCATTTGCCTGAGTGCAGGAATACGCATTGGCGAAGTTTGTGCCTTGACTTGGGAAAATATCGACACCGATAGAGGAATTATCAGCGTAAAAAGAACCATCCAACGAATTTATGTTATTGAAGAGAACATTCGCAAGACAGAAGTTATTTTGGACACGCCCAAAACCAAGAATTCCATTCGAGATATTCCGATGAGCAGGGATTTATTGAGAATGCTGAAACCCATCAAGAAAATTGTAAATAATTCTTTTTTTGTATTGACCAATGACGAAAAACCAACGGAACCAAGAACCTACAGAAGCTATTATAAAAACTTAATGCGGGAATTAGGGATGCCTGAACTCAAGTTTCACGGTCTTCGCCACAGTTTTGCCACAAGATGTATTGAAAGTAAATGCGATTATAAAACCGTCAGCGTTTTACTGGGACATTCTAATATCAGTACGACTTTAAACCTGTATGTGCATCCTAATTTAGAACAAAAGAAAAAAGCAATTGACCAAATGTTTAGGGCGTTGAGGTAATTATGAATTATAAGTTATGAATTATGAGTTGTAAGTAAAGTTTTAGATAGTTTTTTTCTAAATTTGAAGTGATTATTTAGTTATGAATTATCAAAAATTCATAATTTATAATTCATAACTTATAACTCATATTTATTTTGTCCAAACAATCCGAACAAGTTTTAGAAGAGCAACTCATTGAACAATTACAAAAATTAGGGTATCAATATAAGGCTATTTCCGATGAAAAATCGTTATTAGCCAACCTGAAAACGCAATTGGAAAAACACAACCGCATTCAATTCAGCGATTCCGAATTTGAAAAAGTGCTCAATATTCTCAATAAAGGTTCAGTGTTTGAAAAAGCCAAAGTTTTACGTCAGAAACAGCATATTGTAAGGGATAATGGCGACAATCTTTATTTTGAGTTTATCCAAAGTGAGCATTGGTGTCAAAATCAATTTCAGGTTACACAACAAGTATCGATGAAAGGTACTTATGAAAATCGTTATGATGTTACCTTGCTCATCAATGGTTTGCCATTGGTACAAATAGAACTCAAACGCCGAGGTTTGGAAATGAAAGAAGCTTTTAACCAAATCAATCGCTATCAAAAACATAGTTTTGGTGCCGGACAAGGTTTGTTCCATTTTATACAACTATTCATTATCAGCAACGGTGTGAATACAAAATACTTTAGCAATTTTGGTTTACACAAGCAGGAATACTTACAAACTTTTCATTGGACAGATGAAAATAACAAACCCCTCAATAATATCTTAAACGAATTTGCCGATACGTTTTTAGAACCTTGCCACATCAGCAAGATGATATGCAAGTATATAGTGCTGAACGAAACCGAAAAGAAATTAATGGTATTGCGTCCGTACCAATATTTTGCAGTAGAAAATATCATCAAAAAGGTAACTGAAAATACCATTTTGAATGGGTATGACATTGAAAAGAACGGTTACATCTGGCATACCACAGGTTCAGGAAAAACATTAACCAGTTTTAAAGCCAGTCAGATTTTATCCACGATTCCTGCCATTCAAAAAGTAGTTTTTGTGGTGGATAGAAAAGATTTGGACTATCAAACCAATCAGGAGTACGATAAATTCAGCAAAGGTTGTGTGAGTTCAGCGGAAAATACCGATGACCTTATTCGTAAATTCAATGACCCGAATGTAAAAGTTATTGTAACCACGATTCAGAAACTCAACAATGCCATTTCAGGTAAAAATCTTTCCAAAATGAAAAACATTCAGCACCAACGAATGGTTTTTATTTTTGATGAATGCCACCGTTCACAGTTTGGCGAGACGCATAAAAACATAGTGAGTTATTTTACCAATATCCAACTTTTTGGATTTACTGGTACGCCAATTCTAGCAGAAAATGCTAATGGCGAGAAAACCACCACAAGTTTATTTGGCAAATGTTTGCACAAATATGTAATTACCGATGCTATTAGAGATGAAAATGTACTGCGTTTTTCGGTAGAATATATCAAAACTTTCAAGCAGAAAGAAAACATCATAGATTTAAAAGTTGAACAAATCAACGAAGCCGAAGTATTTGAAGCACCCGAACGCAAAAATGCAATTGTTGATTATATCCTGCAACATCACGACCAAAAGACACAAAACAAAAACTTCAGTGCAATGATGTGTGTGCAAGACATTGATGCTGTAATTCAATATTACGAAATTTTTAAAGCCAAAAAACAGCGAGGCGAACACGATTTAAAAATAATTACCATTTTTAGTTTTGCTCAAAACGAAGAGGAGATGGAATACGATATAGAAGATTCGCAATTGGATATCGCTGCCGAACCTCAAACTCAATATGGCAGTAAACCCAAGCCACATCGCCGTGAAATATTAGACAATTATATAGTCGAATTTAATACCACATTTGGCACAGCGCATAGTACTAAAGACAGCCAGAGTTTTTATAATTATTACAATGATGTAGCCAAAAAAGCAAAACAAAAAGAAGCTGATATATTGCTAGTCGCCAATATGTTTTTGACTGGTTTTGACAGTAAATTTGTAAACACTTTGTATGTCGATAAAAACCTGCAATACCACGGATTGATTCAGGCATTCAGTCGTACCAACCGTACCTACGACAAAAACAAAACACAAGGAAATATTGTGTGTTTTCGTAATTTAAAGGATAAAACGGATGAAGCGATAACACTCTTCAGTAACAAAGAAGCCATCGATGAAATTATTGTAGAGCCTTATGAGCAATATGTGGCGAAATTCAATGCGGCTACACAAAAAATGCTGGAATTAGCACCACAAGTACGTGCTGTAGATGATTTATATACCGAGGAAGACAAAATGCAATTTATTCTAGCCTTTAGAAATATGATGCGATTGTATAAAAAAATGGGGCATTACACTGAATTCACTTGGGATGATTTGGATATTGATGAACAACTTTTTGCTGATTATAGTGGTAAATATCAAGATTTAAAACAGCAAATATCCATTCAAACCGATAAGGAAAAAACATCCATCCTAAACGACATCGATTTTGAATTGGAATTGATACAAAGAGATACTATCAATGTAACTTACATCATTCAATTATTGATAAAATTAAGGTCAAGAAACAACGCGGCAGACAAGGAAAATATTGAAAAAGAAGTCTCTAATTTATTAAACAGCCAAGTTACATTAAGAAGCAAGCGTGACTTGATAGAGAAATTTATTCAGGAAAATTTACATATAATTGACGATACAGATACCATTCCAGATGAGTTTGAAAAATTTTGGAACGAAGAACAAATAAAAGCATTCAAAGCCTTGGTCAACGAAGAAAACCTTTCGGAAGCAAAAACAGAAAAGCTATTGGAGAATTACCTTTTTGCCGAGAGAGAACCATTGCGAGATGAAATCCTAGAATTGATAGAAGGCGAGAAACCATCTATTTTGCATCGCAAAAAAACTGGAGACAGAATTTTGAGTAAGATTATAAGCTTTGTGGATACTTTTGTTAATGGAATAACAGGAAATTAAAATCATAGTATAAAAGCTCTCTTTACAAAAAGCTCGAAAATACGTGACGTTAAAATCAAGGTTTAATTGATTTACAAAACATTAAAAGGGAAAATCTGTTTTCTTCTATTTCTATTTAGGGATAATCTACAATAGAATGGAGGTTGATTCTTCTTGTTTGTTCTGTTTTTTGCTTGAACAAATAGAATTTTAAAATTGTTTGTTGTAATAACTTTGAGTTTAAACGTTCAATTAGTCACGATAAAGTGTTGCTTTTTAGGTAAATAGATGTTTCTTTTTTTGCAGAATAACCTGTCAAATGACAAAATCTCCATTTTTCAATAAAATATCGTGAAGTTTTGATTTCACTACTGCTTGAAAATATAAAAGACCTTAGCATTGCTGGAATTTTTTTTTAAAGCATTAGTTCTATCAGTTTTCTTTGTTACAGAAATCTATGAAATACATTTTACTTTGTATTAAGAACAAAAATCAATAGGATTAAACAAGTTATTACCTAGACCAAAAGGGATTAATTTTAAATATTGCAATCTTCCTATAATAATTGCAGGATGCGTTTTGAATTTTTTAGCATATTCAACAACATCATTTTCTGTTAAAATAGGGTTGTTGGTTATTTCATTTTCTTGTTCTTTATTTAATAGCAAATCTGCCGAAAATGCATCAGCTTGATTTTCATAAATTTGGTTTTCTCCATCATATTCAATATTTTCAATTGAAATATATTTTTTACCGTGAAGCAAAATATGCCCAATTTCGTGAAAAAAGGTAAACCAAAAGATATCATTTCTTCTGTAACGACCACTTAATTGTACTAAAGGAACATCATTTAACCATCTTGTAGAACCGTGAATTGGTGCTTTTGGTAAACAAGGTGTGTGAACCACTTTTACTCCTGCAGAATTGCATAACTCTTGTATCTGAATAAAAAAATCAGTTGGTTGCGATGCCATAATTTCTTTTAATTTCGGTAAAATTTCAGTTAATTTCTTTCTGTCAAATTCTGGAATAGTAAAAGCATCCGCTTGAATTTCTCCTTGTCTTAACCAAGCTGCAATAGCTCCAGCGTTTTCATTTTCTTTTAATGAAATTCTAAAATTGACTAATAATTTTTGATTATGATAAAAATCGTAATATCCTTTAGTATTAGAAACTTCAAAATATTCAAATAAATTAATAACCTTTTCTTCTTTTTTTATGGTTGGTTCAACCCAACCCAATGAAGCCATTTTAGCATAAGGAAAAGTTTTTGACCATTCTATACCTTCTTCTATTGTTTTTTGATATTCAACTCTTGCTAAATATTCATCATAAGTTCTTTGTCTGTTAATCCAAAAATGAGAAGGAATTTTCAATACTTGTTCAAATAAAATTCCCATTTCAGGCGTAATGCTACTTTTTCCATTCAAAACATCTGAAATTGTTTTCTCAGGTTTTCCAGTTCTTACTGCAAATTCTTTTGCTCCCATTTCTTTTTCAGCTAAAATTTCTGATAGAGTTGTTCCGGGATGTGAAACTGTTTGAGGGTAATATTGGGTAATTGTTGCCATTTGTTTTTTTGTTAGTGATAATCTTCAATTTCAATTATTTCAACTCCTTTTATCTCTATCCAGAGATATTGACCGTCCTCATTGGTAGGGATGGGGTCTTCGTGAGGCTCAAAAATTAATCTATAAGGATGGACTAAATTACAAGCCCATTGTCCTTTTCTGTTCCCAACTAATTCATGGTAATTGCCAGGTAAATTTCTAACATCTTCTAAAGTTTGTGCTGCAGTTAAATCATCAAGCCGCTGTTTGAAGAGTCCAGCTTCTCGTTTTCCAAGTTTATTTTCTGCTAATCGGTCGTTATTAGCATACTTTCTTAATTTGTTATCATCAAACGTAATATTCATGCAAATATATATTTTTTTGTTAACAGAAAGTGTTAATAAAAATTATTTTTTTGTTAATACTTATTTTGTGAATAATTCTAAAAGTAAATTACAAATCTTTTTTATAGGATTAATCTGAAAACAAATATATGTAAAAATTGTAGAGGAGAAAGTTGAGGTATTTAGTAAAAACAAAAAAGCCTTTACATTTCTGTAAAGGCTTTCTGCAATTAGCTCCCTCTCTTGGGCTCGAACCAAGGACCCTCTGATTAACAGTCAGATGCTCTAACCAACTGAGCTAAGAAGGAAACTGTATATTTTTATTCTGGTAAAGAATGAACGTTTTTGTTGGCTTGTTAGTGAAGTGTGTTTCACTTGTAAAGCGGTGCAAAGATAGGGCTTAATTTGATTTCTGCAAGCAAAAATAAAACTTTTTTTAATTTTTTTTACTTCCCAAGAATTGACTTGTAAATGTCGTTTCCATTAGCAAATAGTAACAGTGTTATAAGTAATACGAAACCAACCATTTGTGCATTCTCTAGGAATTTATCACTTGGTTTTTTACCACTAACAATTTCATATAATAAAAACATTACATGGCCACCATCAAGTGCCGGAATAGGCAATAAGTTCATTACACCAAGCATAATTGATAACAAAGCGGTAATCGTCCAGAAAACTTCCCAGCTCCAAGTATTAGGAAAAATATCAAATATGGCTTTAAAACCACCTACTTGTTTGTAAGCACCGGTACTTGGACTGAAAATCATTTTCAGTTGTTTTCCGTACCCTACTAATTGGTCTTTTCCTTTTGTTAATCCTACAGGGATAGATTCCAAGAAACCAAACTCTTGTTTACTTACTTTGTAGTATCCTAACTTTTCTAGAGATTCCATTCCTAAACCTCCAATTTGCACTCCTAGTTTTCCATCTTTAGAAACGGTAACAGGAACTTGAACTTCTTTTTGGTCTCTTAAAATGGTAGCAGTGATCGTTTTGTTTGTGTTATTTTCCAGAACTGTCTTGGCTTCATCAAAGTATTTTGTTTTTTGACCATTAAGAGCAATAACGATATCTTTTGGTTGTAAAGCAGTATTTTTAGAATCTGCAGCAACAGCCCCAATAACAAACGGCATTCTGATAGATACTAATGGTCCTTTTTCAAATTTTGATAATTGATCCACAAAATCATTTGGCATTGTGATAGACTGCTCAGTTCCATTTCTTTCAATAAGGACTTGTTTCCCCATTACCACTTTGGCATTGATTCCATTATCAAAACGTTCAACTTTTTCGCCATCAATAGAAATGATTCTGTCACCCGTTTTGAAACCTGCATTTTGCATGGCTTTATTTTCAATCAAAAGACCGTCTTTCAAATCGGAGTTAGCAATATAGGTATCGCCATAAGCAAATGCCATTCCGATGTAAATAATGAATGCCAAAATGAAATTCACAGTAACACCACCAAGCATAATAATCAAACGTTGCCAAGCCGGTTTAGAACGAAATTCCCAGGGTTGAGGTGGCAAAGCCATTTGCTCTTTGTCCATGCTTTCGTCAATCATTCCGGAAATTTTCACATAACCGCCCAAAGGCAACCAACCGATACCGTATTCAGTTTCGCCAATTTTCTTTTTTAGAAGGGAATATTTAACATCAAAAAATAAGTAAAATTTTTCGACTCTGGTTTTAAACAATTTTGCAGGAATAAAATGTCCTAATTCGTGAAGTATAATAAGTAATGATAAGCTCAATAAAAATTGAGAAAGCTTGATAACTATGTCCATTTTTTAATTTTAGTTCTTTTACAACTTACAAAAGTAAGGTTTTCTATTTGTTTAATTTACAATAATTGTTCCATACCGTTTTAAATGTTTGTTAATTAATTAAATTTCAATTTTTACTTTCAGTTATGTCCCTTAACTTTACTTTTTCAGGATAATTTAAACCATATAAGAAACAAGGAGTATATGCTTTTTTCAAAAGTATGCTGTTTATTATTTCCAAACTAATCCTGTCAGACTACTTTTTTAGAAAATCATTTTTTACCTTTAAATTAAACTTTATACAAATGGCAGCACAGTTATTTTCACCACTTCAAATAAAAAACACCACCCTTAAAAACAGAATTGTTATTTCACCCATGTGCCAGTATTCGGCAACAGATGGTTTTGCCAGTGATTGGCATTTGGTGCATTTGGGTAGTCGTGCCAGTGGCGGAGCAGGATTAATTATTCAGGAAGCGACTGCGGTTTCTCCTGAAGGTAGAATTTCTCCTGGTGATTTGGGACTTTGGAAAGACGAACAAATCGATAAGATGCAAGTAATTAATCGTTTTATTGTGAGTCAGAATTCAGTTCCCGGAATCCAATTGGCGCATGCCGGAAGGAAAGCAAGTGCAGCCGCACCTTGGGAAGGAGGCAGAAAATTAGATGAAACCCAAGGCGGTTGGAATACGGTAGCGCCAAGTGCTGTTGCCTATCATGATAATGAAAAAGTGCCAATCGCGTTAGACAAATCAGGAATTCAAAAAGTAATCTCCGATTTCAAAGCGACTACAAAAAGAGCGGTTCAAGCAGGTTTTCAAGTACTGGAAATTCATGCAGCCCATGGATATTTGTTGCATCAGTTTCTTTCGCCTTTGTCTAATTTTCGAACGGACGAATACGGAGGAAGTTTCGAAAACCGAATCCGTTTTACTTTAGATATTATGGAAGCAGTACAATCAGAATGGCCGCAAAACTTGCCTTTGTTTGTTAGAATTTCTGCTACAGATTGGGCGGAAGGCGGTTGGAACATCGAAGAATCAGTTCGGCTTTCGAAAATACTAAAAGAAAAAGGCGTGGATTTAATTGATGTTTCTTCGGGTGGATTGGTGTCATACCAACAAATTCCGGTGGGACCCAATTATCAGGTTCCTTTTGCAGAAAGAATAAAAAAAGAAACTGCAATAATGACAGGTGCCGTAGGATTAATCACAGCATCCGGTCAAGCGGAAGAAATAATTGCAACCGGAAAAGCGGATTTGGTTTTGTTCGCAAGAGAATCCCTTAGAAACCCCAATTTAGGATTGACATTCGCTCAGGAACTTCAGGCTGATGTGCAATGGCCGAAACAATACGAAAGGGCAAAAATTAAATAAAATGTAAACACGAATTATTTTTTACCAAAATTTCAAGCAATCATTTTGCCTATTTCTTCAATGAACTTACATTCCTTATATGTTCTAAAATTTAACCGCATAAGGAATGTAAGTTCGGCTAAGTTTTAAATTAAAAGTTATAAATTTGTGTTCGACTAAACACACACACATGCAAAAAATAAGAACTGCTTTACTTTCCTACGGAATGTCAGGAAAAGTGTTCCACGCCCCGTTTATATCATTTCATGAAGGATTTGAACTGATTGGTTCATGGGAAAGAAGTAAAAAACTGATACGTGAAGATTACCCTTTGGTTAAAAGTTATGCCACAATGGAGGCTTTACTCGAAGACGATGTCGATTTAGTGATCGTTAATACGCCGGTGGATACGCATTATGAATATGCCAAAAAAGTATTGCTTGCGGGGAAACACGCCATTGTCGAAAAAGCATTTACCACAACCGTTGCCCAAGCACAGGAATTAGCTGCTTTGGCAAAAGAAAGAGGAGTAAAGCTAGCCGTTTTCCAAAACAGAAGATGGGACAGCGATTTCAAAACCGTACAAAAAATTATTTCAGATAAAATGCTGGGTGATATTGTGGAAGCTGAATTTCATTTTGATCGTTACAATCCGCTTCTGAGTCCAAAATCACACAAAGAAACTGCTAATTCCGGAGCAGGAATTCTAAAGGATTTAGGACCGCATTTGATTGATCAGGCCTTGTGTTTATTTGGTTTGCCTGAATCTGTTTTTGCTGATATCAGAATCACGCGAGAACATTCTTTGGTAGACGATTATATAGATATTTTGTTGTATTATCCTGATTTCCGTGTTCGCTTAAAAGCGGGATTTTTTGTCAGAGAGGCCGTTCCGGCGTTTGTTGTTCATGGTAAAAAGGGTTCTTTCCTGAAACCGCGTGGCGATGTACAGGAAGATGATTTGAAACTGGGAAAAAAACCGAATCTCGACACTTGGGGGAAAGAGCAAAAAGACAAAGAAGGTTTGCTTCATACGGAGTTCCATACTGATATATTAATGGAAAAGGTACCAACACTTCAAGGCAATTACTATGATTTTTTTGATGGAGTTTACAATTCTATTTTAAATGATGTTCAAGAGCCGGTAACGGCCCAGGATGGAGTTCATGTCATGCAAATTATTGAAGCGGCAATACAAAGTAGCGCCCAAAAGAAAGCAATTAATTTGTAGGCTTCATTCAATGAATGTAAAAATTAACCGCAAATTTGTCAATTTAAAACATGCAGATGAATGGGCAAATTTGCGGTTATCACTTTTTAAGTTGTAATAAATACCCTCTTTTTTTATAAACAATAACGATATATTTTTGACGAGATGTGTTGTTTAGACGTAATGAACGATTGCTTTTTGTACTTTTGACGGTATAAAACTCTAAAATCAAATCCTTTGATAGATTTAAACTTTTTAGGCAGGTTCAGGACCAAAGCAAAATTCAAAAAAACATATAAAGACATCAAGATTTCTTATTTGAACAGAATTCGTTGGGCAGTGTCTATGTTTTATTTTGGAATGGGTTTGTGTTTTGCCACTTGGGCAAGTAGAATCCCGGATATTAAAACCGCATTGCATTTAAGTTCAGGAGAATTAGGGTCAATATTATTTGCAGTTCCATTAGGACAATTGGTAGTTATGCCTTTTTCCGGAAAATTAGTCACCCGTTTCGGGAGTCATCGTATCCTTATATTATCGCTATTATTTTACGTTTTTAGTTTAACAAATCTTGGACTGGCTGCTCAGGCTTGGCAATTATCACTTGGATTATTTGTATTTGGGATATTTGGAAATTTGGCAAACATAGCCGTAAATACTCAGGGGGTTTATACCGAAGAACTTTTCAAGAAAACCATTATGTCTTCTTTTCATGGGATGTGGAGTTTTGCAGGATTTACTGGCGCATTAGTTGGTTTAGGAATGTTAGCACTAGAACTAACGCCGTATGAACATTTTTTGATAGTAGCTGGAATTGTACTTTTGATGATTGCTTTTAATTATAAATTCCTGATAAAAGCCAAAGAAATAATCAAAACCGAAAAGAAAAAATTATTTACAAAACCGGACAGTGCCTTAATTTGGCTAGGTATAATTGGTTTTTGCTGCATGGCCAGCGAAGGAGTCATGTTTGACTGGAGCGGTGTTTATTTCAAAGATGTTATCAAAGCGCCCGGACCATTAGTGATTTTAGGCTATACTTCTTTTATGATTATGATGGCTGGAGGACGTTTTTTTGGTGACGGTCTGATTCATAAATTTGGAAGAAAACCAGTAATGCAAATCAGCGGAATTATTATTTCACTGGGATTATTTACGTCAGTATTTTTTCCATACCTAATTCCGTCAACTATTGCATTTATGTTTGTGGGACTTGGGGTTTCCACCATTGTTCCTACCTTATACAGCATTGCAGGAAAAAACCCAACGGTTCCTCCTGGCGAAGCTTTAACAATCGTTTCCAGTGTAAGTTTCCTGGGGTTTTTAATGGGCCCTCCAGTTATAGGATACATTGCTGAATTATCCAGCTTGCGATTCTCATTCGCTTTTATAGGTGTTTTCGGGTTTTTGATTGCGTTCATGGTTTCCAGAATCAAGGCAATTCAATAGGCGTTTTTTTAGGAGCACAACTCCCCTTTTTTCATAAAAGCGTTCACACCCGCTGTACACAGTATCTTTTTTCTCGTAAAAAAACGAGAAAAAAGGATACTTGCTCCCGTCGGGGCTACTAATCCCGTTTTTAATTTCTTAGGACTTTTGCAAGGAGATAGGTTAGTAAAACAGTTTTTTTAAATATAAGATTTATTTTATTAAAAAAAATATATTTATAGTTTTTTTCTTATATTTACAATTAGAAATTCTAAACACCACGCCTTTCAGCAGAATTTCATTCGGCATCAAATTCTAATTTCCAAAAACATTTTCCCATTATTTTATTCTTTATCTCTTTTTGGGATAAAGAATCTTTATTCATTGGCGTATTCTCATTCGCTTACAAAAGACATAATGTGCTTATGAAAAAAATTACCCTAATTCTCTTCTTTTTTGTTGCAATATCTTTTGCTTTTGCACAACAAGAAACAAGTATTTCCGGAAAAGTTATCGATTCCAAAACCCAGCAACCATTAGCATCTGTTGTAGTTACCATCCAAAATACAAATTTAATGCAGCTGACAACAGTTGACGGAAAGTTTAGATTTGATACAGTTTCAGCAGGCAGCCAATTAGTTTTATTTCACAGTCAGGGGTATAAAGACGTCTTATTTTCAGTTGAAATCATAGCGGGACAAATACTCGATTTAGACACCATACTTTTAGAAGAAGACCAAACTTCTGAACAACAAACCGGTTTAATCGCACTTTCCGAAAGTGATTTAAGCGATGACAACAGCGGCTCCGAAAGCACTTCGGGGCTTTTGCAATCCTCAAAAGATGCTTTTCAGCAAGCGGCGGCCTTCAATTGGGGACAAGCCCGTTTTAGGATTCGGGGGTTGGATAGCGAACAATCCACGACGATGATTAATGGCGTTTCCATGAATAAATTATACGATGGCAGACCACAATGGGGCGATTGGGGCGGACTGAACGATGCGCTCCGGAATCAGGAATTTTCCATAGGAACCGCTCCATCTGATTATACTTTTGGCGGAATATTAGGCACTCAGGAAATCAATACTCGAGCTTCCATTTACAGACCCGGAACCCGAATTTCATTTTCCGGAACCAATACTAATTATAGTTGGCGCATGATGGGAACCTATGCTTCCGGAATGAATGCGCGAGGCTGGGCATTTGTAGTTTCGGCAGGAAAGCGATGGGCACAAGAAGGTTATTTTGAAGGAACAAATTACGATGCTAATTCAGCGTTTATAAGTGTGGAGAAAAAACTGAACGAGAATCATTCCTTAAACGTTACGGCTTTTTATACTCCAAATTCAAGAGGAAAAAATTCACCAAATACCACCGAAGTTTCCCAATTGACAAACGGAAAATACAATTCCTATTGGGGTTTTCAAGGTGGGAATAAGAGAAATTCGAGAATGAAAACCATCGAAGAACCGATTGTGATGCTAAATCATTATTTTAAAATAAACGACCATACTAATCTGAATTCCAGTTTAATGTATCAGTTTGGAAAAATCGGGAACAGCAACATCGATTATCAAAATGCCAATAGCCCAGATCCTACTTATTATAGAAAACTGCCAAGTTACTACAGTTCGCATTACGATTCAGATAACGGGGAATTTTCAGGTGAATTTACACCAGATTTAGAGAATGCGGAAAAAAGCAAAGTACTGTTTTCAGCCAATCAGCAAATAGATTGGAACGCGATGTACCAAGCCAATCAAAACCCAATTTTAAATACAAATGGAACAATTTTAGGTTATGAACCAAGCAAAAGCAAGTATGTTTTGTATGAAGACCGCACCGATGATAAAACAATCGTGGCAACTTCTACATTTAATACACAACTCACGGAAAATGTTATTTTGAATGCTGGGGGTTCTTTCAAAAACTTGAAATCGCACAATTATCAGAAGCTTTTGGATTTATTGGGAGGTGCTTATTTTGAAGATATTGATGGGTTTTATAACGGAAATCAATCGCAATCTGACTTGAATAATCCAAACCGTCAAGTGGTTGTTGGTGATGAATACGGATACAATTATAATTATGTTGCCAATACGCTCGATGCCTTTACACAATTCAAATTTTCGTATAATAAAGTGGATTTTTATCTGGCTCAAAGTTTCTCTAACACTAATTATCAAAGGGAAGGTTTGTACAAAAACGGGATTTATGAAACCAATTCCTTTGGAAAAAGTGAGAAAGCAACATTCGAAAATTTTGGTTTCAAAGGCGGGCTAACGTATAAAATATCCGGAAGACAATTGTTGATTTTTAACGGATCACATTTGACAAAAGCCCCAACAATCAGGAATACTTTCCCCAATTCTCGATTAAATAATAGGATTGTTGATGATTTAGAAAGTGAAAACATAAGCAGTCTGGATGCGAGTTATAGCTATCGTTCTCCAAAATTTAAAGCCCGACTTACCGCTTTTTATACATTGATAAAAAATGCGACACAAACTTCATTCTTTTACGCCGAAGGAATTTTTGACGATGGAGCGGGATATAACAACACCAGCGCATTTGTGAGTCAGACGCTAACGCATTTGAACAAGAAAAATTTAGGTGCCGAATTAAGTCTTGAATATCAGATAAACCCAACCTTGAAAACCACTTTTTCGGCAGCTTTTGGAGAATATACATTTGATAGTAATCCAAATGTAATGGTGACAAATGATGCCGAAGCTTCAATAGAAAATACAAATCCTGTTTTTGATTTTGGAACCGCAGCATTGAAAAATTATAAACAACCGGGTTCGCCACAACAAGCGTATTCGTTGGGAATTGAATATCGGGATCCTAAGTTTTGGTGGATTGGGGTAAATATAAATTATTTGGAAAACAGTTATATTGATGTTTCTCCCATTGCCAGAACAGATCACTTTTTTATCAATCCTGCCAGTGGATTTCCCTTTCCGGAAGCCACCGAAGAAAGAGCCAAGGAATTATTGCAACAGGAAAAATTTTCTCCAGCAACATTGTTAAATATTGTTGGGGGTAAATCATGGCGAGTTTTCGGTAAATACCTGGGTCTTTTTGCCAGTATCAATAATGTGCTCGATGTTACTTACAAAACAGGAGGTTATGAACAGGCCAGAAATGCCAATTTCAGGCAACGCAATCAGGATGTTTCCAGTGGAACGCCTTCTTTTGGCAACAAATATTTTTACGGGTATGGAAGGACTTATTTCGTAAATCTTTCCATCAATTTATAAATTTGAAAACAGAAACATCATGAAAACAACTTTCAATAATCTATTTTTTTCTATAGTAATAGCAATTGCTTTTACCAGTTGCGTAAACGATGAAGTAGCTATTCCAAAACTAATGTGTACCCAACCGGATTTAACCGTAAACCGAACCGTTGCCGAAGTTCGGGAAAATGCCAATGCAATTGTAAGCCAATACAAGTATGACGACATCATAGAAGCGTACATTGTTTCCAGTGATGAATCGGGGAATTTTTTCAAGTCGATTTCCTTTCAAACTTTGGCAACAGCCACAACACCGGCTATAGGATTTAGTGTTCCTGTGGATGCGACAAACTTGTATATTGATTACAGATTAGGCAATAAAGTATATTTAAAATTAAAAGACCAATACACTGATATTTTGTTTGGCGGCATGCGTATAGGAAGCATTTTTGTCAATTCTTACAATGAAGGTGGAGTAGGGCGACTTTCCCAAAATGACTATAAAAAGGTGTTGAATGCTTCTTGTACAACTGTAAAAGAGGAACTTCTTGTAAAGACAATTTCAATGGAAGAGGTATTGAATGATTCTAATTTGAATACTTTGGTTGAATTATCCGATGTTCAGTTTACGGCTGATGCTATTGGTCGCCATTATTTTGAGGAAACCAATAATGTGGGTGGTGCAACCAATTGGGGTTTGATGGATAAATTAGGAAATCAAGTGTATTTTAGAACGAGTAGTTTTGCTGATTTTTCGAGTAATTTGGTTCCGAACGGTAGCGGAAAAGTAAGAGGGGTTTTAACAAAATATGGAACGGATTACCAATTGTTACCGCGCTCAGCGAAAGATGTTGTGATGACTGGAACTAGAGCAGCTCCTTTTTTCTCCCAAGATTTTGAAACGGTGATTGATAAATCAAATTTGAGCCTTCCGGGTTGGGCAAATATTGTTCAAAAAGGAGCGCTTTCCTGGAAAGGGACAGTATACTCCGGAAATGGTTATGCTGAATTTAATATTTCAGGCGCAAAGGTGGTTTCGAATGTGGCTTGGTTGATTTCTCCAAAAATAGATATGGACAAGCATACTAATGAAGTATTAACTTTTAGGGCTGCCCAGCATCATTTAGATGTTGATTCCCAATTGAATTCTTTGGAAGTTTATGTTTCCACTAATTTTGACGGATTGAATGTGGCTTCCGCAACTTGGATTCCAGTTTTGGCGAAATTACCAAAACAAGCCACGCCTTGGTATCAATTTGTGGGAAGTGGAGCAATAGATTTATCTTCTTATAAAGGCAAAATAAATATTGCTTTTAAATATACAGGTTCCGGTAGGAATCTGGCTTTGGATGGCGCTTTTCAAGTGGATGATGTGCAGGTATTTGGAAATTAATATTGGCCACATAGCAATGAAAAACACAATTTATGTAGCGTGTATTTTATATATTTGCAATCTTAAAAATTAAAATTTATGAAATCTATTTTATTAGCATTAGTTTCTATACTATTTGTTTCTTGCTTATCAGATGCTGGAACATCTAAACCTGTTGATTATACAGTTCAAAATGAAAAAGAAATTGTTGATTATGTCGCCAAAAATCATTTAACTGCTACAAGAACCGATTCAGGATTGTATTATGTGGTTAATGAAGCCGGTACTGGAACTCAACCTACCGCAACGTCTAATTTAACAGTGGCTTACAAAGGTTATTTTACAAACGGAAATGTATTTGATGAAAGTAAAGCGGAAGGAATTTCATTCGGATTGAATCAAGTGATAAAAGGTTGGACTGAAGGAATTCCTTACTTTAAAGCAGGAGGAAGTGGTGTCCTTTTAATTCCGGCTCACTTAGGCTATGGAAGTAATGATAGTGGTCCTATTCCTGGGGGTTCTGTGCTTGTTTTTGAAGTTAAATTAATTTCAGTGAATTAGGCTTTTGTTTTTCTTTCCTAATAAAACCAAAATAAAAAGGCTGTCTTTTCGGACAGCCTTTTGTACTTAATTATTTTTTGATTTCAACGATGCTTATCGCATAACCTCCGCCTGGAGCACTGAACTGTGCCAGTTTTGATTTGTTGGTCACATTTATTTTACGAATCGTATAAGCTTGTGGATTTGTTTTATAATGCGCATTCTTGGCATCTGCATAAATCGTGGCTACATACGTTTTTCCTTTTTCCAAGAAATCAAATTTGATAGTTGAGGTACGAGGAGTTTCTCCGTTTACATTACCAATGAACCAATTGTTGGTTGCTTTTGCTTTACGCGCAACAGTAACATATTGACCTGGTTCTGCTTCTAGGTATTTACTGTCTGTCCAATCTACCGCTACATCTTTAATGAACTGAAAGGCATCAGCAAAGCGGTCATAATTTTCAGGTAAATCGGCTGCCATTTGCAACGGACTGTACATCGTTACATATAAAGCCAGCTGATTTGCAATTGTACTGTTCACATGTGATTTATTATCAGGATTGATTTTGCTTAAATCCATTTCAAAAATACCCGGAGTATAATCCATAGGTCCGCCTACTAAACGTGTAAAAGGCAATACCGTTACGTGGTTTGGTTTAGAACCTCCAAAAGCTTGATATTCGGTTCCTCTTGCGGCTTCGTTACCAATTAAATTTGGATACGTTCTACAAATACCCGTTGGACGAATAGCCTCGTGAGCATTGACCATAATTTTATACTCGGCTGCTTTTTCGACAGCATATTGATAATGATTGACAATCCACTGGCTGTAATGATTTTCGCCTCTTGGCAAAATATCACCTACATAACCGCTTTTCACGGCATCATACCCATTGTCTTTCATAAACTGATAGGCTTTGTCCATATGACGCTCGTAGTTACGAACGGATCCAGAAGTTTCATGGTGCATAATCATCTTAATGCCTTTTGATTTTGCATATTCATGTAAGCCTTTAACATCAAAATCCGGATAAGGAGTTAAAAAATCAAAAACATAATCTTTTGAATGTCCAAACCAGTCTTCCCAACCTTCATTCCAACCTTCGACCAATACAGCATCAAAACCGTTTTTGGCTGCAAAATCAATATATTTCTTCACATTGGTATTATTCGCACCGTGTTTGCCATTTGGTTTTGCTTTTGCAAAATCAGTAACGCCAAGTTGTACCGTTGGGAATTCATCGGTGTACGCCCATGAACTTTTTCCAGTAATCATTTCCCACCAAACACCTACATATTTAACTGGTTTTATCCATGAAGTATCTTCGATTTTACAAGGATCATTCAAGTTTAATGTCATTTTTGAAGCTAGAATTTCTCTTGCGTCATCACTAACGATTATTGTACGCCAAGGTGAATGGCTAGGTGCTTGCATATATCCTTTATCTCCTTTTGCATCTGGTGTCAACCAAGATTCGAATACCATGTTTTTATCATCCAGATTCAAATGCATGCAAGAATAATTGATTAAGGCCGCCTCATGTAAATTGATATACAATCCGTCGCCTGTTTTTAGCATAAGCGAAGTCTGGACTCCTGTTGTAGAAAAAGACCTTTGAGAAACATTTGCAGTAGTTGCTTTTTCTGATAAGCCTCTAATTTCTGATAATTTTGAGGTAGTATAATCATATTCTTGGGTGTCATAATCACCAGGAATCCAAAAAGCGGTATGGTCGCCTGTCATTGCAAATTGGGTTCTTTCTTCCTTGATTACAAAATAAGTAAGGTTTTTTTGCGAAGGAAACTCATAACGGAATCCTAGACCATCGTCAAACAAACGGAAACGAATAACAATTTGTCTATCGGTTTCTTTTTGGTTTAATGTTACTGCCAATTCGTTATAATGATTGCGAATTGAAGCAACTTCTCCCCAAACTGGTTTCCAGTTTTCATCAAAAGTGGATGTTTTTGTATCAATAACAGTAAAATCATTTAACAATGACTTTTTATCATTTTTTAGCTCAAGACCCAATTTACTTGGTTTTATAACTGCTTTACTTTTGTAATTTAAACTGTAACTTGGAGTTCCGTCATTTTGTAAGGAGAACTCCATTACAAATTTTCCATTTGGTGATTTTAACTGCTGTGCATTTACAGTGTTAAAAAAAGCGAGCCAAAGTAAGGCTGTAAAAAGAAAATGTTTCATTTTTTAAAATAGATTTAATAATTAATTTTTTTCAGGTTTGGTAATAGATGGCAATCAACATGAATTTCACGAAATCGATTTATTGAAAAATCTAAAGTTTTCCGGATTTCGAGAAAGTAAAAGTAAACGCTTTAAGCGCTACATATTTTTATCATTCTAAAAAAGTAGATTAAATTTTAATTTTAAACATCTAATATACTGTTTAAAAGTTTGTTATGTAAATTTATTGCTAAAAAAAAGTAGTGTATTTATAATAAAAAAAAGGTCTTCAGGATTGTTCTAACCCTGAAGACCTCCTTGAAAAATAGAATTTTTCTATTTTAAATTAGTTCCTATTCGCATTACTTTTGCTTCAAATTCCTCTCGTGGACCCGCTGCTTTGTTTTTGAGTTGCGAACGGTAATTGTAAATCGTGGATACCGAATACCGAAGGAATGTTGAAATTTTTGCGCTGTCCTTTATGCCTAAACGGATGAGTGCAAAGATTCTTAATTCGGTATTCAGCAGTTCGCCTTCCTTCAATTGTGTTGCTTCGTCATCAACTAGCAACGCTTTAAACTCTTCGATAAAATTAGGAAATAGCTGCAAGAACGTTTTGTCAAAATTGGTGTAAAATTCCTTAAGCTCATTTTCGACAAACTGTTTCGATTTTACGGCACTTATCAGGTCATTCATTTTCCCTGTAGTGACCATTACATTCAATTTTCGGCGGTATTCGTCTAACTTGCCAATGTAGTCTGAACACTGGTCCATGTAACGCCCAATGTATATTTCCTTCAAAAGATTGGCTTCGGTCAGCGTATAATTGGTCTCATTCAATTTCTCATTGAAAGTATTTAATTCGGTATTCAGTTCTGAAAGCTTGGTGTTGGCCAAACTTAAATCCTGTTTTGCTTTGGACAATTTTTTCATTTGCTTAAAAAGTAAAAAAAGCACCGCCAACAGGAACACCGATAATATACTGGCACTTATCAAAAACAGAATTAATTGGAGTCGGTTGGTTTCATTTTGTTTTTGATATGCCTCGTTGATGATGGGCAGCATCTTAGATATTTCATACGTTCGTAAACGGGCATTGCAAAAAAGGGCGTCTTCGAGGGAACGTTTTATATATTTATAAGCGCGGTCTATATCTCCGTTTTCATACATTAGAAAAGCCAAAGAACGCAACGAAATATATTCTTTCTTGGCCAACTGCAAATCAGAAATAGCAGAAATTGTCAGCCATTTTTTCTCCTGTACATGGTCTTTTTTTACGCGATACGCCTGCGAAATAATATAGGCAATAACAGCTTTGTCAGGACTATTAGGAGCAATATTCGGAAAATAGTTTAGTAATAAATGAAGTGTCTCGTTATATTTTCCCTTGTCAAGAAGCGTACTGGACTTCGCCATAATATAAGCGCTTGATTGCGTTGGATAAAAATTTAAGGAGGAATCACGGTACTTCTTAGTCAGTAAAACATACTTCTCTTTTTCCTGAAGCGAAGCCGCATAATCTGACATATATCCATAAACTACGCTGTTCACGGTAAAATAATAGCCTTTTAGGTCGGGAGTTGTATTGATGTTGATGGTATTAAGTATGTCGGTCGCTTCCTTATACATTCCTAATGTTCCCATGATGGAAGCCAGATTTAATCGGGCATCATTCCGTTTTCGGGTATCATTTAATTTTTCGGCTATTTGAAAACTCTTTCGGGCGTAAATCAATGCTGAGTCCGACTGATATAATTTATACTCCCCATACAATTTTCCGTAAATGGCATATTTTTGAATATCAGTCGAAGTGTATTGCAGCAGTCCTTTGAGTTTGTTTATTTCATTCTCTTTTTTATTCGAATACAATTGGTAATCAGCTACTGTTTTATCCAATTCATCTAACAGCGAATCAAAATTATTTTGCCCAAAAAGAAGAACGGGAAATAGTGATGCAATAAGTAATGTCAAAAATCGATTCATTCAAATGGGATTAATTTCATGTAAAAATAATTAAAAATCCAAATTAACTCCTAAAGTATGCCGGGCAAACGCAGGAGAGTTGTTTTTTAGCCACGAATTACACGAATTACACGAATTACACGAATTACACGAATTTTTCCTATTTTTTTAAAATTAAAGACTAATTCGAGGCAAAACTTTTCTTTAGTCTAATTTCCGGCTCGACCAAAAAACTATCATTATTCACACCTTCTTATTTTTTTATAAACCCATAATTACATAAGTCCCTGACAAATCATTAAATTTGTAGCTTATTCAAAGACATGTTAGAAAAAGAAGTAATAAATTTCGAAAAAACGGCTATAGTTGGTATTGTAACTCAAAATCAAAGTGAAGAGAAACTAAACGAATATCTTGACGAATTAGAATTTTTGACTTTTACCGCTGGGGGCCAAGTGGTAAAACGTTTTTCGCAAAAAATGGAACGCCCAAATCCCAAGACTTTTGTAGGAACAGGAAAAATAGAGGAAATCAATCTTTTTGTAAAAGAAAATGACATTTCGACTTTGGTATTTGATGATGAATTATCGCCTTCCCAACAAAAAAATATATCTAAAATCATCGATTGTAAAATTCTGGATAGAACGCACCTTATCCTTGATATTTTTGCACAACGTGCCGAAACTTCGTATGCGAGAACGCAAGTAGAATTAGCGCAATGCCAATATTTATTACCAAGGCTTTCCGGAATGTGGACACACTTAGAACGTCAAAAAGGGGGAATTGGAATGCGTGGACCTGGGGAAACGGAGATTGAAACGGACAGACGTATTGTTCGTGACCGAATCGCATTATTGAAAGAGAAAATAAAAACCATTGACAAGCAAATGGGCGTGCAACGCGGCAATCGCGGCGCTATGGTTCGTGTGGCTTTGGTAGGATATACTAATGTTGGGAAATCAACTTTGATGAATGCTGTTGGAAAAAGCGATGTTTTTGTAGAAAATAAACTTTTTGCCACCTTGGACACCACCGTTCGAAAAGTAGTGATCAAAAACTTGCCTTTCTTGCTTTCGGATACCGTAGGGTTTATTCGAAAATTGCCGACGCAATTGGTAGATTCTTTCAAAAGTACGTTGGATGAGGTTCGTGAAGCCGATTTGCTATTGCATGTGGTTGATATTTCGCATCCTGAATTTGAAGATCATATCGCATCGGTAAATCAAACGTTATTGGATATCAAAGCGAATGACAAACCGATAATTATGGTTTTCAATAAAATTGATGCTTACAAACCGCTGACTATTGATGAAGATGATTTAATGACTGAAAAAACACCAAGACATTTCACTTTGGAAGAATGGAAATCAACTTGGATGAGCCGAGTAGGCGAGCAAAATGCCTTATTTATTTCGGCAACAAACAAAGAAAATTTCGAGGAATTCAGAGAACGCGTTTATGAAGCCGTAAGACAAATTCACATCACCCGTTTTCCGTACAATAAGTTTTTATACCCGGATTATAAAGACGCTGTGGAGAAAGAAGAAAAAGAAGAAATCGATTAATTTCCAAGCTATAAAACAAACCAATCCCTTTTGATCGTTTCAAGAGGGATTTTTTTTGGGCATGCCCAAGCTTCCTCTGCGTTACAGCTGCGTCAGGCTCCCGAGGCTTCGGGACGCTACAATCTTTTATTTCGCTACGCTGCATAAAAGGATTTCCGCTGCCATCCTTCATGCGGGGCTGCGGTAGTAATTGCCATTGCACTTTTACAGACGTTTTATAAGAAAAAAATAATATATTTGAGAATAAATAAAGTCTGACGTTTGTCAGACATATCTACCCAATTTAGGGGTGATTTATATGATTTTGTCATACATATATACAAGTTGGCGGTAATTACAATACTTACGAATAACAGACAATGAGATTATGAATTTAAAATTATACATCAAAATAAATGACAGAAAATTTAAGGCCAAGAAGAAAATGGCCGTTTAGACTATCTTTAACATTAAATGTAATTTTTCTCTTATGTTGGAGCTTGAATTATTTAAATAGTCCTACATACAAACTAGGCGTATTAACCCAAGACGTAAAAGCTGGGTTTTTTATCGGTGACAGCGTTTTTATTAATATTCCAAAAGGAACTACTGTAAGAGATATTTCTCAACAAGGTCTATCGGCAATTGGTCAATTTGAAAATAATAGATTTGAAATTGTTGTGACAAGTGAGCGTGATATTGTCAACTACAATTTGCCTAAAGACAGCATTGCAACATTTGGAAACTTTTATTCAGCAGACAATAAATTGGAAAAGGAATGATGTATAAGCAACTACGCCCAACTGGCGCTCGTTTGTCCACATTCTCTGGTGCTCGTCTGCGACGAGTACCTACTTAAATTAAGAAACAAATTATAGCGTTTGCAACGCGAATCGTTAAAACAGGAGTGTCTTTAAACAAAACAAATATGCTACTGTTTTAGAGTTCCTTAAAATCAATATATTTGAAAAAAAATGTCTGAGAAATACAAAGTCATTGATAGTACAGTGCCTACTTTTATTACTATAACAATTGTAGATTGGGTAGATTTATTTGTACGACCTAATTATTGTACTATTTTAGACGAATCCTTAAATTATTGTATCAAAGAAAAAGGATTGAGTGTGCATGCTTATGTATATATGACTAGTCATATTCATTTAATTGTAACAGCATTTGATGGTGAGTTACAAAATGTTATTCGGGATTTTAAAAAATTCACTTCAAAAAAACTGATAGAAGCGATTAAAGAACATCCTGAGAGCAGGCGAGAATGGCTGTTACGTAAATTTAGTTTTGAAGCTCAAAAATCAGGAAGGGCTAAAAATTATAAAGTATGGCAAGATGGTTTTCATCCTGTTATATTGGATACTTTAGAAAAAATAGAACAGCGTGTAAACTACATACATTATAATCCGGTTGAAGCCGAAATCGTTTTTCATGAAAGAGATTATGTAAATAGTAGCTATAGGAATTATGAAGAAGACAATACTATTTTTTGTAATGTAAATGTCGAACCTTTATGGTAATCTGTTTATAATAGCCGCGTTGCAAACGCTTTATTTAGTTGACACAAGGAAGTAGGTACTCGTTGCAAACGAGCACCAGTGGAGGGGAGTTATAGCGTTTGCAACGCGAATCGTTAAAACAGAGCTACTCATTGTATTGCGACATCCTGCACTCAGCCATTTGGAATAAGAAATAAAAACAACAACTTAAAAAATTATAATTATGGCACTTATCAATCCTTACATTAACTTCAACGGAAATGCCGAAGAAGCATTCAATTTTTACAAATCAGTATTTGGTGGAGAGTTCGCAAAAATTATGCGTTTCAAAGACTTATCAAGTTCTGAATATCCAGTAGCAGAAAATGAGGCAAATAAAATAATGCACATTGCTTTACCCATTGGCCAAAATATTTTAATGGCCAATGACGTTCCGGAAAGTATGGGTCGAGTAAATGAAAATGAAAACAGATCTAAAATATCTATTAGCGCAGAAAGTCGTGAAGAAGCCGACACGTTATTTAGCGGACTTTCAGCAGGCGGAAATATTGAAATGCCTATTGGCGACAGTCCTTGGGGTTCCTATTTTGGGATGTTTAGAGACAAATTCGGTATTGAATGGATGGTGGATTTTGACCCAAAATATAACGGAAAAGTATAGGCAGAAAACAACGAATGCCAAACGGCGATTTGGCAAAAGGTGGGTTGATGTGCTTCGTATGAACCTCGCACTAGTGTTTGACTGCGACGAGTGCTTACTTAAATTGAAAGACAAATTGTAGCGTTTGCAACGCGGATCGCTAAAACAGGGCTATTTCAGGACGTGAAACAGAATAAAAAAAGGACCTTTAGAAATTTCTAAAGGTCCTTTTTTATGAAAAATGCGTTTTTTTAGAAACCGTAATTAACCCCTAAACCAAATACTTCTCTTACTTGAACGGCTTGAATCGAATTGTCATCGTAAATTGCCTGTACAGCCACATTTGCTGACAAGTATTTGTTTATTCTCATGATTACATTCATTTGGTAATCGACATCAATGTTTTGAGGTTTGTCTAAATAATTGGAATATAAATTCAATCTGTTTTCTATACCAACATTTGTCATGATATTGAATTTGTAATATCCCGAAATACTGGCTCCAAATTCAAATCGCGAAGAATCACCTTGTAATACTCCAAAAGAACGACCAAATTCAGTAAAATGAGGATGAACGATAATTAGTTTTGCTGTTGCAGGGGAAAAATTGACACTTAAATGATTGTTTTTTTTCCACCACATTCCAGGTCCAACTTGAAAATAAGCCGGAGAAAAGAAATGAGAAATTTTGATGTTGTTTTTATCAAAACCAGAGTCCATTTGGGTTTTGAAATTAAAAAACATGGAATAGTACCATTCTCCTTGGGCATTCTTGCCCCAAAGTGAATTCAGTTCTAAACGATCATCGGTTTTGGCTATTTTTTCAGCTCCTTTTATTTTACTCAAACCATAAGCCAGAATGAATTTATTATCCCAAACTACGTCTCCATTTTTATAGTTGAAATCATAATTCAAACCAAAATTCCCCGCAACGTTCGAAGTTCCGCCTCCCAGCCATTGTTTGTTATAAGCTGATTGATTAAGAAGCAAAGAGATATTTCCTTTTTTGGTCCAAAGTTTTGTGGTGTCTTTTGAAGCTTCTTCTTGCGCATTAACTGAAATTATGGCAAAAAGAAACACTAAAGAAAATACTATTTTTTTCATGTCTTTATGTTTTAAATTCTACTATTAAAGTATAAAATAAATGCGATATATCAGTCCTTTTTATGCGCTTTATATAATGGAACGGCAGAACATGCTTCACCATACATAATACTTCGTGCAAAAGGTTGTAAGTAATGCGCTGCTAATACGTAAGCCCGCATCGGAACCGGTTTTCTGGAGCATCCTTTTATAATGACAGGTTTATTTTCATACACCGAATAATCAATTTTAGGCAACAATTCTTCATAAAGAGAAGCGTCTAAATCTTCTAATGTCCCATTGATGATTTTCTTTGCAAATGGCGCTAATTGAATGGCAACCAAAATCGAAGCCCAAGCCGGAACAATAGCATCGGTACTGCAATTAATAGCAACATATTGATCTTGATATTGTGACCAATCGTGATTTTTCAGCTGCTCTCTAAAGTCTTTTTCTTTCAATAAAAAACCTTCTAAAAGCCATTGCGAAATATCTATTTGTGCACGAATCCCTTTCGGATAATAATCTTCAAGATCGAAAACTTCCAAAACACTATTCGCAACTTTATTTATTATTTCTTCCATTTCTGAAGTCTTAAAGTCGAATGTCGAAAGTCATAAGGCCAGTATTTTGAGACTTTATGACTTTTGACATTAGGACTAATTTAAAGCATTCCCAATTCTAATTTTGCTTCTTCGCTCATTAAATCTTTGCTCCAAGGCGGATCAAAAGTAATTTCTACTTCCGCATCTTTTACATTTGTAATTGATTTCACTTTTTCTTCTACTTCTCTAGGTAAGCTTTCTGCAACAGGGCAGTTTGGAGAAGTAAGCGTCATCAATATTTTTACTTCATAATCCGTATTGACCATTACATCATAAATCAATCCTAATTCGTAAATATCTACAGGAATCTCAGGATCGTAAATAGTCTTTAATATTTTTACGATTGATTCTCCTAATTCGGCAGTGTCTATAATTGTTTCTTCCATTTTTATTTAGTTTTGCGTGTTGAATGCCAAAGCATACATTTTTATATTTTTTATCATGGATACCAATCCATTGGCGCGTGTAGGCGATAAATGTTCTTTCAAACCAATTTCATCAATAAAACTCATGTCGGCTTCCAGAATATCGGAGGCTTTTTGATTCGAAAAAGTGCGAATTAATATCGCGATAATTCCTTTTGTCAAAATCGCATCACTATCAGCAGTGAAAACAATTTTATCGTCATTTTTTTCTCCCTGCAACCACACTTTCGATTGGCAACCTTTAATCAAATTGTTTTCTGTTTTGAATTCTTCTTTTATCAAAGGAAGATTTTTTCCTAATTCAATGATGTATTCATAACGTTCCATCCAGTCGTCAAACATAGAAAACTCATCAACGATTTCTTCTTGTATGTCTTTAATTTTCATAGTATGCTGAATTTATTTCAGTATTATTCTTTTTTAGTGAATGAAGTTATTTTATTTACGAATTTCTTAATTTCTTTTGGTGGAAAACCATGATCAAAACCAGTCGTTTCATACGTTTTGTCTTTGTAGGTAATTTTCAAATTGGCAATAGCCGCACCGTCATAAAAACGTTTTTCAGTTGGTGCTTTTAATTTTGCCAAACTGTCTAGTTCTATTGTTTTAAAACATTCCACTAATTCTTTCCAGTCAGCATCAGCTATTTTTGTTGGTACCGGTTTGTCGTTTCCGCTTCTGTCTTTTGAAACAGTTACCATCTGATTCTTCACCGTTATTTTTTGATAAGAACCTCTGGTATTGGCAACATATTCAATTACTGCAGTTTCAATATCCTGTTTTTTTTGGGCTTCACACCCTTTTCCAAGAAAAATTGTCAAGAACAAAATAGATAGTATTTTCATGTGTAGCTAATTTTAATTTTTTTAAGACAACATAAGTTGTGCTTTTTTAATGGCTTCAACCATAATGTCAATTTCTTCTTTGGTATTATAAAAAGCAAATGATGCTCGTATCGTTCCGGGAATACAAAAGAAATTCATGACTGGTTGCGCACAATGATGCCCCGTTCTTACGGCTATTCCTAATTTGTCAATTATCGTACCAATATCATACGGATGAATTCCTTCAATATTGAACGAAATTACAGAAGTTTTTTCTGCTGATGTGCCAAAAATTTTCAAACCTTCAATTTCTAATAAACGTTGGGTTCCATATTCCAATAATTCCAATTCTTGTTGTTGAATGTTTTCAAAACCAACTTCGTTCATATAATCAACGGCAGTTCCCAGAACAATTCCTCCAGCAATATTTGGTGTTCCGGCTTCAAATTTATGAGGTAAATCAGCGTAAGTTGTTTTTTCGAAAGTCACTTCCTTGATCATTTCACCTCCACCTTGATACGGCGGTAATTTATTCAACCACGCTTCTTTTCCGTATAAAATTCCAGTTCCTGTTGGACCACACATTTTATGTCCAGAAAAAGCATAAAAATCACAATCCAATTCCTGAACATCTGGTTTCAAATGTGGAACCGCTTGCGCTCCGTCAATGAAAACCGCAGCTCCAACTTCATGTGCCTTGTCAATCATGTATTTAATTGGATTGACAGTTCCAAGTGCATTCGAAATATGATTTACGGTTACGATTTTAGTTTTATCCGAAAGCAATGTGTCATATTCGGACATAATCAATTCGCCCTCTTCATTCATTGGAATTACGCGTAAAGTCGCTCCGGTTTTCTCACATAACATTTGCCAAGGCACAATATTGCTGTGGTGTTCCAATGCCGAAACTAAAACTTCATCACCAGGTTTTAAAATAGAAGCAAATCCATTGGCAACCAAATTAATTCCATGCGTTGTTCCCGAAGTGAAAAGCACTTCGTGAGCAAATTTTGCATTGATATGATTTTGAAGTTTCCCTCGTGAATTTTCGTAGGCATCGGTAGCCAGTTGACTCAAAGTATGAACGCCACGATGAATATTAGCATTGATTTCCTGATAATATTTTGAAATTGCATCAATCACAACTTGTGGTTTTTGCGAAGTGGCTCCGTTGTCGAAATAGACCAATGGTTTCCCGTTTACTTTCTGGGAAAGAATAGGGAAGTCGGCTCTAATTTTATTTACATCTAACATTTATCTGCTTGTTTTTATTGTTTTTTATTGGTCAGATAGAACGCCAATAATTAACATTTTTTTGATAACCCAATTTGCTATTGGCGTTTCATTATTTAGAATTTTTCTAAATACAAAAGTAGTGAAATTGAAATTAATTTTCGGCAAACACTTGTTAATAAACTTCATTTTCTTAATCCGATAATGGTTCAAAAAAATGTGACTCTTTTTTATTAAATTGCTTCAAATTAATTCTCTATGAAAAAATTCTTCAGGTTCGTTGGTTTTGCCTCTTTTATAGGAATCTTTTATTTTGGATTCACCACTTATCCAAAATTGGATTTAATCTCTGGTTTTTCAGCCAAAAGTATTGCTTCGGGACATTTTATCGATAATCGTTCCCAACAAATGATTGAGAAAGGTGACAATGATATCGATATGATTGATTTGGCCAAAAACAAAATTGAAGCTGTTGGAAAATTTGCGGTAGCTTCAGTTTATGGTTTGAAAGAACGAAAAGCAATTTACCGGGAAGGTTTGGGAGCGACTTTAATCAACGATGATTTTGATGTTTCAAAACCGTATGAAGTTCCAAAAAGAACGAAATTGAATAACAATTTGCCTTTTCCGTATGGAAATAAGGAACCAAAAGCCAGCCTGCCGATTGGCATGGACACTGTTTTTGCAAATGTTGATTATACTAAATTGAATGTGGCTGTCGCCAATGCTTTTGATAAAAAGAACCAAATCAAAAAAAGAACCCGTTCCGTTTTAGTGATTTATAAAGATAAAATCATTGCCGAAAAATATGACTCGGGTTTCGATAAAAACAGTAAAATATTGGGTTGGTCCATGACCAAAAGCATTACTGGTACCATGTTTGGAATTTTGGAGAAACAAAGAAAATTTGACATTGATGATCCTGCGCCAATTGAGGAATGGAAAAATGACAACCGAAAATTGATTACAACAAGCGATTTGCTGCACATGAATTCCGGTTTACAATGGGTAGAGGATTATAGTACAATTTGCGATGCTACCAAAATGCTTTTTCAGGCCGAAGATATGACTCGGGTACAACTAGAGAAACCGACGGAATATAAACCCAATATGCGGTGGAATTATTCTTCCGGAACTACTAATTTGCTTTCCGGGATTTTGCGGAAGCAGTTCAAAACGCATCAGGAATATTTAGATTTTTGGTATTCGGCTTTGATTGATAAAATAGGAATGAATTCTATGGTGATTGAAACGGATATGGCAGGAAATTATGTGGGTTCTTCTTACGGTTGGGCAACAACACGAGATTGGTCAAAATTTGGGTTGTTGTATTTGCACAAAGGCAATTGGAATGGGAATCAAATTTTGGACGAAAGTTGGATAAAATACACAACAACTCCCACGAATACTTCCAACGGAAGATATGGCGGACACTTTTGGCTCAATGCCAGCGGACACTTTCCTGATGTTCCAAGAGATATGTATTACTGCAGCGGTTTTCAAGGTCAAATGGTAGCGATTATCCCATCATTGGATTTAGTAATCGTTCGAATGGGTTTGACCGAAGAACCTGAATTTGATTTTAATGGAATGTTGAAAGGGATTGTGGGGAGTTTGAAAAAATAAAAAACCCTTTCAGAGTTTTAAACTCTGAAAGGGTTGCTATTAAAACTTCTTTCTTATAAACGACTTACAAATCAAATCCCAATTTCACGCCCAATTTATTGGCGATGATAGTGGTAATTCGTTTTTTAAGTTCCGGTATTTTGATGTTTTCGATAACTGCATTCGAGAATGCATACATCAATAACGCTTTGGCTTCTTTTTTAGGAATTCCACGTGCTTGCATGTAAAACATAGCCGTTTCATCCAATTGTCCAACAGTACAACCATGAGAACATTTTACATCATCGGCAAAAATTTCCAATTGTGGCTTTGCGTTGATTGTGGCTTTGTCGCTCAATAGAATGTTGTTGCTTTTTTGGAATGCATTTGTTTTCTGGGCATCTTTCTCCACGTACACTTTTCCGTTGAAAACGCCTGTAGAACGATCGGAATAGATTCCTTTATAATCCTGGAAACTTTCGCAATTTGGAGTCGAATGCTTCACTAGAGTATAATGATCTACGTGTTGTTTTTCACCAATAATCGTTATTCCGTTTAAGGTACTTGTCAATCGTTCCCCAAAGTGATAAAAATTCAAGTTGTTTCTCGTTAAGTTTCCTCCAAAAGAAAAAGTGTGAACTGAAACATGACTTTCTTTCTGTTGAGAAACAAACGTATTATCGATTAAATTTGCTTCAAGCGCATCGTTTTGAATTTTGTAATAATCTACGATAGCACGTTTTTGAGCAAAAATCTCGGTAACGGAATTTGTCAACACTGGATTTTCGGTTAAACTTTGGTGGCGCTCGATAATTTGAACATGTGAATTTTCACCCACAATCACTAAGTTTCTTGGTTGAACCAAAAGCGCCGCTTCATTTCCTGTTGAGAAATACATAATCTCAATAGGCTTGTCTGCCACTTTACTTTTCGGAATGTGAATATACGCTCCTTCATTGGCGAAAGCCGTATTCAAAGAAGTCAAACTTTCATCTTTACTCGCTATTTTATTAAAAAAGGTGTCGATGATCATTTTATATTTTGGTTTTGTCAATGCCGATGACATCAAACAAACATCAATTCCGTCGTGTGTTGTTGACGATAAATGCGAACTGAAAACGCCATCAATAAACACCACTTTATAAGTGTCTATTTCGTGTAAAAAGTATTTTTTTACTTGGTTAAATTCAATTGCACTTTCTTGCTTTGGAAAAACGGTAAAGTCATTTTTTAAGATGGCATTTAACGAAGTATATTTCCAAGCTTCGTCTTTTTTGGTTGGGAAACCTTTATTTTCAAAGTTTTTTATGGCGGCAGTTCTCACATCATGAAGTTCGGAGTGAACATCGACACGCTCTTCGAAAGCCATAAAAGACGATAGTAATTTTTCTTTTAATTCCATTTTTATTTAAGTCTTAAAGTCGAAAGTCAAATGTCTTAAAGTCGGTACAAGCATAAGATAGCTGTTTCAACTATTCTTGACTTTTGACTTTAAACTTTAAACTTTACGACTAGATTCTAAGTATTTAATAAAACCACTCAACAATTTTGATATTTCTGTTACTGATTCTAAAAGTTTTTCAAATTCTTCTTTAGTAATATAATCCAAATCAAATGCTAAATATAATTGAGAACGAACTTCTCCAGCGGAAGCTTTTGCAACATATAAAAAGTAAATAAACTCTTTGTCTGTATTTCTCTCAAATCCTTCAGCGATATTTGATGATATAGAAATTGATGCTCGTCTAATTTGTCTAGTGAAATCAAAGTCTTTTTTGAAATTTGTCTTTTCAGTAATTAGGTATATTCTTTTGTTGAATTGTCTTGATTTTTGCCAAGAATTGATTTCTTCGAAAGAATTAAATTTTCCCATTACTTTTTTCTTTTGACTTTATGACCTTCGACTTTAGACTATTTTAATTTTACGCTTCTTGTTCTTGTTTAATCCAGTCGTATCCTTTTTCTTCCAGTTCGTGTGCTAGTTCTTTTCCACCGGATTTTACAATTTTTCCGTTGTACAGTACGTGAACAAAATCAGGAACGATATAGTCCAATAATCTTTGGTAGTGCGTAATAACTACGATTGCATTTTTGTCGCTTTTTAGTTTGTTAACACCATTTGCAACAATACGTAAGGCATCAATATCAAGTCCAGAATCAGTTTCGTCAAGAATAGCCAATTTTGGTTCCAACATTGCCATTTGGAAAATTTCGTTACGTTTTTTCTCTCCACCAGAAAATCCTTCGTTTAAAGAACGAGAAAGAAATTTTCTGTCAATTTCTAATAATTCTGATTTCTCACGAATCACTTTTAGCATTTCGTTAGAAGGCATTTCTTCCAGACCTTTAGCTTTACGAGTTTCGTTAATAGCGGTTCTCATGAAGTTTGTTACTGAAACTCCTGGAATCTCCACTGGATATTGGAACGATAAGAACACGCCTTTGTGCGCTCTTTCTTCTGGTGCCAATTCAGAAAGGTCTTCTCCGTCTAAAGAGATTTCACCTTCAGTTACTTCGTAGTTTTCGTTTCCTGCAATGATGGAAGCAAGTGTACTTTTTCCAGCACCGTTTGGCCCCATTATCGCGTGAATTTCTCCTGCTTTTACTTCAAGGTTAATCCCTTTTAATATTTCTTTGTCTCCAATGGAGGCGTGTAAATTTTTTATTGATAACATAAACGTCTTGTTTTTATAAAGTCTTAAAAAGGTTATCCTACAGATCCCTCAAGAGAAATTTCTAATAATTTTTGTGCTTCTACAGCGAATTCCATAGGTAACTTATTCAATACATCTTTACTGAAACCGTTTACAATTAAGGCGATAGCTTTTTCGGTTGGAATTCCACGTTGGTTGCAATAAAAAACTTGGTCTTCGCCAATTTTACTTGTCGTAGCCTCATGTTCGATTTTTGCCGATGGATTTTTACTTTCGATATAAGGGAAAGTATGTGCCCCACAATTATTTCCCATTAATAAGGAATCACATTGTGAAAAGTTTCTGGCATTATCAGCTCTAGCGCTAATTTGCACTAAACCACGGTAACTGTTTTGTGATCTTCCTGCAGAAATTCCTTTAGAAATAATGGTTGATTTAGTGTTTTTACCTAAATGGATCATTTTGGTTCCTGTATCGGCCTGTTGGAAATTATTGGTGACAGCAATCGAATAAAATTCGCCTGTTGAATTGTCTCCTTTTAAAATAACAGAAGGATACTTCCAAGTTATAGCGGAACCAGTCTCTACTTGTGTCCAAGAAATTTTTGCGTTTTTCTCGCAGATTCCTCTTTTGGTCACAAAATTATAAACTCCGCCTTTACCTTCTTTATTTCCAGGATACCAGTTTTGAACGGTAGAATATTTTATTTCGGCACCGTCTAATGCAATTAATTCTACTACTGCAGCGTGCAATTGGTTTTCGTCACGACTTGGAGCAGTACAACCTTCTAAGTAGGAAACATAACTGCCTTCGTCAGCAACTAATAATGTTCGCTCGAATTGTCCTGTTCCAGCCTGATTGATTCTAAAATAAGTTGAAAGTTCCATTGGACAACGAACACCTTTTGGAATATAACAGAACGAACCATCAGAGAAAACGGCCGAATTTAGCGCAGCATAAAAATTATCTTTTTGTGGGACAACTGTTCCTAAATATTTGCGAACTAATTCTGGATGCTCTTTGATGGCTTCAGAAATACTCATGAAGATAATTCCTTTTTCGCCTAATGTTTTCTTGAAAGTAGTCGCTACTGAAACCGAATCGACTACGATATCCATAGCTACATTATTCATCATCTTTTGCTCATCAACAGAGATACCTAACTTTTTATACATTTCTAAAAGTTCAGGGTCTACATCGTCCAATGTTTTATTTGGATCTACCGCTTTTGGAGCTGAATAGTAGGAAATTGCCTGAAAATCAGGTTTGGTATAATGTACATTAGCCCATTCTGGCTCAGTCATTTGCTCCCAAGCACGAAAAGCCTCAAGACGCCAATCGGTCATCCATTGCGGTTCTCCTTTTTTGTGTGAAATAGCCCTAACGATATCTTCATTCAACCCAATAGGAAACGTTTCTGATTCTAATTCGGTATAAAATCCGTATTCGTATTCTTTGTTTTCGAGTTCGATTTTTAAGTCGTCTTCGGTATATTTTGACATATTTTTTTATTTAATGTTTTACAAAGAGAAACTCTCTCCGCAACCACAAGTTCTATTGGCATTTGGGTTATTGAAAACAAATCCTTTACCATTTATTCCTCCTGAAAATTCTAATATTGTTCCGGCTAAGTATAGAAAAGATTTTTTTTCTACAGCGATAGTGATATCGTTGTCTACAAAAATTTTATCATCGTCGCTTTTTGTTTTATCAAATTTTAAATCATAAGACAATCCAGAACATCCGCCGCTTTTTACACCAACTCTTACGTAGTCGATTGCAGCATCAAAACCATCATCTTTCATTAAATCGATGATTTTTTTTCTTGCAGTGTCAGAAACTTTTATCATAGCTTATATTGATTTTGTCTAAATTAAGGACAAAGATAGTGTATAAAAATCTTTTTCCATAATTGATACCATTTTTATAGCCAATGCAAAAATAGAAAAAACCTATTTGAAACGAGTAAAAGCGTTTGAATTCCTTAACTTTGATTCCTCTCGAAAAAAAGAAATGACATGAAATTATATCCTATAGAAACCGGAAATTTTAAATTAGATGGTGGTGCAATGTTTGGTGTTGTACCCAAAACTATTTGGAATAAAACCAACCCAGCCGATGAAAATAACTTAATTGATATTGCTGCGCGCTGCCTGTTAATTGAAGATGGCGATAAATTGATTTTGATTGATACCGGAATGGGAAACAAGCAATCCGAGAAATTTTTCGGGTATTATTCGCTTTGGGGAACGCATTCTATGGATAAATCCTTAGCCAAATTTGGTTTCCATCGGGATGATATTACCGATGTTTTTATGACACATTTGCATTTTGACCATTGTGGCGGAAGTGTGCAATGGAATAAGGACAAAACGGGCTACGAACCCGCATTTAAAAATGCAAAATTCTGGAGTAATGACAGCCATTGGGAATGGGCAATAAAACCAAATCCCAGAGAAAAAGCATCTTTCTTGTCTGAAAATATTTTGCCGATGCAGGAAAGCGGTCAGCTCCATTTCATCCAAAGACCGGAGGGAGATTTTCTTGAAAAATCAGAACTGGGTTTTGGGATTTTCTTTGCTGATGGTCATACGGAGAAACAAATGATTCCTTATATTCAATATCAGGATAAAACTATTGTTTTTTGTGCGGATTTATTGGCAACAGCTGGACATGTTCCTATTCCATATGTTATGGGATATGATACCAGACCTTTATTAACCATGCCGGAAAAAGCAAAATTTCTAAACGCTGCTGCTGAGAATAATCATTATTTATTTTTGGAACATGATGCGCATAATGAAATTATAACGGTCGAAAAAACAGAAAAAGGTGTTCGGTTGAAAGAACGATTTACGTGTGATGAAATTCTTTAAATACTCAAATTAAGATATAAAAAAAACCCACATTTTCAGATTTTGAAATGTGGGTTTTCGTTTTAAAATTTAGGGTTATTCTACCGCTATTTTGCGTGTAGTTGTTATTCCTTGGCTTTGTAAATTTATATAATAAACTCCTTTTGGCAAACCAGCTAAATTGATGACATTGTCATTAGAACCGGATGTAAAGCTTGTTGTTTTTATTAATTTTCCTAAAGCATTGTAAACAGTTACTTTTTCCAATACAACTTTATTTATATGTAATTGTCCTTTTGTAGGATTTGGGTAGAGAGTGATTTTATCAAAAACTGAATCTTCAAGACCTAAAGTAGAAGAATAAGTTGCTGTTATGTCTTTTGCTCCAGCCCAATTTGCATCTGAATAGGCTTCATTATCAACTTGAATATAGGTCAATGACGAGTTTATTTTGAAGTCAACACCTAATAAATTATTGTTGTTACCATTGTTCAAATTCAAATAGTTTAATTTATTGTTTGAACAGTTTAAATAAGTCAACAGCGTATTTTTAGAAACATCTAGACTTAATAATTGATTATTAGAGCAATTCAATTTGGCTAATAAAAGATTGTTTGAGAGGTCTAAATTAATTAACTGACCACTAGAAGCCATAGTTTTGCCTGTTTTACTTGTAATTGGCACTGAACCATTGCAATAAAGTTCTGTAAGCAGCTTATTTTTAGAAACATCTAGAGCGGTAAGTGGATTATTTGAACAGTCTAAAAAGGTTAAAGCTATGCTTTTAGAAACATCTAAAGAGGTTATTAAATTCTCTTTGCAAATTAATTTTTCTAAAGAGATAAAATCTTGAATTCCTGTCAAATCGGCAATGGAACTAAAAGAAACATCCAGAGAGGTTATCTCAGTAATACTTGTTGTTGTCACTTTTCCATCAACAACGCCCGAATCAATCCCTAAGGCAATTAGTTTGCTCTCGAAGTTAGCATCTGGAATTAATGTGTATGGCGTACAGTCTGTATTGTAACTCGCTGTAGCGTCTTTTAAATTTGCCCAATTGGTATTAGAATAAGTGATATCATCAACTAGTATACAGGTTAGATTAGGATTGTTTACAAAATTTGAAAAGGTTAAGTCTAAAATAGTATTGAAACCATTTTTCAAGTTTAAATAAGTAAGTTGATTGTTTTCACAAGCTAATTCGGTAATCAATGGGTTTTTCGAAATATCAAGACTTGTAATGTTATTATTTAAACAATCAAAAAAGTCTAATTTTGGATTATTTGAGATATCAATTGTTTTGATCTCATTAGAATTGCACATAAACCCCAGTAAATTAATATTCTGAGAGACATCTAAGCTAGTTATTTGATTGTTGTAACAATAGAAATATTTCAAATTTACATTTTTTGTAACATCCAAATTCGTTAATTGATTTCCTCCACAATATAACTGTATTAAAGATGTATTATTTGTGATATTTAATTCAGAAAGTAAATTTGAAGTACACAATAATTTCAACAACATATTATTTGATGAAACATCAATGGTGGTTATTTTATTGGAACTAAAAGATAAATTTGTTAATAGAGTGTATTTAGAAACATCGAGCGATGTTAATTGATTTGTAGAGCAGTTTAAATTTGTCAAACCTAGATTACTGGTGTTGATTAAATTGGTTAATTTATTTACAGAACAATTTACAACTATTAATTTACCGTTTTTAGAAATATCTAAAGTAGTTAAATTGTTTTTTTGACAATCTAACGATTCCAAAGCTACAAAATCTTGAATCCCCGTTAAGTCGGAAATAGAACTAGAAGAAATATTCAAAGCAGTCAATTTGCTAATACTGCTGGTTAACACTTTTCCATCCGCTACACCCGAATCAATACCAATCGTAATTAATTTGTTCTCAAAATTTACATCAGGGATTAATGTATAAAGATTATCATTGGAACTATACAAACCAGTTATCTCTTCCTGAGTTAACACGCGATTCCAAATTCCAATGTCGTCTATTGAGCCCTTAAAATATTCATTATAAGTGTCTCCCGCAATTCGTTTTCCTATTCTAAAGGTTTTGTTTATTGTATTTAAACTTACGGTTTTTCCCGATACATAATTACCATTAACAAATAAAGAAACATTAGTTCCATCATAGGTTAACGCGAAAAAATACCAATCATTACTTAAATAATTAAAGTTGTTTACATAAAAATCATCATTGGAAAAATCAGGTCCATTTTCAGTTTGAAGATAGCCTTTTGAATAGATACTAAGTGCAAATCTTTGGGCTTTTGATAGACTGCCATAATTAAATATACAAGCTTTTAGATTTTCATTGGAGTTGGGAGTATTTGTTTTGAACCAGCCTGAAATTGTCCTTGGAGTATTATTTTGAGGAATGGTAGCTATAACTGCATCAATATAGCTACTTACAGCATCAAAACTGTAAGCCTTGTCTGCATTCCCAAATCTATCAGTGGTTAAAGTAGCTCCGGTTACAGTGCCATTATATCCATTTTCGCTGACATCATTTGCATTGCCAGTAAAGGGATAATAAGCCAGCAAACCGTTTGTAGGAACATATGTTGAAATATTTGTGTTTTGAGCGTAAGTTGATAAACTCATTAAAAACAGCAATAAGAGTAGTTTTATTTTCATAAATAAAAGATGTAGTTTTTTTATTACACAATATTACAATTAATATTGCTTTTCTCACCATTGATTATGTGTAAGAATTTATCTATTTTAAAATTTAAATTATATTTATCAATTGATTGCCAGAGATTTTAGCAATACATGGTTTTAGCACCAGTTGTTATATATGATGAATTACGATACGCTACCTAGGTTAATTTTAAATGAAAAAGCAAAATTTCTAAACGCGGCTGCAGATAATAATTACTATTTGTTTTTGGAACACGATGCCCAATTATAACGATCGAAAAAAGAAAAAGGAGTTCGATTGAAGGAACAATTTACTTGTGATGAGATTCTTTAAATACTCAAATTAAAATATAAAAAAACCACATTTTCAAACGGATGAAAATGTGGTTTTGACTTTTATAAAACTTTATGTTTACTGAACTATTATTTTTCTGGCAATATTTGTTCCTTCGCTTTGTAGACATATAAAATAAGCACCCTTGGTCAAACCGCTTAAATCTATGGTATTACTATCTGATGGATTGGTAAATTTTGTTGTTTTTATCAATTTACCCAAAGCATCATAAACAGTTACTTTTTCTAGCATAATATTATCAATATGCAACTGTCCTTTTACAGGATTGGGATATAAAGCTATTTTATCAAAGACAACATCTTCAATTCCCAAAGTACAAGCTGTTTTCGAATAAATTGCCGTTGCGTCTTTGGCTCCAGCCCAATTAGCATTAGAATAAACAGGATCATCAACTTTGATACACGGTAACGACGAGTTGCTTTTAAAATTAACAGTCAACATATTGGTGTTATTGCCATTGTTTAAATTTAAATTTTGCAAACTATTGTTGGAACAATTTATAGCTGTAAGAAGGGTGTTTTTAGAAACATCTAAACTTACTAATTGATTATTAGAACAACTCAATTTGGTTAAAAACATATTATTGGAAAGATCTAAAACAGTCAATTGAGTTGTGCCACTAATTTTGGCATTACTCATTTTATTTATTATGGTTACAACACCATCACAATATAGTTCTGCAAGAAGAATGTTTTTTGAAACATCAAGAGTAACTAAAGGGTTATTAGAACAATCTAAATATTTTAATGCCGTGTTGTAAGAAAGATTGATAGTTGTTAACGAATTTCCTTTGCAAATTAAGGTCTCTAAATCTGTAAAATATTCTATGCCTGATAAATTGGTGATACCAGAATTTGATACGTCTATACTCTTCACATTTGATATATCGGCGAACAAAACCGAGCCGTTTTTACCATCTGTATCAATACCTAATGCGATTAATTTGTCTTCAAATTCATTGCTGATTAAAATGTAAGGAGGAAGGCAGTTTGTGGAATAACTAGCTGTCGGGTCTTTGTAATATAACCAATTACCATCAATTAAAGACATGTCGTCTACCTGAATACAGGCTAAATCAGGATTATTTGTGAAATCAAAATTGTAAAGAATATCATTTTTTCCGTTTTTTAAATTTAAGCTTGTTAACTTATTATAATTACAAATTAAATTGGACATATTACTATTTTTAGAAATATCAAGATTTGTAAGCAAATTGCTGTTACATATTAATTGGTTCAGTATTCCATTTTGAGATAAATCCAGATTTATAAGAGAATTATGATTGCAGTCTAGTTTTGTCAAATTAACATTTTTAGAAATATCAAGTTTTGTAAGTGAATTAGAAGAACACTTTATCTCTGTCAACATTACGTTTTTAGAAATATCGAGAGTAGTAATTAAATTAGAAAAGCATTCTAATTTGGTTAAAATTGCATTTAGGGATGTATCAAGATTTGTTAACCTATTTCCATAACAACTTAATTCGCTAAGTTGAAGATTATTCGAAATATCAAGAGTAGTTAATAAGTTATTGCTACTCTCTAAATATTGCAAAGCGATATTTTTAGTAATATCTAAACTTGATAATTTATTTTGAGAGCATCTTAAAAAAAATAATTTTTCGTTTTTAGAAACATCTAGATTAGTTAATAGATTGGAAAGACAAACTAAATATTCCAATTCAGTATTATTAGTAATATTAAGGTTAGTTATATGATTAAATGAAATGTCTAAATCAATTAATAAAACATTTTTAGAAACATCTAAACTTTCTAAATTATTTGTACTTGAAATATTACCTGTGCCACAGTATAAATATTTTAACAGAATGTTTTTAGTTACATCTAAACTTGTTAATTGATTCAGTTCGCAATTGAGGAGGATTAAAGCTATATTATTAGAAACATCCAGATTTTTTAGCTGATTTTGAGAACATATTAATTCTTCTAAAACTGTATTTTTTGAAACATCAATACTTGGCAATTGATTTGAAGAGCAATCTAAATTTTTTAAAGCTGCAAAATCCTGAATGCCTGTTAAATCACTTATATTGTTGGCAGAAACATCTAAAGAGGTTATTGTTTGAACATTAGCTGTCAAAATTTTTCCATCTACTGTACCTGAATCTATTCCTAATGCAATAAGTTTTTTTTCGAAATTAATGTCTGGAATAAGTGTGTATAAAGCTGGAGGAGTACAGGCTTCTGAATAACTTGCTGTAGTATCTTTTGCGCCGGACCAATTGGTATTTGAATAGATCGCATTATCCACTTGGATACAGGTTAGATTTGGATTATTATTTGAAGAAAAATTAGCATTTATGAAATTTATATTATTCCCGTTTTTTAGATTTAAATAGTCTAATTTGTTGTCGTTACATTTTAAAGAATTGATTAATGTGTTTTTCGAAATATCTAAATAGGACAACTGATTATACTTACAATATAATTTTATTAACGCCAAGTTTTTAGAAACATCCAGGTTTGCTAATTGATTATTGTCACAAATTAATTCCGTTAACCCGGTATTTTTCGTTACATCTAAGTGAGCTATTTGATTATTAAAACAAGATAAAAAAGTTAATGAAGTATTATTAGAAACATCTAAGCTTGTAAGCTGATTCTCTGAGCAAATAAGACCATTCAAAAATGGTAAATTGGAAACATCTAAAGTTGTTAATTCATTTGCTCTACAGTCTATTATGCCTAACTTAATGTTTTTAGAAACATCTAAATTTGTTAATAGATTTAAAGAACATCCTAATGAAGACAAAGCAATAAAATCCTGGATGCCTGTCAAATCAGAAATATCACTCATTGAAACATCTAGATCAGTAACTGTATTGATACTTGAAGTTAAGACTTTTCCATTTTGACCATCTTTATCAATACCAAGTTCAATTAACTTGGTTTCAAATTTTACATCAGGAATTAGTGTGTATTGTGCATAAGTAGATAAACTTACGAGAAAAAGCAAAAGGAGTAATTTTTGTTTCATATCTTATTTTTATTTTAACGTATTACAATAACACAAATTTATAAAATATTTTCTTACTTTTTATTAATAAATTTATTTTAATACAATGATATTCAACACTAAACTCTGGACACTTTTTAATATAAAAAAGCCTTAAAGAATCATAATTTTATATCAAATGGAAAAAGGAGGTCGATTATTCGCAGTTTTTACGTGTGAACAAATCCTAACATAATGTTAACCCTAAATATTTTTGTAACAAAATAATTTATTTTAGACAAATATTTAAAACTTAACATAACGAATAATGAATAGTATTAAACCAATTTATTTATCTGCATTTGCAGTATTAGTTCTGGCAGGATGTGGCGCTTCAAAACAAGTTTCTAATTCTAATGCAACTCTTACTGCAATAAGTGCACCTTTAAACATTACAAAAAAGGCGCCAATAACTGAAAATGACTTGAAACGTTGGAGTCATTTAGATATCGTAAAAGATACGATTCCCGGAATGAGTGTTGATAGAGCGTATTCTGAATTATTGAAAAATAAAAAAGGGGTAAAAGTTATCGTGGGGATTGTAGATTCAGGAGTTGATATTGAGCATCAAGATTTAAAATCGGTGGTTTGGACCAATACAAAAGAAATTGCTGGTAACGGAATTGATGATGATAAAAATGGATATATTGATGATATTCACGGTTGGAACTTCCTTGGAGATATCACTAAAGAAAATTACGAGTTCGAGCGAATTATTAAAAACAAAAATATAGTTGATGAAGTAACGTATCAGGCTGCTAAAACGGCAAATGATGCTAAAATTGCCGATGCTGCTAAAGGGAAAGTACGCTTGGAGCAAATGTTAGTAACTCTAAGCGAGGGAGATGCTAGATTGATCAAGCATTTTGGAAAGCCAGTTTATACAGTTGAAGAAGTTAAAGCAATTGTATCACAAGAACCGGAAATGCAAAAAAGTAAGGCTGCTATGGAGCAAATGCTTTCTTATGGGATGCCTTTGACAGACTTGAAAGTTGCTGTTCAAAAACAATTAGATGGCTTCAATGCGCTTTTACAAGGAGACAACTTGAAGAATGATTACAGAAAAGTTGTTGGAGACAACCCCGAAGATATTACGGATACAAAATATGGTAACAATAACGTTATGGGTCCGGACAAGAATGGAATTCTTCATGGAACTCACGTTGCCGGAATTGTTGCTCAAGTTAGAAACAATCAATTAGGTGGTGACGGAATTGCAAATAATGTTGAAATCCTAACCGTTCGTGCAGTGCCAGATGGGGATGAATACGATAAAGATATTGCTCTTGGGATTCGTTATGCAGTTGATAATGGCGCTAAAGTAATTAACGGAAGTTTTGGGAAAAGCTTTTCACCGCACAAACAATGGGTTTATGATGCGATCAAATATGCGGAGAAAAAGGATGTATTAATTGTTCATGCTGCCGGAAATGATGCAAAAAATATCGATACCGAAAATAATTTTCCTAACGATTCTGATGATAAAGTAACCGAGTTTGCTGATAATGTAATCACAATTGGAGCATTAAATTTTGAATACGGAAACAAAGTAGTGGCACGATTTTCTAATTTTGGAAAAACTAATGTTGACGTTTTTGCACCAGGTGTAAAAATTTATGCGACCACACCAAATGACTCTTATAAATATTTACAAGGAACGTCAATGGCTTCGCCAAATGTTGCAGGAGTTGCAGCAATAATCCGTTCGTATTACCCAAAATTATCGGCACAACAAGTGAAACATATTTTGATGGATTCAGGTGTGGCAATTACAACAGATGTTATTGTTGGAGGAAAGCCTGCTGACACGCGATCTTTTACTACTTTATCTAAATCAGGGAAAATAGTAAATGCGTACAATGCGTTATTGATGGCAGAAAAAATGTCTAAAAAATAATAAATCAGTTTATTTATAAATGGAAGGGCAGATTGTCCTTCCATTTTTATTTTGAACAAGATAAAAATACCCTTTAATATTCATTTCTTTGCTTTCGAACAAATCTTAATGGAGTGTTAATCCATTTAAATTCTGGGACAAAAAAACATAATTTAGGCCCCACATTTAATTTTAAAAATTTATAAATGAACCATATTAAGCCAATTTACTATTCAGCCGTTGCTTTTTTTGCAATAGTGGGATGTACTGCTCAAAAACAAGTTTCTAAAACTACTGTACCTACAACAGTAAGTGCGCCGTTAATTATTAAGAAAGTTGCCCCTATAAGTGAAACTGATTTAAAACGTTGGAGTCATTTAGATTTAGTGAAAGATACGATTCCCGGAATGAGCGTCGATAAAGCGTATGCCGAATTATTGAAAGATAAAAAAGGAGTAAAAGTTATCGTGGGGATTGTAGATTCAGGAGTTGATATTGATCACGAAGATTTAAAATCAGTGATTTGGACCAATACCAAAGAAATTGCCGGAAACGGAATTGACGACGATAAAAACGGGTTTGTAGATGACATTCACGGTTGGAATTTCCTTGGTGATTCAGGATTTGAAAATTTAGAGATGACCCGTATTCTAAAAAAAGCAGATGATGGATCAGTAACATATAAGAATGCTAAAGCAGATTATCAAAAAAAATATGACGAAGCTTTAGAAGGAAAACAACAAGTAGATTTTCTTTTGAATACGAATAAAGCAATCCAAACGTATTTAAAGAAAGATGATTACACACTTGAAGAATTGAATGCAATCGTTAGTACTGATGAAACTTTGAATAGATGTAAAATGATTATGACTCGCGTTATCGGGCAGTCAGGGCCAAAATTTGCCGCTGATATCGAAGAGTATAGAAAGTATATTTACGACCAGTTGAATTACAATTTGAATAAAGAATTTAACGGAAGAAAATCAGTTGGAGACAATCCAGATGATATAAATGACAATAAATATGGAAACAATGTTGTTTACGGACCGGATAAAGAAGAAGCGCTGCACGGAACTCACGTTGCCGGAATCATTGCTCAAGTAAGAAATAACAATTTGGGTGGAGACGGAGTTGCAAATAATGTTGAAATTATGGCCGTAAGAGCCGTTCCTAATGGGGATGAATACGATAAAGATATTGCTTTAGCGATTCGATATGCGGTTGATAATGGTGCTAAAGTAATTAACGGAAGTTTTGGAAAAAGCTATTCTCCACATAAGCAATGGGTTTTTGATGCTATAAAATATGCTGAAAAGAAAGATGTTTTATTCGTTCACGCATCTGGAAATGACGGAAATGATATTGATTTAGAAAAAAACATCAATTTCCCAAATGATTCTGAAGACAACAAAATAGAGTTTGCTAAAAACGTACTTACTGTTGGAGCCTTGAACAATGTATATGGAGAAGCGGTAGTTGCGCCATTTTCTAATTATGGAAAAATCAATGTAGATGTGTATGCTCCGGGAATGGAAATTTATGCATCAGTGCCAAATAATAAATACAAATATGAACAAGGAACCTCAATGGCTTCACCAAATGCGGCTGGTGTTGCTGCATTAGTTCGCTCGTATTATCCTAAATTATCTGCCGTTCAGGTAAAACAAATTTTGATGGATTCAGGAACACCACTTCCTGAAACGATAGAATTGGGAGAAACTCAAGAGAAAAAATTAAATGCTGAAACTTCAAAATCAGGAAAAATGATCAATGCTTATAATGCTTTGATTCTAGCTGAAAGAATGTCTAAAAATTAAATTCAAATAGGTATTAATCTAATGGGAGAGCTTTTGCTCTTCCATTTTTTATTATAAAAAATGATGCGAAAACTCCTTTTACTATCTTTTATCACACTTAATTTTAGTGTTTTATTGGCACAAAGTTCCACGTATTGGCAACAACATGTTGATTATAAAATGGACGTCACGATGGATGTGAAAAATTACCAATACAAAGGAAAACAAGAATTGGTGTACACCAATAATTCTCCAGATACTTTGAAAAAAGTATATTACCATTTGTTTAATAATGCTTTCCAACCCGGAAGTGAAATGGATGCCAGAATTCAAAGTATCAAAGATCCGGATGCCAGAATGGTCAATAAAATAAAAGTTGACGGCAAAGAGGTCAAAGAAAGCCGAATCAAAACTTTGAAACCTAACGAAATTGGGTATTTGAAAATCGCTAATTTCAAGCAAGATGGAATTGTCGCTTCTGCAAAAACGGTAGGAACGATTCTTGAAGTGACTTTGGCAAGGCCAATTCTACCGAATTCAAAAACTACTTTTACGTTGGATTTTGATGGTCAAGTTCCAGTTCAAATTCGTCGTTCCGGAAGAAATAATGTGGAAGGAATAGAATTATCAATGGCGCAATGGTATCCAAAAATAGCCGAATTCGATTTTGAAGGCTGGCATGCAGACCCTTATATCGCAAGAGAATTTCAAGGTGTTTGGGGAAATTTTGATGTAAACATTACGATTGATAAGGATTACACTTTAGGAGGTTCCGGATATTTGCAAAACCAAAACCAAATTGGACATGGATATCAAGATGCTGGAGTTACCGTAGTTTATCCGAAGAAAACAAAAACATTGACTTGGCATTTTATAGCGCCAATGGTTCATGATTTTACTTGGGCTGCTGATAAAAATTACATACATGATGTAGTTAAAGGACCTAACAATGTTGATTTGCATTTCTTGTATAAAAATAATCCAAAGACGATGGAAAATTGGAAACAATTAGAGCCATTAATGGTCAATGTGATGGATTTTTATAACAAGAAAATTGGAGATTATCCATACAAACAATACTCCTTTATTCAAGGTGGTGATGGCGGAATGGAATATGCCATGTGTACGTTGATGCTAGGTGACGGAACTTTAAAAGGAATTTTAGGGACTGCAACGCATGAGTTGGGACATTCGTGGTTTCAACATGTATTGGCTTCAAATGAATCGAAACATCCTTGGATGGATGAAGGTTTTACAACCTATGTAGAGGATTTGGCATTAAATGAAATGGCAGTCAAAAAAGAAGAAAATCCATTCAAAGGAAATTATAAGGCGTATTATTCCTTAGTGGATTCTGGTAAAGAGCAACCGCAAACCACACATGGTGACCGTTATGATGAAAATAGACCTTATAGCATTTCGTCTTACGTAAAAGGTAGTATTTTCTTGTCTCAATTGGGTTACGTGATTGGACAGGATAATTTAGCCAAAACATTAAAAAAATACTACCAAGATTTCAAGTTCAAACATCCTACGCCAAATGATATCAAGAGAACAGCTGAGCGTGTTTCAGGAGCTAACTTAGATTGGTATTTAGTGGATTGGACTGAAACGACCAACACAATTGACTATGGGGTCAAAGATGTAAAAGAGAATGCCGATAAAACTATTGTAACATTAGAAAGAATAGGCAGAATGCCGATGCCAATCGATTTGACTGTGGAATATACGGATGGAACAACAGAAAGTTTCTACATTCCACTACGCATGATGAGTTTCGAAAAAGAAAATCCGAATCCAGCCGTAAAAAGAACGGTTCTGAATGATTGGGCTTGGGCGTATCCTACTTTTGAGTTTATAATTGCCAAACCGAAAACGTCCGTCAAGAAAATCACCATTGACCCAAGCGGATTAATGGCCGATGTGAAACAAACCAATAATGTTTATGAAATAAAGTAATTTTAAAAAGCCCTGAAAAGGGCTTTTTTATGCTTTGTTTTTTCTTATTTCACTTGGAGTTTTTCTAGTTGATGTCTTGTTTTTTGACTTTGGTCAAAACCATGAGACATGTTAAGAAAATTTGTGTTTTACTGTCTCTAAAGCGGATTCCTTTTTTTGATCATTATTTGAGTTTTCTTCAACTAAATGATTCCTTTTTTCTGCCTTTTTAAACGGAAATAATTTTCTGTAACTCAAGACCCTCCATAACCATTCGACGGGACCATAGTTGTATTTTGAAAGCCACCATTTGCTAATAAACAATTGAATAACAAATACCGAAACCGCCAATGTAAAGTAAAACCAATAAGGCATACTATTCGATATATTCAAGCCAATCCCTGAAAAAATAAATGCAGCAAGTATATTTTGCGTCATATAATTCGTTAATGTCATTTTTCCGGAAACCCTGAAATAATTGAAAATTGTTTTTAGTTTATTGTTAGAATATAATAAGCAAATTCCAGTTGCGATAAACAACATCGTGCTTAAAATTAACCAGTAAAAAGGGTTGAAATAGGTGAAAAAAGTAAGTTTGTTTGCCATTGCAATTTTTAAAAACACACCTAAAGAAAGCGCAGTAAATAGACTTATAAAAAGCGCGGTCTTTAATTGTTTTTTCAATTCATATAAACGATTAAAAAAATTAATTTTTTGAGCATAAAACCCTAAAAGCATACAAGCAAACATTACTATATGTGCCGTAATTGCATATCCCAGTACAATCATTTGTTCGTAATAACTTGCTAATAAATTAAATTCAAAGAAATCGAACCAGTTTCCGGAATAATATAATTTTAGATAGTCAGAGCTTGTTGAAATTTCAGGGTAAACCATTTTTATATTGTTGATGTAGGCAGCAATAAATGGAATCATTAAGAAAAGAAGTAAGGAAGTTATTAGAATTTTTTTTGTTGAGCTTTTATAAAACAGCAGTAGTACAAGACCCAAAAAGGCATAATCTTTCAAAATATCACCCAACCAAAAGGCGGAATCAATAAATGCAAATCCAAATAGCAGAATCATTCTCCAAGAAAAGAAGAAAACAGGATTTTTACCTTTATTGGTCACATTATTTATGAGAACAGCAAAGCCATAACCAAACAAAATCGTCAATAAAGTCCAAGATTTTGCAGAGAAAAAAATTTCATTTACTGCCCCAAGAATATGAGATAAACTGCTGTTGTCATTTGCGGAAGTAGGTAATCCAATATGGAAAAAATCCGAATAATTACCAAGGACAACTCCTAACAGTGCCCAACCTCTTAGGATATCGACAATAGCTGTCCTCTTATTTTCTTCAATTGGCTGAAAGGAATTTTTCATATAATTAGGTTTGATTTAAGTCTAATTTTTCTGGATGTAAATCAAAAGTAAGAAAAATAATAAGAACCAATTTTTTTTAATTCTAGTTTTTATTAAGCCCAAATAATGATTTTTTGGAAGAGGTTAAAGTGAATGGTTTTGCTTTTCTCAGTATTACAGATAACCTTAAAGGAGTACTGTTCCATTAAATGAAAAATGTCTGATTTAAAACTAGGCTCGTCACCTTAATTTTAAAATCAGACATTTTAAGCCAGAGAAAAAAGTCTATTTCAAATGCTCCAACATATCCACGGTCATGGATTCTAAATCAAATTCGTGTTTCCAGTTCCAATCTTTTCGAGCTTCAGTATCATCAATACTTGCAGGCCAGCTATCGGCTATTTTTTGACGAAAGTCAGGTTTGTATGTGACAGTAAAATCCGGAATGTGTTTTTTGATTTCGGCAGCAATCTCCGTTGGTGTAAAACTCATTGCGGCCAGATTATAGGAAGAATGAATTTTTATTTGTTCGACCGGTGCTTGCATAATTTGTATTGTTGCAGCAATTGCATCATCCATATACATCATTGGCATTTTAGTTTCAGAGGATAAAAAACATTCGTATGCTTTATCCGAAAGAGCTTTGTGGAAAATATCCACCGCATAATCCGTAGTTCCGCCGCCAGGAGGTGTAGACCAGCTGATTAAACCAGGATAACGAATGCTTCGCACATCAACGCCAAAAATATTGTGGTAGTATTCACACCATCTTTCGCCTGCTTGTTTGCTGATTCCATAAACCGTTGAAGGTTCCATAATGGTATATTGGGGCGTATTTTCTTTGGGTGTTGTTGGACCAAAAACAGCAATGCTCGAAGGCCAGAATATCTTTTTTATTTTTTTTGCTTTCGCCAAATTCAAAACGTGAAACAAAGAATTCATATTCAAATCCCAGGCAAAAGCAGGGTTTTTCTCGGCAGTAGCCGATAATAACGCTGCCATAAGATAGATTTCATCGATTTGATGAATCTCAACAAGGTGCTCAATCTGATTAAAATCCAAGGCATTTACCACTTCAAATGGACCCGAATTGACAACATCATTATTCAGTTTTCGAATATCAGAAGCAATTACGTTTTCTGTTCCATATATTTTTCGCAACTTATGGGTAAGTTCCGTTCCAATTTGTCCGCAAGCGCCTATAATCAATATTTTAGTACTCATTTTGTCTGTTTTGAAATACAAAGATAACGTTTTCGTAAATAACACAAATTTGATATAAAAAGTTATAAATTTACTAAAATGGTATTTAAAATGAGTGTAAAATTCTTAATTTTTGTTTTTTTAAATATAAAAAGAGCTTCAAGGATATTAGATTGTTATTCCTATGTTGTAATTCGTAATTGTAAATTTACTTTGTAACTTTGTACTTTAATTCAAATTCAAATGATAAACAAAATAGTGGTCTTCTTTTCTCTGATTTTTATCTTGTTTTCGTGTCAAGATGATAGTCAAAAACGGATTGCCGAAAATAAGAAAGAGATCAAAAAAAAAGAAGTCATATTTAAAAACATAGAAAAAGGCTGGGTTTTTTATGACACACCTATAACTGAGGCTTCAGAGAAAAGCATCGCTACCTGGAATGAATTGCGAATGTTTTTGGCTGAATTAGCTCAAAAGCCTAAAAAAACCATTGGCGCTTTTCAACAAAAAGCGAAAGCACTTTCTAAAAAGGCAATGGCTTTGAATGATAATGTTCCTTATAATTTTAGTAAACCTCAGATAAAAAGTAGAATTTCGACCTTAATCACTAAGGTTCGAATGCTGGATTTATTCATTCATCTGGATAATGTTCCTGATAAAAAAGTGACGCGGTTAGTTGCTGAAATTAATTTGGAATTAGTTTCCTTACAAAGACAAATGGATAAAATTGTAGAAAAAGGTAAAATTCCAGTCGAAGAAGGAGAATCTGACTTGTTGAAAATGATGGATGCTTCAAGAGCAATTCCTAATACGCCAGCACCTAATACACCAATCGACCCAAATATGCCACGCGTTGAGTAAAAAAGCCTTATATAACACCTACGATAATTCGCCAAAAACCCAGCAAATTGTTGCTCGTTTATTGGGAAATAATCAAGTAAAAATGCATCTTTCCGGATTACTCGGATCGGCGCTTTCCTTTGTAATTCGTTCCGTTTTCAAGAAATCGGAACTTCCTTTTTTGGTTGTTTTAAACAATAAAGAAGAAGCCGCCTATTATTTGAACGACCTCGAACAGATGGTTGGCGACCAAGATGTTTTGTTTTATCCCGGTTCCTATCGTCGTCCGTATCAAATTGAAGAAACGGATAATGCTAATGTTTTGCTTCGCGCCGAAGTCCTTAACAGAATCAATTCCCGTAAAAAACCGGCCGTTATTGTTACCTATCCAGAAGCATTATTCGAGAAAGTGGTGACCCGAAAAGAATTGGATAAAAACACATTGAAAGTTGCTGTTGGCGACAAGATTTCCATCGATTTTATCAACGAAGTATTATTCGAATATGAGTTCAAAAGAGTCGATTTCATTACGGAACCCGGAGAGTTTTCGGTTCGTGGAGGAATTGTTGATGTATTTTCATTTTCGAATGATAATCCGTACCGAATTGAGTTTTTTGGAGACGAAGTAGAAAGCATCCGTACATTTGATGTTGCGACGCAATTGTCTATTGAAACGCAAAAAAAGATTACCATAATCCCAAATGTGGAAAACAAAGTTTTTCAGGAAAACCGAGAAAGTTTCTTGGATTATATTTCGGAGAAAACCGTTATTTTTATTCAGAATACCGAAGATTTTTTATCACAATTAGACAAGCAATTTGGCAAAGCCGAAGAAGCTTTCGCAAAATTGTCGCAGGAAATAAAGCGTTCAACACCGGAACAATTGTTTTTGAATCAAGCGGAATTTATAAAAAGAGCGTTGGATTTCTCGATTGTAGAATTGAGTTCAAAACCTATTTTTAGAACTGCCAAAAAATTCGAATACCACATTCAGCCGCAACCGTCATTCAACAAACAGTTCGATTTGTTGTTGAATAATCTGAATGAAAATCATTTCAACGGCTACAAGAATTATTTGTTTTGTTCCAATGATGCCCAAGCCAAACGATTTCATGATATTTTTGAAACGTTGGATGAAGCCAATTCTGAAAACATCAGAAAACAATACCATACCGTTGTTTTGCCTTTGTACCAAGGATTTATAGACGAAGAAAACCAAATAACCTGTTACACGGATCATCAAATTTTTGAGCGCTATCATAAATTTAGCATCAAAAATGGCTATTCGAAAAAACAAAATATCACTTTAAAAGAACTAACAACTTTGTCCGTTGGCGATTATGTGACGCATATCGATCATGGAATCGGGCGGTTTGGAGGTTTACAAAAAATACAAGTCGAAGGAAAGACACAAGAAGCCATCAAGCTCGTTTATGCCGATAATGATATTGTGTATGTGAGTATTCACTCGCTGCACAAAATTTCAAAATACAACGGAAAAGACGGAACGCCGCCCAAAATTTACAAATTAGGTTCGAATGCCTGGAAGATTTTAAAACAAAAAACCAAGGCGCGCGTCAAACATATTGCATTCAATTTGATTCAACTGTATGCCAAGCGACGATTAGAAAAAGGATTCCAGTTTGCACCCGACAGTTATTTACAAAATGAACTGGAAAGCTCGTTCATTTACGAAGATACGCCGGATCAAACCAAATCGACGGCGGAAGTAAAAGCCGATATGGAAAGTGATCGTCCAATGGATCGATTGGTTTGTGGGGATGTGGGTTTTGGAAAAACCGAAGTTGCCATTCGTGCGGCTTTCAAGGCGGTGGATAACAGCAAGCAAGTTGCGATATTAGTTCCTACGACCATTTTAGCGTACCAACATTATAGAACTTTTACCGAACGATTGAAAGACATGCCGGTTTCTGTTGGCTATTTGAACCGTTTTAGAACAGCGAAACAAAAAGCGGAAACCTTAAAATTATTAGCCGAAGGAAAACTGGATATTGTTATTGGAACGCATCAATTGGTCAACAAAAATGTCGTTTTCAAAGATTTGGGATTGTTGATTGTGGATGAGGAACAAAAATTTGGTGTCAACGTAAAAGACAAACTCAAAACCATTGCTGCCAATGTTGATACATTGACATTGACAGCAACACCAATACCGCGAACCTTGCAATTTTCATTAATGGCAGCGCGCGATTTATCAGTGATTACAACGCCACCACCTAATCGTTATCCTATTGAAACGAACGTGGTTGGCTTTAGTGAAGAGTTAATTCGGGATGCGATTTCGTATGAAATTCAGCGTAATGGACAGGTTTTCTTTATCAATAATAGAATAGAAAATATCAAAGAAGTGGCTGGAATGATTCAGCGTTTGGTACCAAATGCCAGAGTTGGAATTGGTCATGGCCAAATGGAGGGAAAAAAACTGGAAGAATTGATGTTGGCTTTCATGAATGGAGAATTTGATGTTTTGGTGGCCACAACCATTATCGAAAGCGGTTTGGATGTCCCTAATGCGAATACAATTTTTATTAATAATGCGAATAATTTTGGATTGTCTGATTTGCATCAAATGCGCGGTAGGGTGGGGCGTAGCAATAAGAAAGCGTTTTGCTATTTTATTTGTCCACCGTATTCTGCGATGACAGATGATGCCCGAAAACGAATTCAAGCTTTGGAACAATTCAGTGAATTGGGAAGTGGTTTTAATATTGCGATGAAAGATTTAGAGATTCGTGGTGCCGGAGATTTATTGGGAGGTGAACAAAGCGGTTTCATCAATGAAATTGGTTTTGATACGTATCAAAAAATTATGAATGAGGCTATTGATGAATTGAAAGAAAATGAATTCAAGGATTTGTATCCTGAGGAAAACAATTTGGAGACCAAAGAATACGTCAAAGACCTGCAAATCGATACCGATTTTGAGTTGTTATTCTCTGACGAATATATCAATAATGTTTCGGAACGATTGAGTTTGTACAATGAATTGGGCGGTGTGAAAAACGAAGAAGAACTCATCATTTTCCAGAATAAACTGATTGACCGTTTTGGCCCTTTGCCTCCACGAGCGAATGCTTTGATGAATAGTATTCGTATTAAATGGATTGCTACCCGTATTGGAATCGAGAAATTGGTGATGAAACAAGGCAAGATGATTGGGTATTTTGTGTCTGATCAACAATCCGATTATTATCAGTCGAATCGTTTTCATCAGGTGTTGCAATTCGTGCAAACACACAGTTCTATTTGTAAAATGAAAGAAAAACAAACGCCAGCTGGTTTAAGGCTTTTGTTGACTTTTGACAATGTAAAAAATACCAGGACTGCTTTGGAATTAATGGAGTTGTTGGGGAAGTAGTTTTTGAAATAAAAGCTTCAAGTATCAAAATTCGGAAAGTTTCATAAAATTTGTATATTTGATTTTTACAAATTCATTCGCAATGAAATTAAAATCAATAGACGAGTTTTACCAAGAAATCTCTGGAGACTCCGGTACGGAACCGAGCACATTATTGCCCAATGGAATCCAAAAAGAAATTGGTCATTTCAATGTTTTCAATATCAAAGAACTTTATGAAAGACTAAAAGATAAGTCTTTTATGCCTTATGACAGAAGAGCATATTACAAAATAAGTTTGATACGAGGAAAAAATAGAGTGGAATATGCAGACAAAGTAATTGATATTGAAAAGAATGCTCTTTTATTTGCCACACCAAAAATCCCATACAATTATGTTCCGCAAGACACACAACAGTCGGGACATTTTTGTGTCTTTACCAGTGAGTTTTTAACCAAGGACAAAAGCGGAATAGAATTAGACAAACTGCCTATTTTTCAAACGGATGGGTATCCTGTTTTCCAGCTTACGGATGAAGAAACAATAGAGATTGATTTATTATTCAAAAAAATACATAAAGAAATCAATTCGGATTATGTGTATAAATACGATTTGATTCGGAATTATGTTGCGGAGTTGATACACTTTGGACAAAAGCTGCAACCCATAACTGCCTTATATTCAAAACACAATTCGGCTGCCAGAGTTTCTTCCTTATTTATGGAATTACTCGAACGACAATTCCCAATTGAATCCCCTCGCCAAAGGTTAGAGTTGAAATCGGCCAAAGATTTTGCTGTCCGTTTGGCTATTCATGTCAATCATCTTAATAAAGTTTTAAAAGAGAACTCCGGTAAAACTACCACCGAGTTAATCAGTGACCGATTGATTCATGAAGCGAAGATTTTATTAAAAGAAACCGATTGGAACATTTCGGAAATCGCCTATTCACTGGGTTTTGAAGAGTTGGCACATTTCTCTAATTTTTTCAAAAAGCAAACGGCATTATCACCGTTGTCTTTTAGGGTTTAAATAAATTGAATCCTTTTAAATCTGCAGAATCTGCGTGCCAATTTATTTTTTCTTCACGCAGATTTTGCAGATTTCTATTTTGCTTTTTAAGAATTGCGTATTGAATAACAACACATTTAAGTACATAAACAGTCGACCTTAAATGAACTTGCATTCCTTATATGGTTAAAAAATCATGATTTGAATTTCGCAAACTCTGGATTGATATTTACAATTGACTAGCTTTACTTCTACACTAATTTTGCTGTATTAATTTAAAACAACTATTTAAGATGGAATCAAAGAGAAACAAAATAGCATTAGTAACCGGTGGAAGCCGCGGATTAGGGAAAGACATGGCTTTAAGCCTTGCCAAAAAAGGAATTGACGTAGTCTTAACGTACAACAGTAAGAAAGAAGAAGCGGAAGCTGTTGTAAAAGAAATTGAAAATTTGGGACAGAAAGCAGCGGCCATACAATTGAATGTTGCCGAAGTGAGTAGTTTTGAGTTGTTTTTTCAAAATGTAAAGACTGCTTTAAAAAACACTTTCGATGCAGAAAAATTTGATTTTTTAATTAACAATGCGGGCGTAGGTGTTCACGAAAGTTTATTGACAACGACTACAGCTCAATTTGACGATTTGGTAAACATTCAATTCAAAGGTCCCTTTTTTCTAACTCAAAAAGCTTTGGAAATAATGAACGATGGCGGTGGAATTGTAAATATTTCATCTGGATTGACTCGTTTTTCATTTCCGGGATATGGTGCTTATGCGAGTATGAAAGGTGCGATGGAAACATTGACAAAATACCAAGCTAAAGAATTGGGTGAAAGAAAAATCAGAGTAAATATAGTGGCTCCGGGCGCTATAGCAACAGATTTTGGCGGTGGTGTGGTTCGCGATAACGAGCAATTAAATCAATTTATTGCTTCGGTAACGGCATTGGGACGAGTGGGCTTGCCAGAAGATATTGGAAGCGTAGTGGCCTTTTTATGTACAGACGATGCAAAATGGGTGAATGCACAACGAATTGAAGTTTCAGGAGGAATGAATTTGTAATACCTAAATTATAAATTTAAATGCTTAGGTTATTTTTTATGTCATATAAGAGATGTAAATTCATTTAAGTTGATAATACAAAGGGGTGTATGAAATCAATTCATACACCCTTTTGTGTTTTTAAAGTAATTGTTTTTATATCATTATTTTATAATCACTTTTTTGGTAACGTCAAGATGATTCGTGTTAACATAAAAAACACCTCGTAAGAGGTGTTTAAAACTAAACCCAAATTATATTTAAAACTTATATTGTAGTAAAATCTCATTTGTATTTTTAGCACTGGCCATCGTTGAAATAGTGCTCATTTCATATGCATATCCAATGATGAATTTCTTGTTAAGAATAAAATTAGCCATTGCTGCATAGGCTTTATCTGTTCGATACAATGCACCAACTTCAAAATTATTCTGTATTTGCAACATGGTACTGAAATCAACAGAAAATGGGGCAGCAGTAACATACCTGGCCAACACAGATGGTTTTAATACTAATGTACCTGCTGGATTAAGATTAAAATCATAACCACCGCTTAGATAAACTCTAGGTTTGTTGGTTTCTACTGTTGCATATCCATTATCATTTTTTGCATTTTGGATATTTAATAATTTTGGAACCGAAAGCGATACATAGAATTTTTCGCTTTTTAATAAGGCACCCGCACCAAAGTTGGGATTAAAGGTGTGAATGGAACCAAAAGCAGGATCTGCTTCAACAGAATACAGTTCTAATCCGGCTGTATTTAGATTAAAATTAGTACCACCAGCGTTGATACCCAAATACAAATCGGTGCTTTGAGTCATTTTTACTTTATAAGATAAATTAATATCTACAGCCGTTTGTTTTTCTATAAAAGTAGAAGAATTGACTACAGCGATTCCAAACCCAAGATTATTTGCTATTGGCATTCCAAAAGAAACTGCCTGAGTTTTTGGTGCATTTGCAATTCCGCTCCATTGATTTCTGAGGGAACTTGTAATTACGGTTTGCTCATCGACACCTGCATATGCGGGATTGATAACATTCATGTGGTATTTGTAAAAAGCGAAAGAGCCTTCTTGTTGGGCAAAAACCGAACTACCAATTAAGAGTAGTGCGGCTGCCAATATATAATGTATTTTTTTCATGTTACTTTTTATTTATAAATTATTTAGCAATGTAAATCCAACCTTGTTTGTCAATAGAACCATCATTACCTAAATCAATTTGATAGAAATAAGAACCTACAGCTACAATTGAACCGGTGTTTTTGTATTCTCCATTCCAATCATTTTGGTAATCTTTAGAAAAATAGACTTCTGCTCCAGTGCTGTTTAATACGCGAACGGAGGAATTAGGATGATTTATTAAATTATTTATAAACCAAGTGTCATTTTTACCATCTCCATTTGGAGAAAATCCTTCGGCTACATTTATTTCAACTAAATCACATGCGTCACCAATACCATCATGGTCAATATCTGCCTGATCTTGATTATAGGTTGTAGGGCAGTTATCATTTACATCCAAAACACCATCAAAATCATGGTCTTCATTATACACTTCGATTGTGAAATTTTTAGTTGTAGAGCCAATTGAATTCGTAGCAGTAACAGTATAGCTGATTGCAGTTGTCTCTACAGTTGGTCTTCCGCTTATTGCTCCAGTGGTGGGATTAAAATTCATTCCGGTGGATAAAGAAGGATTGATGCTAAAAGTCGATACCGGATTTGAAGTTACAGTTGGTACTACCGCTTCCATTACTATGTTTATTGGTAACCTAAGGTTGCCGGCATATGCTAAAGCTGTTGGTATTCCTTGTATTTCAATACTAATTGTTTTTGAAGAAAAACCATAGCTATTGGTTGCAGATACTGTGTATACTGTTGCAGATTGAATGCTTGTTGGCGTTCCACTGATAATACCAGTAGCAGAGCCCAATTGAAGTCCTCCGGGTAATGCTGGATTTACAGTATATACAAGATTGCCTAAACCTTCATCTACTGAAGGAACTAAGCTTGTAATAGCTGTATTTGTAACAAAAATATTAGGGGTACTATAGTTTAATTTACTTGGTGCAGAAGGGATTAAAATACTATATTCTGCGGTCGTTTTATTAAAAATAATGTTATAAACACCGGCTGTTGGAACAGTTATAGGATTAGCATCAACAACTGCTGTTCCTGATGGAAAGTCTGTTCCTCCCCAGTTGTAAGGTAAGGTCCAAGTGTGGTCACCTCTAAATTTTAATGCGCCTGGTATTAAAGAAACTCCGTCAAGTGTATAAACAATTCCATTTGAAGTCGTCATATCCGTATCAGTTACCCAAGCTCCCGGGGTAGCATCTCCAAATATACTTATGGTTTGAAATGTAAAACTGTAAACTCCAGTTATTTTATTAAAAGTGATGTTGTAAATACCGGCTGTTGGTATCGTTATACCATTTGCATCAACAACTGCTGTTCCTGATGGAAAGTCAGTTCCTCCCCAGTTGTAAGGTAATGTCCAAGCATGATCCCCTCTAAATTTTAATGCACCTTGTACCAGAGAAACTCCGTTAATTGTGTAGTGAATGCCATCTATAGTTGCCATGTCAGTATCCGCATTCCATCCGCCAGGAGTCGCATCACCAATTAAACCTACTATAGCATATACTATTTGTGGGGTGGCAAATGAATAATCTCCAGTCGTTTTATTAAAAGTGATATTATAAATACCTGTAGTTGGTATAGTTATAGGGTTAGCATCAACAACTGCTGTTCCTGAAGGAAAGGCTGTCCCTCCCCAATTGTAAGGTAATGTCCAAGCGTGATCCCCTCTGAATTTTAATGCTCCTTGTACTAAGGAAACTCCATTAAGAGTGTAAATGGTACCGTTAGTAGTTGTCATGTCAGTATCGGTTACCCAAGCTCCCGGAGTAGCGTCTCCAAATATACTGATCACTTGATAGTTTACCGGTGGAATTGTAATTGAATAGGCTCCAGTCGTTTTATTAAAAGTAATATTATAAATGCCTGCTGTTGGTACAGGTATAGGATTGGCATCAACAACTGCTGTTCCTGCTGGAAAGTCAGTTCCTCCCCAATTGTAAGGTAATGTCCAAGCATGATTCCCTCTAAATTTTAAAGCACCAGGAATCAAAGAAACTCCATTAAGGGTATAAATAGTCCCGTCTGTAGTTGTCATGTCAGTATCAGTTACCCAAGCTCCCGGAGTGGCATCACCGAATATGCTTATGGTTTGAAATGTAAAACTATAAACACCTGTAGTTTTATTAAAAGTAATATTATAATTACCCGCAGTTGGTACAGTTATACCACTACCATCGACTGTTGCAGTTCCTGAAGGAAAGCTTGTTCCTCCCCAATTGTAAGGTAATGTCCAAGCATGATCTCCTCTAAATTTTAATGCTCCTGGTATCAAAGAAACTCCATTAAGGGTATAAATAGTCCCATCTGTAGTTGTCATGTCAGTATCAGTTACCCAAGCTCCCGGAGTGGCATCTCCAAATATGCTTATTACTTGAAAACTTACTTGCGAAACGGCAAATGAATAAACTCCAGTTGTGATATTGAAAGTAATATCATAATTACCAGCGGTTGGTATTGTAATACCATTGGCATCAACTACTGCTGTACCTGAAGGAAAAGCGGTGCCTCCCCAATTGTAGGGTAATGTCCATTCGTGATTTCCTCTAAATTTCAATGCGCCAGGAATCAAAGCAACTCCGTTGAGAGTATAAGTCGTTCCATCAGTAGTGGTCATATCAGTATCTGTTGTCCAGCTTCCTGGTGTCGCATCTCCAAATATACTGATCGTTAGAAAAGCTGAATTCTGTTTTTCTTCCGAAATAAGCGGTGGCTTTTTTGCATTTGCAAAAGAAATTGTCAAAAGACAAATAATAAAAAAGAGTAATTTCTTTTTCATAGTTTTTTGGTTTTTAAGTTAGTATTATATTTATTTTTTTGGTAATTCTGTTTAATAAACCATATTACAAAACAGGTGTATTTGTAATATGGTTTGTGTTTTATTCTTCAAATTAGATTTTTTTCAAACCCTTCATTTCTGAAGCATTCCCTTCTTTGATACTGATGGCAGTACCTCCACCAGGAGCGATGTATTGTTTCAAAACACTTTTTGAAGTCACTATGATTTTTTGAATCGTATAATTTTGTGGTTTTTCGTTCCAACTGGCATCTTTAGCATCCGAGTAAACTGTTGCTATGTATTTTTTACCTTTTGGAAGATAATCAAAAGCAATAGTTGCCGTTCTTGCGTTTTCATCAGTTATACCACCCACGAACCATTCGTTTTTACCTTTTGCTTTACGGGCAATAGTGATGTAATCTCCCGGCTCAGCTTCTAGGATATAGCTATTGTCCCAATCTACTGCAACATCTTTGATAAACTGAAAAGCATCTGGAAAACGATTGTAATTGTCCGGAATGTCAGCTGCCATTTGCAACGGGCTGTACATCGTCACATAATAGGCTAGTTGTTTTACCAAAGTTGTATTGACACGTTGGTTTCCACCAGTTTTGTAATAGGTAAGATCAGTTTGAAAAATACCAGGTGTATAATCCATTGGTCCGCCCATCAAGCGGGTAAATGGTAAAATAGTGGTGTGTTCCGGAGCTAATCCTCCCATGGCTTCAAACTCTGTTCCTCGGGCTGATTCTTGTGCAACCCAGTTTGGATAGGTACGGTTTAATCCCGTAGGACGTACTGCTTCGTGGCTGTCAATCATGATTTTATAATCGGCAGCGCGTTCTGCTACGTGTATGTAATGATTGACCATCCATTGTCCGTCATGGTGTTCACCACGTGGAATAATCTTCCCTACATAACCTGTTTTTACAGCATCATATCCATTGGCATTCATAAACTCAAAAGCACGGTCCAAACGACGTTCGTAGTTTGTTGCAGCTCCAGAAGTTTCATGGTGCATGATAATCTTTACGCCTTTTGCGGCAGCGTATTCATGTACTGCTTTTACATCAAAATCAGGATAAGCAGTTGTGAAATCAAATACTTCTTCTTTCCAATTGTTAATCCAATCTTCCCAACCTACATTCCAACCTTCGATAAGGATGGCGTCAAAACCATTTTTTGCTGCAAAATCAATGTATTCTTTGGCATGTTCCGTTGTCGCTCCGTGTTTTCCATTTGGCGTAAGCTTAGTGAAATCTTGATTTAGTTTTACATTATTCTCTTTTCCGTAAGCCCAGGTACTTTTTCCAGCCACGAAATATTCCCACCAAATTCCAATGTATTTCACTGGTTTTATCCAAGAAACATCTTTGTAACTTGTAGGTTCGTTGAGGTTTAAGATTAGTTTTGAAGCCAAAATATCAGTGGCCTTATCACTTACCACAATAGTTCTCCAAGGCGTTTGAGCATCCGTTTGCATGTATCCTTTATTCCCGACAGCGTCCGGAGTAAGATGGCTGCTCATTTTGAAAGTCGTAGCATCCACGTTTAAAGACATGGCTGGATAATTAATCAATGCCGCTTCGTGAATATTGATGTATAAACCATCTGAAGATTTCATCATGGATGGCGTTTGTACCGCCAAATTTTTTATAGGGAATTGGGAATTGATTTCAACGGTAGCTTTTTTCATCAAGGAAGGAATCTCCGAAATCTTGGATGTGGTATAAGCATATTCATTTGTGTCATAATCTCCCGGAATCCAGAAAATTTTATGATCTCCTGCCAATTGAAATTCGGTATGCTCTTCTTTGATTACAAAATAATTCAAATCATTTTGTTTTGGAAATTCATATCTAAAGCCCAATCCATCGTTGAATAAACGAAACCGAATTCGGATGTAGCGGTTGTTGTTTTTGGCTTGCGCCAAAGTAACTAGCAGTTCGTTGTAATTATTACGAATCGTTTTTTGTTCGCCCATAACGGGATCCCAATTAACATCAACAGCCGTTTGGGTTGTGTTTGTAATAGAAAAGCCATCAATGAATGATGCTACATCTTTTGTTTCTATTCCTAAAGTACTGGGTTTGATAACTGGTTTTCCCTTGTAGGTCAATTGGTACGAAGGCACTCCATTTTCTCTCAATTCAAATTTTAGAACAAGGTTCTTGTTAGGCGAATTGATTTCTTGTGCGAGCATCCATAACGGACTTGCACAAACGAATAGAAATAACGCATGAAGACGTATTTTTTTAAGTCTAAAGTTCATATTTTTTCATTTTGTTTAATTAATAAAGAGATGCTATTCTGGTTTAATAGTGGTGCTTTAATTTAGATTATGCCGTTTTTTGAATGCACTGAATAGGTATGAATCGTTCTTGTGGAACTTTCACAGCGTTGCAGGAATGAACTGTAGTTCATCCTTAATAAATTGACGCAAAGGCACAAAGACACATAGGTTCGAAGTATTTTAAAAATTTAAATAAACTATCAAATTGCTTAAAAACAAGAAAGTGATATGAATTAAATCTTTTGTGCCTTTGTATTTTGCGGCAATAAATAGAATAGTGTTTTGGCTAACGAATGTTACCTAAAATTAATTTTCAGCATTAATTTTTCAATACTTTATATTGAAATGGCAATAAACTTATTTGAGTAGTTGCTGTTATTGCAGCACCGGTAAATCCATCTTTCCAAGTCAATTTAGATAATGAAACGGGAATAGTATAATTGACTGTTGCAGAGGTTAAGTTAGATAACACAAAGACTTTTTCAGTAGCAGTTTCCATAGTGAATGCACTTACAGCATCACTACTATACCCTTTGTAAGTCCCTTTTTTTAGCGCATTGCTAGAATTTCTGAAAGCAATGATTTTCTTATATTCGGCTAGCATATCTAAATCGGCAGTACTCCAGTCAATAGGGGTACGGTTAAAATAATCGATTCTTTTATTGTATCCTACTTCTTGTCCGTTATAAATCATAGGTACTGAATTCATGTATGCTGCAACTACAAATGCTGCAATAGAACCTTTTTTTCCACCAAATAACTCTAACGGTGTACCATCAGAAAGGTTGACATCATGATTGGTTGTGTACCTAACAATTCTATTTTCAGGATTATAATTATTAGCATATTCCGTAGCATTCGAATCTTGTAAAGTGGTAGCAGATTTATTTTCTTTGAAAACTTTTTCCAAAGCACTGAAGAAGTTAAAACCAAAAGTATAATCAAAACCAGCAGCAAATTGACTCACTTTTGATCCTTCTGCAAGCATTAATATATTCTGATTTTTCTTGATTTTTCTTAAAGCGGTAATGGCTTCTGACCAAAAATTCTGAGGTACAAAATCAGCATAATCACATCTAAAACCATCTATATTTGCACTGTAAACCCAATAGGACATCGCGTCAATCATTCCATTTCGCATTTCAGTATTTGTAAAATCTAACTGAGCGACATCATTATAATTTGTTCCGGGAGGAATAATAATATTTCCACTAGCATCTTTTTGATACCAATCTGGGTGTGCGGTAATCCAGGCATTATCCCATGAAGTATGATTAGCAACCCAGTCCAATATAACTGCCATGTTTTTTTTGTGGGCTTCTTCCACCAAAACGCGTAGATCTTCCAAAGTACCAAAATCTGTATTTACAGCTTTATAATCTTTAACAGAATATGGAGAACCTAATCCACCCGCTGATCGAACTACTCCAACAGGATAAATAGGCATTAAATAAATAACATTAACCCCAAGCTCTTGAATAGAAGTTAGTTTTTCCTGAACCCCTTTTAGAGTTCCTGCCTGACTAAAAGCACGAATGTTTACTTGATAAATGACGGCATCTTCTTTTTTAGGCATTTTTTCAAACCGTGTTCCAAATTGTGGATAAGCCGGAGCTGGAGTTGACTCATTATCCGAAGAACTGCATGAAGCTAGTACCGAAGAAAAGATAAGTACAAAAACGATGTTGATATATAATTTCATTTTTTTGATTTTTAATAATAATCGTTAAGAACTTAGAAATGGTTGCATCCCTTCCTCTTTTTCAATAAAAAGGGATGCTTTTTAAAATTACTAACTAAACCATTTTATGCTAAACGAGTATTCTGTTTATTAGATTTTTGTAACTGTATAAGTAGCAGTGGCAGGATAAAGACCAGTTGTAGCATCTTTTTCTTGTATAGAAAACGTTACTTCATAAGTACCGGCTTCACTAACATCATAAGCTCCTTGATTGTCTATGTACATTATACCATCAGTATTATTTTTCGGGCCATAATTTACAGTCCAAGTGTTATTAAGCCTGAATTTTAAAGCTCCTGCGCTTAAAGTCCCTTTAAATTTCCACACTTTTAGTTGATGATCATACGTCATATTGGTAGAGTTATCCCAGCCTCCTGCAGTTGCGGTACCAATTATTCCCCAGGAAAAAGGAGTCGCTGTCCATTTTGCAGTGTTTAGGTTTACAGTCATTTGATATGAACCCGCTTTTTCAATTTGAAAATCAGTATCACTACCATTAACGATATTTCCATTGGCGTCCGCTCCGTAAAACTGACTCCAACTTCTTTCATTGGTGAATTTAAATCCTAAACCTTGTGTTTCTGGAAAAGTCACATATCCTTGAAAAATACCGCTATCAATTGCTTTTAGTTCTGCAGCAGTATTTACATCCCATCCTTGGTAACTTCCTGGCATATAGATTGCTCCAAACACCACTTTTTTAGCAAAAGGAGTTACGCTTAATTCTATAGGATTTGAATATATTTTTCTGTCCAAAGTTGATTCTACACGAACTACTATTTTTCCTGCAACATCAACTGGAAGGCCTAATTTAATAGCCATTTTGTTAAGGTCACTTCCTGAAAAAGCTTTGCTTAATACATCTACTCCAACTTCAACACGAACTGCTTTTGACCAAGCTGTAGCTCCAATGGCATCTGCTGGGATATCAAATTCCAAAGCATACGTTACGGGTGCATTCACAGGAAATATTACTGCAGGCCATGACAGGGTTAGTACAGATAAATTTTCGTTTTCTGTAGAAATTACTATAGCATTTGACGAAGCCTCTATTGGACCTGAAAAATTCACTTCTTTTAGAGAGGTAAGTATGGCGTCATTTTCACAGGATACACCAAGGAAAAGTAACGCGCAAATTACGAATAACTTGTTTATATATTTTTTCATAATAGTTCTATGTTTAGTAACCTGGATTTTGTTTTATTCCTTTGTTTGCATCCAATGCCGCTGTTGGTATTGGGAACAATTTTCTGTAATTGGCAGAAACACCTCTGAAATCATTTGCTAATAAGAATTTATCAAAACGAATCATATCTTGTCTTCTGTGTCCTTCCCAGTTTAACTCAAATCCTCTCTCATTATAAACATCGTCTAATGTAGGATTTGCAGCTAATATTCCAAGTCCGGCACGTTGTCTGACAGGATCGATGAATGGTTTTGCAGCAGCGGCATTACCTAGTCTAACATTACATTCTGCTTTCATTAATAATACATCAGCATAACGATAGATAGGAAAATCATTTGATGCTCCACCACCATCCATAGGTGTAACAGGATAAAATTTAGTGTTGCGAACACCCGCTTGTGGTGCGGCACCAGGATTGTCTAATGATGCTACATCAATAGAATAATTTACTCCTCCGCCTTGGTCTCCATAACGGAATTGTTTTTTACGAATGTCATTGTCATCGTATTTCAAAAAGAAATCTTTAGGCACAATAGTACCATTCCATCCGCTATAGCCAAACAAGTTTTTGGCGTCTGGTCCGTTTAGACTTCGAACTGTGAAAATATTACGGGATACTACATTTGCAGTAACAAACATGGCTAATATGGTTTCATCATCCGGGAGTACATCACCAAATAATTCATAGTATTTGTTTCCCATTGGACTGGAAGCATTAGCTGCACCGGAATGAAGTGAGAATCCACCACCACTCACTTTATCACAAGCGGCCAAACATTTTTCCCATTCAGGAGTGCCAGTATATACTCCGGCATTCAAATATACTTTAGCCAATAAAGTGTAACCGGCCCATTTGTTGAATCTTCCGTAATAGTTTCCTCCTTTGGTAGCCGAAAGAGTTTCTACATTTTCGGTTAACTCTTTTACGATGAAATTATAAACCTCTTTACGGCTTGATTGTGGAATTTGATCTACAGTTATATTATTATCCGTGTAGAAAGGAACATCTCCAAAATCATCTATCAGTAAATAGTAGAAAAAGGCTCTCAATACTTTAGCTTCGGCAATTTTTGAAGGTTCAGCATTTGATTTTTCTAATTGGTTAACGGCTAAATTGGCATTGAAAATAGATTTGTACAACCATCTCCAAGTGTTGTTTATAAAAGAATCTGTTGGCAACCAATCGTGTTTGTATAAACGAGCAAAATCCAATTCCCAGTCACCGGTTGTTCTATGAGGAATAACTTGTTCATCCGAACTAAAGCAGTTTAAGTCATACCAACCTCTGTCTGCCCCAGCATATCCTACACCATCCCAATTTCCGCCAACTTGGGCGTAAACACTTGCCAATGCTACATCAGCTCCTTGCGCAGATCCATAAAAGTCATCTGCTGTATATTTATCATATACTTTTTCATCAACATTGGTACAACCAACAAGTAATAAGAAACTTAAGCTTCCTATTAGCAATATATTTTTGATTTTCATTTTTCTTTTACTATTTAAATTTCACATTCAAACCAAAGGCAAAACTTCGGGTACGGGGATAAATACCATTATCGCCTCCAAAGCCATTACTACCACTCATATTTAATTCGGGATCAATTCCTGAGTAGGGTGTAATCAACAGTAAATTATTTCCGGTAAGAGAAAGGCGAACAGATTCAATATATTTGATCTTTTCAAAATGAAAATTGTAGCCAACAGTTACATTTTCTAATCGTAGAAAAGAACCATCTTCAAGCCATAAATCAGAACCATATTTAGAAGTGAATAATCCTAATGGAATGGCACTGTCCAGAATATTTGCTTTACCGATATTTTCTAAATAACTTAAGCTTGATCGCAGGCCATTATATATTTTGTTTCCTCCTGATCCTCTCCATAACATAGAGACATCTAAATTTTTATATTGGAAAGTGGGGTTAAATGCATACGTATAAGTTGGTAAAGCAGACCCTTTTATCAAACGGTCCGGGCTTGTATTTCCTTGATCGATGATTCCATTTTTGTCAACATCAAGTACGGTTTCAGAATTTGCATTGTCTTTTCCGGTATGATGTAAGATGTTGAAAGTCCCAATAGGCTGTCCAGCTATCAAAAATGAACTTGGTCCCCAAGACACATTATCAGTATTTAACGGAACTCCGTTGATACTGCCGCTTAAGTTTAATACTTTGTTTCTCAATAAAGATACATTCCCGGCAAGTGTAAGTGTCGTGTTTTCTGTTTTTATCAAATCATAGCCTAATGCAACTTCCAGTCCTTTATTTAATAGACTTCCTACGTTTGCTTTTATTGTATTGAAAGGAAATGGAGGTTGTGGAACAGTATAATCAAATAAAAGATTATCAGTAGTTGCTGTAAAAACATCGACAGTTCCTCTGATTCTGTTATTTAAAAGAGCAAAATCTACTCCGATGTTGGTTTGTTTTTTTGTTTCCCAACGTAAATCTGCATTAGCATTTTGAGTCACATTGAAATTGGTAATTTGTTGACCTCCAAAATAAGTTACTCCAGATCCACCCACTAATGAAATAGAGTTTTGTGGATACAACCCTTGTTGGTTACCTGTAACACCATATCCTCCTCGTAATTTTAACTCGCTGAAAATAGTTTGGTTAGCCATAAAAGGCTCTTTGTCTATTTGCCAAGCTAACGAAGCTGATGGAAAATCTCCCCATTTATTATTTACACCAAATACTGAAGAACCATCTCTTCTGATACTGGCCGTAAATAAATATCGGTTTAAAAACGAGTAATTTACACGTCCTAAAAACGAAACTAAGGTTCTGTCGTTTTTATAAGAGCTAATATCTCCTGGTTGTACCTTGGACAAATCACCCAATTGTAACGCATTATAAGTAGCAATGTCATTGATAAAGCCTTTGGCCTGAGCAAAATTACCCTGATAGGTTTGGTTTTGCCATTCGTATAATGCCAAAGCGTTGATGCTGTGGTCCCCAAATACTTTTTTATACGAAAGACTAATATTCATTAATCTTTCATTTTGTTTGTTGTTACTAATGTTAGCGTATCCTTTTTGGTCCATTGCATACGCATTAGTCGATTCGGCAGGAAGATAATATCCATTTGTGCTATTCGTTTTTCTCCAACTTCCAAACCAACCTGCTGTTAAGCCTTTGTATAAATCTAAATCAGCTTTTAGGCTTCCAAATAAATTGTCATATTGTCCTTGATTGGTAACAGTTTGTGCTGCTGCATAAGGATTTAGGTATTGAAAAACATTTGGATCTGTAAAATAACTCCCATCAGTATTATAAACAGGATCCGTAGGGCGCATTACATAAGCATTTGTAATTAAATTAGATGTAAATGCTGCTCTTCCGATGCTTCCAATACTATTAGTTGCATTGGTAATACCACTGTTAAGATTGAAAGTCAATTTTAATTTATCATCGATAGCCGATTGAGTGGCTTGAATTCTACCGATATATTTTTGATTACTGGTGTTGATAACAACTCCATCTTGCAAAATAGCACTTATCGAAGCTCTATAACTAAATTTATCTGTTCCTCCACCAAAAGATAACGTATGGGTTTGCGTAGCGCCACTTTTAGTAAGAATACCATACCAATCCGTATTTGAGCCATGATTAGCCGAGGCAGGAACGCCAACTAATTGCGCTTGTTGCCACCATTGGTCAGCATTCAGCATGTCTAGTTTTCTAGGTATATAATCGACAGCCATTGAGCTAGAATATTCCACAGATGTTTTTCCAGCTTTATTTTTCTTGGTACTAACAATAATTACACCTGCAGCACCTCTAGAACCATAAACGGCAGTTGCAGAAGCATCTTTTAATATGTCCATCGAGGCGATTTCACTTGGAGGAATTTGGTTTAATAAATCCATATTTCCTTGAACACCATCCACAACAACTAAAGGATCATTTCCACCAATTAGAGAAGATATTCCACGAATTCTTATACTTGGTGCCGTACCTGGTTCACTACCTGTTTGGGTAATATTTACCCCGGCCATTTTACCGGAAATTAATTGTAATGGATTCACAACTGCACCTTGATTCATGTCTTTTGCAGCGATTGAAGAAACTGCACCTGTGACATCTTTTCTGGTAGAAGATCCATAACCTACTAATACAACTTCTTGTAAAGAAGTTGTTTCTGGGAAAAGTTGAATAATGCTATTGTCTTGATTTGCAGAAACTCTTCTTTGTTTATATCCTATATATGATATCAGAAGCATGGCATCACTGTCTTCAACGGTTATTTCAAAATTTCCGTTAGCATCAGTAATAACTCCTTTTTTTGTTTTTTCTTCAATAATGGATGCACCGGGAAGTGGCATTCCATTTTCATCAGATACTTTACCTTTGATGGTCTTTTTTAAATAAAACTTCTCATCTGTTTTTTCAATAAGAGGTTTTTTCAAAATAATTTGAGTATCCCTAACTTTAAAATCCGTACCAGTTCCTTTGAATAGTTTCTCCAAAACTACATCAATTGTTTGGTCCTTTACACGGATAGAAATGATACGATTTAAATCAATATCATTCATTTTATAAATAAATCGAAAATCTGTTTTTTGCTCAATGGTTTCAATAACCGTTTCCACGGTTGTGTTGTTTAATTCTAAACTTACTTTTGTTTTTTGTGCATAAGTATTAGCTCGAATATTAAACATAGCCACCAAAAGAAGGAGTGTAGTTAGTTTCAATTTTAGGTTATTTTGGAACAATGGGAATTGTATCCCACTATTCTTTGGTTTTTTTTTCATAATTTTGTAAATAGATTGTATTTAATCAGTTAGGTTCAATCACTTATTCAATCGGAAATTGTTCGCAGCTCTTTCCGATTTTTTTATGCTTCAATAGTTAACTCGTCATTTTTCATTGGTTTTTAAGGGTTATTTAATTAGTATCTCATTGTTTTTTATGGTGTAATTAATGCCGTGAACATCATTAAAGTAACTCAGTACTTTCTCTATTGGTTCATCACCAAAACTGGCATAAAATTTCTCATTAGCCAATTTCTTGTTTTGGTTTACAATAGTAACATTGTAGTGTCTTTCCAGTTTTTTGGTTATGTCGTTAAAGCTCATATTTTTAAATGTCAATCGCCCTTCCATCCATGAAGTATAAACATCAGTAATAACAGGTTTTGTTTCAATATGATTGTCTTTTCTATTAAAACTACCTTTGTATCCTGGTTTAAGAATGGTGTTTTTATTAGCGTCAAATTTCTCATTTGCAGTATATAAACCTACAGAGCCTTCTACTAAAACTACATCAGTTAAATTATCTTCAGGATAGCTGGAAACATTAAAATGAGTTCCTAAAACACGAATGTTCAAATTGTCTGCATTCACTATAAAAGGGTGTTTTTTATCTTTTGTCACATCAAAAAAAGCTTCTCCGTCCAGAAAAACCTGTCTGTTTTCACCAGCAATAAATCGTACTGGATATTTAAGGGTGGTTCCTGAGTTCAGATGTACAATTGTTCCGTCAGATAATTCCAATTCAAATCGTTTTCCGTATGGGATTTTAATGGTATTGTAAACTAGTTTTTCTAGAGGGGTTTCGGTATCGTAGGCAATTTTATTTCCATTATGGTTAGCTACAACATTTCCTTCGGAGTCGGTTACTTGGGATTTCTTACCGGCTGAAATAATTTGAATATCACCGTTTGCTAATTGCAAAGTGATTTCATTGCTATTTATAATTGCATCATTTTTTTGTTTGAAAAAACCGTGTTGATAAGACCATCCAATGGATAACAAAACAATAATTGATGCTGCAACAGAAATGTATTTGAACAGTGGAAACTTTTTGGTTTCAATTGCTGTTGATTCCGTTTCTTTTGCACTACTTAATATTTTAGAAAATATTTTATCTGCAGTCGCTTCATTCATTTCTGGAATTTCGTCTACTAGTATTTTTATGTCTTCAACTGTTGGGAAATCAGCAGTGAGTTTATTTTTTCTGTAATAGTCAACAACTTCATTACTTTCTTCCAAATTGCATTGGTTTAAAATAAATTTATGAAGTAATTTTTGTATTTCTGAATTTTCATTCATTTCGAATTGGGTTTTTTGATCCTGTTCTATATAATACAGTTGAATTGGAGTTGAGTATTACTCAAACGTTGTAAATTTCTTAAATTTAACATAAAATAATTTTAAATAAATAGTCGTAAGGCTCGTAATCCCCTGTTATTACTGATGTTTCTTATTTTTTTTAAATAAAATTTTTTTTAAAAAAAAAGCCAAAAAAAATCACCCATAAAGAGTGATTGAGTTTTTAATATTTTTTATGGATTTATAAGATACCATCATGGCCTTTAAAAAAAAGACGTATTGATTCCAGTGCTTTGCTCATTTGGCTTTTTACGGTATTTACAGAAATGCCTAATTCATGGCTGATTTCTTCGTAGGTTTTACCTTGTTTGCGCGACATTTTAAAAATAAGTTTGCGTTTGGGTGGCAGTTGTTTTATAGCTTGTTTTTTTAGTCTTTTGCAATCAGCTTCTCGAATGGAATAATCACCCTGATCATGAGATTTTTGACTTTTGTAGAAAATCTCTTCTTTTAGAAGTTCATCATTGGCGGCTTTACTCAAAAAATTAAAGGCTTGATTTCTGGCAATGGTGAATAAATACGATTTAAAGGATTGCTCTAAATTCAAGTTCTCTCGATGCAACCAAACTTTCAAAAATACTTCTTGAACATTTTCCTCGGCTAATTCTTTTGACTTCAGAATACTAATGCTATAGCCATAAATATCTTGGTAATAGAAATCAAAAAGGGAACGAAATGCTTTTTCGTTGTGATTTTTGAGTTCACTAACCAATAATTGTTCGCTATAGTTTTTTGTTTCTGACATTAATTTGGGTACCCTTTATTTTTTTGGTATTATAATAAGAGACTCTCAATTCTAGCCTCTTAATTGCCTGATGAATTAGCAAATATATAAAAATATTATTCGCATCGATTTCTTTAAGCCAAAAAGGATTTTTAATTTACTCCTAAAACTTTATAGATAAGTAGTATTACTATAATGAAGAATGGATTGGGGTTTAACTTGAAAATAAAATTTGTAATAAAAAAGCTTCCAGTCTTTTTTGAAGGCTGGAAGCTTTAAAATATAGAATAAGAAATATTAATTTTTTAAATCTTTAATTACTTTAAAAGCGACATCTACTTCATTTTCACTTACTAAAATTGTAAACTCATTTGAAGTCGAAATTACTTCATTGATGATAATTCCTTCCCAAGCCAAACGTTGGAAAATGAAATAGTAAATTCCTGGAACTACGATATTTTCTTTAGGTAATTTTACCGTTATCGAAGCCAGATTATCCAGTTTTTGAATCAATTTTTCGTTGGCAAAATGTTTGTCTACCAAATGGTTTATTGTATTACTTACCACGATATTAGTTTCATTTACGCCTCTTGACGAGGTATAAAAAATATCTGGGAAAGCATTCAAATCAGTGATTAATTCAGCTTGTTTGTTTAAAACCGTATCCGATGCTGCAAAAGTATAATCGGTTAGTTCAGAGCGAACTGTAATCTCTCCAATGTTTTTTATTACTTTATTTATTTTATGATTTAATCTAAAATCCAACTCTTCCGTAAGTCTTTTTAGAGACATAACTACAGCACCTTGTTTTACTTCTTTACCAAATTCAGATTCTAATTCAGTCATTATATTCCGTGATAAGGAAGTCAAATTAATGATTCCAAGAGATAAAGCATTTAATAGAAAAGGCTTTGTTTTGATGTAATTTTCTACAATGGATGAAACAGTTTTCATAATTGGTTAGGTGTTTTTACGTAGTTTTTACTTAGTTAGAGTGTCAAAAATCTCTGCAAAGATAGATAAAAAACAATTTGTTACAAATATAACATTGATTTTTTTTGTTAAAAATGATAAAAAGCATCTATAAGGTGTTCAATTACAAAAGATTTGCCTTCTTTGTGGATGGCAATAATATCAAAACGGACTTCTACGTCTAAATCACTCTTACTTACGAAAGCATCTACCGCCTTTACCAAAAGTTGTATTTTTTTGGGTTTTACAAAATCTTGGGGTAAACCAAATTCTAGGGACGAACGGGTTTTTACTTCAACAACAGCAAGTGTATTTTCTTTTTGGGCAAGAATATCAATTTCGGCTTTTTGAAAAGTCCAATTGGTTTCCAGAATGGTATAGCCGTCTTTTTGCAGGTATTCTACCGCCATTTCTTCTCCAAGTTTTCCCAGTTCGTTGTGTTCAGCCATGCAAAATAATATCAGGGTTCAGTCGCAGTTTTAAACTTCTGCAATCAAAAATCATTTTTTTACTCAAAAATCACGCTACTGGAATTTTTGTCCAAATGCAGAGTGACTTTACTCCCTAAAATCAATGCTCGGTTATCATGAATATGTCCTGCAGGGAAATTATAAATAACAGGAATATTGTACTTTTTAGTAACATCCTCTATGATTTCAAGTGCGTTTTTGCCCCAAGGAATGTCATTGTCTTTCATTTTTGACATCGAACCAACAATAATTCCCTTAATACTTTCTAAACAACCGTTGCGTTTTAAGTTCATCATCATGCGATCAATGTGATATAAATACTCATCTAAGTCTTCTATAAACAAGATTTTATTCGTGCAATCTATCGCTGATTGAGAACCAAATAAACTGTATAAAATAGATAAATTCCCGCCTACTAATTCACCAGAAGCGTCACCAAATCGATTCATTCCAAAAGGTTCTATAGTATATTTCAATGGCTCACCAAACATGGCAATTCGTAAACTTTCAATAGCTTCAGGAGTTGCTTTTGGAATACTGATAGGCATAATACCATGAATGGATTTAAAACCCATAGTATTCAAATGATTGTGCAAAACGGTGACATCACTAAAACCAATAATCCATTTTGGATGCTGTTTAAATTTGGTAAAATCCAATAAATCGATCATTCTCACGGTACCATAACCGCCACGAACACACCAGATTGCTTTGATATTTGGATTGTCCATTTGTTCCTGAAAATCTGCAGCACGTTGCTCATCAGTACCAGCCAGTTGATTGTCATCTAAGCCAATACTTTTCCCAATAATAACTTCCAGTCCCCAGCTATGTAATAAATCTATTGCGGGTTTCAGGTTGTCGTCAATGTTTTTTCGAGCTGTTGCCAATATGGCTATGGTATCTCCTTTTTGTAAAATAGGTGGTGTAATCATTAGTGTGCTAGCTTGAGAATTGAAGGATTGTAAAACAAAAATAAGAAATAGGAATTTATATAAAACAAAATTTCTATTTATAGTGAATTGTGAAGCATACATATTCGTTTCTTTTTCTAAAACAAATATAGACAATTACAAAATAGTTTTAAGTTACATCTTCAAATGACTATTTTTACAATAAACGTAACCATTACGACTCCTATTTATGGCTAAAAATTTATGTATACGAATGAGAATTACCCATCTGATTTTAGTATTGTTTTTGTTTTCCCCATTAATAAAATCAAGTGCTCAACAAAAAAATTATGTGATTCATACCGTTGCGTTCTATAATTTCGAAAATCTTTTTGATACGATAAATGATATTAAAACGAATGATGATGAATGGACGCCAACTGGTGCGCAACGATGGACATCAAGAAAGTATTATCATAAACTAGAAAATTTGGCTAGAGTTTTGTCTGAAATTGGTTCTGCCGAAAATCCGGATGCACCAACTTTCATAGCCGGTTCCGAAATTGAAAATAGAGGAGTTCTGGAAGATTTAGTCAAACAGCCAAAACTGATAAACAAAAATTACGGTATTATTCACTTCGATTCACCGGACAAAAGAGGAATTGACGTGGCTTTATTGTATCAAAAAAAACAATTCCAACCCACGAGTTATCTCAATATTCCGCTGTATGTTTATAAAAATAACCTAAAAAATACAGTTGCTTTAAAAACAGAATCCGACGAAAAAACAGATGATATTTTGCAAGTAAGCACACAAAATAATCGGGTATATACAAGAGACCAACTCTTGGTTACCGGATTTTTGGATGGTGAAGAAATAAACATAATTGTCAATCACTGGCCATCGCGTTCCGGAGGAGAGAAAAAATCAAGCCCGTTTAGGGAAGCTGCTGGTATTTTAAACAGAAAAATTATTGATTCCATCCAAAGAATAAATCCAAATGCGAAAGTCATTACATTGGGTGATTTGAATGACGGACCTTATAATAAAAGTGTGAAAGTTGCGCTTGGTGCAAAAGCAAAAAAGACAGAAGTTCCACCACTCGGAATTTATAATCCATTCGAAGAAATGGCCAAAAACGGGATGGGAACTATTGCAAATCGAGATGCCTGGGATATTTTTGACCAAATCATGGTTTCGCAATCCTTATTAAAACAGGATTACTCTTCTTTTCGGTATTGGAAAGCAGGAATTTATAATAAATCGTTTCTAATACAAACCAGTGGTCAGTATAAAGGATATCCGTTACGGCATTCTGCCACTGAGGTCGGATTTAGCGATCATTTTCCAGTTTATATTTATTTAATCAAAGAAGTAAGGCGCTGAGTTGCTGAGGCCCTAAGGATCTAAGGGACTGAGTAAAATTATTATGTTCTATAATTCAAAATCTTAGTATCTTAGTACCTTAGAAACTTAGCACCTTTATAAATATGGCAATAGCAAAACCTTTCAACCTTAATAAATGGATTGACGAAAACCGTCATCTGCTGAAACCGCCCGTTGGCAATAGAAATTTATACAGAGAATCCGGTGATTATATCGTGATGATTGTTGCAGGACCAAACGCCCGAAAAGACTATCATTATAACGAAACCGAAGAATTATTTTACCAACTCGAAGGTTCCATAAAAGTGATTATTCAGGAAGATGGAGAGCGCAAGGAAATGGAACTTCATGCCGGCGATATGTATCTTCATCCTGCCAAAGTTCCACATTCTCCGGTTCGTTCCGAGGGTTCGATAGGATTAGTGATTGAAAGAAAACGCGCCGGAAAAGGATATACGGATGGTTTATTGTGGTTTTGTGATAATTGCAACCATAAATTACACGAAGTCTATTTTGAACTCCATAATATCGAAAAAGATTTTCTGCCCCATTTCGAGCATTTTTATAATTCAGAAGCACTGAGAACCTGTGAAAAATGTGGGACCGTTATGGAAACCGACCCAAGATTTGTTGCCCAAAAATAGTTTTTTCATTTGAAGCTATTCCCGTCATCCGCTCTATCTTTTGTGGCTTAAAGAAAGCCACAAAAGGATGCCGCTACTACCAGGGCTAGTATATAAGGGTATAGACAAAATTTAGCTTACAGTTCAAATCGTTTACCTTGTTCGGGAAAAATAAATTGCACATCTAAATCATTTTGTTTTTTTAACTGCGTTTTAATTTTTGCGTAATTTTCAACAGGAGGTTTCATATGGGTAATGATAATTTTAAAACCTTTCAAAGCATTTTTTCCTGTAAGCTCACTTATAGAATGAAGCTCTTTCAATAGATAATTAGGAGTTAAATGCCCAAATAAAAGAGAGTCAGGTTGCTCGTTTGGGAACGAAACCTCAATAAAAATACCTTTTAATTGCTTGTTTTTAATTAGCGGCGCAATATCAGTCCATAGCAAACTTAATTTATTGCTTTTTTCAATAGGATCACAACCCGTATCACCTAAATACAAAGCATAAGCCTCTCCGTTTTTAATTAAAAAAGCGGTACTTTCAAAAGGATTTACATGACTTAGCGGAAATGCTTTTACTGTCATTGTTGTATTTTTAATTCGAGTTTCTTCTTTTGAATTTAATGTTTGAAAATGGTATTTTTTTATGAGATAACCATTTCCTTCGTCTCCAAAATTGGCCCAGGTTTGCCCGTTGAAATAATGTTGCTTCATCATTTCCATGCAACTATTGGTTGCGTAAACGGTCTTTGAAGAATCGGCAGGTGAATTAATAATTAAACCAGAAACATGATCTAAATGTGCATGGGATATTAAATACCCTTTTATGTATTTTTTCAAAACAACTTCCGATGGTATTTTGAAAACTTTATTCTCTATGGCTTTTTCAATTCCTGCATGTATGGTTCCCGCATCAAGACAAATAAAATCAGTAGTGTTTGAAGGTGCCAGTAAATAGGCTGAAAGATTTTTTTCGTCAATACCGCCTTTTACTCCCAAAGGTATAACTTGGAAAACTGTTTTTTGTCCCCTTTGTGCAAATGCACTTACTGATATTAAAACCAAACAAATCCAGATTTTTTTAAAAATTACCATGTTTTAAATGTGTATAGATAAATTAAATTTCTGTCTGTAAAATTAGTTGGTTCTTTTGTATTGGACGCTTTTTTTTGCAAAATCAATTGCAACTCATCAAATTGATTTAATTTTACTTCGATTTTAACAAATTAATTCGATTGAAATTCAACTCTAAATAATATCTTTACAAAAAAATATAACAATTTTAACTAAAAAAGTTACAATGATAACAATAGCAGATCAATTCGGAATGAAAGAAGCATTGGCGCAATTGGGTGTAAAAGCCATAAATGAAGGAACATCAACAGGAATAAACCATTTTTCAAATGGAGAAATTCTGGAGAGTTATTCACCAGTTGATGGTCAATTAATAGCATCAGTAAAAACTTCAACTGCCGCCGATTACGAAAAAGTAATGCAAACCGCTACCGAAGCTTTTAAAACATTTAAATTGATGCCAGCGCCACAACGTGGTGAAATAGTGCGTCAGTTTGGAGATAAATTGCGAAAAAACAAAGAAGCTTTAGGTAAATTAGTTTCCTATGAAATGGGGAAATCATTGCAGGAAGGATATGGAGAGGTTCAGGAAATGATTGATATCTGTGATTTTGCAGTGGGTCTTTCCCGTCAATTGCACGGATTAACCATGCACTCAGAACGTCCGGGACACAGAATGTATGAGCAATACCACCCAATGGGCGTTGTTGGAATCATTTCAGCATTCAATTTTCCAGTGGCGGTTTGGGCTTGGAATACAGCACTGGCTTGGATTTGTGGAGATGTTTGCGTTTGGAAACCTTCAGAAAAAACACCACTTTGTGGAATTGCCTGTCAAAACATTATTGCCGAAGTTATCAAAGAAAACAATCTTCCAGAAGGAATTTCTTGCTTGATAAACGGAGATTACAAAGTAGGGGAAATGATGACTAATGATAGACGTGTACCATTGATTTCTGCAACGGGTTCTACTCGTATGGGGAAAATCGTAGCACAAGCAGTTGCGGGTCGTCTTGGAAAATCATTATTGGAATTAGGCGGAAACAACGCGATAATCGTAACGCCGGATGCTGATATTAAAATGACTGTTATCGGGTCTGTTTTTGGGGCAGTGGGAACGGCTGGACAACGTTGTACTTCAACACGTCGTTTAATCATTCACGAAAGTATTTATGACAAAGTAAAAGATGCCATTGTTTCTGCTTACAAACAATTACGCATCGGAAATCCATTAGACGAAAACAACCATGTTGGTCCGGTAATTGACAAGCATGCTGTGGAAATGTACAACAAAGCATTAGAAAAAGTAGTTGCCGAAGGTGGGAAAATCCTAGTGGAAGGTGGCGTACTTTCTGGTGAAGGATACGAAAGCGGTTGTTATGTAAAACCAGCAATTGCTGAAGCTGACAATACTTTTGAAATCGTTCAACACGAAACTTTTGCTCCGGTATTATACTTATTAAAATATTCCGGAACTGTTGAGAATGCTATTGCGATTCAAAACGGAGTAGCACAAGGATTATCATCAGCCATTATGACTAACAATTTGCGCGAAGCGGAACTTTTCTTATCCGTTACTGGTTCTGATTGTGGAATTGCAAACGTAAACATAGGAACTTCGGGAGCGGAAATTGGAGGTGCTTTTGGTGGAGAAAAAGAGACAGGGGGTGGACGTGAGTCTGGTTCTGATGCATGGAAAGTATACATGAGAAGACAAACGAATACCATTAATTATACCACAAGTTTGCCATTGGCACAAGGAATAAAATTTGATTTGTAAGTTTTAGATTAAAATAAATTTATAAAAAGCGCCTTGTCCTATTTTGAGATAAGGCGTTTTTTTATAAATTAGACAAAAAAAACAATTAATGACCAATTTAGAAGCAACATTCACAGATATTTCAGGTTGGCATAAAAATGTTCATTACAGTACTGGTGGTAGTCGAAGTAAATACATTGCTTTACACCCCGAAACAAATGAAGAGTATTTTTTTAAAGGATCAAAAGAAACCCCTGCAGGAGAAATTAAATTCCCAATGGAATTTTGGTCTGAGATTGTTTCTTCTAAAATTGGACAATTTTTAGGTTTTCCAATGTTAGATTATAATATTGCTTATGATAACAAACACAAGCAAAAGATAGGATGTATATCTAAGTCGATGGTTTTAAGCTCGAAAAATAAATTGACCGAGGGAGTTGCTTATTTAACGGGTTTTAATTCAAAATACATTCCAAGTCAGCATAAAACTTATTATACATTTCAATTTATTTGTAATGCTTTGAATAAATTTTATTTAGGAAACTATATTAATAATATTATTGAAATTATTGTTTTTGATTGTGTAATTGGAAATTCTGACAGACATCAAGAAAATTGGGGGACAATTGCTTATTATCAGGAAATTTTTGATAATATTGAAAGAGATGTTAAAAGCAATGAAGTTAGTTTTTTTGGTAACATTAAAAATAACTTTAATAGATTATTGGGGGAAATGTTAGTCCAAAAACATAATACAAACAATAAACTTAGTAAATCAGATTTAATTGCACAAGCAGATTTAGCTCCGCATAAATTTGCTCCAATTTATGATAGTGGTTGTTGTTTAGGAAGAGAGCATTTAGATGATAAAGTTTTAAAAATGCTCGAAGATTCTCAAATGATTGAAGCATACGTAAGAAAAGGTGAGTCAGAAATCCATTGGGAAGGACATGCTAAAAAAAGAAAGCATTTTGAACTTGTAGAATTGTTGTTGGACTACTATCCGACCGAAACGAAAAATTTTATAGGCAGAGTTAAAGAGAAATACAACTCAGATGCAATAAAAGAGATAATTGAAAATATTGATATTAATGTTCCGAAGGATTTAATTAACTTTAAATTATCGGAAACAAGAAAACAATTGATGTTTAAATTGGTAACTTTGCGCATTGAAAAATTAACCCAATATTTATGAAAGCAATAGGAAACATACAACTTATCTGGAGACCAGGTAAAGGTAGTAGAAGAATTTCTGTTGGTACTATTAAAAAAAGTGCCTCAGAAGGAATCCGCTTTCAATATAATCAAGAAGGTGTTGAAGAAGCTAAGAAGTTAGGTTTTGTTCATTATGAAGGTTTTCCTGATACAGATAAAATTTATACCGAAAATGTAATTGAAATTTTTGGTCAACGACTAATGCGTAGTGAGAGGTCTGATTTAAAGGATTTTTATGATTTTTGGAATATCGATTTAAGTAAGAAAGAAGATAAATATTACATGTTGGCTTTCACTCAAGGGCTATTACCAACAGATAATTTTGAGTTTTTGGCTCATTTTAACCCTGTAGAAAATTTATCTTTTGTTACTGAAATAACTAATTTATTGGAAAGTCAAATACCTTCAGACAAGGTTGCTGTTGGAGATGTTTTAAGATATGAATTAGAACCAAATAATTTATATGATAAAAAAGCTGTAAAAGTTTTTAAAGATGAATTGTACCTTGGGCATATCAAATTAATTCATTGTAATGTTTTTCATAAAACAAATAAGCAGTTTGATTTAATTGTTCAAGGAATTGAAAAAAATGGGGTGTTAAAAAGAATTTTTGTTAAAGCAAGTCTTTAATTTATATTCTGAGAATCAATTATACCACAAGTTTGCCATTGGCACAAGGAATAAAATTTGATTTGTAATACGCAATTCATTTTAATCATAAAAAAAGGCAATTTGAAAATTTCAAATTGCCTTTTTTTATGATTAAAATTCGGGAATTCTTTGCTTTTAAAAAGTATTACAAATTGAAAGAAGCACCAATATTAAAAACAAACTGGTTGTTTAAATTATCAAAACCAGTAATAGTGTTGTCATATTTTGCTATTGGAATTCCAGCTTCTGTGAAAATACCAAAACCTTCCGTAAAGAAATAACGAAATCCAAGGTGTGCACCAAAATTTCTCAGGCCTAAATCAAGTCCTGGATAAATATCCATTTTTGGATCCAGTTTAAGGACATTTCCTAAATTAGCATTGAATCTCACTTTTGCATCAAATCGATCTCCAAATTTAGGTTTGTTCCCTAAATCATCATTAGAAACAGACAACAAATAAGAAGTTACAAATCCATAAGACATATTTTCACCAAGGCCAAAATCAGTAGAAAGACGAATTCCGGAACCTCCGTTTTGAATGTTTGCTCCAACATCAAATTTAGTATCTCCTTTTCCTTTGTATGCTTGTGCATTAACAAAACCAACTAACAATAATAATGATAGTGTAATAATTTTTTTCATGATTCTTGGGTATTAAAATTTTGTGCAAAAGTAGTTTATTTAAACTAATTCCTACCTTTTTCATTAGAGTATAAAAGGTCTAATGGTTCACTTTGCCAGAATTCTTTGGTATCAACATCCATAATAGTCAAAGGACCTTTGAAAGCGGCGCCGGTATCTACATTCCAAATACAAGCCATTTGTACTGGAGTTGTTTTGCCAATACGGGAAACAGGCGTGTGACCAATATAAATTTCATTGTATAGGGTTAATCGTTTGGGATAAAATAAATTACCAGGTTTCATGTTTTTGTCTAATGCCAAAGCGGTTTCCCACAAGGTTCTGTCCCAATAAAAAAGTTTTGGAAAATATTCAAAATCGACGCCATTCATATTGGTGAAACCGGCGTGAATAAATAACCGATTTTGGTCGTCAAGATAAAAATTTTCCAATGATTGCAGGAATTCAACATGTCTTTGTTTGGTTTCCAGATTAACCGTTTCATAGGCATTGACTGTTGCTTCACCTCCGTGTTTGTACCACAAAAGATTGTCTTTGCTGTCCTTAAGCCAGTGTAGAAGTAATTCATCGTGGTTGCCACGAATAAAAACGCAATTGTTTTTAATATTCAATTCAATCAAATAATCAATTACCTGTGGTGATTGGCTCCAGCCATCTACATAGTCCCCCAAAAAGATTAAAGTATCTTCAGTAGTTACTTTGGCTCTTTCCATAATTTGGTGTAGCGCATGCAAACCACCATGTATATCGCCTATGACGAGTGTTCTCATTTCTAGTTGTCTCAATTTGTTCTTTTACAAAAATAGCAGAAAAACAGTATCGTTTTTATATTTTTTTTGGTTCAAATTGAAGCAATATTGATTGAAAAAATTCCTAAAAATATTTTTTGAATTCGTTAGGTATTTCGTTAATTGGTTTTATCATTACTTCTTTGTAGTACACTTCGCTAGCTTCACTTTGTAATTGTATTTTTCCTTCAATTAGCGGATTGAATTTCGTACCATCCCAAAAGCGAGAATTTTCCAGCACCATTACCACATGGCCATTTACAATATGAAGACTTTTTCCTTCGAAACATACCAGTTCTACTTCGGTCCAACTACCCATTGGGCTTTCATAATTATCTTTTCGGGTACAATAACCGGTTCTTTCCGTATTAGTTCCAAAGGGTAAAAAAGATTGATTTTCATCGGCTATGGAACTCATCACGCCTTCTGAAGCAAACGCTTTTATATCGATGGCAGCATTGGCAATGTTCCAATAATCACCAAAATGTCCTTCCATGAATTGAAATTCTTGTGACAGCATCCACGCTTTCCAATAATCAGCACCAGCTGGACCTTGTGAGTGATACAATACTCCGGCATCCAGCAATTTATCTGTTCTCGGTTCCCATTTTTTAGTTCCCCATTTTACTTTAAGTTTTAGGCGGTAATTTTTATAACTATTTTTGGAAAAAACACAACCGTAATATTCTCCGGAAACTCTTAAAACAGGAACATTATTTTCTTGGATTACAGTAAAAACACCAGCTTCATTTTTGTTATAGCCAATGGGTTCAATAGCTTTCCCTTCACTATCGACAGGAACTTGACCATTGTAATTATTTTTATGTTTATAACTCAAATACGTATCCCATTGACTGAGATTTGAATCTAGAAGATTGGTCCAATCCTTATTTTTAGAAGTCTGTGCGTACAGTTCAAAGGTTGTGGGAAAAAGGAGCATGGAACAAAGGAATAATTTAATGATGGTTTTCATTTTACGGTTAATTTTTTATAATTTCATAGATTATGGCAAATATTCTGATTCAATAAATTGATACAATTTGGAAAATTTATTGAATTCAAATATATTGTTTAATAACAACATAAAAATGTTTTAGGATTTTCCCTTCGACACAATTTTTTTAAGGAATTAGAACTTTAATAAAGTAAATAATCATCTTAATTATTTGAAATTAAAGTAATTAATGTAAATTTGAGGGCTAAAATCAATATTTTAGTGCTAAAAAAAAATCACTGTTTTTGGTGATAGTTTGATAAAATATTTTAGGTTATTTTTACAAAAACTTAAAACACATATAAGATGAATGCAGTTCTCGCTTTGTTGTTTCTTTTGACCAGTTTTGTATGTCAGGTGATAAATAATATTATAGTTTGGTTTGCGGCATTGTGGTCGTAATACAATCGAAAGGAATCAATAGTTCGCTTTAATTTTTAACTACACATTCTATTTCATCTTCCTCAGAATTTCCGAGCCATCTAGTATGGCTTTTAGATTTATCTTTTTTTGTAAAAGATGAAATTTCAAAATAAATATGAAAATATACCTGCAGATACTATTTTACTTTCTTCTAATTAGTTGTAATTCAAGTAAAAAAACGGCTAACGTAAAAATTCCCAATCAAAATTTCGAAGTTAAATTAGACAGTGCAAATTGGTATGACACTTCAAGAAAACGATTAATTCCGGTTGCATTTTATTTGCCAAAGACAAACGAAAAAATTATAAATCAAAAAGTGGTACTTGTCAGTCATGGTTATGCAGAAAATACCCCTGGAGCTAATAAAGGCTATTCTTATTTGACGAAAAATTTAGCTTCAAAAGGATATTTTGTAGTTAGTATTCAGCATGAATTATCAACAGATGATTTAATTCCTAAAACGGGAATTCCCCAAGTTGTGAGACGACCAAATTGGGAAAGAGGAGCGGAGAATATTTTATTTGTCCTTAATAAATTGAAAAAGACAAATCCAGATTTAGATTATAAACATTTAATCCTAATTGGACATTCGAATGGAGGTGATATGTCGGTTTTATTTGCTCATAAATACCCTGATTTAGTAGATAAAATAATTTCGTTAGACAATCGCAGAATGGAATTACCCAGAACTTCTCAGCCTAAAATTTATTCATTACGATCCAGTGATCAACCTGCTGACGAAGGCGTTTTGCCAACTGTTGCAGAGCAGGAAAAATTTGGTATAACAATCATTAAACTTCCTAATACGATTCATAATGTCATGAGTGATAGAGGAAATAAAAGACAGAAAAGAGAAATTAATGGATATGTTATGCGTTTTTTATTGCAATAAAATAGCCGAATAATTATAATAACTAAACGTCACTGCACATCATATTTCATTTTTCTCAAAATACGTAACGCTTCTTTAAACGACAAATACACTTGCGTAAAAGGTTTCAAAAGCAGTTTGGCATCAATCAGTTTTTGTTTGGCTTCTTCAAAACCGTTGAGGTAACAAATCATGAAGGTCGAGGGTAAATTTTCTAAATCTTTGCGTTCCCTTTCGGATAACGAAAGCCCTTTTTGGAGCTTATTCAGCAGAGTAATATTGGCATTATAAATATGAAATAATAGTTTTTTATTGAATTCTGGTGGCTGAAAAAGCATTTCTCTTTCAATTTTGTAATAACCATTATCATGAAAATGAATGGTTTGTTTTTCTAAAGGATAGTAACTCGTTTTATCATTCAAACCCAATGGAACATACTCGATAATCGTAAAAGTATCTTCATCATAAATGATTTCGACAACATCCTGAGCCGAGTAAAATAGCTTAATTTGTTCGTTTATCAATTCAATATCTACGCGTGATAAATAGGTTTTATCACGGGATTTTTTGGCGATTCCAGCCCAGCAAATCACAAATAATTCCTTAAAAACTTTATATTTTGGTGCCATGTCTTTGTGACGAAAATTCATAAAATCAATCACGCCGTCCAATGTATATTCGATGCTGTTTCTTGAATTATTTTCAATGCCAATTACGGTTTCCGTGTTCTGGTAATTTTTTTCTATTTCGCCTTCCACCGGCATGGTATTGCTGCCTCGCCTTATAAAAACGCTGTTGGCAGGAATGGTGTGAATTCCTTTTTTGAAATGGGACGTTTTACTTTTGGGTTTGATGGTTACTAATCCAATCACTTTATCCTTTGGCAGATTTGGAAAAGGCACATTTTCATATTGAATTTTGGGTGGATTTTCCAGATAGGCGTTCACTAAATTTTGAATCCTGCTATCGTCAAAGAAATCATCACCAACAATAGTATTGTCTTGGTCTTCAACGCCTACGACAATATAGGAATTATTCGTGGGATTTGAATTAGATAAAGCGCAAATGTGTTTCAAAAACTTAGCTTTCCCCTCTCGGGTATGCAAATTCAACTGCCGTTTTTTGTCATAAAAACTGCTCTCATCATTGTGAGCGAGTAGGTTTTTAATTAAAATTCGTTTGTTGATCATTAGTATTAGATTTTTATATCATTTAGACTGTTGGATTTTTAGATTGTCTAAATAATCTAAAAATCCAACAGTCTAAAAATTTAATTTTAAATATCTCTTTTTAAAATAGTTGCTGAAGCCTGTGCAGTTGGAAATACAATCAAATCAGCAATATTTACGTGATAGGGTCTGGAAACCACAAAATGAATGATATCAGCAATATCCTCAGGTTGTAAGGCTTCAATACCTTTATAAACATTGGCAGCTCGGTCCGTATCTCCTTTGAAACGCACTTCGCTAAATTCCGTTTCTACCATACCGGGATGAATGGAGCCAACCCTAATTCCATAAGGATTCAAATCCATACGCATGGCTTGGTTTAGGGCATCAACGGCATGTTTTGAAGCGCAATACACGTTTCCGTTTGGGTAGACTTCTTTTCCGGCAATAGAACCAATGTTGATAATATGACCTGATTTTTGTTCAATCATTTTCGGAATTATAGCTTTCGAAACATACAACAGCCCTTTTACATTGATGTCAATCATTGCATCCCAATCATCTAAATTTCCATTTTGGATGGAATCCAAACCGTGCGCATTTCCGGCATTATTAATCAAAACATCAATTTTAGAAAACGTTTCTGGTAAGGAATTGATGCTTTCAAAAACAGCCTTTTTATCGCGAACATCAAATGATAATGTATGGATTTCAGTAAATTCAGAAAGCTCTTTTACAAGTGCTGTCAATCGGTCTTCACGGCGTCCACAAAGAATAATTTTATAATTATTTTTGGCTAATATTTGTGCAGTTGCTTTACCAATTCCGCTGGTTGCACCAGTTACTAAGGCTATTTTACTCATGGTTTTTTTTATATTTTTCAATCATCTCTTTTCTGTTTTTTTGCAATCTGCGACCTCATTATGGAACATTTTTTCCCATACTTTCTGCCCAAATGGCAAACCAATCTTCTTGTTCTAGTTCTAATTCGACGGCTTTCATTAATGCCTGAATTCTTGCGACATTAACCGTTCCAGCAATAGGAATGACTTGGGCTGGATGTTTCAAAATCCATGAAAGTAAAATCGTATCAGAACCCAAATGGTATTTCGAAACTAATGTTGCCAATAATTTTTTTAGTCGGTGAGTTTGTGGAATATCTTCTCTGAAAACGCATCCTAACGGATTCCATGACATAGGACGAATGTGGTTCGTTTGCATATAATCAAAGCTTCCGTCAAGCATAGGCTCGAAGTTGGTAGCTGAAAATTGCACTTGATTGTAACTGATTTCTGTTTTCTGACGAATCAATTCTGTTTGGGAAGAAGTAAAATTAGAAAGACCAAAATCTATGATTTTTCCATCTGATTTTAGTTTCAAAACCGCTTCGGCAATTTCATCTGCTTGCATCAAAGGACTTGGTCTGTGTAATAAAAAGACATCTAGATAATCAGTATGTAAATTTTTTAAGGAATTTTCAACGGACCAAATAATATGGTTTTTCGAATAATCATAATGTTTTATGGTGTTTTTACGGTTTTCCGTCACCATTTGGATACCACATTTGGATATCAGTTGTATTTTTTCTCTGGCTATTTTGCTGGAAGCAAAAGCTTTTCCAAAATCAGATTCAGTGGTATAATCACCGTATATATCAGCATGATCAAAGGTGGTGATTTTGTTTTCTAGACATACCTTAATCATGTTTTCCATTTCTTTGGTATTTAGATTTTTATCCCAAATTCCCCAATTCATGACACCAGCAACGATAGGTGATAATTTTGTTTTACTCATGGTTTTTATTTTTTATTGAAATGCGTAATTCTTCGAATTCAAATCATATTTTTCAAAGTTCTTAAAAATATGAAAATTGTATCATAATTCGTCCTTAAAATTAAGGGTTTGGTCGAAGTTTTAACCATTTTTTAACATCTTACGTCTAAAAAAAAATTCAATTTGCACCATCAAAACGAAGGCATTAAATTCAAGGTTTTAAAAATAATAAAATGGAAGAAAATACAGCGACTTTAGACATTAGAGCAATCAATGAAAAAATTGAAAGAGAGAGTGCTTTTATAGACCTTCTCACAATGGAAATGAACAAGGTTATTGTGGGTCAAAAGCACATGGTGGAGCGTTTATTAATTGGACTTTTGGGTCAGGGACATATTTTGTTAGAAGGAGTTCCCGGATTAGCAAAGACATTAGCGATAAATACTCTTTCACAAGCTGTTCAAGGATCTTTCAGCAGAATACAATTTACTCCTGATTTATTGCCTGCCGATGTTGTTGGGACAATGATTTACAACATCAAACAAAATGAATTTTCGATAAAAAAAGGACCAATTTTCGCTAATTTCGTCCTTGCCGATGAGATTAATCGTGCGCCTGCCAAAGTACAATCGGCATTGTTAGAAGCCATGCAGGAAAAGCAAGTGACTATTGGTGATACTACTTTCAAATTAGACCGACCATTTTTGGTTTTGGCTACGCAAAATCCAATTGAGCAAGAAGGAACGTATCAATTGCCTGAAGCTCAGGTCGATCGTTTCATGTTGAAAACGGTTATTGATTATCCAAAAATGGAAGATGAGCGTTTAGTAATTCGTCAAAACCTAAAAGGAAGTTACGAAAAAGTAAATGCTGTCGTTTCAGTAGAACAAATTTTACGTGCTCAAGAAGCAGTTCGTGAAGTGTATATGGATGAAAAAATAGAAAAATACATACTTGATATTATTTTTGCCACCCGTTATCCGGAGAAATATAAATTAGCTGATTTGAAACCATTAATCAGTTTTGGTGCTTCGCCACGTGGAAGTATCAATTTGGCGAATGCCGCAAAATGTTATGCTTTTATCAAACGTCGTGGCTATGTAATTCCAGAAGATGTTCGTGCTGTAGTTCATGATGTATTGCGTCACAGAATTGGAGTTACTTACGAAGCCGAAGCTGAAAATATTACTTCAGTGGACATCATTAACAAAATCGTAAACGAAGTAGAAGTACCTTAAAAAGATTTAAGATTTTTGATATATGATTTTAGATTTTAGATCTGAAATCAGCAATCGTTAATCAACAATCAACAATCAAATGGATACAAAAGAGCTTTTAAAAAAAGTACGGAAAATAGAAATCAAAACCCGAAGATTGAGTGATCACATCTTTTCGGGAGAATATCATACTTCTTTCAAAGGACGCGGAATGACGTTCAGCGAAGTGCGCCAATACCAGTACGGAGATGATATCCGTGCGATTGATTGGAATGTAACCGCACGTTATAATGAAGCACATGTAAAGGTTTTTGAGGAGGAACGGGAATTGACCATGATGTTAATGGTTGATATTTCGGGTTCGGAAAGTTTTGGTTCGAAAAACCAATTCAAAAAAGATATAGTTACAGAGATTGCCGCAACAATGGCTTTTTCGGCGACTCAAAACAATGATAAAATAGGTTTGATTTTGTTTTCGGATGAAATCGAATTGTATATTCCGCCTAAAAAAGGAAGATCGCACGTATTGCGTATCATCAGGGAATTGATAGAATTTCAACCTAAAAGCCGTAAAACAGATATTGCTCAAGCTTTAAAGTTTTTATCGGGAACCCAAAAAAAGAAAGCCATCGTGTTTGTGATTTCAGATTTCATGTCGGAAGATTACGAACAAACATTGAAAATAGCTTCCAAGAAACACGATATAACGGGCATTCGCGTGTACGATATTCGAGAAGAAAAAATGCCAAATTTAGGTATGGTTTCCATGCTTGATGCTGAAACCGGAGCAATCGAATTGATTGATACTAGTTCAAAATCAGTGCGAATGAATTATGAGAAACAGTATCACGATAAGGTGAACTATTTCAAAGAAACGTTCAGTAAATCAGGTTCAGGTGTTGTAAACACTAGAGTTGACGAAAGTTATGTCACTAAATTATTGAGTTATTTTAAATCGAGATAAATCCCCTCCCAGCCTCCCCAAAGGGGAGGAGATGATAAAGGATTAAAATTTTCACGACTCGGCTCCCTCTCTTTTGGAGAGGGTTGGGGAGAGGAAAAAATATTTAATATAAAAATGAAAATTAGACTTTACCTGCTTTTTTTACTGGTTACAACGGCTGTTTTTGCACAACAAAAACAAGTAGTCACAAGTATTGACACGATTAAAAATAAAATTGGTGCTGAATTTAAACTGTCGATAAAAACGACGGTTGACACAGCGTCTAAAGTGATTTTTCCAAAACTAAAAAACTTTGGCGCTTTAGAGGTAATCCAGTCGTATCCTATTGATACCATAAAAACGGATGGTCGTTATGAATTGGTAAAAAAATATGGTTTAACCCAATTTGACTCCGGTAGATATGTTATTCCGAGTATAAAAATCTTCATCAACAGTAAGCCGTATATGACGGATTCTCTTTTGGTTGAAGTTGCGAATGTTAAAGTGGATACTTTAAAGCAAAAAATGTTCGATATCAAAGGCATTGCTCAAGCGGATAATTCGATAGGAGATTGGTGGAAATATCTTTTGATTATCGCCTTGATTGTTGGAATTGGAGTTTTGATTTATTGGTACATTAAAAAACACCAAAAGAAAAAGTTAGAAGCTGAAATATTCAAAACGCCAATAGAAAAAGCGACCAGTTTGCTAGATACTTTAGAGAAAAAAGAACTTTGGCAAAAAGGAGAAGTAAAAGCCTATTACAGTGAATTGACGGATATCGCCAGAAATTATATTGAGGAAGCAATCGAAATTCCGGCAATGGAAAGCACTACATCAGAGCTGATTCAAGGGCTTAGAGCAGCTTCTGTCAAAAAGAAAATGACGCTTTCACAGGAAATTATCGAAAATTTGGAGCGTGTTTTGAAACAAGCCGATTTAGTGAAATTTGCGAAATCAAAACCATTGGATTTTGAAATCACCGAAGACCGAAATAAGATTCAAAAAGCAATTCTGACTTTAGACAATTCTATTCCTGTAGAAGTTCCTGTAGAAGAAGATGTTTTATTGAATGAGGCACAAAGACAAAAACAGATACAAATTCAATTATTAAAAAAGAGAAAAAAACGTATCGTTACTGCAGTTGTTTCGGTTGTTTTTTTATTGGTAGCAACTACCACTTTTTTCATTGTTCTCAAAGGATTTGATTATGTAAAAGATAATGTTCTAGGTAATCCTACTAAAGAATTATTGGAGGGAGAATGGGTGAAAAGTGAATATGGAAACCCGGGTATTATAATAGAAACTCCAAAAGTGCTGAAGCGAGTTGATTTGACTAAAACACTGCCTAAAGACGGAATGGCGTTGATTAAAGAAATGCAATCTTTTGCCTATGGAAGTGTTTCAGATCATTTTTATCTCATGGTTTCTACTTTAAAATATAAAAAAGAGACCGAAATAGATTTGAAAAAATCAATGGACGGAGCGCTGCAATCACTAGAAGTTCAAGGCGCTAAAAACATGATTGTGAAACAAGAAGATTTTGAGACCAAAGAAGGAATTAAAGGACTTAAAGCCTACGGTACATTTCAGAAAATAGATGATGATAAACAAAACAGCGTGAAAATGTATTATGAAGCATTATTGTTTAGTCAAGAAGGTGGGTTACAACAAATTTTACTCTTCCATGAAGAAGGAGACACGTATGCAAATGAAATATCAGAACGCGTTTTGAGTTCTGTCGAATTAAAACAAGCAAGTAAATAATGGCTAAAATAACTTTTTTAAACCCAGAATTTTTTTGGTTGTTTCTTCTGATTCCAGTTGCGATTGCCTGGTTATTTTGGAAAAAGAACCAACAATCAGCGACGTTAAAAATAAGTTCATTACAAGGATTTAAAGGCACAACTTCTTATTTAACAAAGCTAAAACCAATATTGAATGTGTTTCGGGTATTAGCTTTGTCTTCTTTGATTGTGGCAATGGCAAGACCGAGAACGGTTGATGTAAGCAATAAAACAAAAACGACAAAGGGAGTTGATATTGTAATGGCAGTGGACGTTTCCGGAAGTATGTTGGCCAAAGATTTGAAACCAAATAGAATGGAAGCGCTGAAAAGAGTGGCTGCTGATTTTGTCGAGGAACGACCTAACGATAGAATCGGATTGGTGGTTTATGCTTCGGAGGCCTATACAAAAGCCCCGGTTACCAGCGATAAAGCAGTTGTTTTGGATGCTATCAACAGTATAAAATACGATAATGTTTTACAAGATGGGACTGGAATAGGAATGGGATTGGCCACAGCCGTAAACAGATTGAAAGACAGTAAAGCGAAGAGTAAAGTGATTATTCTTTTGACAGACGGGGTGAACAATGCCGGATTTATTGAACCTGAAACTGCTGCTGATATTGCCAAACAATACGGAATTAAAGTATATACCATAGGAATTGGAACCAATGGAATGGCAATGTTTCCTTATGCGGTGGCGCCAAATGGACAGTTTTTATTCCAAATGATGAAAGTGGAAATTGACGAACAATTGATGAAAAGTATCGCCAGAAAAACAGATGGGAAATATTTCAGGGCTACAAGCAATAGCAAATTGGCTGAGATTTATGCGTCTATCAATAAACTGGAAACCACAGAAATCGAAGAACTAAAATTCTATGATTATGATGAAAAATTCAGACCTTTTATATGGTTTGCAGGTTTTCTGCTATTACTGGAAATAGGATTGCGAAATACGGTTTTTAAAAGCTTTATATAATGACAGTCGCCAACTGAAAAGTGTGACTAAAAGATAAGAAATGGAATTAGACGAAAAAAAATATTTATACCTTCTTTTTATACTACCCATCGTGGTGTTGGTTTTTCTAGTTAATTTATATTGGAAAAGAAAAAAACAACGCGAATTTGGGGATTTAGAAATGGTGAAAAAACTAAGCCCGGAAAGCTCTGTTTTTAAACCAGTTTTGAAGTTGGTATTGTTATTACTGGCATTACTTGGACTAATTCTTGGATTAGTAAATCCAAAGATTGGTACCAAAATGGAAACCGTAAAACGAGAAGGAATTGACATTGTTTTTGCAATGGATGTATCCAAAAGTATGTTGGCCGAAGATGTAGCACCCAATCGTTTGGACAAAAGCAAGCAAATCGTTTCGCAAATTATCAATCAGTTAGGAAGTGACAGAATAGGAATTGTGGCTTACGCAGGAAGTGCTTTTCCAGTATTGCCAATCACGACCGATTATGGTGTAGCAAAGATGTTTTTACAAAGCATGAACCCTGGAATGGTTTCTTCCCAAGGAACATCGCTGGATGAAGCCATAAAATTATCGTCTACTTATTTTGATGATAAAAGTAAAACCAGCAAATTATTGATTCTGATTTCAGATGGTGAAGATCATTCTGAAGGTGCCGAAAGTGCTGCTGAAGAAGCCAATAAATTAGGAATGAAAATTATTACGATTGGGGTTGGAACTGAAAAAGGAGGGACGATTCCATTGAAAAAAAACGGAATTGTTGAAAGTTTTCAAAGAGACAATAACAATCAAGTCGTAATAACTAAATTAAATAAAGCGAGTTTAGAAGCTATTGCAAAAGCTACCAAAGGCGGTTATGTAAATGGGAATAACACTAAAGAAGTGCTGGAATATATCAAGAATGCTTTGGATAAAATCCAAAAAACAGAATTTGAAGCGACAGAAATGGCTGATTTTCAATCGCAGTTTCAATGGTTCTTAGGTTTTGCTTTTGTTTTCTTATTTCTGGATATTTTTCTTCTGGAAAGAAAAACAAGTTGGGTAAACAAATTGAATTTATTTAACGAGAATAAATAAAATATAAAGAGCAAAGTATCTGGAAGAAGCTCCTTTATTGGAACTAAAATAAAAAATATACTTTGATGCTTACATTTAAAAAATAAAATGAAGAACTTAATTTTACATCTTTTATTACTCATTTCTTTTGTTGTAAACGCACAACAGAAAGACAGAATATTGCCTAAAGCAAATGAGGAATATGCTGAAAATAAATTTGTAGATGCTGAAGCTAATTATAGAATTTCGGATTCGAAATTTCCGAATAAAACAATTGCTCCATACAATTTAGGAAATGCTATTTATAAGCAAAACCAAGTTGCTGAGGCAAAATTCGCTTATGCAAAAGCATTAAAAAGTGCTAAATCAAGACCGGATAAACACCAAGCCTTTCATAATTTAGGAAATGTTTTCATGAAAGAAAAGGATTATACGCAGGCAGTGGAAGCTTATAAGAATGCATTGAGGAATGATCCTACAGATGAAGAAACCCGTTATAATTATGCTTTGGCAAAGAAAAAGCTAAAAGAAAATCCGCCAAAGGATGACAACAAGAAAAAAGATAAGAAGAGCGATAAAGACAAAGACAAGAAAAAGGACGATAAGAAAAAAGACGGCGACAAAGATAAAAAGGACGATAAAAATAAGGACAAGAAAGACGACAAAGGAAACAAGGACAAAGATAATAAAGGTCCTAAACCAGATGATAAAGGCGAGCCAAAACCAGCACCGGGAGGAATCTCTAAACAGCGTTTAGAAAATCTTTTGGATGCGGTAAATAAGGAAGAAAAGAAAGTTCAGGATAAAGTGAATGCCCAAAAAGTAAAAGGAAAACCAGTCAAAACAGAGAAAGATTGGTAATTCAATTAGATAATTTGAAAATGAAAAGATTTATAGCAGTACTAGTTTTAATGGTGTGCAGCTCACTTAGCGCTCAAGTACAATTTGAGGCGAGAGTAAGTAAAACCACGCTAGGCTTAAACGAAAGACTTCGTATCGATTTTATAATGAATGTAGATGGGGATAATTTTAATCAACCGTCTTTTGATGGCTTTAGAATTATAGCAGGACCAAGTCAGCAGGTGAGCCAGTCATGGGTAAATGGCAAGAGTTCTTTTGAAAAAGTATATTCTTATTTTCTTTTGCCAAATCAAAAAGGATCGTTAGTTATTAAGCAAGCCGCCATAGAATACAACGGGCAAATTTATAAAACATCGCCCATAAGAATTAATGTTACTGCGGCAACGGAACAGCCTAGAGATCCAAACGATACCAGTGTTTCGGCAGATGATAATATTTATCTTGTTGCCGATATTTCTAAAACAAATCCGTATATAAACGAACCAATTACAGTGGTTTATAAGTTGTATTTCAGTTATAATATTGGAATCACTAATTGGCGGGAACTCAACAAACCGAAGTACAATGATTTCTGGAGTCAGAACATCGATATCAAACAGCTTGTTGCTGAAGAAGGGATGTTTAAAGGGCAAAAATACCGTTATGTGGTGTTGAGAAAAACAGTCTTATATCCGCAAAAATCAGGAAAGTTGGCAATAGAACCGCTGTCATTAGACATTGATGTGCAATTGCCTACAAACCGTCGCGATATGTTTGGACGTGTAATTGTTACTGATGGCAGTAAAAGGGTTTCTGCAGGAACAAAAACGATTGCTGTCAAAGCACTTCCAGAGGCAGGAAAGCCGGAAGATTTTTCTGGAGCTGTAGGTAATTTTGATTTTAAAGTAACACCAACAAAGACCGATTTAAAAAACGGAGAAAGCCTTAATTTAGTTGTAAGTGTAACTGGGAAAGGGAATATGAAATTGTTCAGCTTGCCAAAACCAGTAGTGCCAAATGCTTTGGAAATGTATGATGCCGTTCATAATGAACAAGTAGATACGCCACTTTCAGGAATGTCAGGAAAAATTTCAGATAGTTATACCATTATTCCGCAGTACAAAGGAAATTACCCAATAAAACCATTACAGTTTTCTTATTTTGATTTGGGTTCAGGTACGTATAAGACTATTAGTTCAAAAGAAATAATGATTAATGTGTTGGACGGTCCTTCAGCTTCGAATGCAACGACTGCTTCAAATTCAGGTGAGAATAAGAATAAAATAGGGAGCGTAGAACAATTCAAATTCATCAAGTTGAAAAGCAATCTTTTGAACAGGAATAAAAAAGATTTCTTTGGTTCTAATTTGTTTTATGGATTGTTGTTTTTCCCGTTTCTATTATTGCCTTTGATCGTATTATTCAAAAAGAAAAAAGAAGCTATTGACGGCGATATTACCGGAAATAGAATCCGAATGAATAATAGATTGGCAAAGAAATATTTATCGGAAGCCAAAAAGCAAATCAACAACAAAGAACTGTTTTATATTGCGCTTGAAAAAGCGATGCATAATTTCCTGAAGGCTAAATTACATATTGAGACTTCAGAAATGAGCAAGGATAATATTCAGGAATTCTTGTTGTCTAGAAATGCCAATCCAGAAGCGGTGAATGATTTTATCGCACTTACAGAAAACTGTGAAGTAGCCAGATATGCACCATCATCAAGTGTTACGATACAACAGGATTTTGATAAAGCGGTAGCGATAATCTCTGAGTTAGAAAAACAGATTGTTTAAATAGCTATTTAAAATAGACACTAAACAACGCAGATTAAACTAATTTTGAGTTAACTAACTTTCCGTCTTTATGCCTTCGTGGCAAAAAAAATGAAGTAGTGCCTCCGGGTAAATAAAAATAGAAATGAAAAATATAGTATACATACTCTTACTTTCAACCCAAATTTTCTTTGCCCAAAACGGCTTTGAAAAAGGGAATGCCTTTTACGAAAAAGGGAAATATGAGGAAGCTGTTACAGCTTACGAAAGTGTTTTGAAAGACAATAAATATTCGTCAGAATTGTATTTTAATTTAGGAAATGCCTATTATAAATTAAATAAAGTTGCGCCTTCCATTTACAATTATGAAAAAGCATTGGTGCTTAATCCAAATGATAGCGAAAGTATCAATAACTTAAAATTTGCTCAAAAAAGAACTATTGATGAAATTAAAGTAATCCCAAAAGTTGGTTTTGGAAAACTAGTACGTGATTTCACGGGAATTTATCATTACAATACCTGGGCTTGGATTTCAGTAGGTCTTGCAACCGCATTCTTGTTGTTTTTTATTGGATATTATTTTTCACAAATTACGGTTTCTAAGCGAATTTTCTTTTTTGGAATGTTTGTCCTTATTTTTCTGATGCTAATAAGTGTTTCGTCAGCAATTTTCGAAAAAAGCCATTTTGATAATGAGAAACCGGCTATTATTTTTGCTGAAATTACAGAAGTAAAAAGTGAGCCGCAAAAAGCGGGTTCCGCTATTTTTGTATTGCACGAAGGAACAAAAGTTTTTGTACAGGAAACATTAGAAAATTGGAAAAAAGTGCAACTAACTGATGGAACCGAAGGTTGGATTGAGAGTAGCGCTATAAAGGAAGTGAAATAATAGTATTCAGTGTTCAGTCGCAGTATTTCGTTTTGAATACTATTTTAATGCAATAATAAGTTTAGCATGTATTTATGGGCTGACTATCGATGCTGTTATCTGAAAACTGCCTACTGCTTTTTCTTCAAACCATCGTACCATTTCTCTATTGAAGGATACATAAATCGAGCTGTTTTTTGTATGGGATTATAAAATAAAGATTTATCCAATGTCTCTTTTTTGGCTATAAAATTGTGATAATTTATTTTTTCGAAAACAGCGAATACAATACCTAATATCAAAACAGTTTTCAATACCCTGAAAAAACCACCGCCCAATTTGTTAATCCAGCCTAAAAAGGCTAAATCTGCTATTCCGGTAAGGAATTTTCCCAATAATGATATTCCAACCACAACAAGGATAAAAGTGAGCACAAAAGCAATCACTTGAATGGTATATGGATTCCAATGAACAAAACCTGCCAACATTCCTTTTATAAGCGAGGAAAATTTTATAGCAAAATAAATCCCGACTATTAATGAAACTAAAGAAGCTAATTCTACAAAAAGCCCATTCCTGATGCCTTTATACAAAGCAAAGGCTAGCAATGCACCCAAAACAATATCTAAAAAACTCATAATTATAGTTTATAAAATAAAAAGTGCAAATATAAAAGAATTGTTCGGTATCAATTGCCAAATTTCAAGTTCTTATCTTTGTCAAAATAATTCGATTACTATTTTTGAAAAATCTACAATCAAAAATCGGAAATCTGCAATCAAAAATTAAAATGTCAAGAGACACACAACTTAAAGAACGCTGGGAACAGCTTGTAACTATACTTTCTAATCAATTTTCTCAAGGAGAAGATTTAGATCTCGATGCTATTATTTATCTAATTGGAGTACAAGAACTCGGAAAAGTGCATAGCGAATACAAGAAAGACGAAAAACTAAACCTGATGCACATCGCGATTTGCAGATTATTAGAGCCTTATGGCTTCTATGAATTTGAATTTTTTGATGAAGAAGGATGGCCTCATTACAAAGTGAAAGAGGAGTTGCCACCACTAAAAGCGGGTGAACAATCAGTTTTAATGAAAGAAGCCATTGTGAATTATTTTATTGAAAGAGAATTGATAGATTAGTCTTCAGTTAAAATGCCCAGCTTAAATGAACTTATATCTCTTATGTGGTTTAGAAAGAAGTAGAAAACGGGTAAAAAACAATCTAACAATTTAGAATGGAAACTTTAAACTTTAAGCGGGAAACCTAAAACAAATTTTGTAATTTTGCACTCTCAATTATTGGATGAAAATGATAGACAAGATAAAAGAATATATTGGTGAAGCACAAGCTTTCTCAACGCAAAACACAGCAGATTTAGAAGCATTCCGAATTAAATTTCTTGGAACTAAAGGGCTTTTGAAAGACCTTTTCGCTGAATTCAAAAATGTTCCTAACGAACAAAAGAAAGAATTTGGACAAGTAATCAATTTGCTTAAAACTTCTGCCGAAGAAAAAGTAAAAACCATACAGGAAGCTTTAGAAAGTAAAGAAGAAATCAAAGGCTTTTACGGTGATTTGACGCGTTCGGCTGAACCAATAACTATTGGCTCTCGTCACCCTATTTCATTAGTAAAAAATCAAATTATTGACATCTTTTCAAACATTGGTTTCAATGTTTCTGAAGGTCCAGAAATTGAAGATGACTGGCATAATTTCACCGCATTAAACTTACCGGAATACCATCCGGCACGTGACATGCAAGATACGTTTTTCATTCAAACGAATCCTGATATTTTGTTGCGCACGCACACATCATCCGTTCAGGTGCGTTACATGGAAGAGAATAAACCGCCAATTCGTACTATTTCTCCGGGAAGAGTTTTCCGTAATGAGGCTGTTTCGTCCCGTTCTCACTGTATTTTTCATCAAGTGGAAGGATTGTACATTGACAAAGACGTTTCTTTTGCCGACTTAAAACAAACGCTTTTATATTTCACCAAAGAGATGTTCGGAAAATCAAAAATCCGTTTACGTCCGTCTTATTTTCCATTTACGGAGCCAAGTGCTGAGGTTGATATTTATTGGGGTCTGAAAACAGAAACCGATTACAGAATCACCAAAGGAACCGGTTGGTTAGAAATCATGGGTTGCGGAATGGTTGATCCTAACGTTTTGAAAAACTGTGGCATTAATCCTGACGAATACAACGGTTTTGCATTCGGAATGGGAATCGAAAGAATTGCCATGTTATTGTATCAAATCGGCGATATCCGTATGTTCTACGAAAATGACGTTCGTTTCTTGGAGCAATTCAAATCAAGCATTTAAAAATTTAAGAATGTTGATTAACTATTTCTGAAGGATTTAAAATCTGAATTCAGAAATCGTTAATCTTATATCTAAAATCAAAAATATGAAATCCGACATCATCATCCCCGAAGTAGAAAACGTATTCCTTGCTGCAGTTCAGGAATGGAGTGACGATTTCATGGAAAAAGTATGGTATGCCTATTTAATAAATGATAGTGACTACCTTATAGAAAGCGTAATGGTCGTTTCCAAAGCTTTTGGAACCATAGACGGTGAAATGAAAAAAACATCACTCTTGCGTCATGCTTTTGTAGAAGTGCCACCAGTTTCAGTGATCAAAATAGAAATGATAGAAAAAAGTGTTCTGGCGCTTAACAATGAATTTATGTTGACTTATTTTATCGGAGATAAATTGCACGACAAAAAATTCATTTTCAAATCGCATTCTATCCATGAGGATTTTGTGGAAGAAGTGCCTATTTTATTCGTTGACGGAGTTATTGTGAGGTAAATCTATTTCGGCTTCAAGCCGAATTAAAAAATAATTATAAAAACAAAGGCACAATCTTTATGTAGATTAGTGCCTTTGTTTTTTGTTAGAATTGAAGGAATTCTTCTATTTTACTATAAGTAATCTGATTAATCTAATTTATCAGTCAGAGCCTTAAAAACAGTTTTTGCATCTTTTCCCCCGTACAGAATTTCATAAACGGCGTCTATAATCGGCGTTTTGGCTCCATACCCTTGATTGAGTTTATAAGCGCTTTTTGCAGCATAATAACCTTCGGCAACCATGCTCATTTCCATCATTGCTGATTTTACCGTGTAGCCTTTACCAATCATATTCCCGAACATTCTGTTTCTGGAGAATACAGAATAACCGGTAACCAATAAATCGCCTAAATAAGCCGAATCATTGATGTTACGTTTCATTTTATGAACCTTTTTTATGAATTTTTTCATCTCCCGAATCCCATTGCTCATTAAAACCGACTGGAAATTGTCCCCGTAACCTAATCCGTGAGCCATTCCGGCTGCAATTGCATAGATGTTTTTTAGCATGGCAGCATATTCAGTTCCTATAATGTCATCTGTAATCTTCGTTTTGATATAATTTCCAGATAGATTTTTAGCAACAATTTTAGCTTTTTCATCATCGCCACAGGCAATAGTCAGATACGACAATCGCTCCATAGCCACTTCTTCTGCGTGACAAGGTCCGGTAATTACACCTATATTATAATAAGGAATGTCATATTTAACATGAAAATGTTCACCAACAATTAAACTCGTTTCGGGAACGATACCTTTTATTGCTGAAAAAATGATTTTGTCTTTCAATGAAACCGTCAATTTTTCTAATTCAGCATCCAAAAAAGCAGATGGAATTGCAAAAATGATATAATCCGCATAAGCCACAGCCTCGTTGATATCACTGGTGAGTTTCAGTTTTTTGACATCAAATTCAACAGAACTTAGATAATTTGGATTGTGTTTGTAGGTTTTAATGTGTTCTATAGCAGCTTCATTACGCATATACCACGAAATCTCCGAAAGATTTACACATAGCATCTTTGCAATCGCTGTTGCCCAACTTCCTCCGCCAATCACTGCAAATTTTATGTTTTCGGTCATTTTTTTATTAAATTTAATCAAAAGTACTTAAAAAAGTAGTGATTATACAAATAAAATTGGAACAAGAAATGGACATTCTATGAGTTTTCAAAAGGGGATAATTCTATGAGATAAAAAATAATTTTATTTTTTTTATTTTTTAACACAATATATATATTCAATTTGCGTTCTATATGATTATAAATTAATCATTTAACAAATATAATGCAAATTGAATTAGTTGGTTTTGTTTTAGTATTTTAAAAGGCGTCCCCATAATTAATATGAGAACGCCTTTTTATTTGTGCCAATGTCAATCAGCATCAGTATTATTTGAATTAATAACTCATTTCTACAATGGATTGTATTTTCTCTAAAGTAATATTTTGTTTTTCACCCAAAGCTTTCCAGCCTCTCTGTTCAAAACGGGTTACGATAAAATCAGCCGTTTTTTGAAAGTCTTTTGTATAATCAGATAATTTCGTTTGCATTCCCATCGTGTGAAAGAATTCAACCGTTTTGTTGATGGCTTCATCAGCAATTTCATCATCACTTCCGGTTAAATTAAAAATACGTTTTCCGTATTGTGTTAATTTTCCTTTTTTGGTTTCAAACATTACTCGGTATAAATTTGGACCAACAACCGCCAAAGTTCTGGCGTGATCGATTCCGTACAAAGCGGTCAATTCATGCCCAATCATGTGCGTCGCCCAATCCGAAGGAACTCCTTTTTGGATTAATCCGTTTAAAGCCATAGTACAACTCCACATAAAATTAGAAGCTAATGCATAATCCGTAGGATTTTGAACTACGTCAGGACCTACTTGAATCAAAGTTTGTAAAATACTCTCTGCTATTCGGTCTTGAAGATAACCTTCGTGCGGATAGGTTAAATATTGTTCCAAAACGTGTGTGTAAGCATCAACAATACCGTTTTGCAATTGTCTTTTTGGCAAAGAAGCTATTACAGTTGGGTCGCAAATAGAGAATTTTGGAAACAAAGCGGAACCGCCAAAATCCAGTTTTTCTTGAGTAGTTTCAATCGTAATCACAGAACCAGAATTCATTTCGCTTCCCGTTGCTGGTAAAGTCAAAACTGTCCCAAAAGGAACGACTTTAGTAACATCTTTAAAAAGGATTCTTTTCTTAAGAATATCGATTGGATTTCCTTCAAAATTTGCCGCTGCCGAAAGAAATTTTACACCATCAATAACACTTCCTCCACCAACGGCAAGAATGAAATTAATTTTTTGCTCCCGAATGATTGCAACAGCTTTCATCAAAGTTTCAAAATGAGGATTGGCTTCGATGCCTCCAAATTCAATTACATCAAATCCTTCTAAGCTTTTACGAACTTGCTCGTGAATCCCATTTTTAAAGATACTTCCACCACCATAAGCCAATAATATTTTAGCATCTTTTGGAACTAATGTAGCTAGTTTTTCTATTTGTCCTTTGCCAAAAATTAAGTTGGTAGGATTGTATAATTCGAAATTTAACATGTTTATTTTTTTGCGTTCAATTGATTTAATATTTTCTCAGCCACAAGTTTAGAGGAAGCTGGATTTTGTCCTGTAATTAATAATCCATCTTCAACGGCATACGGATGCCAGTCAGCAACTTTGCTATACGTAGCGCCGTTTTTTTGTAAAACATCTTCTAATAAAAAAGGAACTACTTTAGTTAAACCTACCGCTTCCTCTTCGGTATTAGAGAATCCGGTTACTTTTTTGCCTTTTACTAAAAATTCCCCATTTACTTTTACATTTTTCAAAGCTCCAGGAGCATGACAAACGAAACCTACTGGTTTATTGTGTGTGTAAAAAGATTCAATCAATGCGATTGAAGTTTTGTCTTCGGCTAAATCCCAAAGTGGACCGTGACCTCCTGGATAAAAAACGGCATCATAATCTGCTTGATTTACATCCGATAATTTTTTTGTGTTTTTCAGTTTAGCAAGAAGTGCCGTGTCGCTGTCAAATCTTTTGGTGTCCTCTGTCGCAGCTGATGGATCTTCACTTTTTGGGTCAATAGGCGGCTGTCCTCCCAGTGGTGTTGCAATATCAATTTGGACTCCATTATCAGCCAAAGCGTAATAAGGTGCCGCTAATTCTTCGGTCCAAAATCCTGTTTTTTCTCCTGTGTTACCCAATTTATCGTGACTGGTAACCACAAATAATACTTTTTTCATACCTTTTTTATTTATTTTTTGTGCGGTTGCGGTTATGCAACTTACGGTTAATGCTATAACAGCAAATAATGTAATTTTCTTCATGACTGATTTTGTTTGTACAAATTTAGGGCGAATATGCTATTAGTAAAAATAATTTAAATTATGTTTGTGATAAATATATTTATATCATGGTCAATCTAGAATGGTACAGAACCTTTAAATCGGTTTACAAAAATGGAAATTTTTCTTTGGCTGCCAAAGAATTGTTTATCAGTCAACCTGCTGTTAGTCAGCAAATATCAATGTTGGAAGCGCATGTAGGATATAAACTTTTCAATCGAAAGTCAAAAGGGGTAGAGCCAACGGAATATGCCAAGTTACTCAATAATCTAATCATCGAGGCTTTAGACCGATTGGAAAATGTGGAGAATGGTTTTCGTTCCAAAGCGTTTAATGCAAACCGATTGATTTCAATTGGAATTTCGAAACACTTGATGAGCAGTTTGGGAAGTTGCTTAATTTCAAAATTTGATTTTATTGATTTTAGCTTTCATGAAAATGACATGCTTTTTGAATTGGTAGATTCTAAAAAACTTGATTTTGCGGTTGTAACCAAAAAATACGATACGTTTGACACGATTCAGAAAAAGGTGGGTGAAATCAAACAAGTCATTGTAGGTTCAAACACTATTGATGCCTCCGAATTAAAATCGAATATTAAAATTAAAGATTTCACGGCAATCGAACATTGGTTAAACGATCAAAAATGGTTCAGTCATAATGCACAAATTCCACACATCAAATTATTTTGGTTGTATGTTTTCAACAAAAAAAGACCCTCGATGGTTCCCAATTATATTATCCCATCCGAATATGAAATGCTCGAAATACTTTCTAGAAATACTGGAATTGGAGTAGTTTGGGATATAAACGCAAAGAATTTTATTGCTGAAAAAAGAGCACAATTACTATGGAATAGCAAGCAAATGCCAACTACGGAAGTGTTTTTATTATCGGGTAAAAATGAGAATCTGAGTGCTATTTTTGAAAATATTCAAGCGGAATTGAAAAGTGTGTTAAAGTAATTTTATCATAAAGCACTATAGTTTTTATGTCAAATCGAGCGCAGTCGAGATTCTTTTTTGACAGTTGAATTAAAAAAAGGTTTCGACTGCGCTCAACCTGACAAGAATAGAATAAAACGATATTATTACTTCCTGTAAAAATTATTATGATCAATATATTCCCAAACTTTTGGCGGTAACAAAGGCTGCACATTTTTTCCCTTCTTAATATTATCCCGAATAAATGTTGACGATATTTCAACAACTGGAGCATCGATCATGTGAATTTTTGGATGGTCCTTAAACATTAGGTTCTCAGCTTCACTTGAAAGTCGAGGATAGACATAAATTTCATGATGTGCCAGAATTGCTTCGTAGTTTTTCCATTTATGCAAAGATTTTAAATTGTCTTCGCCCATGATTAAGGAGAACTCGTAATTCGGAAATTTTTCTTGTAAATAAACTAAAGTGTTCACTGTGTAATTGGGCTGTGATAACTTAAATTCAATATCCGAAGGTTTGATTTTTGGGAAATCCTCGGTGGCAAGATGTACCATTTGCAAACGATGGTAATCATCAAGTAAAGTACTTTTTTTCTTCAAGGGATTGTGAGGCGTAACCACCATCCACACTTGGTCTAAATCGGCATGTTCCGCCATGTGATTGGCAATGATGAGATGCCCAACATGAATGGGATTAAACGTTCCGAAATACAGCCCTATTTTCATTAATTTAAAGATTAAAAAATTAAATGATTTATTTAAAGATTAGAAATAATTTTGAATTTTTCAATTCTTTAATTTTTCAATCTTTTAATCGTTAACAAAGTTCTTTACCAATTGATATGCTTCCTCAAGAGCAATATTTAAATCGTAGTTTTTTATAATAACATCAAACTGCGGTGCTGTTGCCAGTTCAACCGAGGCTTTTGCAATGCGCATATTGATTTTGTCTTCACTTTCAGTAGAACGTTCTTTCAGTCTTCTTTTTAGTTCATCCACGCTCGGTGGTTTCACGAAAACGGCTAAAGTTTCTTCGGGGAATTTATGTTTGATACGCAATCCGCCAGATACATCAATATCAAAAATCACGTTTTTTCCTTTGTCCCAAATGCGTTCTACCTCGCTTTTTAAAGTTCCGTAAAAATTGTCGCGATACACTTCTTCCCATTCCAGAAAGTCTTCGTTTTTGATGTGCTTTTTAAATTCTTCGGTCGACATGAAATAATAATCTTTTCCATTTGTTTCTTCGCCTCTTGGTGCGCGGGAAGCTGCCGAAATAGAAAATTCAAGATTCAAATCTTCTTTGCTTAATAAATGCCTAACTATGGTAGTTTTCCCCGATCCTGATGGTGCTGAAAAAACGATTAATTTTCCTCCTGTACTCATTTTATGCTGAATTTATTTCAGTATCTATTTATGTTTTCCTGCAAGGTTTTTTTAACCTTGTAGGTCTAATTTATTGTAGAAACCTACAAGGTAAAAAAACCTTGCAGGTTATGACTTATAGAACGTTCAATACCTGTTCTTTGATTTTTTCCAATTCGTCTTTCATCTGAACGACTAATTTTTGCATTTGTGCGTGATTCGATTTAGAACCCATCGTATTGATTTCACGTCCCATTTCTTGAGTAATGAAACCTAGTTTTCTACCATTGGCTTCGGTACCGTTGATAGTTTCAAGGAAATAATCAAGGTGATTGGTTAAGCGCACTTTTTCTTCGGTGATGTCTAATTTCTCTAAATAATAAATTAGTTCCTGCTCAAAACGATTTTCATCAACATTTACTTTTAGTTCTGAAATTGCAGTCTGCAAACGGTCTTTTATCGCCTGAACACGTTCTGGATCAAGTGCTAAAGCTTCGGTCATGTATTGACGGATATTGCCAATTCGCAATTGAAATTCTTTTTCAAGAGACATTCCTTCATCTCTTCTAAAGGTTAAGATGTTTTGTAATGCTTCTTCGATAACGGTTTGGATTTGTATCCAGTCGTTTTCATCAATTTCATCACGTTCTATTTTCATGGTATCCGGCATGCGAATGGCCATTTTCATTAGTTCGGTTTCATCAGCATCAGCATAGACTTCTCTCAACTGGTTGATGTATGCTTTTACAATGGGCACATTGACTTTCGTCGAAGTTTGTTCCGCGGTACTTTCGATAAAAATAGAAAAATCCACTTTTCCTCTTTCCAGTTTTAGGGCAATTTGGTTGCGTAAACCCAATTCCATTTCGCGGTAAAGAGAAGGCATTCTCACATTCAAATCCAAACCTTTACTGTTTAAGGATTTTACTTCTACCGTGATTTTTTTGGTTGGTAATTGCAAAGTCGCTTTACCAAAACCCGTCATTGATTGTATCATATAATTTTCTAAAAGAGGTCAAAGATAAGGAAAAGCCACCGAACACCCAAAGAGGTGAATTACTGATGGTTTTGTTGTGATTTTGATGGTTTTTGGCCTATGCCAAAGCTTTCATTACTTGCAACATGTTTTGCTGTGTATTGCCAATATATATCTTGTCGTTGATAATAAAAACAGGACGGCTTAAGAACGTATAGTGCTCCAGAATGTATTTCTTGTAATCATCTTCGGTTAAAGATTTATTCTTCAAATCCATTGATTTATAAAGTTGTGCTTTTTTGCTGAAAAGCGCTTCATAACTTCCGGAAAGTTCGCGCATTTGTTCCAATTCCTCCGCTGTAATAGGATCTTGTTTGATGTCATGAAACTTAAAATCATGGTCTTTCGGTAATGATTTTATAATTTTTCTGCAGGTATCGCAAGAAGCGAGATAATATATTTTGTCCATGTAAATAGCAATTTCTTTGTGCAAAGAAAAATCATTTGATACGGAAAATGATTATTTTTATCAAAAAATTCGAAAAATGTATCAAACATTCCCTATTACCGAAAACAGTAGAAACACCTTGTCAAAGTTTTTACAAGGATATACATTAGAGCAACTCAATACAATTCCTGCTGGCTATAGCAATAATTTGATTTGGAATATTGGTCATATTGTAGTGGTTCAACAGATGTTGGTTTACAAACTGTCGGGTTTGCCTATGATGATTTCGGATGAAATGGTCGAAAAATATAAAAGAGGAACTAAGCCGGAACAAGACGCAACACAAGCTGATGTTGATGAAATTCAATCATTGCTTTTTGAAACCATCAATCAAACCAAAGCCGATTTAGAGAACAAAGTATTCGAACATTTTCAGGAATTCACTACCATGAACGGTTTTACGATAAAAACTGCCGAAGATGCCATTTCTTTCAACGTCTATCATGAGGCCGTTCACACCGGAATGATGATGAGCATCCGAAAGTTTGTTTAGGAGTTACCCGCTATTCGTTTCAATCTTTTTATTGTTATTGGAGCTGACATATTACAATTTCTAGCGCCTTATAATTCTTAAGGAAAGTCTTGGTTATTTTGCAACCAAATAATCATTCACTTCCTTGTATGATAATAATAGTTCTTTTGGGCCATCCGCATACGATGCCGCTTCATAGGAATTGTAATAAAGAAGCAATCCTCTATCGGTATAGAAAATATTTTGTGGCAGATAAAATTTCTCATCCTCAAACATTAACCCAGTTGCGTTTATAGATTTGTTTTCCGGGATTTTATATTTGGCTCTGAATTTTTTTTCGGCGAAAGCCATAAAAGCATTCTTGTTTTTAAACAATTGATTGTTCGGAATATATTTCCCAGTTTCTGGATTAAAAATTAACGAACGCAATCCTTCATAGCCATGAGCGCCACCGGTAAAGGTGTAATGTTTGATTTCGATGTTCAAAATACTATCCGATTGGTATTTTACACTTCCTTCAATTTTGCCTTCCCAACCAAAAGTGTCTTTCGGAAATTCTTTTTGGAGTTTTTCATAGGAATCAATAAACGAAGTCAACAATCCATTATAATTAGTAGAAGTATATGGCTTTTCGCCAAAATAAATAATCTCCTTCAATACTGAAAACACTTTTTTATTGATGCTGTCCGCAACAACGGGAACATCTTTTGCAACCGGAATTTTTACAGTTATCTGAGGACAATTTTCCTTGCAAGGCAAAGTCGTTTTTTTCTGAAAAGATTGCTCTTCAAAAGCTAATTCGTTAGAACAACGCGCCGCAGAAAAAAGTAATAGAGTAAAAATTATAAAGTGCTTCATTTCAAAATTGTTAATTATATACAAAGGTATCAACTTGCGGCTTGGTTAGAATAAATTAAAAGGTAAATTTGTAAAACAATTCAGCATTTGAAAATTAAACGATATGAAATTTAATACTAAAGTTATTCACGGTGGTCAACACCATGATCCAAGTACAGGAGCAGTTATGCCTCCGGTGTATCAAACGTCAACATTTGTGCAAACAAGTCCCGGACACCCGATAAATCCGGATTATGAATACAGTAGAGCTGCAAATCCTACCAGATCAGCACTCGAAAATGCATTGGCAAGTATTGAAAACGGAACACGAGGATTGGCTTTTTCGTCAGGATTAGCAGCCACAGATTGTATTTTACGTTCTTTCAAAGCAGGTGACGAAATCATTGCGATGGACGATTTATATGGTGGAACGTATAGAATGTTTACCCGTATTTATAAAGATTCAGGCATAAAATTCCATTTTGTGGATATGAATGACATGGAGAAATTCAAGTCATTAATCAATGAAAACACGAAATTGGTTTGGGTAGAAACGCCAACCAATCCATTGATGAAATTAGCCGATATTCAGGAGATTGCTAAAATCACCAAAGAGAAGAAAATCCTTTTTGCAGTTGACAATACTTTTGCAACACCCTATTTACAAAAACCATTAGACTTAGGCGCTGATATTGTCATGCATTCGGCAACTAAATATCTTGGCGGGCATTCTGATGTTATCGCTGGAGCATTGATCGTAAAAGATGAAGCGCTGGGAGAACAATTGCATTTTCAACAATTTGCGACTGGAGCCACACTTGGGCCAATGGACAGTTTTTTGGTTCTTAGGGGAATTAAAACCTTGCATTTACGTGTGGAAAGACATTGTGAAAACGGTGGAAAAGTAGTGGCTTTTTTAAGCAACCACCCAAAAATTAAAAGGGTTTATTATCCAGGATTACCAAGCCATCCGTATCATGAAATTGCCAAAAAACAAATGAGTGGTTTTGGGGGAATGGTTTCCTTTACTTTTGTTTCGGGTAAAAAGGAGGATGCTATTGACTTTCTTGAAAAACTAAAAGTTTTCACTTTGGCCGAATCTTTAGGCGGAGTAGAATCATTAGCCAATCACCCGGCTTTGATGACACATGCATCGATTCCGGAAGACAAACGTGCAGCAATTGGAATTACTGATGATTTGGTTCGATTGAGCGTTGGTATTGAAGATGCCGAAGATTTAATCAAAGATTTGAAACAAGCGTTAGCGTAAATTTATAAAAATAAACAGTCCGATTTCCTCCCTCTCCTTTGGAGAGGGTTGGGGTGAGGAAGGCAACAAAACCCCAATTCTAAACTTCAGAATTGGGGTTTTGTTTTTTATAAAGGATTGTAATTGCTATTGTAAGTAATAAATATATCCAACATTTAACCAAACCAACCAATCGTTAGCTTTGTTTTCTTTGTAAAGTGCCGGATTTGGATTTAATCCGTCTACCCAATTAGAGAAATAATATTGAAATCTTAAATCAATCATTAAATCTCGTAAAGGAGTAAGTTTATAACGGGTTCCTACACTTGATACGACTGACCAAACCGACCCTCCTTCAGTAGAAAAACCATAAGGGCGACCATCTGTAGGGGTTAAATATTTAGGAAAAGTGGTTAAAGGTGTCCCTAAAGGCCCCATTGTTGAATAAGCTTTGGCATTGTAATAACTGAATTGTCCTCCAAGGCTTATGAATGGACCTAAACTACCAATTCTTGAGGTAAAATCACGAATGCTTAATGGAAAATATTCCAGTTGCATTCCTATATTAGTTACAGCGGTACTTCCTCGCATAGCTCGTAATTGATCCGCACCAAGGGAAGTTTTATTTGGTTCTACCCATTCTCCAAAATGTTTCAATTCGGTTTTATTATACGAAAGTTCTGATCTTAATTTAAAATGGTCGTTAAAATAAGTTTCGGGAGTATAACAGTTACATTCAGCTTTGTAAGAGAAATTTAAATAATGAATGATTCCAATTCCAATTCCAGTATTTCCAGAGTTTGTGTTTAAATCGTGACGTTCTCCATAATCAGATTGAAAGGCTACAGGACCAAATATAACTCCTACTTCATGCGAAAAACCAAATTGCGCATTTGTATTATTTGAAAAGCCAAATAAAATAAATAAAGTAAGTATGGTTTGTTTGATCATCAGATGTAAATTTCAAATCTTGACAAATATATAAAAACATCATGCATTAATTAAAATAAACTAAAAATTAAATATAAGTAACCAAATTCTTGTTTGTTTACGAAAACTACAACGTTTTCGTAACAAATGGGGCTTCAAAAGTAGATTTCTTTATAATTGCTTAATAAAAAGATAATTCTGTTGATAATGTCAAAAAAAAAGCTGCAATATTCCTTTAAGATGTATCTTTGTACACACTAACGAAAACGTTTTCTTAAACGTTAATAATCTAATTATTATGTCACAAAGTATTACTACTTTTATCGAAGCGGTTGCTAAAAAGAACCCTAACGAGCCTGAATTTATGCAGGCAGTTTTAGAAGTTGCTGAAACAGTAATTCCTTTTATAGAAGAAAATAAAAAATACCAGAACAAAATGCTTTTGGAGAGAATGGTCGAATCGGATCGTATCATTACATTTCGTGTAACTTGGATTGATGACAAAGGAGAAATCCAAGTGAATAGAGGATATCGTATTCAGATGAATTCTGCAATTGGACCATATAAAGGAGGACTTCGTTTTCACCCTTCAGTTAATTTAAGTATTTTGAAGTTTTTAGCTTTTGAGCAAACGTTCAAAAATAGCTTAACTACATTGCCTATGGGTGGTGGAAAAGGAGGAGCTGATTTTGATCCAAAAGGAAAATCAGATAATGAAGTGATGCGTTTTTGTCAAAGTTTTATGACGGAATTGTGTAAACATATAGGAGCTGATACTGATGTTCCTGCTGGAGATATAGGTGTTGGTGGAAGAGAAGTAGGGTATATGTTTGGTCAATATAAAAGAATCAGAAATGAATTTACTGGTGTTTTAACTGGGAAAGGAATTTCATTTGGAGGTTCATTGATTAGACCAGAAGCTACAGGTTACGGAGCAGTTTATTTTGCTCAAAGCATGTTAGCTACAAAAGGAGATAGCTTTACAGGAAAAACAGTTGTTGTTTCCGGTTCAGGAAATGTGGCGCAATATGCTACTGAAAAAGCAACTCAATTAGGTGGAAAAGTAGTTACTATGTCAGATTCTGCAGGATACATTTATGATGCTGATGGAATTGATGCAGAGAAACTAGCTCACGTAATGGTAATCAAAAATGAGTTAAGAGGTAGAATCAGTGATTATGTAACTAAATATCCAAATGCAAAATACATTGCAGGAAAACGTCCTTGGGATGTGAAATGTGATATTGCATTACCATGTGCTACCCAAAACGAATTGAATGAAGACGAAGCAAAAGCTTTAGTGGCGCACGGATGTATCTGTGTTGCTGAAGGAGCTAATATGCCTACGATGCCAGATGCAGTAATTGTTTTTCAAAAAGCAAAATTATTATTTGCTCCGGGAAAAGCATCTAATGCTGGTGGAGTTGCAACTTCAGGTCTGGAAATGTCTCAAAATTCACTAAGATTGAGTTGGAGTTCTGAAGAAGTTGATGAAAGATTGAAAGGAATTATGTTGAATATTCATGCTTCTTGTGTGAAATATGGTTCTGATGCTAACGGTTATGTTGATTATGTAAAAGGAGCCAACATAGCAGGATTTGTAAAAGTAGCCGATGCTATGCTAGCTCAAGGAGTAGTATAAATCAGGTTTAATTATAATTTAAAATGCCTTCTACCGATATTAAGGATAGAAGGCATTTTTTTTGTGTAACAAAATTCTAATACTTCCGTTTGTTCTATATTTGTAAACCAATATTCCTGCAAATAATGAAAAAGAGCGTTTTATGTTTTTTGCTTTTACTTTTTATCCAAATGGGTTTTGCCCAAAGTAATCTGTTGTGGCAAGGATATTTCTCTTATAATGAAATTAAAGACGTTTCAGAATCTACAACTGCAGTTTTTGCCGCTTCAGAAAATGCTTTATTTTCTAAAAATATAGCAACAAGCCAGATTAAAACTACCAATACCATCGATGGACTTTCCGGAGAAACCATTTCGGCATTATACCACAGTGCAACATTCAATAAAACAATTGTAGGATACAAAAACGGATTGTTAATAGTCATCAACGAAGTTGATGGAACCATGCTCAATGTGGTCGATATTATAAATAAACAACTTCCTTCAAACATAAAAAAAATCAATCACTTCATGGAATTTGAAGGCATTGCTTATGTCTCCTGTGATTTTGGAATTGTTCAATTCAATTTGGCTACCATGCAATTTGGTGATACCTACTTTATTGGTACCAATGGCGCTGAAATAATAGTGAACCAAACAACATTATTTAATGGATTTATTTATGCAGCTACTAATAACGGTGTAAAAAGAGCCGATATAAGCAATAAAAACTTAGTGGATTTTAGCCAGTGGGAAACTATCGCTGCTGGAAACTGGTCTGGCGTGGCAACCTTAGGTTCAGATTTGTTTGCTGTTAATGCTTCAGGATACATTCATAAATACGATGCGAGTGCTAATTTGTTTATGGGATATTTAGCGCTTTCATCACCCGCTTTGGATATGAGAGCAACTGCCGGTTATTTGATAATAACGACTCTAAACAGTATTTATATTTACAACAGTCAGATGGTTTTGGTGCGCCAAATAAACACAAACCAAATTACAGCAAGCACTCCGAGTTTTAATTGTGCTACAATAATAGGTGACACCATTTTTATTGGAACAAAAGAAGACGGATTGATTACCACTTCAATTTCTTCAGTTGCGACTTTCGAAAATACAACTCCAATTGGTCCTTCACGGAATAATATATTTGCGCTTCAAGCGACATCAAATTCGCTTTGGACCGTTTATGGGGATTATACAGTAGATTACAATCCGTATGATTTAGATAGTTATGGTGTGAGTAAATTTAGCGCAACAGGATGGTTGAATATTCCCTATGAGAAAGTTTTGGGAGCTAAATCTATGACCAGAATCACGGTTAATCCCAGTAATGAAAACGAAGTGTATGTGAGTTCTTTTTTTTCAGGATTGCTGAAAATTGAAAATGATGAACCGAAAATTTTATACAATCAAACCAATAGTGGTTTAGAATCATTAACATTTGTGGGTCCAAATTATATTGATGTTCGAATAAACGGAGCTGCATTTGATAAATCCGGGAATCTTTGGGTAACTAATAGCAGAATAAAAAACGGATTGAAAGTATTGAAATCTAGCGGTCAATGGCAAAGTTACGCGATGGATAATATTCTTGATTTAGCGATTGACAATAGTTTTGGAAGAATGGCAATCGATAAAAATGGAACGAAATGGCTAACCACCAATAGAGATGGTATTATTGGTTTTAACGAAAGTAACAATAAATTTAAAAAAATAACAACAGGTACTGATACTGGGAATCTGCCTATTGCTGACGTAAGAGCCGTTGCTGTAGATACCAGAAACCAACTTTGGATAGGAACCGCAAAAGGATTACGAATTTTATCAAATGTTGGAAGTTTCTTGTCTGAAGATAAATTAACGACCAATTCCATAATTATTTTAGAAGATAACTTGGCACAAGAATTATTATACGAGCAATTTATTACTGATATTGTTGTTGACGGAGCAAATAATAAATGGATTGGTACAGCAGATTCAGGTGTTTTTTTAGTGTCGCCAAACGGTCAAGAAACAAAATATCATTTTACGACCAGCAATTCCCCTTTGCCCAGTAATGTTATAAATGACATTGATATCAATAGCGTAACAGGTGAGGTTTTTATCGCTACCGCCAAAGGTTTAGTTTCTTTCAAAGGGGTTTCGACTGCTGCCAATGAAGATTTAAGCAATGCGTATGTGTACCCAAATCCAGTGCGACCTGAATATCAAGGAACCGTTAAAGTTGCCGGGTTGCTGGATAAAGCCAATATTAAAATCACCGATATTGAAGGAAATCTGGTTTATGAAACCACTTCCGAAGGCGGAACAATAGAATGGGATACCACCGCTTTTGGGAAATATAAAGTCGCTTCGGGGGTGTATATGATATTTATTTCGGCACAAGACGGAGTGGAAACGAAAGTTAAAAAAGTAATGATAATAAGATAATTCTGGGTTTTAGAAGATTTAAAACCAACACCTAAAAATGCTCGTAAAAACCAAAGCCATCGTACTTTCATCCTTAAAATTTCAAGAAAAAAGCTTGATTGTGAAATGCTTCACGCTGTCGCATGGTTTGAAATCTTATTTTGTTCGGGATGCTTTTTCTTCCCGGAAAGCCAATCAAAAAATTGCTTATTTTCAACCATTGACCATTCTTGAAATTGAAGCGGTTCATAAGAATAAAGGCACTTTGGAAAATTTCAAGGAAATAAAAATCGCTTCTCCTTTTCATTCCATTCATTCGGATATTTATAAAAGTACGATTGTGATGTTTATTTCGGAAATGTTGCACCATTCGATTCATGAAGAAGAAAAAAATGAGCACTTGTTTACTTTTCTGGAAACTGCTTTGCATTGGTTGGATAACCACGCTGAAATTGCTAACTTTCATTTGATTTTATTATTGGAAACCACAAAATATTTGGGCTTTTATCCTGATATTTCTGATATGGATATGCCTTTTTTCGAAATGAACGAAGGCGTTTTTACGCCCTTTCATGCTATCAGTTCGCTTACGGAACATGAAAGTAATTTATTCAAAAAACTGATTGATTTGAAATTCGATAACAATCAAAAAATATTCCATGTCATTGAAAGACAAATGGTTTTAAGAATACTGATTGATTACTACAGTTTTCACTTGGACGGCTTTAAAAAACCAAAATCTTTAGACGTTTTGAAAGAAGTTTTCTCTTAGAAAGCAATAAAAGGATATTTTGATTCCATTTTATCGAATTATCGGTCCAATTTCGTCTATTTTTCCTCTTCTTTTCTTTCTTTTATTCAAAATTCCTTACTTTCGCACCTCGATTTAGAAAAGGATAAAATGAGCACAAAATTTACTGAATACAAAGGACTTGACTTACCAACTGTAGCGTCAGAAGTACTTGATTTTTGGAAGAAAGAAAATATATTTGAGAAAAGTGTAACCACTCGTGAAGGAAACCCACCATTTGTGTTTTTTGAAGGTCCGCCTTCGGCAAATGGATTGCCAGGAATTCACCACGTAATGGCGCGTGCAATTAAAGATATTTTTTGCAGATATAAAACTCAGAAGGGCTTTCAAGTGAAGCGTAAAGCAGGCTGGGATACTCACGGATTGCCTGTGGAATTGGGTACTGAAAAAGAATTAGGAATCACCAAAGAAGATATTGGAAAGACTATTTCCATCGAAGAATACAACGAAGCGTGTAAAAAAACCGTGATGCGTTATACCGATGTATGGAATGATTTGACTGAAAAAATGGGGTATTGGGTTGATATGGAAGATCCATATGTGACGTACAAATCCAAATATATGGAAACGGTTTGGTGGATTTTGAAACAAATCTACAACAAGGATTTGATGTACAAAGGCTACACAATCCAACCGTATTCTCCAAAAGCTGGAACTGGATTGAGTTCACATGAAGTAAACCAACCGGGAAGTTACCGTGATGTAACGGATACTACTGTTGTGGCACAATTTAAAGTTATTGACGCACACAAAGAATTATTGTTTTCTAAGTTTTACGATTATATCACTTCAAAAAACTTACAGCATTACAAATTAGAAGCTTTGGATTTAGACGAAATCTATTTCTTGGCTTGGACGACAACGCCTTGGACATTGCCTAGTAATACGGCTTTGACTGTAGGTCCAAAAATTGAATATGCTTTAGTAAAAACATTCAATCAATATACGTTTCGTCCGGCAACATTGATTTTGGCTAAGAATTTAGTTGGAAAACAATTCGGGAAAGGTTTCTTCGAAAGTGCTGAACCAGCTGATTTTGAAAATTTCAAAGAAGGCGACAAGAAAATTCCGTATCAGATTTTGGCTGAATGCAAAGGAGCTGATTTGGTTGATATTCGTTACGAACAATTATTGCCATTTGTATTACCATACCAAAATCCGGAAAATGCTTTTAGAGTAATTTCAGGGGATTTCGTTACTACCGAAGATGGAACAGGAATTGTGCATACTGCGCCAACATTTGGTGCTGATGATGCAAAAGTGGCTAAAGAAGCTACGCCAGAAGTTCCTCCAATGCTAGTTCTTGACGAAAATGGAACTCCAGTTCCATTAGTAGATTTACAAGGAAAATTCACTTTGCACATGGGTGAATATGCCGGTAAATATGTAAAAAACGAATATTATAATGATGGTGAAGCGCCGGAGCGTTCTATAGATGTTGAGATTGCTATTCGATTAAAAGAAGAAAATAAAGCCTTCAAGGTAGAAAAATATGTCCACAGTTACCCACATTGTTGGAGAACAGACAAACCTATTTTATATTACCCTTTGGATTCTTGGTTTATAAAAATTTCGGAAGTTAAAGACAGAATGTTCGACTTGAACGAAACCATCAACTGGAAGCCAAAAGCTACAGGAGAAGGGCGTTTTGGGAATTGGTTGAAAAATGCCAATGACTGGAATTTATCCCGTTCAAGATTTTGGGGAATTCCTTTACCAATTTGGAGAACCGAAGAAGGAACCGAAGAAATCTTAATAGGTTCCGTTGAAGAATTATATAATGAAATTGAAAAATCAATCGCTGCAGGTTTTCAAAAAGAAAATCCTTTCAAAGGTTTCGAAATTGGAAATATGGCGGAAACGAATTATGATTTAGTTGATTTACATAAAAATGTAGTCGATGAAATAACGTTGGTTTCAGCTTCTGGAAAACCGATGACGCGTGAAGCGGACTTGATTGATGTTTGGTTTGATTCGGGCTCCATGCCTTATGCACAATGGCATTACCCTTTTGAAAACAAAGATAAAATAGACGAAAACAAAGATTTTCCTGCTGATTTTATCGCAGAAGGAGTCGATCAAACACGTGGTTGGTTTTATACCTTGCACGCTATCGGGACTTTAGTTTTTGATAAAGTAGCGTATAAAAATGTAGTTTCTAACGGATTGGTTTTAGACAAAAACGGGCAAAAAATGTCCAAACGTTTAGGAAATGCCGCTGATCCATTCGAAACATTAAAAGAGTATGGTCCTGATGCGACGCGTTGGTATATGATTTCGAATGCGAATCCTTGGGACAATTTGAAATTTGACTTAGAAGGAATTGCTGAGGTTCGCAGAAAATTCTTTGGAACATTATATAACACGTATTCGTTCTTTAGTTTGTATGCCAATATTGATGGTTTCAAATTTGAGGAAGCGGAGATTCCGTTAAATGAAAGACCGGAAATTGATCAATGGATTATCTCGGAATTGAATACCTTGATAAAGGATGTTGACAGTTATTATGCGGATTATGAACCAACAAAAGCGGCTCGTGCAATCTCTGAATTTGTACAGGAAAACTTGAGTAACTGGTACGTTCGTTTGTGCAGAAGACGCTTCTGGAAAGGGGAATACGCACAGGATAAAATTGCGGCTTATCAAACCTTATATACGTGTTTGTTAACTATAAGTAAACTGGGTGCGCCAATCGCTCCGTTCTTTATGGACAAACTTTACAGAGACTTAACTTTAGCAACACAGTCGGAAAAGTACGACAGTGTACATTTGGCGGAGTTTCCAAAACACGTTGAAAACTTTGTTAATAAAATGTTAGAGAGCAAAATGCAGAAGGCGCAGACCATTTCATCACTGGTTTTATCACTCCGTAAAAAGGAAATGATAAAGGTGCGTCAACCATTGCAAAAGGTAATGATACCGGTACTTGACGAGAATCAGAGGGCTGAAATTGAGGCCATTTCCGACCTTATAAAAGCAGAGGTAAACGTAAAAGAAATCGTACTTTTGGATGATGCTTCGGGTGTTTTGGTGAAACAAATTAAACCGAATTTTAAAGCGCTCGGACCACGTTTTGGAAAGGATATGGGCTTGATTTCTAAGGAAATACAAGGGTTTTCTAAAGAGCAGATCAGTCAGTTGGACAAGGAAGGAAGCCTGAATATTGTTATTGCAGGAAATAACGTAACTTTAACATTAGAAGATGTAGAAATTACATCACAAGATATTGAAGGCTGGCTGGTAGCCAATTCTAACGGAATAACGGTTGCGCTTGACATTACAATTTCTGAAGCATTAAAACAAGAGGGAATTGCCAGAGAATTAGTAAACAGAATTCAGAATATCCGTAAAGATTCAGGATTTGAAGTTACCGATAAAATTAAAGTTCAACTGAAAAGAAATGGACTTTTAGAAGAGGCGATTCTTAAAAATGAAGCGTATATAAAATCAGAAACATTAACCAGCGATTTGGTTTTTGTAGATGAAATAGAAAACGGTACGGAAATTGAGTTTGACGAAATAAAAACAATGATATTAATTTCAAAATAATATAATAAAGATGGTAGACGAAATAGCAAGATACTCTGACGCTGATTTAGCAGAGTTCAAAGAGATAATCCTTAACAAAATTCAAAAAGCACAAGCAGATTTAGATTTGATAAAAAGTGCTTACATGAATGATTTGAATAATGGGACTGATGATACTTCGCCTACGTTTAAAGCCTTTGAAGAGGGAAGCGAAACGATGTCAAAGGAAGCAAACTCACAACTGGCAATCCGTCAGGAAAAGTTTATTCGCGATTTGAAAAATGCACTTTTCCGTGTAGAAAATAAAACCTACGGAATTTGTAAAGTAACAGGTAAATTAATCGGGAAGGAAAGATTGAAAATCGTTCCTCACGCTACAATGAGTATCGAAGCAAAAAACTTGCAACGATAAACCTCTTGTTAAACAATATTTAACGCTCCATTGGGAGCGTTTTTTTTGATTAAATTGTTACTTTTGCGCCATTAAAATTTATAAAATGTCATTACGAAAAGCGTATCTCCTTATTTTTATCATATTACTTGTTGATCAAGTTTCAAAAATATACATCAAAACTAATTTTATTTTAGGCGAAGAAGTTGAAGTGTTCAAATGGTTCAAAATTCTTTTTATCGAAAATGAAGGGATGGCTTGGGGAACTAAAATCCCGGGAGCGTATGGAAAATTATTCCTGACACTTTTTAGATTGGTTGCCGTTGGTGGAATTGGGTATTGGCTATGGGATTCTGTTGAAAGAAAACACAGTTCTAATTACTTAATTGTTGCCATTGCATTAATTCTTGCAGGTGCTTTTGGAAACATCATAGATTCTGTTTTCTACGGAGTTATTTTTGACGACAGTCACCAGCAATTGGCTACTTTATTTACTGACAAACCTTATGGAACTTGGTTTCATGGTCAAGTTGTCGATTTGTTTTATTTTCCTTTTTGGCATGGAGTTTTACCAAGTTGGATACCAGTTTGGGGCGGAAAAGAATTTACTTTTTTCAATGCTATTTTCAACGTTGCCGATATGGCCATTTCTACAGGAGTAGGAATCTTGATTTTTTTCAATAAGAAGGCATTTCATCATAAAACTGCATAAATTTTTAAATCACTACTTCACAAAATAAAAAAGACCTATTTCATAATTTGAATAGGTCTTTTTCTTTTTATTGGATTTATTTGTTTTGTCCCGGAGCATAACGTTTAGCGCTTTTATCTCCATTCATTTTTTTGGCTTGTCCTGGTGGAATTCTTTTAGTCTTATAAGAGGTTCTGTTCGAGTTTGTTCCTACTCTAACAGCACAGTTAGATAGTGAAAGGGCAAATACAGCAATTAAAATAATTGTTGCAAATCTGGAGTACTGAATTTTTTTCATAGCTTTAATTGGGCTTTGTTTACGAAAGTACGCTTTCAAAATTAAAAAGAGTGAATTAAATTCGGTGTAACGCAATAATCCAGTTTCACGTCACTTTCAAAAACATCTGTAATCAATTCTTCAGGGTCGAAGAAAGAAAGACCAATTTTGATTACATCCGGTTTGCATTCCGATAAGAATTTATCGTAAAATCCTTTACCGTAACCCACTCGATTTCCTTTTTTGTCGAAAGCCAAAAGCGGTACAAAAACTACATCAATTTTATGCGCTGGAACTTCAATGCCATCAACAGGTTCTGGAATATTGTATTCGTTTTTTTTGATTTTAGTATTATCAGTCAACAGGAAATGAGTCATGTTTCTGGTGTCAAAATCGCTTTTAGAAATGATAATTTCCTTGTCTTTTCCGGATAATAAGTGTAGAATAAATTCAGTGTTGACTTCCCTGAGTTCCGTAATAGGAAGAAAAATATGGAAATAGGTTTTCTCCCAAATTGGGAGTTGCAGTACTTTATTGGCAATAGCCAAACTCATTTCTTCCAATTCATTTTCAGAAAGTGAATTTCGCAAGGCTTTGTATTTTATTCTTAGTTCTTTTTTATTCTTCATCTTCTTCGTTAGTATTCGACATGTGATAAATAGCATCGCCTTCGTAAACAATAGGCGAATGATTGGCATTGATTACATAACCGTCATTTGGCGCTTTTACTTTTCGTTCAAATTTTCCAAAAGGATCTGTTATGGTGGCAAGAATGGTTCCTTTTTTTACAAATTTTCCAATCGTATCGTAATCGTGCAATAATCCAGAACATTTGGCTCGTATCCAGCCCGATTTTTCAATATAAATGGAAGGTGTTTTTTGTTTAGTAACAAAATGTTTTGGATCCAGCATATCAAGATGAGCTAATAATCGTTTAACTCCATTTACGCCTTCGTCAGCAACATCGTTATTGATATCAAGGGATTTTCCACCTTCAAAAAGCAGCATTTTGACATTCAATTTCTCACTGGAACTCCTGAAAGATCCTGAAATATTTTTAGAATATAAAGTAAACGGCGCATTGAATACATCGGCCAGTATTTTTAAGGCTTCATTGTTTTGGGTAAGACGAATTTGAGGCGCATTGAAACGACTGGCGCCACCTGCGTGAAAATCGACGGCATATTGTACAATTGGCATAATCTCCGTTAAAATATGAAAAGCGAATCTACTGGCTAGAGAACCAGTTTTACTTCCTGGAAAAACCCGATTTAAATCTCTGCCATCAGGAAATTCACGGGCTTTATTTACAAATCCATATACATTAATTATAGGAATACAGATGATTGTGCCTCTTTTTGGTTTGTTTATTTTTTTGCTGATAAGTTGCCTTACAATTTCGACACCATTAATTTCATCACCATGAATTCCAGCTGAAAAAAGGACTACGGGACCGTCAATTTTGGACCTTCTTATTATGACTGGAATATTTAGTTTTGTTGTAGTATGAAGTCGTGCAATTTCCACATTGATGGTTTTACTTTCGCCGGGAATAATGCTTTCGCCAAAAATGACTATTGGTGCGGAATTATTTTTTATCATAAGTTCTTGAAAATATAAAAATAAGGATAATAACGAATTAGAAAGTAAAATTCTGATAAAACTTTCATCAGAAAGATTTCAAGGGTATTGATTTGTATTTCGGGATTTTTGAGATTAACTTTGTTACATGAATCCAACAAGTTTAGCCCTACAAATACAGACTTTGCCTGATAATCCCGGTGTATATCAATATTATGATAAGGAAGGGAAGATTTTGTATGTAGGCAAAGCCAAAAATTTAAAAAAAAGGGTTTCTTCCTATTTTAATAAAATTCATGATACGGCCAAAACGAATGTATTGGTTAAGAAAATTGTGACCATAAAACACATTGTGGTCCCTACGGAAACGGATGCGCTTTTATTGGAAAATAACCTTATAAAAACCTTGCAGCCCCGTTACAATGTACTGTTACGAGATGACAAAAGTTACCCGTGGTTGTGTATTAAAAAAGAACCTTTTTCGCGCATATTTGCTACTAGAAGAATGGTTAAAGATGGCTCGGAATATTTTGGTCCCTATACGAGTTTCAAAACGGTGAATACTATTTTAGAACTGATTAAAGAGTTATACCCACTGCGGACTTGCAACTATGATTTGAGTAAAAGCAATATTGATAGCGGGAAATTCAAGGTTTGCCTCGAGTATCATATTGGGAATTGTATGGGACCTTGTGAAGGTTTTGAAACTTTAGAAAATTATCAAAAACAGGTTGATGCAATTCGCGAAATCTTGAAAGGGAATTTCAAGGAAAGCATGAAAGATTTCAAACGGGTCATGACGAATTTGGCTGCAGATATGCATTTTGAAGAAGCGCAAAAAATCAAAGAAAAAATAGAAGTTCTGGAAAATTACCAATCGCATTCTACGATTGTAAATCCAAAGATTACCAATATCGATGTGTTTTCGATTGTTTCGGATGAAAGTGCGGCTTATGTGAACTTCCTGCAAATTTCTCATGGCTCGATTATTCGTTCGCATACGATGGAAATCAAAAAGAAATTAGACGAACCCGATGAAGAATTACTGGAATTGGCGATTATCGAATTGAGAGAGCGTTTTCAATTGTTGTCCAAGGAAGTTATCGTTCCGTTTCCTGTTGACTTGGGTGAAAACATAAAAATTACGGTCCCACAATTGGGAGATAAAAAGCAAATTTTGGATTTATCCATTCGAAATGCTAAGTTTTACCGCATTGAGCAATTAAAACAACTGCAAATTGTAGATCCCGATCGGCACACGAAAAGGATTATGGCGCAAATGCAAAAAGATTTGCGATTGCCGGTGGAGCCAAGGCACATAGAATGTTTTGATAACTCGAATATTCAAGGAACGAATCCCGTTGCGGCTTGTGTGGTTTTTAAAGATGGAAAGCCCAGTAAAAAGGATTACCGCCATTTTAATATAAAAACGGTCGAAGGACCGGATGATTTTGCGTCAATGACCGAAGTAGTTTACAGACGATATAAACGATTGCTGGATGAAAATGAACCTTTGCCTAATTTAATAATTATTGATGGTGGGAAAGGGCAATTATCATCGGCACTAAAAAGTATTGATGAATTGGGTTTGCGGGGGAAAATAGCCATAATTGGAATAGCCAAAAGACTGGAAGAGCTTTTTTATCCAGGAGATTCTATTCCGTTATATTTAGATAAAAAATCAGAAACCTTGAAAGTAATCCAGCAATTGCGCAACGAAGCACACCGTTTTGGGATTACGCATCACAGAGATAAAAGAAGTAAAGCAGCGCTAAATTCTTCAATAGAAAGCATTCCTGGTATTGGAGAAAAAACAATGTTGACTTTGATTCAGCACTTTAAAAGTGTTAAAAGATTGAAATTAGCGTCAGAAAAAGAAATTTCTGACGTTATAGGTGTATCAAAAGCCAAAAAAATTACCGAATTTTACAAAACATCAAATGAATGATTAATTTAGATTGTTGAATTTGTGGAAAATGATAATTAATTGCCGCCAAATTCTATTGCCACCAAATTGCTACTTATGAAGAAAATTACGCTGTTATTCATCGTTTTTTGTACTAGTTTAACTGCGTTTTCGCAAGAGCAACACCGACCAAAAATAGGGTTGGTCTTAAGTGGTGGTGGAGCAAAAGGATTTGCTCATATTGGCGTTTTGAAAGTGCTTGAAGAAGCAGGTGTCAAAATTGATTACATTGGCGGAACCAGTATGGGAGCAGTTATTGGCGGACTTTATGCTTCGGGATATAATGCAAGCCAGATTGATTCTATTTTTCAATCAACAAATTTTGATGAATTATTAAACGATTTCATTCCCAGATCTTCTAAAAATTTTTATGAAAAACGAAATGACGAATTATACGCGTTAGTCTTGCCTTTTAATAATCTAAAAATAGGTATTCCCGAAGCGTTGTCTAAAGGAATGTACAATTATAACCTATTGAGTAGAATTACCAGAAATGTTAGACACATCAAGGATTTTAATAAATTACCAATTCCCTTCTTATGTATTGGTACCAATATAGAAACAGGAGAACAAGTTTTGTTGAATAAAGGGAATTTGGCTCAGGCTATGATTGCCAGTTCCGCTTTTCCATCGTTATTTTCACCGGTTGAAATTGATGGAAAATTATTGGTAGATGGTGGTGTTGCTAATAATTATCCTATTGAAGAGGTACGAAAATTAGGTGCGGATATTATAATAGGCGTTGATGTTCAAAATGATTTATTAGATAGAACGCAACTAAAAAATGCAACAAGAATTCTGGTTCAAATCACCAATCTTCAATCTATAGAAAGAATGAAGAAAAATGTCAAAGAAACGGACATCTATATAAAGCCGGATATAAAAAACTATGGCGTCATTTCATTTGATAAAGGACAAGAAATCATTAGAAAAGGAGAAGAAGCAACATTCTCTGTTTTTGAAAAACTAAAATTATTAGTTGATGAATCAAATCCATATAAGAAACCAGCATTAAAAATAGTTACGGACAGTTTGCAAATTGAAAACATAAATTGCAATGAACTGGACAATTACACGCAAGATTATGTTGTTGGGAAATTAAGATTTAAGCCAGGTGTTAAAACGACATACAATGGTTTGTTGAAGGGAATAAACAACATCAATGCAACTCAAAATTTTAGTACGATATCGTATTCGTTAGATGCGAATAATGAACATGATGACTTAAATATGACGTTGAAAGAAAATCCTACAAAGACCTATTTGAAATTTGGGTTGCATTATGATGGTCTGTTTAAGAGTGGTGTTTTGGTTAATCTAACCCGTAAAAAAACTCTCTTTAAAAATGATATAGCATCAGTTGATATTGTTTTAGGAGATAATATTCGATACAATTTAGATTATTATATTGAAAACGGATTTAATTTGAGTTTTGGTTTTAAATCCCAATTCAATCAGTTTAATAGAAATGTAGCAAAAGAAATTAGTAATTTGAATTTAAATAATGTGAATTCAATTAATGTTGATTTCTCGGACTTGACTAATCAAGCTTATTTTCAATCTTTATTTGTTCAAAAATTTTTGGTTGGAGGTGGTGTCGAGCTTAAATTTTTAAAAATAAAATCAGAAACTTTGGCCAATGTAGATCCAATAATTGATAAAAGTAATTATTTAAGTGTTTTTGGATATGCAAAATACGATTCGTTTGACGATAAATATTTTCCTAAAAAAGGATGGTATTTTTCAGGTGATGTTCAATCCTATTTGCTTTCCTCAAATTATACGGGAGATTTCAAACCGTTCTCTATCGCTAAAGCTGATTTTGGTATAGCCACAACAATTTTTAAGAATGTAACAATCAAGATTCAAACAGATGCTGGTTTCTCATTTGGAAACGAAAGCGTCTCCTTTTTTAATTTTATTTTAGGAGGGTATGGGTATACTCCTATAGATAATTTTAAGTATTTCTATGGCTATGATTTTTTAAGTGTGGCTGCCAATAGTTATATAAAATCAACAGGAACTATTGACTATGAATTTTACAAAAATAACCATTTTAACTTTTCGGCAAATTTCGCCAATATTGGAGATAAAATTTTCGAATCTGTAAATTGGGTTTCGGTTCCCAAGTATTCAGGATATGCGGTTGGGTATGGTCTGGAAACGGTAATTGGTCCTATAGAAATAAAACATTCCTGGTCTCCTGAAAACACAAAAGGATATACTTGGTTTAGTATTGGATTTTTGTTTTAATTATAATTTATTTCAATAATAATTCCGATATTTGTTATAATGAAAACAAAATGGCTAGGTTTATTAGATTATCTTCAATTCCTCATCAAGAGAAATCCTGAGTGAGAACCCTTTTTTTGATTTAACATAGCACATTATAAAGTAATCTCAACTTTAAATTGTTACACTTTTAAACAAAAAAATTATGCCTTTATATCATAAATTGGGAAGTTTTCCCCAAAAGAGACACACGCAATTCGAAAAACCAAACGGCGGTTTGTACTACGAGCAACTTTTTGGAACCGAGGGTTTTCATGGCCATTCGTCATTATTATATCATGTTCACAGACCAACACAAGTAAAGGAAATTCTTAATTCCTATTCTGTTGAACCAAAAATTGCAATTGGAAAAAACATAAAATCGTTACTCTTAAAAGGGTTTGAGTTAAAACCCGAAGACGATTTTCTGGATAGTCGCAAAGCCATGTTGGTCAATAAAGATTGCACCATTGGATTAGCAGCGCCAAAACAATCGTTGCGTACGTATTTCTATAAAAATGCCGATGCCGATGAAATGATTTTCATTCACAAAGGCAAAGGAAAATTGCGTACCATGATGGGAAATATTCCTTTTAAATATGGAGATTATCTGATTATTCCTCGCGGAATTATTTATCAAATCGATTTTGATACTTTAGAAAATCGATTGTTTTACGTCGAATCATTTGCGCCATTTTATACTCCAAAACGCTATAAAAACGAATCAGGTCAGCATCTGGAACATGCTCCGTTTTGCGAACGCGATTTTATTTTGCCAAACGAGTTAGAAACACATGATGAAAAAGGAGACTTCCTTATCAAAATCAAAAAAGAAGGCATGATGCATGAAATTGTATATGCCACACATCCTTTTGACGTTGTGGGTTGGGATGGCTACAATTTTTCTTATGGATTTAGCATTCACAATTTCGAACCTATAACAGGTCGCGTGCATCAACCGCCACCAGTGCATCAAACATTCGAAACAGCAACTTTTGTAGTTTGTTCTTTTGTTCCAAGATTGTACGATTACCACCCAAAAGCAATTCCGGCACCTTATAATCACAGCAACATCGACAGCGATGAGGTTTTGTATTATGTAGACGGTGATTTTATGAGTCGCAATAATATTGAGCAAGGTCACATTACGTTACATCCAAAAGGAATTCCGCACGGACCTGCACCAGGAGCAATGGAGCGCAGCATTGGTCAAACCATAACACACGAATTAGCCGTTATGGTCGATACATTTCGCCCGTTAATGGTAACCGAAGAAGCAATGGGACTTGACGATGGACAATACTACAAATCTTGGGTAGAATAAGTCATTGCGAGGAACGAAGCAATCGCACTTAAGTATATAATAATAAGGAGCTATTTCCTGCTATCCGTTGCAATCTTTTTTCGGTAAAAAAAACCTCAAAAAAGGATTTTCACTATTATCAGGGCTAGGGCTTTAGTATAAATAACAACATCTTTTTAAATTAATAAAATCCGTGTAAATCTATTGTAGCAGCGTCATTTGCGTTCCAAAATTAGATTTGCCGAATCAAAAAATAAATCACAATGAGCAAAGAAGTAAAATCAGTAGAATACGGACTAGAAAAAATATTTGAAGGAGCGCAAGATTTTCTTCCTTTATTAGGAACCGATTATGTAGAATTCTACGTAGGAAATGCAAAACAATCCGCACATTATTATAAAACAGCTTTCGGATATCAATCATTGGCTTATGCAGGCTTGGAAACTGGAGTAAGAGACAGAACGTCCTATGTGCTTAAGCAAGATAAGATTCGCATCGTATTGACCACGCCATTAACGCAAGATTCTCCCATACACGAACATTTGAGAAAACATGGAGACGGGGTAAAAGTTGCTGCACTTTGGGTAGAAGATGCCACTAGCGCTTACGAAGAAACAATGAAGCGCGGTGCGCGCTCTTTTATGGAACCAACAGTGGAGAAAGATGAATTTGGGGAAGTAGTGCGTTCGGGGATTTATACGTACGGAGAGACCGTTCATATTTTTGTAGAACGTAAAAACTATAACGGTGTTTTTCTTCCGGGATATAAGGAATGGAAATCCGATTACAATCCGGAACCAACAGGATTAAAATACATTGACCATATGGTGGGTAATGTAGGTTGGAACGAGATGAATACTTGGGTTAAGTTCTATGAAGAAGTAATGGGATTTGTGAATTTCCTTTCCTTTGATGACAAACAAATTAATACTGAATATTCGGCCTTGATGAGTAAGGTAATGTCCAATGGAAACGGAAGAATTAAATTCCCAATCAACGAACCTGCCGAGGGAAAGAAAAAATCACAAATTGAGGAATATTTAGATTTTTATGGCGGACCTGGAATTCAGCATATCGCTATTGCAACGGATGATATTATCAAAACAGTATCTCAGTTGAAAGCAAGAGGGATAGAATTCTTGTCAGCTCCTCCGCATACCTATTATGAGGCAATTCCGGAGCGATTGGGAGAACATATGAAGATGATGAAAGAAGATTTAAATGAGATCGAAAAGCTAGCCATTATGGTCGATGCGGATGAGGAAGGGTATTTATTACAAATATTTACAAAACCGGTACAAGACAGACCCACGTTGTTTTTTGAAATTATTCAAAGAATGGGAGCCAAAGGTTTTGGAGCAGGTAATTTCAAGGCCCTTTTTGAATCAATCGAAAGAGAACAGCAATTGCGAGGAACGCTATAAAAGAGTGTTATTTTTATGTTATGTTAAAAAATAATCAGTGAATAGTCTGTTTTTTTGCAAATGTTGTGTTAAACTTTATTTTTTGATTTTATAAACTAGTTTTATTAATTAGCTTTGCACTCTCAAAACAGGAAGGGGTGGTTTCCTTCCTAAATTGATATAAATTTCATAATTTATAGTTTTTTGGTTAGTTAATAGCATAAAAACTCAGTCATTATTTGACTGAGTTTTTTTGTTTTAATATATTTGGAACAAAATTTGCAGTTACGGTCAATAAATTGACAAAAAGTAATGAAAAAAATAATACTATTCATCCTATTTATAACCACAGTAAGTTTTGATTCTCAAAAAGAAGATGCTTACGATGTGGGCGAGTATTTTAAATTCCGTATCCATTATGGTATAGTAAATGCCGGATATGCTACGCTTGAAGTCAAAGATGCAGTTGTTAATAATAAGAAAACCTTTCATGTAATAGGTAAGGGATACACAACAGGAATGTCTCGTTTTTTCTTTAAGGTTGACGACTTGTATGAAAGCTATATTGATAAGGAAACCAGAAATCCATATCAATTTGTAAGAAAAATTAATGAAGGCGGTTACACTAAAAATCAAGAAGGGTTTTTCAATCAGACTACAAATAAAATCCTTGTAAAAGATTACAAACACAAAAACGAGAAGACAATTGTCATTCCTAAAAACACACAAGACATTTTGTCTACTTTTTATTATTTGAGAAATTATCCAAGTATTGATAAAATTAAAGTAGGAGAATCAATAGCAATAGACATGTTCTTTGATGATGAATCTACAAAGTTTAAGATGAAATTTATAGGTCATGAGGATATTACAACTAAATTTGGGGTTGTTTCAACGATGGTGTTTAGACCTTTAGTACAATCAGGGCGTGTTTTTAAAGAACAGGAAAGTTTAACTGTTTGGATTTCAGATGATGATAATAAAATACCTTTGCGAATAAAAGCAAGTTTGGCTGTAGGATCAATCAAAGCAGATTTAGATGAATTTAGAGGATTGAAGAATCAGTTTAAAATAAAAAATAATAATGGACAATAATAATTCTGAAGCAATTTTAAAAGAAATTGAGCTTAAATACCAAGCAATAGACCAGAAAACCGAAACGCAACTTGAAGGATTACTTTGGTCTAAGCCAATTACTTATTGGGATTATATTCAAACAGATGCGTTATTAAATCTTCAAATTCAAAGAACAGTACTACCGGATGAAATGGTTTTTATCATGTATCATCAAGTCAATGAATTGATATTCAAGATGATTTTATGGGAAATGCATCAAATTTCTTATTGTAAAGAGATCAAGACAGATTTTTTTACTGAAAGATTAATGAGAATCAGCCGTTATTTTGATATGTTGACAACTTCTTTCGGAATCATGGAAGACGGAATGGAAGTAGATCAATATATGAAATTTAGAAACACACTTACTCCGGCAAGTGGTTTTCAAAGTGCACAATATAGATTAATAGAGTTTTGTTCTACGGACTTAATAAATCTTGTTGATTATCGTTATAGAAGTTCAATTGATAGAGATGCTCCATTTGAGTTTACTTTCGAACATTTGTATTGGCAAGCTGCAGGAAAAGATTACCAAACAGGGAAAAAATCATTTCTTTTAGAGGAATTTGAAAGAAAATACAAAGGAATGTTTTTAAAACACATGGAGGAATACAATACCATAAACATATGGCAAAAATTCAAGCAGCTTCCTGATGTAGATCAAAAAAATCCAGAGTTAATTCAAGCGATGCGCCATTATGATCATACTGTAAATATTACTTGGGTAATGCAGCATTTAAATGTAGCGATAAAATATATTGATCATAGCGGAAAAGGGGATGGCGAGGCTACAGGTGGAAGTGATTGGAGAAAATACATGCATCCAAAATACCAACGCAGAATATTTTTTCCTGAATTATGGACGAAGGATGAGTTGGCGAATTGGGGGGAATAAAAATAATTAGAATAAAAAAAGATAGTTTGAAACAAGTATTAATAACAATTATAGTGTTGTTTTCTTTAGTTTCTTGTAATAAATCTAATGATATATTAGACAAAGAAATTATAAAACCAGTAGTTAAAAAAATAGAGTTTGGGTTTAAATACTCTGATTTTAATGTGATTCACGATACCATTAAAAAGGGAGATACTTTTGGTACGATTATCGAAAATCAAAATATCGGTACTAAGAAAGTATATGATATTATTGAAAAAGTAAAGGATACATTTGATGTTAGGATAATTAGGGTCAACAAACCGTATACGCTACTTAGATCCAAAAATAAAACAAACAATTTACAAGTTTTTATTTATCAGCCGGATGCATTAACCTACTATGTTGTTGATTTACGAGATACAGCTGTGGTTGTTTATAAAAAAACAAGACCCATTACGATTAAGACCAGAACGATAGGTGGATTGTTGAAAGGTTCTTTGTCAGAAACTCTTGAAAGCGCGAAAGTAGAAGGTTCATTGGCAAGTAAAATTTCTAAAATTTATGCCTGGTCTATTGATTTCTTTAAACTTAAAAAAGGAGATCGATTTGCCATTACTTTTACGGAAAGATATATAAATGACACGGTTTATGATGGTGTTGATAGTCTTAAAGCTGCCTTTTTTGAATACAAAGGGAAAATAATCTATGCATTTCCTTATGCTCAAAATCCATCGTCCAATAAAATTGAATATTATGACGAAGAAGGAAAGACATTGAAAAATTTCTTTCTTAAAACACCCATTAAATTTAGTAGAATTTCCTCGCGATTTTCAACTAATCGGTTTCATCCTGTACAACAAATCTGGAAAGCCCACAAAGGAACTGATTATGCAGCACCATACGGAACGCCCATTACCACTACTGCTGCGGGAATTATTGAGCAAACTGGTTTTACAGCTGGAAACGGTAATTTTGTAAAAGTAAAACATAATGGAACCTATTCTACTCAATATTTGCACATGTCAAGAATTTTAGTTCGTCGTGGACAGCATGTGAATCAGGGACAGGTTATCGGTTTAGTGGGGAGTACAGGTCTTGCTACAGGTCCTCACGTTTGTTATCGATTTTGGAAAAATGGAGTTCAGGTAGACGCATTAAAACTTAAATTGCCTACTGGCGAACCTATGAGCGGTAGAAATAAAGACCGATTTATTAAAGTAATAACTCCTTTGAAATGGGAATTAGACAGTGTTGCAAATTTATAGTTTGACTATTGAAACCATTTCATTCGAATTCAGAATTGTTTTATATCAATTCTGAATTTCACTATTTTGGCAATTTACCCATAAATTGTTATATAATTGTAAACACATTTACGGTTAAAACTAATTTCAGTATTTTTGTCAAAAATTAAACAAAACTACAATCCAAAAATAAATGGCTTTAAATACAATAAACCCAACCGAAACAGTAGCTTGGAAGAAACTTCAACAGCATTACAGTGAAATGCAAAAAGCTTCCATGAAAGAAATGTTTCAAGCTGATGATTCAAGAACAGAAAAGTTTAACCTGAGATGGAATGATTTTTTAATTGATTATTCAAAAAACATTATTAATCAGGAAACTGTTGACTTATTACTTGAGTTGATAGAAGAAGCAGGACTTAAAAGTGCTATCTCAGACTATTTTGAAGGTGGGATTATTAATCAGACTGAGAATAGAGCGGTATTGCATACAGCTTTGAGAGCTAAGGAATCAGCGGTTATAAATGTAGAAGGACAAAATGTGGTTCCTGAAGTTTATGAAGTAAAAAATAAAATAAAAACATTTACTAATGAAGTAACATCTGGGCAAAGAACGGGTTTTACAGGCAAACCTTTTACGGATATTGTAAATATAGGGATTGGTGGTTCAGATTTGGGACCTGCAATGGCAGTAGAAGCATTACAATTTTACAAAAATCAATTGAACGTTCATTTTGTATCGAATGTTGATGGAGATCATGTAAACGAAATCATTAAAAAATTAAATCCAGAAACAACGCTTTTTGTTATTGTTTCTAAAACATTTACCACACAGGAAACATTGACCAATTCTGAAACTATCAGAAAATGGTTTTTGCAATCAGCAAAACAAGAAGATGTAGCCAAACATTTTGTCGCGGTTTCCACAAATATTGCCAAAGTAACAGAATTTGGTATAAATCCTGACAATGTATTTCCTATGTGGGACTGGGTTGGAGGTCGTTTTTCTTTATGGAGTGCTGTGGGGCTTTCAATAAGTTTGGCGGTAGGATTCGAAAATTTTGACGAATTATTAAGCGGTGCAAATGAAATGGATGATCATTTCAAAACGACTGATTTTGATAAAAATATTCCTGTTATTTTAGCTTTGTTGAGTGTTTGGTATAATAATTTCTTTGGAGCAGAGAGTGAAGCCTTGATTCCGTACACGCAATATTTACAAAAATTGGCGCCTTACTTACAGCAAGGAACAATGGAAAGTAATGGAAAAAGTGTTGGACGTGATGGAAAACCGGTGAATTATGAAACGGGAACTATCATTTGGGGTGAACCGGGGACCAATTCGCAACATGCTTTTTTTCAATTGATTCACCAAGGAACTAAATTGATTCCTACTGATTTTATTGGATTTATAAAACCATTATATGGTGATGAAGACCATCATGATAAATTGATGTCAAACTTTTTTGCACAAACGGAAGCATTATTACACGGGAAAACGGAGGAACAAGTTCAGGCGGAATTCGATAAACAAGGGCTTGCCGCTGATAAAGCAGTTTTTCTTTTGCCGTTTAAGGTTTTTACGGGTAATAAGCCTACGAATACTATTTTGATACAAAAACTGACGCCAAGGACACTAGGTTCATTAATTGCAATGTATGAACATAAGATTTTTGTTCAAGGAATCATTTGGAATATATTTAGTTACGATCAATGGGGAGTTGAACTTGGAAAGCAATTAGCAAATTCAATTTTAGAAGAGATAAACACTAAAAAAGTAAAAAATCACGATTCTTCAACTGCATTTTTATTAAATCATTTTCTTTCGAATAAATAAAATTTTGTTTTAATCTAGATTATACAACAAGGTTTAAAGACAATTTTCATTGAATTTTGAACTTACGGACTTCAAAAAGCCCCGATTTTATAAAAAATCGGGGCTTTTTTATGTAAATAATTCAGTGATAGTGAGTTTTTGATAATGTTTTCTATTTTTTAACAAATTGGTTTTTATAATATTTTTATCAGATGAATATATATAATTGTTAAAAAATAATAATTAAATTATTTTTTAACAATTATGTTGCAATAATCACTTTAAAGCAAAAAATTGTGATTTAGGTGGATTTTCTTAACGTTTCCATAACAGTATGCGGCTTAAATGTTATAATTTTGCTAAAAATTAATAAATTAAACAAAAAACAAAAATGAAAAAAATTATTTTTATTTTGATTATTTTTTTATCAGCTGTTGGTCATACGCAGGTTACTAGTTCTGCAATGTCTGGTTCTGTTAAAACAAGCACTGGCGAATTGCTTCCAGGTGCATCAGTTGAGGTTATACATAAACCAACTGGAACAAAATATTTTTCAACTACAGGTTCTAAAGGTGGATATGCTGTACAGGGAATCAGACCAGGTGGCCCTTACACAGTTAGAGTAACTTTCATAGGTTACAAAACAACTGAAATTACTGAAATCAACGCGCCATTAGGTAATAATATTACAGTTAATGTTGTTGTAGATGAGGAATCCAATGCCCTAAAAGAAGTTGTGATTGTATCTACAAAATCAAAAGGAACTTTCAATAAAGGAAGAACTGGAGCTTCTCAACAATTTTCTAACAGAGAATTAACTGCCGTTCCTGTTACAGGAGCACGTTCAATAAACGCGGTTACTAAATATAATGCTAACGCAGGAAGTAATGGTAGTTTTGGAGGTCAAGATTCAAGATTGAATAACTTTACTATCGATGGATCTGCATTTAACAATGGTTTTGGACTTGGAACTGATTCACAAGCTGGTGGTAGAACAGGTTCTACCGCGATTTCTTTAGATGCTATTGAACAATTGCAAGTTAATATTGCACCATATGATGTACGTCAATCAGGATTTTTAGGTTCTGGAATTAATGCAGTAACTAAAAGTGGTACAAATGAAATTGAAGGTTCTGTTTATAATTCTTTCCGTAATAACAGAAAAGATTTTATTGGAACTAAAGCAGGGAACACAGTAATCGTTCCTGGAAAATTTGATGAAACAGTTTGGGGAGCTAGAATAGGAGCGCCTATTATTAAAGACAAATTATTTTTCTTTGGAAATTTTGAGACAATAGAAAATACAAGCCCAGCTACAACTTGGACTTCTACAGGTTCTCCTCAGCCAAGTGCTCAGGTTTCTTTACCAACATTTGCTGAAATGCAAACATTGTCAAATTTTGTTAAAGATAAATTTAATTATACAACTGGTCCTTGGGAAAATTATGATGCTTCAAAAGTTTCAAAGAAATTCCTTGCTAGAATTGACTGGAATATTAATGACAATCATAAACTTACTGCTCGTTATGTTTTTCATAACTCAAATTCTGACGAGTTGACTTCTAATTCAAATTCATTAGGATTTGGTAACAGAAGAACTAGTAATCTTGCAATGTCATTCCAAAACAGTGGTTATGTTATTCAAGATAATACGAGATCTATTGTTGTAGAATTGAACAGTAAATTAAGTAATTCATGGTACAATAACTTCATCGCAGGTTATGATAAACAAATTGAAGATAGAGGTTTACAAGGTGGAGGTTTATTTCCTACAATTGATATAAAAAACGGATCAAATACGTTTATTTCATTAGGTTTAGACCCATTTACGCAAGGAAATAAACTTTCTTATTCTACACTACACTTTACGGATAATTTGACAAAAACAATAGGAAATCATTCGTTATTGTTTGGTGCTAATTTTGAGCATTTTAAATCAAGTAACTTGTTTTTCTCAGGATCTAATGGAGTATATGTTTTTAACTCTTTAACTGATTTTTACGCTGCTGCTAATCAATCTGCAAATACGGGCGGTGCTCCATCAACTACTGCTTTACCGGCACGTTTTCAATTCAGATATTCTGCTTTGCCAGGAGCTGAAGAGCCGTTACAGATTTTGAAATCTAATAAAATAGATGTGTACACTCAAGATGAAATTAAAGTGAGTGATAATTTAAGAGTGACATTAGGTCTTCGTGCTTCAGCGGTTTGGTTTGCTGATACAGCACTTGAAAATACTAAAGTTACTGCAATGACTTTTGGAAATGGTGAAAAGTTTAATACTGGTGAAATGCCAAATACACAATATTTATTTGAACCTAGAGTAGGTTTCAATTTAGATGTTGCTGGAGATGCTACAACACAAGTTCGTGGAGGTAGTGGTGTGTTTACTGGAAGAGCTCCATCAGTGTTTTTATCTAATGCAATTGGTAATAACGGTGTTCTTACTGGTTTTGTTGATGTTAGTGGCGCAGCTGTAGGAACAGGTGGATATGGTTTTACTCCTAATCCTAATGATTATTTTATTCCTGCAACACCTACGCTTCCTTCTACATTTGAATTGGCGTTTACAGCTAAAAAATTTAAATTTCCACAAGTTTGGAAAACTAATATAGCGGTTGATCAAAAACTTCCTTTTGGTTTCATAGGAACTATTGAAGGTATCTTCCAACAAAATATTAACGCTATTCATTATTACAATGCTAATTTTGATGCTCCAGTTGGAAATTTTAGCGGACCAGATACAAGACCTAGATATGCTAGAACTGATAATGGAGTTCGTATAAATGACAATGTTTCAAGTGCTGTAGTATTAACGAATACGGATAAAGGATATTTTTACTCAACAACATTCAAATTAGAGTATCCATACAAAAAAGGACTTTGGGGTTCAGTAGCTTACACACATTCAAGTGCTAATGATTTATTATCTGCAGGTTCTATTGCTTCTGGTTCATGGACTGGTGCAAGATCAGTAAATGGTAACAACGATTTACCTTTGTCATTATCTTCTAACAATACACCACATAGAATTGTTGGTATATTAGGTTATAAAATTGAATATGGAAATAATTTAGGTGCTGCAACTTCAGTAAATCTTGGATATATTGGGGAACAAGCTGGAGCTTATTCTTATGCTTACGGTGGAGATATGAATGGAGATCAAGTTAATGGAAATGATTTAATGTATGTTCCAAATAATGGAAATGAAATCCGTTTTCAATCTTTATCTGTTACAAATATTGTAAATGGAGCAAATGTTGTAACTGTTTATACTGAAGCGCAACAACAACAGGCGTTTGAAGCTTACATCAAACAAGATTCATATCTTTCTTCAAGAAGAGGTCAGTACACCGAAAGAAATGGTGGTGTTTTGCCAATGTTACATAGATTAGATTTATCTGTAACTCAAGATTTTTTCATTAAAATTGCAGGTAAAAAGAATAGCTTCCAATTTAGAGCTGACGTCTTAAACTTTACCAATTTGTTGAATAGAGATTGGGGAGTAACTCAAAGAATTACAGCAACAAACGGGAATGTTTTAAGTTATAAAACGACAACTGCGAATGTGCCTTTTTATACATTGGCAACTCAAACAGATGTAGCTGGAACAAAAACTTTAATTAAAGATACTTTCCAAAAAAATGCTTCTACTTTCGATGTTTGGCAAGCACAATTTACACTTAGATATATTTTTGGTAAATAATACCTGAAAAAAATATCAAAAAATCAAAACCACGTATTAAAGCGTGGTTTTTTTATGCCTTTTTTTATTATATTTGTTAAAACAAAAACATAATTTATGTACGAATTCATTCAAAAATTTCATTCTGGTTGGGCTTATTTAGCACTTTTATTATTAGTGGTTGCAGTTGTTAATTCCTTTATTGGGATGGCTTCCAAAAAAGAGTTTACTTCAAAAGATAGAAAAATTGCATTATTTGGACTTATAGGAACACATACACAATTATTAATTGGTTTGATTTTATATTTCGTTTCGCCATTAGGTTTCGCTTCATTAGGGCAAATGTCAGATAAAGCATTACGATTAACTTCTCTGGAACACCCATTAATCAATATTATTGCAATTACTTTAATTACTATAGGATGGTCAAAACATAAAAAGTTAACGACTAGTGAGTCAAAATTCAAAACTTTTTCTATTTTTTATGGTTTAGGATTATTACTTATTTTAAGTAGAATTCCATGGTCAATGTGGTTTTAAAAAATCATTTAAAGCTCTAGAAATAGAGCTTTTTTTATCTGGGTATGGTTTTTGTAAAATAGATTAACTTAAAAAAGTATAAATGAAAAAATTAATAACATTATTTTTTTTGCTTGCAATTATAGGATTAGTTAGCAGCCAAAGTTCAATTGTTGATAAACAAAAGAACGCTATACAAAAAGATACTATTAAAAAAAACAAGCCTGGGATTGCACGTCAAGAAATTATCTCAGACACCTTGACAATCGAAAACGGAAAATTTAAAATCTATAAAAAAGAAGCGCACGCCTCTTATTATGCGGATAAGTTCAATGGAAAAAGAACGACCAGCGGTAAAAAATTTGATAATAATAAATATACAGCAGCACATAAAAAACTGCCTTTTGGAACAAAAGTAAAAGTGACTAATGAATCCAACGGAAAATCAGTAATCGTAGAGATTACAGATAGAGGTCCATTTGTAAGATCAAGAGAAATAGATTTGTCAAAACGAGCTTTTAGAGATATCGCTTCACGTAATGACGATGGAGGAATGATTGTAACAATAGCAGTATTGAATAATTAAATCACCAGCTTTTATAAGGATTATTGCTTAAATAAGAATTATAATAACGCTTGTCATTTGTTACTTCATTGCTTAGCCAATTTGGTTTTTCAAAAGTTTCATTTTCAGAGCCAAGTTCAATTTCAGCAATAATCAATCCTTCGTTTTGACCATGAAACACATCAATCTCATAAACATGATTACCTAGTTTAACTTCAAAACGTGTTTTATCAATCACGCCTTTTTCACATAAAAGCAACAAGTTTTTAGCTTCTTCAACTGGGATTTCCTTTTCCCACTCAAAACGAGACAGGCCAGATTCATTAGAAATTCCTTTTATAGTTAGAAATCCCTTATTTCCTTTTATGCGAACACGAACCGTACGTTCCGGAACCGAACTTAAATAACCCTGTGCAATATGATTTTGAGTTAAAGCGGCTCTTTTAAAGGAATCATCTTTAACCAAAAATTTTCGTTCTATTTCAATCATAATGACTTTAGTTTTTGGAGTTGTTTCCGGTTATTCGTTTCAATTTCTCCTTCATAAAATTTTTTTCTATTTTAAAAAAAGGAGCTTCTTGGGTCGCTCTTTTCTTAAAAGAAAAAATAGTTTTTTTCAATCGAAGATTTCCACTGCTACCCGGACTAATTTGATTTGTCAAATATATTGAATATTTCCACTACAATTAATTTATATCCTTTAAGAAGATTTTGTTATCTCTTCCTTCCAATTAGTTTTACTATTCTGAGTAAGACAAAGTGGTATCGACGAAGATTTAAATGGAGTTTTTTAGACAACTTTAAGTTTTGTAAACACTTTTTCAAGAGGTTATTTTATGATTAAGTTAATGAAAGTTGGCAGGTCAATTTGTATTTTTACAAAAATTGAACTAAAATAATGAAATCCCTTTTTAAAGCAAAATCAAAGACAACTCCAGCAGAATTAATCACTAAATTTTTTGACGAAAGTCAGTCTTGGCGTTATAAAGAAGACGATTTAGAACCATTAATTGAATTAATTAGATTGATTCGGCCTTTAAAAACTAAAAATTTAGAAATTGTTGATTTACAAGAAATCATATCTTTTTTAAAGAAAAATTATTTACTCCGAGAACAGTTTTCAATTTATATCAAAGAAATTTTAAACGATAAAAAGTTCAATAAAATCCTTTCTGATGCGGCTATTTTACAAGATGTAGATTTTATTTTTGAAGTCAAAAAAAGAATTTTTGCTAAATTGTTACCCTATCAGCCACAAAAAGACACATTAGAATACATCCTCAATCAAGTTTTTTATCTTGCTAATGATACAATCTGGATTAATAAAATACCATCAAATCAATTAGAAGAATTATACGTTCTTTTAGAATTTAATTCTATTTATGAAAGCACGGAGCCTAATTCGGTTTTATCGGAATTATTGTTTGGAATGTACTTAATTACTCAGCGAATTAGTGGTCGTGCTATGGAAACGGATGTTATTAAAATGGTACCGGAATTTGATGATTATGAAAGTCCTTTCTCTGCTTTTGAAAAGGAATTGTTTCAAATCGAAGACAAAATTAGAAATTCTGAAAATCATTATATCAAGTCGGATGATCTATCGTATGCGCAGCTGTTGGTCTTGCATAAACAATGTGAAGAATTCGTTGATAAAGCATTTCACAACAGTTCAAAATATGGAATTTCGCTTCGGGTAAACCAGAATTTATTAAAAATCAGGCAACAATTAGAACGGTTAAAATTCTTAATTCCGCTATTGCTTGTAGATAAAGAGAACGGTAAAAAGAGCAACGGTATCGCATTGGCGTTACATTTAATTAAATACAATTGCTACAAAAATAATGTCCGAAAATTTATTGGTGAAAGTACCCAACTGATTTCCTATGAAATAACGCAACATACGGCTAAAACTGGCGAACATTACATTACTGAAGACCGAAAGGAATATTTTAAAATGTTTCGAACTGCATTAGGAGGAGGATTTATCGTGGGCATATTATGTGTGATTAAAGTTTTACTCTCCAGAGCGGACACAAGCTTTTTTGGACACGCTTTTCTTTACAGTATGAACTATGCTTTTGGGTTTATAGCTATTTACCTTTTGGGTTTCACTTTGGCTACAAAACAACCTGCTATGACTGCTTCGGCTTTGATAAAAGCTTTGGAAGAAGGTGTTATAAAACAAGGTAGAGATACTGAAAAATATAAAGCTTTTGCGATTCTTTTTGCGCGTGTTTTTCGCTCGCAGTTTATAGCATTCGTTGGGAATGTTATTATGGCTTTTCCGGTTTCATTACTTGGAATTTGGCTTATTGATTATACTTTAGATTATAATATTGCCGCTACTAAATGGGAGTCGTTGCTCATTGATATAAGTCCAATACATTCGTTGGCTATTTTTCATGCAGCTATTGCCGGAGTATTTTTGTTTTTATCAGGAATTATTTCGGGGAGTATTGCCAATAGGGATAAACACAATCAGGTTTTTTTCCGGATAACGGAACATCCCTTGCTTAAAAGAAGTTTAGGAAAAGATAGGACGCTTAAATTAGCAAAACTGTATGAGAAAAGATGGGCAGGAATTGTTTCCAATTTTTGGTTTGGTATATTCATGGGAAGTACAGCATCTATTGGTTTGTTTTTAGGGCTGAATCTGGATATTCGACATATCACTTTTGCCAGCGGAAATTTAGCTTTAGCATTATACGGAGCAAATTATGAAGTCAGTGAGTCAATGTTATTTTGGGGTGTTTTTGGAATTGGTATTATAGGTTTGGTTAACTTTATGGTAAGTTTTAGTCTGTCATTGGGATTGGCCTTTCGCTCAAGAGCCATTTCATTATTTGAGTTGCGATTTGTCACAATTTCCATTTGGAACCATTTCAAGTCCCGTCCATTTAGTTTTTTCTTTCCCACAGAAAAAAAACACAAATCAGAAGTAGTAGAAAATTATTTAAGTTCCGAAGCTAAAATATAATCTTTAGAATAGAAAACCATTAGAAAATAGTTCTGGATATATAAGTATTAAAATATGCAGGAGGAGTCAGTGCTAAATAGAAAAATCATACACGTTGACATGGATGCATTTTATGCCTCGGTGGAGCAAATGGATAATCCCGCATTGCGAGGAAAGCCTATTGCTGTAGGAGGTTCTGAAAATCGTGGGGTGGTTGCGGCGGCGAGTTATGAAGCTAGGAAATTTGGTGTTCGCAGTGCCATAAGTGGTGTTATGGCTAAGAAAAATTGTCCGGAGCTCATTTTTGTAAGACCACGATTTGATAGATACAAGGAGATTTCGACTAAGATCCATAAAATTTTTCATGAGTACACGGATTTGGTGGAGCCTTTGTCGCTCGATGAGGCCTATTTAGATGTAACTAATAACAAAAAAGGGAACCCTAGTGCTACTTTATTGGCACAGGAAATAAGACAGCGTATTTTCAATGAAGTAGGTTTAACGGCGTCGGCAGGAATATCTGTCAATAAGTTTGTGGCTAAAATTGCTAGTGATTATAATAAACCTAATGGACAAAAAACGGTAAATCCTGATGAAGTCATTTCATTTCTGGAAGAATTACCCATCCGAAAATTTCATGGTGTTGGAAAAGTCACTACCGAAAAAATGTACCAACTAGGAATTTTTACCGGAGTAGAATTAAAAAGTAAATCATTGGAATTTTTAGAGAAACATTTTGGAAAATCGGGGAGTTTCTATTATCATGTCGTGAGAGGGATTCATAATAGCGAAGTGAAATCAAATCGAATTACAAAATCTGTTGCGGCAGAACACACTTTTGATGTGAATCTCTCTTCTGAAATTTACATGTTAGAACAGCTTGAAACTATTGCCGGTGCATTAGAAAGAAGATTGAAAAAATACAATGTTGCAGGAAAAACAATTACTTTAAAAATAAAATACAGCGATTTTACACAACAAACCCGAAGTAAAACATTGCCTTATTTTATTTCTGATAAAGCATTGATAGTAGAAATCGTAAAAGAACTGTTGTATCAAGAACGAATGAAAGATTCCGTACGATTGCTTGGAATTTCATTAAGTAATTTAAATACCGAAGAGAAGAAATTTATTGTTGTACAGTTAAAATTTGATTTTTGATTGAGAATTGACCTCGTTCAACAATGGTTAAAATCAGCTATTTGCTATTTTGTTTTTATAAATAAAATTACATTTGACTTCAAAATCAAAATAGTATGAGTAGTTTTAAACAATATGATGTAGCCATTTCGGAATATCACATGGGGCTAAGTGTAAAGAGACTGCCCGTTTTTTCTTGGGATTTTAATCATGAATTTATAGTAGAACTAAAAAAATCGTTTCTGGATTTAAATAAACTTAAATCAATTGCATTAAAAAACAAGTGGACTAGTCATAATTTAGATTTAAAATCAAGGCTAACCGAAGAAGTAATAATAGTTACAGATGTTAACTTAAGTATTGTTTTTGCTTCTCATAATATGTTGAAAATGAATGGTTATGTAGAGGCAGAAGTTTTGGGTAAAAGCCCTAAAATGTTCCAAGGTCATGCTACTGATTTAACAACTTCAAATGAGATTCGTGATGCAATTCAACTTAAACAACCTTTTGAAAAAACGGTTATGAATTATAAAAAAAATGGAGACCTCTATTCGTGCTTGATAAAAGGATTTCCGGTCTTTAATTTGAAAGGAGACTTAAGTCATTATATTGCTTTTGAGAAAGCGGCTTAAATTAAGAAACCCTTTCTGATTCAGAAAGGGTTTCTTATTATTGAATATCTTACAATAGATTTAGTTTTTACTGTTTAGCTTAGAAAGTAATCGTAAAAACTCTATGTATAACCAAACTAGTGTTATCATTAATCCCATAGCGCCATACCATTCCATGTATTTAGGCATTTTTTGTTCGGCTCCTTTTTCGATTCTGTCAAAATCCAAAAATAGATTTAAAGCAGCAATAACTATCACAAAAATACTGATTCCAATGCTCATCATCGAGTTGCCATAATGAACGGGCACAAAGCTGGTAAACATAGAAAATAACCAAGATATTAGATAGTAAGTTGCAATAGCAAGCGTAGCAGCTACAACAACTGATTTGAACTGCTCTGTTACTTTTACAATTTTATATTTATACAATCCTAGACAAACTGCAAAAGTTACAAACGTAGCTCCAACCGCCTGAATCACAATCCCGGGATACATGGCTTCAAATATTGCCGAAATCCCACCGATGAATAATCCTTCGAACAAAGCATAGCCCGGAGCCAGATACGGGGAGTATTGTGGTTTGAAAGCTGAAATCACGACTAGAATAAGTCCTACAATAGCACCGCCAATTGCCGGAACTATTGGATTTATACCATTAAATGCCAACCACCAAATTACCATTGCAGAAGCCGTAAGAAGTAAAAATAGAATTAAACTCTTGTTGATCGTTCCTGACAAAGTCATTTCTTGGTTGAAATCAATTAGAGTGGCCTGATGTACTTCGTCTTTTCTTGAAACTGCTGTTGATGAAAAAGTTTTATTATTTAAAAATGGATTTTTAGAATTGAAACTCATAGTTGGTGCGATTTTTTGTTCATCAAATATAAATTTTATTTTATAGAAGAATGTTTAATTGTTCTTAATTTTTTTCGAATGAAAATTTAAATATTTTTTTAATTGAAAAAATCTAGTCAAAAAAAATCCGTCTCGTTATTAAACAAGACGGATTTTATAGTAATTTAAATAGCTTAAATCTATTCTATTTCAGAAACTCTTAAGGTATTTACCATTCCTTTATCTTTAATAGGCATTGCTGCTAAATTGATAAGGAAATCACCTTTTTGTACAAAACCTTTTTGTTTTACAATTTCGTTAATGTCAGTTACAGTATCATCTGTGCTTACATCCTTAGAGTACATGAAAGATTTTACTCCCCATAATAAATTAAGTTGTGTAAGGATTCTTTTATTAGATGTAAAAACTAGAATATGTGCATTTGGTCTCCAAGCCGAAATCTGGAAAGCAGTATAACCACTATTAGTCAATGTACAGATAGCTTTTGCTTTGATAACATTAGCCATAGTTGCAGCATGGTGACAAATTGTTTTAGTAATAAAACGTTTTGTTTTGATTTGTGGCGTATTTTGTGGTACTTGAATAAGTGGAGAATCTTCAACTGCTTCAATGATTTGAGTCATTTTTTGGATTACTTGAACTGGATAATTTCCAGTAGCAGTTTCTCCAGAAAGCATTACAGCATCAGCACCATCCATAACTGAGTTCGCAACGTCATTTACCTCTGCACGTGTTGGCGTAAGGCTGGTGATCATTGTTTCCATCATTTGCGTAGCAACGATAACTGGAATACGAGCTGTTTTAGCTCTGCGAATTAATTCTTTTTGAACTAAAGGTACTTCATGAGCAGGAAGTTCAACTCCTAAATCTCCACGAGCCACCATTAAAGCATCACAATAAGCAACAATTTTGTCGATGTTTTCTAATGCTTCCGGCATTTCTATTTTGGCAACAATTGGAATTTTATATTCTGAATGTTGTGCAATTAATTCCTGCAAGTCTTGTAAATCTCTTGGTGTTTTTACAAAAGATAATGCAATCCAATCTACATTTTGCCCAATAGCAAAAATAGCATCAGCAATATCTTTTTCAGTCATTGCTGGAAGAGATATTTTTGTATTTGGAAGATTTACTCCTTTTTTAGATTTCAACTCACCACCTTGAATTACTCTTGCTATAACTTCTGATTTTTTATCAGTTTCAACAATTTCGAAAATAAGTTTTCCATCATCAAGCAAAATTCTTTCTCCAGGATTTACATCATTTGGAAAGTTTTGGTATTTCATGAATACTTTTTTTGCAGTTCCAAGGATATCCTCAGCAGTAGTGAATGTAATTAAGTCACCATCATGAACTACAACACCTTCTTCCATAACTCCTACACGAAGTTTAGGTCCTTGTAAATCTCCCAGGATTGCAGTAGTGTAGCCAAACTCTTCATTTAGACCTCGTATGATATTGATTTTTTGTTTTACATCTTCGTAGTCAGCATGTGAAAAATTCACTCTAAAAACATTTACACCTGCATCAATCATGTCTTTAATGATCTCTCTTGTACTACATGCAGGCCCAAGTGTGGCTACAATTTTAGTTTTTTTGTTTGTAAGCATTGGTATTAAAAAATTAAATTGTTTTTTGATTTGATTTGATTTGTATCTACGGTATAAAGTGTAGATATGCTATCGATTTTATTTAATATAGTCTGTATTGTTGATACGCTCCTTGTATCTTCAATATTCTCTATTTTTAAGAAATAATCTACTTTTTTAAACTCAGGAAGTAAAAAGACTTTTGTTGAAACTTCCATTGTAACATTTGAAAATAAATTTTGGCTAATTCCCTTTTTTTGTTGAACTACCTCATTTTTATTTTGAATCAAATTCCAAGTGATTGCTTTTTCATTATCATAATAATAGAATCTTGAAAAATTTGTTTCCCCTTCTTCTATATTAATCTGAATTTCATTCTTGCTTTTACTTAAATTTATTGGCAATAATTGATTAATAAAAAAAGCCAATCTATAGTCTTCTAATGAAGTATGTATAGCAATTAAATAGTAATCTATTTCGTCAAATTCTCCAAGATCTAGTTTATGAATAGCCATTTCATGAAAAAATAAGTTGTAAATATAGTATTTCTATCGATGTTCTAACCTATCTAAATAGGATGATTTTGTTAAATTATCAACGAAAACGTTATAGGTTTAAGAAAATGACGTTATTTTCTGTCCATTTTTTCTTGAAATGCAAAATAAGCGCGTTGGGATGCTTTCTCTTCCGCCTTCTTTTTAGAAGTTGCTCTTGCTTTTGCAATTACTTTATCATCGATGCTGAGTTTAACTCCAAACAACCGTTGTCCATCTATTGCATTGTCCTCAAAAATATCATAGTGAAATATTTTTTTCTCTTTTTGACACCATTCTATAATTAAACTTTTATAACTAATTACCTTTCCTTCCAGTCGGGCAATATCTACATAGGGGACGATGACTCTTTTCTGGATGAATTTTTCGCAATAGACATATCCTCTGTCTAAATAGATTGCTCCAACTAGCGATTCAAAGATATTACCATGTATGTTTTCTCCAAAATGTTGCAATGGCACTTTACTTTCTATATACTGTACCAGATTTAAATCCTTTCCTAATTCGTTCAAATGTTCTCTGCTTACGATTTTTGAACGCATTTTTGTCAAATAACCCTCGTCACCAGCAGGAGCTTTATTAAATAAATGGGCTGCAATTACGGAGCTTAACATGGCGTCACCCAAAAACTCCAATCTTTCGTAATTGATTGGGTTTCCCAGAACATCCAATCGATTAGAGGAGCGGTGTGTGAATGCTTTTTTATAGTAATCTAAATTATCAGGGGCAAATCCTAAAATTTTCTGAATAGAATCAAAAAAAATCCCGTCTTCTAGAGAACGGGATTTCGAAAATATTTTTCTAATTATACGCATATAATTTAGATATCTAATTTTTTTACCAATACACAAGCATTGTGTCCTCCAAAACCAAAGGTATTACTCATTACAACATTCATTTCTCTTTTTTGAGGAACATTAAAAGTAAAGTTTAGTTTAGAATCAATACTTTCATCATTAGTAAAATGATTTATTGTAGGTGGTACTATTCCGTGTTTCATAGAAAGAATAGAAGAAATAGTTTCAATTGCTCCGGCAGCACCAAGTAAATGGCCTGTCATTGATTTAGTTGAATTCAGATTCATGGTATAAGCATGTTCGCCAAAAACATGTAATATAGCTTTAGATTCTGCCATGTCTCCAAGAGGAGTAGAAGTTCCGTGCATATTCACACCATCAACATCACTTGCCTGTAAACCTGCGTCTCTTAAGCAATTCAACATTACGTTTTTAGCACCTAATCCTTCAGGATGTGGAGCAGTAATATGATGTGCATCTGCTGACATTCCGCCACCACCAATTTCGCAATAAATTTTTGCACCACGAGCTATAGCATGTTCGTATTCTTCAAGGACAAGAGCACCTGCTCCTTCACCTAGAATAAATCCATCTCTGTCTTTATCCATTGGTCTTGAGGCTGTTTTTGGATCGTCATTTCTTGTAGATAAAGCATGCATGGCATTAAATCCACCCATTCCCGCAATAGTTACCGCAGCTTCAGAACCACCTGTAACCATGGCATCTGCATGACCCAATCTGATATAATTGAAAGCATCAATAATAGCGTTTGTAGAAGAAGCGCAAGCTGAAACAGTTGTAAAATTTGGCCCTCTAAAACCATATTTTATTGAAATATGACCACCAGCTATATCGGCAATCATTTTAGGGATAAAGAAAGGATTGAATTTTGGGGTACCGTCACCAGCAGCAAAATTAAGAACTTCTATTTGAAACGTTTCTAATCCGCCAATTCCTGATCCCCAAATAACACCAACTCTGTCTTTATCTAATTTTTCAAAATTGAAACCTGCATCTAGTACAGCTTCGTCAGATGCAACCATGGCATATTGAGCGTAACGGTCCATTTTTCTGGCTTCTTTTCTATCTAAAAAATCTTCTGCATTAAAATTCTTCAATTCGCATGCAAATTGTGTTTTAAATTTTGAAGCATCAAAATAAGTTATTGGTGCCGCTCCACTAACACCGTTAATGAGACCATTCCAATACGCTTCAATATTATTTCCTATAGGAGTAAGAGCGCCTAAACCTGTTACTACAACTCGTCTTAATTCCATAAATTCTTTATTTTGTTATCTTTAAACAAATAAAACCCATGCTGATACTGTATTATATAGTACAAAATAGCGATGGGTAATACAATAAATATCTTTTTGATTGAAATTCAATCTCGAATTTAATTTTAAAAAAAAATAATAACACCCGTTTACAGGATTGCAAACGGGTGTGTAATTTATTATTTTTTAGCTTCCTCGATGTAAGAGATTGCTTGACCTACAGTAGCGATGTTTTCTGCTTGATCGTCTGGAATTTGAATGTCAAATTCTTTTTCGAATTCCATAATAAGCTCAACAGTGTCTAATGAGTCAGCTCCTAAATCATTAGTGAAGCTTGCTTCTGTTACAACTTCGTTTTCGTCAACACCTAATTTGTCTACGATAATCGCTTTTACTCTTGATGCAATGTCTGACATAATCTTTAATTTTAGAATTTAATTTGTTGGCAAAAATAAAAAACTTTATTTTAAAACAACTAAATAGTTAATAAATGTGACAACTAATTTATAAAATATATTTGACAAAGCCTTCGCAATGTTATTTAATTTCATTTTTTATGCCTTTTTTTGCATAATAAAAAAGGGTTGAATTATGAAAAAAATAGTGATTTTCGCTTCTGGATCGGGGACTAATGCTGAAAACATCATCAAGTATTTCGCTGCAAAAAAAATTGGAAGCGTTGAAGCGGTGTTTACAAATAACCCAAATGCTAAGGTAATTGAAAGAGCAAAAAAATATGAGATTCCAACGGAAGTTTTCTCAAAAACAGAATTATTTGAAAGTAAAATATTACAAAAAATTAATAATATAAAACCAGATTTGATTGTTCTGGCTGGATTCTTGTTAAAATTTCCTGAGAATATCATCGAAGCCTATCCTAATAAAATAATAAATATTCATCCGGCCTTGTTGCCAAAGTATGGCGGAAAAGGGATGTATGGGATGCACATACACAGAGCAATTGTTGGAAATAAAGAAAAAGAAACGGGTATTACTATTCATTTTGTAAATGAAAATTATGATGAAGGAAATATTCTTTTTCAAAAAAATGTAGTTTTATCAGGAGACGAAACTCCAGAAGAAGTTGCTGAAAAAATTCATGAATTGGAGCAAAAATATTTTCCTGAAATAATTGAAAAACTCATAACAAATAGCTTGTAATTTTGAATATTCACGACGTACATATATATACTGATGGCGCTGCAAAAGGAAATCCAGGCCAAGGTGGCTATGGAGTGGTTATGGAATGGGTAGGGAAGCCGTATAAGAAGGAGTTTTATGAGGGTTTTCGTCATACCACTAATAATAGAATGGAATTGCTGGCGGTAATTGTGGGTCTTGAGAAATTGAAAAACCCCAATACGAGAGTTTTAGTGGTTTCCGATTCTAAATATGTTGTGGATTCCGTTGAGAAAAAGTGGGTTTTAGGTTGGGAAAAAAAAGGGTTTGTGGATAGGAAAAATTCCGATTTGTGGAAACGTTTTTTGGTTGTGTATAGAAAACACAAAGTCAATTTCAAATGGATAAAAGGACATAATAATCATGTTCAAAATGAAAGATGTGACGAGTTGGCAGTTATGGCTTCGATGCAAAAGCAACTTTCTATAGATGCTTTTTATGAAAAGGAAGAGGGGAAGTTGTTGTAAAACAATGGATTCCAGTGAAATAAATTAGCAAAACTTTACGACTGGGACCCTTTGCTATTTTATAACTTATGAACTATCTTTGCGCTTTAATTCGAAACACATAAAATGAATAAATTATTGATTGTTGGAACTGTAGCTTTCGACGCAATTGAAACTCCTTTTGCAAAAACAGATAAAATCTTAGGCGGCGCAGCAACATATATAGGATTATCAGCATCTTATTTCAATTTACAATCGGCAATAGTTTCTGTAGTTGGCGATGATTTTCCACAAGAATATTTAGATTTATTAACCGCAAGAAACATAGATATTTCTGGTATTGAAGTTGTAAAAGGCGGAAAAACTTTCTTTTGGAGCGGTCGTTACCATAATGATTTAAATTCAAGAGATACTTTAGATACTCAATTAAACGTTTTGGCAGATTTTCAGCCAAAGGTTCCTCAAAATTTCAAAAATTCGGATGTAGTGATGTTAGGAAACTTGCATCCATTAGTACAAAGCAGTGTTTTAGACCAAATGGAAACACAACCTAAATTGGTAGTTTTAGATACTATGAATTTTTGGATGGACTGTGCTTTACCGGAATTATTGGATGTGATTAAACGTGTAGATGTAATTACCATTAATGATGAAGAAGCAAGACAACTTTCGGGAGAATATTCTTTAGTGAAAGCTGCTGCAAAAATTCATACCATGGGGCCAAAATACGTGGTGATTAAAAAAGGAGAACACGGAGCTTTATTGTTTCATAACAAAGAAGTTTTCTTTGCTCCGGCATTACCTTTAGAAGAAGTTTTTGATCCAACAGGAGCTGGAGACACTTTTGCAGGTGGATTTGCAGGATTTATTACGCAAAGTGAGAATATTTCATTCGAAAATATGAAAAATGCTATTATCTATGGTTCTAATTTAGCTTCATTTTGTGTAGAGAAATTTGGAACAGAAAGAATGATTGGTTTAGATAAAGAAGAGGTGCTGTCAAGATTGAAACAATTCAAATCATTGACACAATTTGATATAGAATTATAATATTTCAAACCTCGGAAACGGGGTTTTTTTGTTCAATAAATTTGGTTAATGACATTATGCAAAACAATGTGTTCTTGAACTAGTTCAATGTAAAACAACTAAAATAAGCACAACTTTGTAGCATCATTAAGTAAATTATAAAAACGAGGGGTTTATATGATTGAAAATAATATAGATTCATTGAGCCCAAAGGATTTAAAAGATTAGAATTTAAAAATGAAACGATTTAGCTTGTTTCTAATAAACAATAAATTGTAAAATTCTTTCTAAATAACAAACACAACAACAAACAACAACACAATGAGCGACGCTTTACAACACGAATGTGGAATAGCCTTAGTTAGACTACTTAAACCGCTTGAATTTTACAAAGAAAAATACGGAACTGCTTTCTACGGAATACAAAAAATGTATCTCCTTATGGAAAAGCAACACAATCGCGGGCAGGATGGAGCTGGTTTTGCAAGTATTAAAATGGATGTTGAACCTGGCGAGCGATATATAAGCCGCGTGCGATCAAACCATGCGCAACCTATTCAGGATGTATTTAAACAAATAAATGAAAGAATAAATGAAGAAATGGTGGCGCATCCGGAATATGCGGATGATGTGCCACAACTAAAAGCTAATATTCCTTATATAGGAGAGTTGTTTTTGGGACATGTACGTTACGGAACTTTTGGGAAAAATAGTATCGAAAGCGTACATCCATTTTTACGCCAAAGCAATTGGATGCATAGAAATCTGATATTGGCTGGAAATTTCAATATGACCAATGTAAAAGAACTTTTTCAAAACTTAGTAGAACTTGGTCAGCATCCAAAGGAAATGGCAGATACGGTTACTGTTATGGAAAAAATCGGACATTTTTTAGACAAAGAAGTGATGCAATTGTATCAAGATTGTAAAGAAGAGGGTTTGTCTAAAAGAGAAGCTTCACCAGTTATTGCAGAACGATTAGATATTGCTAAAATTTTGAGACGTTCTTCTAAAAATTTAGATGGAGGTTATGCAATGGCAGGACTTTTAGGGCACGGAGATTCATTTGTATTTAGAGATCCTGCAGGGATACGTCCCGCTTATTTTTATCAAGATGACGAAGTAGTTGTTGTTGCTTCTGAAAGACCGGTTATACAAACCGTTTTCAATGTGCCTTTCGAAAAAGTACAAGAAATAGACCCAGGGAGTGCATTAATAATTAAGAAGAATGGAACGGTTTCTATGCAGGAAATTCTTCCTCCAACAGTTAAAAAAGCATGTTCTTTTGAACGTATTTATTTTTCAAGAGGAAGTGATGCTGAAATCTATCAGGAAAGAAAAAATTTAGGAAAATTGATTTTGCCTGCCGTTTTGGAAGCCATTGACGAAGATACGGATAATACCGTTTTTTCTTATATTCCAAATACTGCCGAAACTTCTTTTTATGGATTAGTTGAAGCGGCTCAGGATTTTCTAAATCAAAGAAAGAATAATTACATTCTTGAAAATAGAAATACCTTAACTAAGGATTCTTTACAAGAATTACTTTCGGTAAAAATCCGTACAGAGAAAGTAGCGATTAAAGACGCGAAATTAAGAACATTTATTACAGAGGACAGTAGTCGTGATGACTTGGTAGCTCACGTTTATGATGTTACTTATGGTGTTATCAAACCAACAGATAATTTGGTAATTATTGATGATAGTATCGTACGTGGAACTACGTTAAAAATGAGTATTATCAAAATGATGGATCGTTTGAATCCAAAACGAATTGTAATCGTTTCATCAGCACCACAAATTAGATATCCAGATTGTTACGGAATTGATATGGCTAAACTGGAAGGTTTAGTAGCATTTAAAGCAGCTTTGGAATTACTAAAAGAAAGAAACTTATATCACATTGTAGATGAAGTATATTTGAAATGTAAAGCACAGGAAAACTACATTGACAGTGAAGTTGTAAATTATGTAACGGCAATCTATGAGCCTTTTCAACCGCAAGAAGTTTCAAACAAAATTGCCGAAATGTTAAGCTCTCCTGAAATCAATGCTGAAGTCAAAATAATATTTCAAACCGTAGAAGATTTACATATTGCTTGTCCTAAAAACTTAGGGGATTGGTACTTCACTGGAGATTACCCTACACCTGGAGGGAATCGAGTAGTGAATCGTGCATTCATGAACTTTTATGAAGGAAAAGATGCTAGAGCATACTAGTAATAGGTGTAATTTAGTTATTAATCGGTTTTATATGTTGTTCATCTAATTTATTTGGTGACAACCAAGAACTAGTATAAATTTGAATCACCATAACATTAGTAGGTTAAGTTTATGGTAGATTTGGGGCAAAAAGGGTGGAAGAAATTCCACCTTTTTTATTGGAATAAAGTCAAGGATTTTTTAAATAATGAATAAAAAAATAGACGAATAAACTTTAAAAAAGCCTATCCGTCTATCGTCTAAAAATCTATTGTTTTTCTCTTTCTGACTATTTGTCTAAAGCATATCTTCTTGAAACTTCAGTCCAGTTAATTACATTGAAAAAAGCTTCGATATAATCAGGTCTTCTGTTTTGGTAATGTAAATAGTAAGCATGTTCCCAAACATCCATTCCTAAAATTGGAGTTCCACCACAACCTACACCCGGCATTAATGGATTGTCTTGGTTTGGAGTTCCACAAACATCCACTTTTCCACCTTTATGTACACAAAGCCAAGCCCATCCTGAACCAAACTGTGTAACACCCGCTTTAGAGAATTTTGCTTTAAATTCTTCAAAAGTTCCAAAAGCAGCTTCGATTGCAACCAATAAATCACCAGTTGGAAGTCCGCCACCGTTTGGTGTCATAACAGTCCAATATAAATTATGATTGTAAAAACCACCACCGTTGTTACGAACTGGCATGTTTTTCATATCAAGATTAATCAAAATATTTTCAATCGTCTTGCCTTCCATATCCGTCCCTGCAATAGCAGCATTCACGTTAGTAATGTAAGCGTTGTGATGTTTTGTATGATGAATTTCCATCGTACGCGCATCAATATAAGGTTCTAATGCGTCATACGCATAAGGTAATTGTGGTAATTCAAAAGCCATAATATGATTGTTTAATGATTTATAAATATTTTTATTCAAATTTATACATTTAACTTTGGAATCGGAAATTCTATTTCGTTATAATTTCATTAAATTAATTGATAGTGTGCTCTTTGGAATTGTAACAGACTTATTTTCAGGAGCTATTTCCTGCTTTCCGCTACAAATGAAATTCACTGAACACCGATTAAAATAGAAGTATAGTGAAGTAATCTTTTTATTCACCGAAAAGGCACATAAAAAGGATTTCCGTTGCAAACGCAGTTCATTGAACTCCTGTGAGAATGAAAGTTAGGTGAAGTAATCAGGGCTAAAAATGACTGTGCTTTAAATTGCCGTTCTGTTTTAAATACAAGTTTTAGAACCTAAATTTCTACATTACGATTGTGCCATTGCCATACAAATGACACTAATTTTAGCGCCGGGAATTTTCAATAAAGCATGCGAACAAGCTTCAAGTGTGGCTCCGGTTGTGATAACATCATCAATTAAAAGATAATGTTTATGATGGTCTTTTTCGGTAAAGGAAACATCAAAAACAGTTTCGATTCCTTCCGTTCTTCCCAATAAATTTTTCTTGGATTGCGTTTTTGAATACACATTCCGAATCAAAAGCGAATCATTATAATTTAAATTTAAACAGGAAGAAAGCGCTTCTCCAAAAGCAGTTACTTGATTGTATCCTCTTTCTTTTAATTTTCTTCGGTGCAACGGAACTGGAATAATTTCATCTACAGATTGTAATAAATCGATTGTTTTTAAATCTTCGGCATACCATTCGCCAAGGATTGTTCCTATTTCTTCGTGTCCTTTATATTTTAAATTATGAATGAGTTCTTGAACAATTCCCTTTTTATGAAAATAAAATAATGCCGAAGTGTGAATTACGGGAATTCGCCCATAAAACTTTTTGAAGGCATCATTCTCTGGATTCAAATGATGATTAGTCAACGGAATATCGTGTCTGCAAACGGTACAAATCACATTTTCATTTACTACTAAAAAGGAGCTGCAACCGGAACAGACTTTTGGAAAAAAGAGATTTATAATGCTTTCAAACATGTAATCAAGGATTTATTTATAAAAATAGACAAATCAATGCTTCAATCTTTAACAATTTTCTTTTTTTTAAGTTCACTTTTTATATTTTTGCACTATTATGGCAAAACAAGAAGATTTATTTAAGAATGTAATTTCGCACGCAAAGGAATACGGATTTATTTTTCCGTCAAGCGAAATATACGATGGTTTAAGTGCAGTCTATGATTATGCACAAAACGGAGTAGAGTTAAAAAAGAACATACGCGAATATTGGTGGAAAGCAATGGTTCAAATGAACGATAATATTGTTGGTCTTGACGCAGCGATATTGATGCACCCGACCACTTGGAAAGCATCAGGTCACGTGGATGCTTTCAATGATCCATTAATTGATAACAAAGATTCGAAAAGAAGATATAGAGCCGATGTTTTGATTGAAGATTATGCCGAAAAGCTAAATCAAAAAGCAATCAAAGAAATCGAAAAAGCACGTGCTCGTTTTGGTGATGCTTTCAAGGAACAGGAATTTGTTACGACAAATGCTAGAGTTGTTGAATACAAAGCCAAAGAAAGAGAAATTCTGGAAAGAATGGCGCGTTCGCTTGGTAACGAAGATTTAGAAGATGTAAAAGCTTTAATTGAAGAATTGGAAATTGCTTGTCCGGAATCAGGTTCAAGAAATTGGACCGAAGTGCGTCAATTCAACTTGATGTTTGGAACAAAATTAGGAGCTTCCGCTGATACGGCAATGGATTTGTATTTACGTCCAGAAACCGCTCAAGGTATTTTTGTCAATTTTTTGAACGTGCAAAAATCAGGAAGAATGAAAGTTCCTTTTGGAATTGCACAAACTGGAAAAGCATTTAGAAATGAAATCGTTGCTAGACAATTTATTTTCCGTATGCGTGAGTTTGAACAAATGGAAATGCAATTTTTTGTACGTCCAGGCGATGAAATGAAATGGTACGAACATTGGAAAACGGCAAGACTAAACTGGCATTTGTCCCTAGGTTTAGGAAAAGAAAATTACCGTTTTCATGATCACGAAAAATTAGCGCATTATGCCAATGCAGCAGCCGATATTGAGTTTAACTTTCCTTTTGGATTTAAAGAATTAGAAGGGATTCACTCTCGTACCGATTTTGATTTGAAAGCACACGAACAGTTTTCAGGTAGAAAATTACAATATTTTGATGCTGAATTAAATCAAAACTATGTTCCTTATGTAGTGGAAACTTCAGTAGGATTAGATAGAATGTTCTTGGCTGTTTTTGCAACTTCATTAAAGGAAGAAACATTAGAAGATGGTTCCACAAGAACAGTTCTAAAATTGCCAGCAGTTTTAGCGCCTACAAAAGCGGCAGTTTTACCATTGGTTAAAAAAGACGGATTGCCTGAAATTGCGCATAAAATAATTGAAGATTTGAAATGGGATTTCAATGTGGCTTATGATGAAAAAGATGCTGTAGGAAGACGTTATAGAAGACAGGATGCATTAGGAACTCCGTTTTGTATTACAGTAGATCATCAAACTATCGAGGATCAAACCGTAACGATTCGTCATAGAGATACAATGAAACAAGACCGTGTAAAAATCACAGATTTGAAATCGATTATTGAGAATGAAGTTTCGATGAAAAATTGGTTGATGAAAATGTAATTATTTTTTTGTTTATATAAGAAAAGCTTTCCTAAACGGAGAGCTTTTTTATTTTGCATAGGATTAGTAATTTTTTTAATGTACAATTAATTAGAAAGAAAATAGTTATTAATTTGTTTTGCAACAAGAATTTATGCTCTTTGTCGGATTTATTTGCGCTTCATCTTAATGTATCAACATTTGTTAAAAACATATTAACAACATCTATGAAAAAATGGTTAAATGCTTATTTTTAGACTGTTAAACAAGGGTTTTTATGCAATATTTTATGCTTTTGTTTAATTAGTTTCCCAAAACTACCAGTATTACTTAATAATTTGAAGTGCATTTTACTTTGGAAATCTGATGTTACGCCTAACAATTTTAGGAATAGCCATTGATGAATTACTCGTACATTGTTATTGACGATGATCAAGAAAGTGTTTCGAAAACGAAAGCCATTGCTGATAGTTTTTCGGAGCTTACTTTTGTGGCATCAGCAAATAATTACACGGATGGGTTAAATCTTATTTTAGAACACACTCCTCAATTAGTTTTTCTTGAAATTGACCCTACTAATAAAGAAAGTAATTTATCGTTAATACTCATTAATGAGTTGTATCGATATCTGAAAGTAATTCCGAAGATTATTGTTACAACCACAAAGAAAGATTTGGCTTTTGAAGCTATTCAATATGAAGTAGCAGATTATTTATTAAAACCATTAGCACGTATCGATATTGTAAAATCAATTTTAAAATTGAACAAATCGAATACCACAGAAGAAGTCCTTTCGAAACAATCACCAGCTGTTGATGAAAAACCTATAGTTTCAGTTAGACAAGAAACGACAAATCAGGAGCAGCCTCTTATTCTATGTATAAAATCATATGGTGATTACAGGTATATTGATGCTAAAGATATTTGCTATTTCCAAGCGGATAATAATTCTACTGATATACACTTAAATAATGGTGAAATGATAACTGCTTTCAAAACATTGAAGCACTTTGAAGGGATTTTATCTTTTCCTTTTATCAGAATTCACAACAGTTATATCGTAAACCGAAATTACATTTCTAGAATTCATACAGGGAATACGGTATGTTACATTAAAAATACTACTACAAAGCTTCCTTTCTCCAAATCGTATAAGGCAAATGTAGACCTTATTATTTCCGATTTTTCTAACGGAAATTACTTGGAAATCTAAAAAATAGTTATTTACCATAATTTGAGTATCATTCACTCTCAAACGGCTGTGTTCTACCATAAACACCTTTTTTTGTAGGAAATTTTAAGAATGCTTATGTAGTTTTACTAAAGAAATTCCTGCAAAGGGAAGTAAAAAAGTAAAAAAATATAAACATATAAAATCCCCAAATTATGAAAAAAGCAATCTTAACAATCGGTTTATTCTCTTTAGTAATGATCTTAACATCATTCACTACACCAGAAACTAAAAACACTGTGAAATCTGATACTAATGTTAATATTATAGGTGGAACTGCAACAGGAGGAAATGTAAAAGTGGATATTATTGGTGGTACAGCAACAGGAGGAAATGTAAAAGTGGATATCATTGGCGGTACAGCAACAGGAGGAAATGTAAAAGTTGATATTATTGGAGGTACAGCAACAGGAGGAAATGTAAAAGTGGACTAATACTTTAATATTTTTCTAAGTAATATTTAGGCTATCAATTATTTGGTAGCCTTTTTTTATGTCAATAGTTTTATTTTACTATTTTTGGTAAAAATCATTAGCGACTATTGAAAAATAAATACTACATACCTCTGTTATTGTTTCTGATTTTTCTTTGTTTTGGTTGTACAAAAAAAAATATAGGAAATACTCCTGTTACTTCATCAGAGGACAGTCTTTCTACTTATTTTTCATTGGCAAATGATTTTAGCTTGGCAAGAGAAAAAAGACAATTATTTAGTAGAAAAGCTTTTGACATAGTCATAAATCAGGAGAATGATTCTCTTAATAGAGTAAATTTTTTCAAAGTTGCCAACCGGTATTATAATATAAACGATTGGAAAGATTTTAATAAAACAGTGCATCTTGTTTTAGAAAAGTCTGAAAGTGCTAAGGATACTTTAAATATAACAAAGGCATATACTTATTTAGGAGATTATTATGAGTCACAAGCAGTTTTGGATAGTGCTTTCTTATTTTATTATAAAGCAGAAAAAATGTATATTAAGCTGGGGGATAATTTTAATTTAGGAAAAACACTAATCAATAAAGCAAACTTGCAATATAAGGCAGGGGATTTTTTAAGTTCTGAAAAATCAGTTTTCAATGTATTGCGTATAATAAAAGGAGAAAAGCAGATAAATAATATTTTATACGATGCATACAACCTTTTGGGAATAATATATGGCGAGCTTGGTGAATATGAAAATGCAATTAATTACCATAATAAAGCATTAGTAATTAGTGAAGATGAAATGATACCCAAGGAATTTCAGTCTAAAGCTACAACGTATAATAACATTGGATTTCTGTATCTCAATTCGCAAAAATATTTGCAAGCAAAAAATTATTTTGGAAAAGGTTTGGAACAAAAAAATCTTAAAATACAAAAACCATATGTTTATGCAATGCTGTTGGACAATTTAGCCTATTCAAAATTTAAATTGAAAGATTCAGATAGACTGCCCGAATTATTTTATCAATCACTAAAGTTGAGAGATAGTCTTCAATTGACTTCAGGAATATTTGTTAATAAAATCCATTTGTCCGAATATTTCGCTTCAAAAAAAGATTCAATTAAAGCATTGCAATATTCTAAAGAAGCATTATTACTTGCTAGAAGCACCAATATTTCTAGAGACATTTTAGTGGCATTAAAACAATTGGCTGTTATAGAGCCTGAAAAGGCATCTGCTTACACAAAAGAATACATTCGTGTCAACGAAAAGCTACAAAAAGCTGAGCGAAAAATTGGAGATAAATTCTCTCGTATAGAATATGAAACGGATCAAATAAAAGGAGAGAACACAGATCTGGAAACTAAAAACAGGAATTTATTATTTGGTTTTAGTATAATTACGATGTTGGGTTTATTTTTGTATATCATTAAAGCTCAAAAAACTAAAAACAGAGAATTGTTATTCAAACAAGAGCAGCAAAAGGTTAATGAAGAAATTTATAACTTAATGATTTCACAACAAAGTACCATTGAGACGAATAGAATTGTAGAGAAAAAAAGAGTTGCGCAAGAATTACATGACGGCGTGTTAGGAAGAATGTTTGGCGTACGAATGAACTTAGATGGGTTGAATAGATTCAATGATGAAATGGCTGTTAATCAAAGAAATAGTTATTTGGCGGAATTAAAAAATATTGAACAGGATATTCGGGAAATTTCACATGATTTGAATAGGGAGAAATCGGAATTAATTAATAACTTCGTTGCGATTGTAAATAATTTATTTGAAGATCAGAAAAAAACATTTAAGCCGAAATTAGTAACGATAATTGATCCGGCTATAAAGTGGGAGTTATTGAGTAATGCTATTAAAATAAACTTATACCGAATTATTCAGGAGTCACTTCAAAACATTAATAAGTATGCTAACGCAAATACAATTAAAGTAGAACTCAAGAAAAATGGGGATGATTTATTCTTGTCAATAAATGATGATGGAGTTGGGTTTAATGTAAATAAAGCAAAAAGAGGTATTGGTATACAAAACATTCAATCTCGAACGAATGAGTGTAATGGAACTGTCGATATAAAATCAAATAAAGGAGAAGGAACAACAATTACAATTACGGTTCCAATAGAACAGAAACTAATACTTACATAGAAATGACAATTGCCTCAACTGAAAAGACAATGATTCAAAATAATATATTAATAGTTGATGATCACCCTTTTATTATTGAAGGGTATAAAAATGCAATTACAAGATATAATCCTAAGGATTTTCAGTTTTTTATTAGTCAAGCTAAAGATTGTAAATCAGCATATGATTTGATTACAAATCCTGATACTTTAGCTTTTGACATCGCTTTTTTAGATATTAGTATGCCGCCTTACGAAGAAAAAGGTATTTATTCTGGAGAGGATTTGGCTAAATTGATTAATGAAATCATGCCTACTTGCAAAATCATTTTGCTGACTATGTATACAGAATTGCTGAAAATAAAAACTATTATAAGTACTATAAACCCAAATGGATTAGTAATAAAAAATGATCTGACATTCGATGAATTACTTTTCGCTTTTGATAAAGTCATAAATAATCAAATCTATTACAGTCAATCCGTTCAAAAAATGTTAGACTTGGCGGAAAAAGATACGATAGAAATTGATCAATTTGATAAACAAATTTTATTTCATTTGTCAAAAGGTACTAAGCTGAATGAGATTCCGCAATACATTCCGATATCGTTGGGCGCAATAGAAAGAAGAAAGTTAAACCTAAAAGAATTATTAAAAATTGTAGATGGAAGCGATATTGATTTAATTCGTGAGGCAAAAAATCAAGGATTGCTTTTTTAGCTATTAAATGAATTTCAAACAAAAAACGACACTTTCATAAGTGTCGTTTTTTGTTTGGTTTAATGGGTGTTTTTATTCACTCAAAGCATCCCAACCACGAGCTTTCAAAGCAATTCTTGTGTTGGCACGAGTAACTAAATGAATACCTTCGCTTTCTTGTGTCATGTGGCCAATAATAGTGAAATTTGGATTGCCTTTTATTTTTTCAAAGTCTTCCATGGCAATGGTGAAAAGCAATTCGTAATCTTCTCCTCCGTTTATCGCAACGGTTGTACTGTCGATGTTGAATTCTTCACAAACATTGATAAATTGAGGGTCGATTGGTAATTTGTCTTCGTATAAATTACAACCCACTTTAGACTGTTTGCACAAATGCATAATTTCCGATGACAATCCATCTGAAATATCAATCATTGAAGTTGGTTTTATTTCTAAAGCGTGCAATAAAGTACGGACATCTTTTCTGGCTTCTGGCTTCAATTGACGTTCTATCAAATACGTATAAGCATCTAAATCTGGTTGCGAATTTGGATTGACCTGAAAGACTTGCTTTTCTCTTTCTAAAACTTGCAATCCCATATAAGCAGCTCCGATATCTCCAGTAACAACTAGTAAATCAGTTTGTTTTGCACCATTTCTATAAACGATTTCCTCTTCATCAGCTTCGCCTATGGCAGTTATACTAATGATTAATCCTTTTTGAGACGAAGTGGTATCACCACCTATAACATCTACATTATATTCACGTGCTGCATGTGTAATACCTGCAAATAATTCATCTAATGCTTCCAAAGGAAAACGATTAGATACGGCAATGGAAACCGTTATTTGTGTTGGCTTGGCATTCATGGCGCAAATGTCAGAAACATTGACCACGACAGCTTTATAGCCTAAATGTTTTAGTGGCATATAAGCTAAATCAAAATGTACACCTTCAATCAACAAATCTGTTGAAACGACTACTTTTTTGTCTTTGAAATCCAAAACGGCAGCATCATCCCCAATTCCCTTTAAAGTAGAAGGTTGATTGATTTCAAAGTTTTTTGTCAAATGGTCTATCAATCCAAATTCTCCTAATTGAGCAATACTTGTGCGTTGTGGGGTTTTATCTTCGATCATTGTTTTCATTGTTTTGAGGTTGCAAATATACAAAGAAATATTCGCCTTGATTTGTATCAAATTGTATCAATTTTATCCGACCTTTAGAGTATTAAATTAGTGAAAAATGAAGTCATTTGATATAGTTACCCTTACAGTTAATCCTGCTTTAGATAAAAGCACTCATTTTAAAGGCTTAGTCCCGGAACAAAAAATACGATGTGATGAGCCTCGTTATGATGCGGGAGGAGGAGGGATCAATGTTTCTAAGGCAATCTCTCGTTTAGGCGGAACGTCTTTAGCTGCATTTACTTCTGGTGGACCAATGGGTAAAATGCTTGAGGAATTGGTGGCTAAAGAATCGGTTGAATTTAAAGCAATTGAAGTCCAAACTTGGACAAGAGAAAGTTTTGTCGCTGTTGATGATAACACTAATTCACAATATCGATTTGGATTTACGGGCGGAAAAATTTCAGAAGAAGAAAGTAATAGAATATTAGAAACCATAGCTAATTTTAAACTAAAATTCCTAGTAGCCAGTGGTAGTTTGAATGAAGGTTTATCAGTTGATTTTTATCAAAAAATCGCTGAAATCGCAAAAAAATCAAATGCTAAATTAATTGTGGACACTTCAGGTGAATCATTAAAAAAAGCATTAGAAATTGGTGTTTATATGATCAAACCCAATGTTGGAGAACTGGCAAAATTAATAGGTGTGGAGCGATTGGAACTGGAAGAAGTAAACCAAGCTGCAAAGCAAATCATTGCTAAAGGCGGCGCCGAAATTGTAGTTGTTTCCCTTGGTCCGCAAGGTGCAGTTTTGGTGACAAAAGACTCTTATGAATTTGTCCCAGCTCCCAATGTTTCCAAAAAAAGTACAGTAGGTGCTGGAGACAGCATGGTGGGCGGAATGGTTTGGGCACTTTCGCAAAATAAAAGCCTGAAAGAAGTCATCCGTTGGGGAGTTGCCTGCGGTTCAGCAGCAACGATGAATGAAGGAACCCAATTGTTTAAATTTGAAGATGCAAAACGATTGTTTGAATGGTTGAAGGATAAATAAAAACAAAAAACCCTGACAATTTTTACATCGTCAGGGTTCATTTAAAATTTATAATTTAAAATAATTTTTAATCATTCAACTTCAACACAGCCATAAACGCTTCTTGTGGAATTTCAACATTTCCAACCAATCTCATACGTTTTTTACCTTTTTTCTGCTTTTCCAATAATTTACGTTTACGGGAAATATCTCCACCATAACATTTGGCGGTAACGTCTTTACGCAACGCTTTTATCGTTTCACGCGAAATTACTTTAACACCGATTGCGGCTTGAACAGGAATGTCAAATTGTTGGCGTGGGATTAATTCTTTCAGTTTTTCACACATTTTTTTACCAATAGAATACGCATTATCGGCATGCATCAAGGACGACAAAGCATCCACAATCGTTGCGTTCAATAAAATGTCCACTTTAACCAAATTAGAAGTTCGCATTCCAATTGGGGTATAATCAAAGGAAGCATATCCTTTAGAAACTGTTTTCAAACGGTCGTAAAAATCAAATACAATCTCTGCCAATGGCATATCAAAAGTCAACTCTACGCGTTCCGTAGTCAAATATGTTTGATTGGTAATCAATCCACGTTTTTCGATACACAAACTCATTACATTTCCAACATAATCAGATTTGGTAATAATAGTTGCTTTAATAAAAGGCTCTTCAACATGGTCTAAACGAGAAGGCTCCGGTAAGTCCGAAGGATTGTTTACTATAAGTGGTGTTGTAGGATCTTTTTTAGTGTAAGCTAGATATGAAACGTTGGGAACGGTAGTAATAACAGTCATGTTAAACTCTCTCTCCAGACGCTCTTGAATAATTTCCATGTGCAACATTCCCAAGAATCCGCAACGGAAACCAAATCCCAAAGCGGCTGAACTTTCCGGTAAAAACACCAACGAAGCATCATTCAACTGCAATTTTTCCATAGAGTTTCTCAACTCTTCATAATCTTCAGTATCTACAGGATAAATTCCAGCAAAAACCATTGGTTTCACATCTTCAAAACCTTTAATTATATTCGTTGTTGGCGTTTTTGCATCCGTCAACGTATCACCAACTTTTACTTCTTTCGCTTCTTTAATTCCAGAAATTAAATACCCAACATCACCTGCTGAAATTACTTGTTTCGGAACTTGGTTTAGTTTCAAAGTACCAATCTCGTCCGCAAAATATTCGTTTCCAGTAGCCATGAATTTAATCTTCTGGCCTTTTTTAATCTGTCCGTTTTTTACACGAAAAATAACTTCGATACCACGAAACGGATTGTAATGCGAGTCAAAAATCAAAGCTTGTAATGGCTCGTCAACATTTCCTGATGGAGGAGGAATTCTTTCAATAATTGCTGCCAAAATATTTTCAACACCCAAACCAGTTTTACCCGAAGCATGAATAATATCTTCCAGTTTGCAACCTAATAAGTCTACGATATCATCGCTCACTTCTTCAGGATTTGCACTTGGTAAATCCACTTTATTCAAAACTGGAATAATTTCCAAGTCATTCTCCAAAGCCAAATATAAATTCGAAATCGTTTGTGCCTGGATACTTTGTGCGGCATCTACAATCAAAAGCGCGCCTTCACAAGCCGCAATCGAACGAGAAACCTCATACGAAAAATCCACGTGTCCTGGTGTGTCAATCAAATTCAGGATGTATTCTTGTCCTTTATACGTGTATTCCATCTGAATCGCGTGACTCTTAATCGTAATTCCACGTTCGCGCTCCAAGTCCATGTTGTCAAGCAATTGCGCTTTTTCTTCACGAGCAGTAACGGTTTGTGTGGCGCCAAGAAGTCTATCAGCAAGCGTACTTTTTCCGTGGTCAATATGTGCAATAATGCAAAAATTTCTAATATGCTTCATCTTCTGTATCTGTCAATTTTACTAATGCTTTCGCATTTAATCTGCAAATATAGGGTAAAAGTTTGACAGTTGAATTGGAATTAATTTTCAGGTATTTTAAAAAATTGTATTTTACCTTATATTATATTTTGCATTGTAAAAAGTGGTGTCTTTTTCAGAAAATACTACTCTTCTGTTTTTTTTATCTTTAAATTCAAAAGTGTCATTTACAACAAATTTTACTTCGGTAAATTTATATCCAGTTTCAAAAGTTACGGCTGTTTCATAAAGACTGTCTTTTTTAATCTCTTTCATTTTAGTGTCATAATCCCAAGATAAAGGTTTATCGTTTCCTCTAATTCCCACTTTTTTACTATTTTTTATTTCGGATGCATCCAAAGTAAAAACAATGGTTTTTTTATACGATTTCTGAACGCAACTTGTTACTAATAAAGTAAATAATAATGCGATTGTTGATACTATGGTTTTCATAATTATACTGTGTGTTTAGTTAGTAGATAATCAATTCCAAATCTTCCTGATCCTAGAATTAAATAGAAAATTGCAACCCAAAGAAATCCCATTGCCGCAAGACAATTCCATAAACCATTTTGTATTTGTTGCATAAAAATAGCAACCAACATGGTGCCAATAATAAGAAAAGAAGCAATTCGAGTTTGAAATCCGAATAATAAAAATAATCCGCCAATGGCTTCTGCAAATGCGCCCATCCAAGCAAAGAAAACGGGAGCAATAGCAAAAATTCCACCATAATTCGCCACATCGTTTGGAAACCAAAAAGCGACTTCGAATAATCCCAAATTCGCATCAATTGGTGACCAAGGCATTCCAAATTTATCTGCCCCAAAATTAAAGGCTAACAAGTAGCCACAAACAATTCGTGGAATAGTAATAAATACATCTTGTGACCAATTGGGTAACAAAATGGGTTTTGTAATTCTAGTGAGTAGTTTCATATTTTTTAGATTTGAATTTGTAATTGAGTTTATTATTGATTAAGAAGTAAATCGCCGTTCCCTGATTTTTTTGAATTGGAATCAAATTTGGCTCTTCCTTTGTTAATGATATCTCCATTTCCGGTTAATTTTGCTGTTACTTCATCGGAAACATTTGTAATTAAATTTCCGTTTCCGGTGCTTTTTAGATCTGCTTTTTTAGCGTTCAGCTTTGAAGCATCTACATCACCATTTCCAGCTTTAACAATATCTAAAACATCAATTGTTCCGCTAATTTTACTTTCACCATTTCCTGTGTTTTCTAATCTGAAATAGTGTCCAAAAATATTTTTTACAATTAAATCACTATTGCCGGTATTGCTAATTACAATAGCTTCAGGCATCGTAATTTTGATTTTTAAGTTGGTGTCTTCAACGTACATTTGATTGTTTTTGTTTCCTTTAAATTGAATTTTTAATTCATTTTCTGAAACGTTTTTCGAGAAATTTAAAAGACTTTCTAGGTTGTCATCAATAGTTACCAAAACACTCCAAGGTTTACCAATTTCGACTTCTATTTTTCCATCTAGATCTTCAAAATTCACTTTGTCGAAGTTTTTGTAATCGTAATTTTTAGTACTAATTTTTCCCGAACCTTTCAGTTGTGCATTTGCAAAAGTTGAAGTTAATGTCAATACAATTGCGATAATTAATTTTGTCATGTTTCTTGTTTTAATGATTAATAACAGGGCAAAATTGCGCTATAAATCATAGCCAATCGCTTCAAATTATGATTTGAGACTAATATTTGAAATCTAATAAGTGTTGTAAATAAATAAGTTATAGCGTTTCGATGAATTCTTTCGGAGTTTTTCCAGTATTTTTCTTGAAAGAGCGGTTGAAAGTAGCTTTTGAATTGAATCCATTATCAAAAGCAATTCCTAATAAGGTAGATTTTTTTTGTTCGCCATTTGTAAAACTATTTTTTACGGCTTCAATTCGGTAATTATTGATGCAATCGTTAAAATTCATTTGAAAACCTTGATTGATAGTTTTAGAAATCACAGAAGCATTTGTTTCTAATTTTTTTGCCAAATCGGTAAGCGTCAATTCCGGATTTTTATACAATTTTTCAGTTTGAATTAAGGTTGTAATTTTTGATTTCCAAAGTTCAATTTCGGGCGATTTTTTTTCTTCAAAAGTTTCGTGCTGAATATCAATTATGGTTTCTGATTCATTTGTATTGTTTTCATTCAATAAAAGAATCGGATTTTTATCAAAAAACGACATCTTAAAAGGAATTGTAGTACTTATAGGATTGGAATATCCTGTAATTGCAATGTAATACATAACTATCGAAAAGAACAGAAAAAACCACCAGCTACCTTGATACGATTTTATTTCGGGATAAAAGAATCCTAAAATGTCAAAAAAAACAGGAAGAAGAAGCATCGCTAAAAAAGCCATCAGATAGGTTTTTATCCATTTAAATAAAATAGAATCGGCATAACTAACTACTTGAAACATTAGTTTTTTGTATACATTATAATATCGGATACTCAAAATAAAATAAAGAATCATAGAAAGTAAACCCAGCTTTTGATACCATTGGTCAAAATCCTTGTCCATTCCGTTTTCATAGAAATAATTTTCGCCTAAAATGAACTTATCATAAATCCAAATGGCAACAATGTAGATAAGGTAAAAAAATCCAGGAAGTAAATGAAGAGCTTCTTTTTTTGAAAATTTGAAAGATGGATTTAACAGGCTTTGCGTGTAAAAAAAGATGATAGGCCCTATAAATAAAAGGTGTTGAAAAGGGGTGTAAAATAAAATGTCCCGGTAGGGTTGATTGTCATACCAACCGGCAAAACCAAGCATCCAAGGCGCAATATACAGGCTACAGAGGAAAATAAAAAAACTCAACCAATAATTTGACTTGTTTTCGGTTTTAACGGCTTTTGCAAGTAAGAGTAAGCTGTAAATGATCCCTTGCGTAAACGAAATAAGTAAAACGGAACTGTAAAAGCCAAATTGATAAAGCATTGCAAAGTTTTCGTAAAAATAATTATTAATTTTAAATGATTGTCACACATCAGATTAAATTTCATAACCGAGTTTTCTTAACTATCTTTGCAAAAAAATAAATTGATGATCAAGATTGGCAACATAATATTACCTGATTTCCCTTTACTTCTCGCACCTATGGAAGATGTGAGCGATCCGCCTTTCCGCAGATTGTGTAAAGCCCATGGAGCTGATATGATGTATTCTGAATTTATTTCTTCTGAAGGATTAATTCGTGACGCTATTAAAAGCCGAATGAAATTAGACATCTTCGATTACGAACGACCAGTTGGAATCCAGATTTTTGGTGGTGACGAAGAAGCCATGGCGATGTCTTCCAAAATTGTTTCTGCTGTAAACCCGGATTTAATAGATATTAATTTTGGTTGTCCCGTTAAGAAAGTCGTTTGCAAAGGTGCTGGTGCTGGCGTTTTAAAAGACGTTGATTTGATGATTCGTTTGACTCAGGCTGTTATCGATAGTACCCATTTGCCAGTAACCGTAAAAACCCGTTTGGGTTGGGACGATAATTCCATTAATATTGATGAAGTTGCGGAGCGTTTGCAAGACATTGGTGTTGCTGCTTTGAGCATACACGCCAGAACACGCGCACAAATGTACAAAGGCCATTCCGACTGGTCGCACATTGCTCGAGTAAAAAACAACCCAAGAATTACAATGCCTATTTTTGGAAACGGCGATATCGATTCTCCGGAAAAAGCATTACATTATAAAAATGAATACGGTATTGATGGAATCATGATTGGTCGTGCTGCTATTGGTTATCCTTGGATTTTTGACGAAATCAAACATTACTTCAAAACCGGGGAACATTTGCCAAAACCTACCGTTGTTGATAGAGTAGAAGCAGTTCGGAATCACCTCACCTGGGCAATGGAATGGAAAGGTGAAAGATTAGGAATTGTTGAAACAAGACCACATTACACCAATTATTTTAAAGGAATTCATTCTTTTAAAACCTACAAACAAAAATTAGTAACCCTAGATCGTCCTGAAGAATTGTTCGCCGCTTTGAATGAAATCGAAGAAGCGTATGTAGGATACGAAGTAGTGTAGTTAAATAATTTAAACACGAATTCCACTAATTTGCACAAATTAATTCGTGTAAATTAGTGGAATTTTTTTTTAAATGGGAAATCTTAATCTAACAACTTTTTACTCACGCGACTACTTGCAATCAACGAAGCAATAAAACCTAGGGTGACAATAGTTTCCATAACAATCAATACATTTTCGAGAGAGAAAACTACAGGATACGCCAGTGTAGGCGTAATCATAACCAGTTGAAAATGTTGTTGCAGTAACACAATTATAATCCCTAAAACTAACCCGATAATTCCGCCAAAAACACTCAATAAAGTGCCTTGAAGCAGGAATATTTTTCGCAAATCCTTGATTTCGGTTCCAAGATTAAAAAGGGTTTTTAGGTTTCCTTTTTTATCCAAAATCATCATAATCAGTGCGCCAATCAAGTTGAAAAGTGCCACAACAATCACCAAGGTGAAAATTAAATACACAGCTATATTCTCGGTATTCAACATTTTATAGAGCGATTCGTTGAGTTGAGCTCTGTTTTTTACAGTAATAGTATTATTAAAAATAGTTTGAAGTTGATCGATGATGACACTTTCATCAGCGCCAGCTTTTTCTTTGATTTCAATCCCCGAAACCTGATTGGATTTGTATTCCAATAATTCCTGAGCTAAACCTAAATCGGCAAAAACATATTTCGAATCAAGATCTTCGCTGATGGCATAAATCCCAACAGGAATAATATCCGTTTTATTAAAAGCTTGTTCTGGATTTTCGATAGCGCCTTTTCCTGGTTTTGGAACTAAAACTTCCAATTGATGATTAAAATCAAGTAATCCCATCGAGAATTTTTGAGCAATTCCGTAACCAACCACTACTTGATAAGTGTCCGGTTTTAGCCATTGCCCGTTGAAAAGTTTCTTTTCAATAGCATTTACTTTACTAAAATTTGAATCAACTCCTTTTAAGTAAGTAACTTCCTGTTTTCCGTCAAAAGTGAATAAAACCCGCTCTTCTATTATTTTAGTATAAGAAGCTAGCCCATCAATTTTCTTGATTTGGCTTTCCTGTATTGGAGAAATAAGAAAGGATTTACCTAAAGTACTGCTTATTTTTAAATCGGGATCAATGTCATTGGTAAACGAAAGACTAAAAACTTTCAATCCGCTAAAAACAGATAAAACCACAAACAAAGCCATTGCGCCAACAATAATTCCCATGCTGGCAATCCGATTGATGATATTGATTGCATTGTTTTTACTATTGCTACGAATATAGCGTTTGGCTATGTAAAGGGGGAAATTCAAATTTTATTGAAATCTGCGTTTGTCCAAAAGATCTCTATTCTCAATAGGATTGTCTTTGTTAGCTAAGGCATTGTCAATTTTTTCGATATAGTCTAAAGAGTCGTCGATAAAGAAAACCAAATTGGGAACTTTTCTTAATTGTAAACGAACACGTTGTGATAAATCATGTTTTATTGTTTTAGAATTGGACTTAACCGCCTCTAAAATCTCTTTTGCTTTATCCTGAGGAAAAATGCTTAAATGTACTGTAGCTACTGATAAATCTGAAGTTACAACAACCTTGGATACCGAAATTATCAAATTTGTAACTCCGTTTTTTCTCACTTCACCTTGCAGAATGTCAACCAAATCTTTTTGGATAACCCCACCTATTTTTTTCTGTCTATTTGTTTCCATGCTGCAAAAATACTACTTTTAAGTTTTATCCCGAAGTTTCGGGACAAATTTTAAAAGTAACCTAAAAATTGTTGTGTTTTTAGGAGCTATTTCCTGCTGTTTACTATATCTTTTTATAAGGTGATGAAAAATCACCATATAAAAAGGATGCCGTTTCCATCAGGGCTAGGGGATTTGGGAAATTAGAACGCTAATTCTAAATCAGAAATCTAAAATCGTTAATCAGAAATCTAAAATCTTAATGCAAAGACCTTCATTCTCCATATACGACGCATCGGCAGGTTCCGGAAAAACCTATGCGCTTGTCAAAGAATATCTGAAAATTATCCTTGTTGCAAAAAAAAATGATGCCTACCGAAACATTCTCGCCATTACGTTTACCAATAAAGCGGTTCACGAAATGAAAAGCAGAATTGTAGGCAGTTTATCCGAATTTGCCAAAGACGAACCGGCACAAAAAGCGCAGGATTTAATGCAGGATTTGGCCATAGATACGGAACTTTCTATCATTGAAATAAAAATCAAATCACAGCAAATCATCAAGCACATCATTCATAATTATGCTGCTTTTGATATTTCCACCATCGATAAATTTACGCATAAAGTCATTCGTGCTTTTGCACATGATTTGAATTTACCCATGACTTTTGAAGTCACTTTGGATACCGAAAATTTATTAATAGAAGCCGTCGATGCAATTATCGCGCAAGCCGGAGAAGATGAAACATTGACAAAACTGTTAATCGATTTCACGATGGAAAAAACGGATGATGATAAGTCTTGGGATATTTCTCGTGAAATTCTCGAAACCGGTCGGTTGGTTTTAAACGAAAATAATAGAAACGAAATCACTCATTTTCAAGATAAATCCATTGCGGAGTTTGTAGAAATAAAAAATAAACTAGCCGAAGCCTGTAAAGTTTTGGAAAAGCAAACTATTGTTTTTGCTGAAGAAGTGTTATCATTAATTGATAAAAACGGAATTGATGTAAAATCCTTTTCTAGAGGTACTTTTCCAAATCATATTAATAGTATTCAGCAAGGGAAGTTCAATCCCAAGAATAAAACTTTTCATGAGTTTGATGATATTGCTATCAATAAAACTGCAAAAGACCGAGCAATTATTGAAAATTTGATTCCTGAATTTTTGCAAATCCTGACTAAAGTTTATACTGCTTTCGAAAAGATAAATTTCTATAAAGCGTTCTTAAAAAACATTACGCCTTTGTCATTGCTAAATACGGTCAGCAATGAATTGGCCAAAATTCAGGAAGAACAAAATGTGCTTTCCATTTCTGAATTTAATGCGATTATCCATCGTGAGATTCAGAATCAGCCGGCTCCTTTTATATACGAACGATTGGGTGAACGCTACCGTCATTTTTTTATCGATGAATTTCAGGATACTTCCGAAATGCAATGGCAGAACCTGATTCCACTGATCGATAATGCGCTTTCGGGTCAGGATGATTTTGGTGCAAAAGGAACTTTGATGATTGTGGGCGATCCCAAGCAATCTATTTACAGATGGCGTGGTGGAAAAGCAGAACAGTTTATCGAATTGAGTAAAGACCAAAATCCGTTCAATAATCCGGATAAAAAACTCGAACATTTAGATAAAAATTACCGTAGTTATTCGCAAATAATCGAATTCAATAATGATTTCTTTAAATTATTGTCGAATGAATTTGAACATTTGGATTATAAAGATTTATATGAAAATCACAGCCATCAAAAAACTAATGATAAAACTGGTGGCTATGTAAACATTTCTTTCATCCCAAAAGTGGAAAAAATAGACGATAATCCTGAAACTTCGGGAGATGAAGAAACGTTGGATAAAACAGATTTGTATGTTTTAGCGACTTTAAATACAATTCAAAAAGTCCTTAAACAAGGATTTCAATACAAAGATATTGTCATTCTGACTCGAAAACGAGACCAAGGAATTGCAATTGCTAATTATCTGACTGAGCAAGGAATTCCGCTTTTGTCATCAGAAACCTTGATGATTCAAAATGCCACCGAAGTTCGATTGATTATTCATTTATTGAAATACTTGAAAAACAGTTCTGATTTGGAATCCAAAGCAAACTTTCTTCAATATTTAGCTCAAAACAGTCAGGATAAATTATCGATTCATGATTTCATTGCCAAAGGAATGTCATTGTTTCAAGAAACTGATTTCGAAAATTGGTTGATGAGTTTCGATGTTTCACTTTCGTTTCAAAACATTCGAAAAAAATCATTGTATGAGGCGGTGGAAACTATAATAAGTAAATTCCTCTCCCCAGCCCTCTCCAAAGGGAAGGGTGACGGAATAGTGAATCGTGTGGATAAATTAGGGTACATGACTGGTGGAAATTATTCTCATCTTTTAATTGAAAAAGCAAAAGAGATGAGGAAACAGCCAACTCATGCCGAGAAAGTTCTTTGGATGGAACTCAAATCTAAATCATTTGAAGATTATAAATTCAGGCAACAACATTTGATAGATGATTTTATTGTTGACTTTGTTTGTTTGTCAAAAAAACTGGTTGTTGAAGTAGATGGGGATTATCATTTTACCGAAGAACAAGTTGAGTTAGATAATAATAGGACAATTACTCTAAATAAATTAGGCTATAAAGTCATTCGATTTACCAATGAGCAAGTTATAAAGAGTATTTCAGAAGTTTTGAAAAGAATACAAGAAGAAATTCAAAATTCCAACTTATCGGTTTCGTCTCCCTCCCCTTCGGGGAGGGTTGGGGAGGGGAATGCCTACGTTCAATATTTCTTGGACATTGTTTTAGAGCGAGACATTCGCAATCAAGCTGGAATTTCTGATTTCCTGAATTTTTGGGATAAAAATGCAGAGAAATTCAGCATTCCGTCTCCTGAAGGGACTAATGCCGTTCGGATTATGACGATTCATAAATCGAAAGGATTGGAATTTCCTGTTGTGATTTTTCCTTTTGCTGAGGAAGATTATAATCGGAAACCAAAAGATAAATTATGGCTTAATGCTGAAGAACAAGATTTTGGTTTGCCCAAAGTTTTAATTGACAATAGTAGCGCGGTTGAAGGATTTGGAGAGGAAGCATCATTCGTTTACAATCAAAAAAAGCAGGAAGAATTATTGGATAATATTAATGTTTTGTATGTGGCTTTAACCCGAGCAGAAGAACAATTGTATGTAATATCAAATATGAATTTATCGAGTAAAGGTGAAATTCCAAAAAATAATATGTGTACGTTTTTTATTAATTATTTGGGTAACAAAGGCGAATTTGATGAAAACAAATTGGAATATGAATTTGGAAATGCAACGAAATTATCTTCAGCAAAACTACACATCGATACTTCAAAAACGATTCCTTTAGTTTCAGAAATTCTAAATCCAAAGAATATAAAAATTGCCCAGCGAGAAGCATTAATGTGGGGGACGCATCAGCAGGAAGCTATAGAATACGGAAATGTAATTCATGAAATTTTATCTTTTGTAAAAACTAAAAACGATGTTGATTTGGCAATTACAAAATCCATTGAAAACGGATTGATAACTTTTGGTCAAAAAGAGACAGTTTTTAATACGATTCAAGAAATTGTTAATCACAGTGAATTAGAAATTTGTTTTGCTGAAGGGAATGAAGTTTTGAATGAGCAAACTATTATTCAAAAAGAAGGTAAAACCATTAAACCTGACCGAATGGTTTTGACAAAAGACAAAGAAGTATTATTACTGGATTATAAAACTGGAACACATAATGTTAAATACCAACAACAATTGGAGAATTATCAAGATGCTATTGAGAAAATGGGGTACAAAGTAGTTAAAAAGGCATTGATATACATAGGGAAAGAAATCGATGTAGTAAATTTGTGAGCTACTATTGAAAATGAATAAATAACGGCTTTAATAAACACATAAAATGTACGGAAAAATCAAAGAATACTTACAGTCAGAATTGCAAACTATTGAAGATAATGGAATTTTCAAAAAAGAAAGAATCATCACTTCGCCACAAGGAGCTGAAATCACTATTTCGACAGGTGAGAAAGTTTTAAATTTTTGTGCCAATAATTATCTTGGATTGTCATCTCACCCTGAAGTAATTCAGGCCGCTAAAGATGCTTTGGATACACACGGTTTCGGAATGTCATCAGTACGTTTTATTTGTGGGACTCAAGACATCCATAAAACATTGGAAAAAAAGATTTCTGAATTTTATGGAACCGAAGATACTATTCTTTATGCTGCGGCTTTTGATGCTAACGGAGGTGTTTTTGAGCCGCTGTTAGGAGAAAACGATGCGATAATTTCAGATAGTTTGAATCACGCTTCTATTATAGATGGTGTTCGTTTGTGTAAAGCGGCTCGTTATCGTTATGAAAATAGCAATATGGAAGATTTGGAGCAACAACTAATCAAAGCTACAGAGGCAGGAAGTCGTTTTAAATTAATTGTTACTGATGGCGTTTTTTCTATGGACGGAGTTGTGGCCCCTTTGGATAAAATCTGTGATTTGGCGGATAAATATGATGCTATGGTTATGGTGGATGAATGTCATGCCGCCGGATTCATTGGTGCAACCGGAAAAGGAACGCTCGAAGCAAAAGGAGTAATGGGAAGAGTAGATATTATTACAGGAACATTGGGAAAAGCACTTGGGGGGGCTATGGGAGGTTATACGACTGCCAAAAAAGAAATTATTGAAATTTTACGTCAACGTTCCAGACCTTATTTGTTTTCTAATTCACTTGCGCCCGCAATTGTAGGTGCTTCTATCAAAGTTTTTGAAATATTAGAAAGAGATACTGTCTTACGTGACAAATTAGAATGGAATACAAATTATTTCAAGCAAGGAATGAAAAAAGCTGGTTTTGATATCATTGATGGTGATTCGGCAATTGTTCCTGTAATGTTATATGATGCCAAATTGTCTCAGAATATGGCTAATGAGCTCTTAAAAAGAGGAATTTATGTTATAGGTTTTTTCTTTCCTGTAGTTCCTAAGGATAAGGCGAGAATTAGAGTTCAACTATCCGCAGCGCATACTACTGCTCACTTAGACAAGGCAATTAGTGCTTTTGTTGAAGTTGGGCGCATGTTGGAAGTTATATAATTTTTATTGAAAGTTATATAATTACCACTTTGGCTCCAATATTATTGTTTTTTTTAACATTTCATTTTGTAGTTAAAAATTTACGGGTTACTTTTGTCTTATAATTAACTAAATTGTAATTAAAAAAATTAAGTATGAAACATCTTAACAAACTTTTAGTTGCTGTAATGATGGTGTTGGGTTTAAGCTCTAACGCACAAGACAGTAACAATCCATGGGCAATCTCTTTTGGGGTTAATGCCGTTAACACCAAAGCTAGTGCTACTGGTGGACACAATTGGCTAGATGCACATTTTTCTCAGCCATTTGCTGTTAAAGACAACTGGAATATTCTTCCTTCAGTATCTTATTTAAGTGTATCTAGATACATTGGAGATAATTTCTCATTTGGACTTTCTGGGTCAGTAAATAAAATTACAAAAGCTGTTTATTTTCGTCCAACTACTCCAGGTCATGATTCTCGTGGTTATATTGTAACTAATCCTGGGGATTTAATGTATTATGGTATCGATGGTACTATTAGATACAGTTTTATGAACTTGATTAAATCTAAAGTAATTGATCCTTCTCTTGCTGTTGGTGGTGGTTATACTTTCTTAGGAAAAGACAGTTTTGGAACTGTTAATCCAGGTGCTGGATTGAATATCTGGTTTACTGAAAACATAGGACTTTCTTTAACAACAACTTACAAAAAATCTTTTGGAGATAGAGAAGATAACAATGGAGTTATTGATTCTCCTTCTCATTTCCAACATACTGCAGGTCTTATCTTCAAATTTGGTGGTAAAGATACTGACGGTGATGGAATATATGATAAAGATGATGCTTGTCCAGAAGTTGCTGGTTTAAAACAATTCAACGGATGTCCTGATACAGATGGAGATGGAATCCAAGATAGTGCTGATGCTTGTCCAGAAGTTGCTGGTTTAGCTGCATTAAACGGATGCCCTGATACTGATGGAGATGGAATTGCTGATAAAGATGATGCTTGTCCAGAAGTTGCTGGTTTAGCTGCTTTAAAAGGTTGTCCAGATGCTGACGGAGACGGAATTGCTGATAAAGATGACAAATGTCCAACTGTTGCAGGTCCTAAAGAAAATGCAGGTTGTCCTTGGCCAGATACTGATGGTGATTCAGTTTTAGATAAAGATGATGCTTGTCCTACTGTTGCTGGTCCAGCTAGTAACAAAGGATGTCCTGAAGTAACTACTGAAGCTTTAGACAATCTTAAAATTCAAGCTAGAGCAGTTTACTTTAATTCAGGTAAAGCTACTTTTAAAACTGCTGACGTTCCTGCAAGATTAGATGCTATGGCAAATATTCTTAAAAACTATCCTAATGCTAAATTCAGTATTGAAGGGCACACAGATAGCGATGGTTCAGATGCATACAATCAAAAACTTTCTGAAGCTAGAGCAAATGTTGTTAAAAATGCTTTAGTTGAAAGAGGTATTAGTTCTGATAATTTAAATGCTGTAGGTTTTGGTGAAAGTACACCAGTTGCAACAAATAAAACAGCTAAAGGAAAAGCTCAAAATAGAAGAACTGAAGTATTGTTACAAAAATAATCTACTTCAAAATTTTTTAGAAAACGCCTCGATTTATCGGGGCGTTTTTTTATTTTTATAAAATGACAAATACTTCTTTTTTAGATAAAATAGCCACAGTTTTAATTGAAAAATATTCAGATAATCTATCCAATGCGATTGTAGTTTTGCCAAACAAAAGGGCAAAAATATTTTTAATTGAAGCGCTGAAAAATCAGGTAACCACAAATATACTTTCTCCTGAAATTATAAGTATTGAAGATTTTGTTCAAGATATAGCAGGCATTCGTACCATTGATCCGATTGAGCTATTATTTGAATTCTATGAAGTCTATTTATCAATTACTGATAAAGCAAACCAACAATCGTTCGAACTCTTTGCCAATTGGGCGAAAACACTATTACAGGATTTTAATGAAATTGACCGGTATTTATTGGAGCCATCCCACGTTCTTTCGTATCTGAAAGATATTGAAGATATCAAAAAATGGGGGATTGAAGTCGAAAATAAGACCGTATTATTAGAGAAATACATTGATTTTTGGAAATTACTGCCTAATTACTATCAATCACTTTATACTCATTTATTGAATAAAGGAATCGGTTATCAAGGTTTGATTTACCGTGAAGCGGTTAATAACCTAAACCATTTTTCGAATTCAGTACAAAACAAACAATTCCTGTTTGCAGGTTTTAATGCGCTGAATGCTGCCGAAGAAAAAATAATCCAACATCTTATAGCTTCTGATCAAGCCAAAATATATTGGGATGTCGATCAAACCTTTCTAAATGACCCGTATCATGATGCAGGATTGTTTGTAAGGCGTTTCAAAGAAAGCTGGAAGCATTATAAACTCCATCCTTTTGAATGGATCGTAAATGATTTTTCGCAGACTAAAAACATTCGAGTTATTGGAACACCAAAAACTATAGGTCAAGCCAAAATTACCGGAAGTATTATTGAAAATGTAATCAATGAATCCCGAAGCCTCGGGACTGAAGGCAAGCTTGATAAAGTGGCTGTGGTTCTTGGCGAGGAAAATCTTTTGGTTCCACTTTTATATTCGTTACCGTCAAGCGTTGGTGCTTTGAATATTACGATGGGTTATTCGAGTAAGAACAATCCAGCCCAGATTTTGATTGCAAAATTGTTTAAAATGCATACGAATGCGTTGTCCAGAAATGCTAAAAGCTATGTGTTGTATTACAAAGATGTATTAGATATTTTGACACATCCTTTGGTGGAACCGTATGCGAAAACCAATGCGCTAGTCAAAATTATCAATCAAAACAATTACACATTTATTACCTATCATAAATTGATGGAATTGAATACTGATCCAAGCGAGTTGTTTCTATTGTTATTCCAAAAATGGGAGCATGGCTCAATTCCGGTATTAGAGACAATTTCTAAATTATTGCAGACTATAAAGAACAATTTAAGTAATGACAACGAAGAAGAGAAAATTACCAAAGCTTTTGTTTTTGCTATTTTCAAAGTCATTAATAAACTAATTAATTACTATTCGAAACATGAACATATTGATAAAATAGAAACACTCTATGCGATTTACAAACAAGTAATTGATTTGGCTGAAGTTTCTTTTGAAGGAGAACCTTTGAATGGTTTGCAGATTATGGGAGTTTTAGAAAGCCGTGTTTTGGACTTTGATACCGTTATTGTCACTTCGATGAATGAAGGGAAATTTCCGGCTGGGAAATCGCAGAATTCTTTTATTCCTTATGATGTGAAACGCGAATTGGGTTTGCCGACATTCAAAGAAAAAGATGCCATTTATACCTATCATTTCTATCATTTATTACAACGCGCCAAAAATATTTACTTGCTATATAATACCGAAAGTGAAGGATTGGATGCTGGCGAAAAAAGCCGATTCATCACCCAACTGGAAGTAGAAAAACAAAATAATCATACGCTTACTCATGAAATTTATAATGCTGTTTTGCCTGAAACAGCATATCAGCCGATGGTAATTCCAAAATCGGAAAGTGTGATGGTGCGACTGAAAGAAATTGCCGAAAAAGGATTTTCGCCATCAGCATTGACGAGTTATATCCGAAATCCAATTCAGTTTTATTTTCAGAAGATTTTGCGCATCAGCGAAGTCGAAGAAGTCGAGGAAAATATAGCATTAAATACTTTGGGAACCATTATTCATGAAACTTTGAAAGTTTTATATGAACCTTTTATTGGGAAATTTATATCCGAAAGTAATATTTTAAACTGTTTCAAACAAATTGATGCTGAGGTTCTCAAGCAATTCAAATTGGTTTATAAAGAAGGTGAAATCAAAAAAGGAAGAAATTTATTGGCGTTTGAAGTCGCCAAACGAAACGTTTCAAATTTCCTAAAAGTGGAATTGGAAAGTATTAAGAATGGTGATGCAATCAAAATCATCGCTTTGGAGCAAACATTTGGTCGTACTTTAAATCATCCTAATTTGCCTTTTCCGGTATTGATAAAAGGAAATGTAGACAGAATTGAAGAGCGCAACGGAATCATTAGAATTATCGATTATAAAACGGGAAAAGTTGAAAAGGCAAGTGTTACTTTGAAAACCTGGAAAGGATTAATTGAAGATATTAAAAGCGATAAAATTATTCAGGTACTGGCGTATGCTTATATGTATGAGCATGAAGCAAAGGGAAAACCAATTGAAGCGGGAATTATTTCTTTTAAAAATTTGAAAGCAGGATTTCTTCCGTTTAATTTTAAAGAAGACAAAGAGGTTAATTCAATTATAAATGAAGAAGTTTTGAGTAATTATCTCGAACAGATTGTCCTTTTGTTGAGTGAAATTTTAGATGAGAATATTCCTTTTGAAGAGAAAATAATTTAAATACTTTTGAAAAAAGCCAACAATTCTTTCAATAACTGGTCTTTGTTCTCGATATGACTCATGTGTCCGTCTGGGAAATTTACGAATTGTACAGTAGTGTTTTCTAATTGTTCTTTAGTCTCTTCATAATTTAGGACAGGATCTTTTTCGCCTAGAATTAATAGCTTTGGATAGGGTGTGAGGTGCAATAAAACTTCCCGGTCTTTTCTTGTTTTCATTCCTTCGAGTGAGGCAACGATTCCTTGAAGTGGTGTTTTTAAGGCTTCTTTTTTTACTCTTTCAATTTCTGACGAAAGTCTCTCTCGATTGGATTCGCTGAATAAATTAGCGATTGATAGTGAAACAAAATTTATGAAAGATTGTTTTACGGCTTTAATAGCTCGGTCCCGATTTGTTTTTCGTTCCTCGCTATCGGCTCTTGTTGTTGAATTTAACAAAACCAATCCTTTTATAGTCTCAGGATATAATTCTGCGAAAGCCAAAGCCACGTAACCGCCCATAGAATGCCCGACAAAAATGGCTTTCCGGATGCGCAATTCCGATAAAACAGCGTGAACTGCATCGGCATTATCTTCCATTGTTTGTACGTAACTCAAACATTCCGTTTCGCCATGTCCCAATAAATCAATCGTGATGACGCGGTTTTTTTTAGTAAACTCCGGAATATAAAAATCCCACATGCCTTTGTTTTCCAAGAAACCATGAAGCAAGACAATAACCGTTCCTTTCCCGGTATCGGAATAGGAGATGTTGGTATTTTTAAAGAGAATTTGTTTCAAAATGGAAATTTAGTCTACAAAAATAACACTTTATTTTTTTATGATTTTACATTATAGTTGCTGTTTAAAAGGGTTGCCATGAATTACAAGAAAAACACGAAATGAAAATTGTAAAAATCTTTAAAGAGAATAATTAAACAATATATATTTTTAAACCATTTAAGAAATATAAGTTCATTTAAGAATTACTAATGTGTCCTTACATTTCTTATTTGGTTTAAAAAGATGCCCCTATTTCTGAAAACCGTTTATAAAATTTAAAATCGATTATCACCATCTAATAAATTCCCTAAACCACCCAATAAACTGCCTTCGTCGCGACTGTTTCCGCCAGATTTTGGTGCAGATGCGATGATTCTATCGGCAAGTCGGCTGAAAGGTAAGGATTGTACATAAACGGTTCCCGGACCACGAAGTGTGGCATAAAATAAACCTTCGCCGCCAAAAATAGAATTCTTGATACCGCCAATGAATTCAATATCATAATCGACATCTTTGGTAAAGCCTACGATACAACCCGTGTCTACTTTTAGGATTTCGCCTGCGGCTAATTCTTTTTTGGCTAATGTTCCGCCTGTATGCACAAACGCCAGACCGTCACCTTCAATTTTTTGCATGATGAAACCTTCACCACCAAAAAGTCCACGACCGAGTTTTTTAGAGAATTCAATTCCAATAGAAACGCCTTTGGCAGCGCAGAGAAACGCATCTTTTTGGCAGATGAATTTTCCGCTAAATTGGGTTAAGTCAATTGGGATTATTTTCCCTGGATAAGGTGATGCGAATGAAACCTTACTTTTGGTATTGTTTTGATTGATAAACGCTGTCATAAAAAGACTTTCGCCGGTAAGCACTCTTTTTCCTGCGCTTAAAAGTTTACCGAACAATCCAGTTTGTTGTCCGGAACCGTCGCCAAAGATGGTTTCCATTTGGATATTATTGTCCATCATCATAAAACTTCCTGCTTCGGCAATTACGATTTCTTGTGGGTCCAATTCTATTTCCACATATTGCATTTCCTCGCCATATATGTGGTAGTCTATTTCGTGTGCTTGCATGATTTCTGTGATTTAAGTTTTTCAAATAAGTCGGAAGCTGGATTATAAAGTTACAGTTTTAAGATGGATTTTGGAATTGATGTTGTTGAGTTATAAATTTTCTTGTTGAAGCGCGCAAGGGATAATAGCGAAAAGCCCACAGCGCCGCATTTTTTTGCGGTGCGAGGACTTACAGCGGATAGCCCGACGCAGCCGGAGTTTACGGAGGTTGGGTTGCGCCCAAATAAAAAACGGCCTACATTGCTGTAAGCCGTTCTGGTTATAACCATTTGAAACGAGTTTAACTGTTCATCAACGTTTCAATTTCGTCGACTTCAATAGGAATGTTGCGCATCAAATTAAATGGTTCGCCTGTTTCCTGAACGATTACATTGTCTTCTAAACGGATTCCGAAACCTTCAGCAGGAATGTAAATTCCCGGTTCTACGGTGAAAACCATATTGGCTTGCATTGGTTCTGTCAGGATTCCATAATCATGCGTGTCCAATCCCATGTGGTGGGAAGTTCCGTGCATGAAATATTTTTTGTAAGCGGGCCATTCCGGGTTTTCGTTTTGTACGTCGGCTTTGTCAATTAATCCCAAACCTAACAACTCAGAAGTCATGATTTTTCCCACTTCAAAATGATATTGTTTCCAAAGTGTTCCTGGTGTAAGCATTTTGGTTGCTTCGTTTTTTACTCGTAAAACGGCTTCGTAGACCTGTTTTTGTCTGCCGGTAAATTTTCCTGAAACAGGAATCATTCTCGTCATGTCGCTTGAATAATTCGCATATTCTGCAGCTACATCCAATAAGACCAAATCGCCGGCGTGACATTGTTGGTTGTTTTCGATGTAATGCAACACATTGGCATTATTTCCGGAAGCGATAATTGGTGTGTAAGCAAAACCTTTGGAACGATTGCGAATGAATTCGTGAATCAGTTCGGCTTCGATTTCGTATTCAGTAACATTTGGTTTTACAAATGACAATAATCTTCTGTATCCTTTTTCAGTGATATTACAAGCATTTTGGATTAAATCCAATTCTTCGGTTTCTTTTACAGAACGAAGGCGTTGCAATATCGGATTGCTTTTTGCAACTGCATGTGCCGGATATTTCTCTTTCCACCATTTTACAAAACGGGCTTCACGGGTTTCGGTTTCTACAGTGGCGCGGTAATGTTCGTTGGTGTTGATGTAAATCGTATCCGAATGCGTCATCATTTCGAATAAAATTTTCTCGAAATCCTGTAACCAATAAACTGTTCTGATTCCTGAAACTTCAAAAGCGCGTTCTTTGGTCAGTTTTTCGCCTTCCCAAATCGCAATGTGTTCGCTGGTTTCTTTCAAGAAAATAATCTCTCTTTGATGTTCGTATGGCGCATCTGGAAAAAGCAATAAAATACTTTCTTCTTGGTCCACTCCGCTTAAATAAAAAATATCGCGGTGTTGTGCAAAAGGCATTGTACTATCGGCACTTATTGGATAAATATCATTAGAGTTGAAAATAGCAACGCTTTTTGGCTTCATCTGAGCCATGAATTTAGTGCGATTTTTTATAAATAAATCCCGGTCAATTTGATGGTATTTCATAACAATTCGGTTTAAACTTTTAATTACTCAAAAATACTAAGTTTAAATCGTTTTTTGTTATGAATTCGTCAAATTTTAAATAAAAAACAGACAAAGCGAGCAAGAAAAAATTTGTATTTTAAACTTGAACGCTTTGTGTTCTTAATGAAATAAGTTTTGCTTAAAACTGTGCTACTTCAGTTGAATCTTTCATGGCTGTTGTAGAAGATTTTCCTGTTGTAACGGTGTTTTGAACTGCATCAAAATAAGATGTTCCTACAAAACCTTGGTGTTTTACTGCTTTGAAACCATGTTTTTGCAATGCAAATTCTCTTTCCTGTAATTCAGAATAGCCTGCCATTCCTCTTTCTTTGTACGCTTTAGATAATTCGAACATGCTCGTGTTTAGCGCATGGAATCCGGCCAAAGTGATGAACTGAAATTTATATCCCATTGCAGCTAAGTCTTCTCTGAAAGTTTCCATTTCAGCAACAGATAATTTAGCAGCCCAGTTGAAGGATGGGGAGCAATTATAGGCTAACATTTTGCCAGGAAATTCTTTGTGAATAGCATCAGCAAATTGTTTTGCGTAAGCCAAATCAGGATTGCTGGTTTCCATCCAAATTAAATCAGCATACGGAGCATAACTCAATCCTCTGTCAATTCCTTGCTCAACACCACAATTTACATAGAAAAATCCTTCTCCCGTTTTTTCTCCCGTTATGAATTTTGTGTCTCTTGGGTCAATATCACTTGTCAATAAGTTGGCTGCATCAGCATCTGTACGGGCAACAATCAACGTTGGCGTTCCCATTACATCGGCTGCTAATCGCGCCGCAATCAGTTTATTGATGGCTTCTTGTGTTGGCACTAATACTTTTCCGCCTAAGTGTCCGCATTTTTTTGCAGAACTCAATTGGTCCTCAAAGTGAACTCCCGCTGCGCCCGCTTCAATCATAGATTTCATTAATTCGAACGCATTTAGATTGCCGCCAAAACCAGCTTCCGCATCAGCAACGATAGGAACTAAGTATTGTTTTCTATCGGTAGTTCCGTTTACAACTTGTATTTGATCTGCACGTAAAAGCGCATTATTGATTCGTTTTACCACTAGCGGAACACTGTTTGCGGGATATAAAGATTGATCAGGATACATTTCGCCGGCAACATTTGCGTCAGCGGCAACTTGCCATCCACTCAAATAAATCGCATCTAATCCGGCTTCTACTTCCTGAATCGCTTGATTTCCGGTAAGTGCACCAAGTCCGGCAACAAAATCTTGAGAATTAAGTTTTTTCCATAAATTATTGGCGCCAATTTTAGCAACGCTATGTTCTATAACATAAGAACCTTGCAATTTTACAACTTCCTCCGCTGTGTATGGGCGCTCAACTCCTTTCCATCTTGGGTTTGTTATCCAATCGGTAACTAATTCCTGAATTCTTGTTTCTGTTGTTTTCATAATATGTTTTATGGTTTGTTTGGTTTATTTTTAGATGTATTGGTATCCTGGAATGGTTAAGAATTCGATAAAATTTTCGTTTACAACAAGCGTGTCTAACAGTTGTTCCGCTAATCTGTATTTCTTTTTTTCATGATTTTCATCTCCAACAGTTTTTTTTATTTTTTCAAATTCTTCCATGGCTATTCTGTGATAGTATTTTTCATTTAATGCTTTTTTATTATCCAAAACCACTTCGTTTTTAAGCCATTGCCACAATTGTGATCTTGAAATTTCAGCAGTTGCGGCATCTTCCATTAAATGATGTAATGCTGCAGCACCTTGTCCATTAAGCCATGAGGCAATATATAAAACGGAGATACTGATGTTTTTTCTAACGCCTTCCTCGGTAATTGTTCCTTCTGGGGTTTCCAGTAAATCATTTTCGGTAACGTGTACGTCGTCTCTTTTTATATGAATTTGATTTTTCGTTGGCATGTACTTGTCGAATACAGTCATGGCAATTGAAACTAAATCCGGATGGGCAACCCAAGTGCCGTCATGTCCATTTTTTGCCTCTCGTTCTTTATCGGCAATTACTTTGTTGAAAGCAATTGTGTTGGCTTGCTCATCATTTTTTATCGGAATTTGAGCTGCCATTCCGCCTATTGCGTGTATGTTGCGTTTGTGACATCTTTGAATTACCAATTGTGAATAGGCACTCATAAATGGAGAAGTCATTGTTACTTGGTCTCTATTTGGAACAATAAAGGTGGGGTTGTTTCTTAGTTTTTTGATATAAGAAAAAATATAATCCCATCTTCCGCAATTAAGGCCTACAATATGATCTCTTAATTCGAAGATTATTTCGTCTAATTGGAAACTGGCTGTTATTGTTTCAATTAAAACCGTTGCTTTGAAAGTCCCATTTTGTTCTCCTAAATATTCTTGTGCAAATTCCAAAACTTCATTCCACCATCTTGCTTCTAAATAATGTTCCAGTTTTGGTAAATAGAAATAGGGAGCGGTTCCATTTTTTATCAGTTCTGAGTGATTATGAAAAGCGTATAAACCAAAATCAATAAGTGAGCCTGAGGCCTGTTGACCGTCAATCAAGATATTTTTTTCTGATAAATGCAATCCTCTTGGGCGAACAATTAAAACTGCTGTATCTTCATTTAATGAGTATTTCTTGTTCTTTAGTGGGTCGTCTAAAGTGATGGTTTTATTTACTGCATCTTTTAAATTTTGTTGTCCAGCCATTAAATTATTCCAAGTTGGGGAAGTGCTGTCTTCGAAATCAGCCATGAAGGTTTTTGCTCCTGAATTCATCGCATTAATGACCATTTTTCTATCAACAGGGCCTGTTATCTCGACTCTTCGGTCTAATAAATCTTTTGGAATTGCCGCCGCTCGCCAGTTGCTTTCTCTAATACTTTTTGTTTCGGTTGGGAAACAAGGTAAGGCGCCAGCATCAAATTTGACTTGTTGTTTTTTTCTTTCTTCTAATAACAAAAGTCTTTTGTTGTTGAAGTTTTTATGCAAATCAGTTAAAAATTCAATGGCTTCATCCGTCAATATTTCAGGATAATGCTGATTCGTTTCAGTAGAAAACTGGAACTCTCTTTCGGTTGTTTCTGGTTGGTGTATCATGGTTAATATGTTTTACATGACAATATTAGAAAAAAGTTTTTTACAAAACAAGCGAACGTACGCTAAAAATGAAAAAAAAATATTTTTGACGTTTTTGTTTTTTAGCGTATATTTGAATTTATGAATGTAGAAAAGGATTATATCAAGTTAATTTTTGGGCTGAAACTCAAGCAGGCTCGAACAAATAAGAATTTGTCACTATTTGGTTTGGCTAAAATTACCGACCTCTCAAAATCGTATTTAAACGAAATTGAAAAAGGGAAAAAATATCCTAAAACAGATAAGATTATTCTTTTGTCTGAAAAATTAGACGTTTCGTATGATCATATGGTGTCGTTAAAGCTGGATAATAATCTGGCTCCTATAGGTGAAATATTAAAATCGGGAATTTTAAAAGAAATTCCTTTGGAGATTTTTGGGATTCAAGAAAATGATCTTATCGATATTATTGCTAACGCGCCAGCTAAAGTGAATGCCTTTATAAGTACGATTATTGAAATTGCACAGCATTATAATCTAACCCGTGAAAGTTTCTTCTTAGCTGCGTTGCGTTCGTATCAAGAAGCGCACAATAATTATTTTGAAGATTTGGAATTGAAAGTATTGCAGTTTTCTAAAGCGTTTCATGTAAATATTGATGCTAAAATTTCTATTGAAGAATTATCAGCCATATTAATTGAAGAATATGGTTATACGATTAATGAGATTGTTTTTTCGGAACAAGAAGAATTGGGTGATTTAAGGTCGATATTCGTACCTAAAAGCAAGACTTTATTACTGTCATTAGATATTGATGAGCCTCAAAAAGCTTTTATTTTAGCAAAAGAAATTGCTTATAATTACCTTGAAATTACTGAAAGGTTGTACACGTTCAGTTGGATAAAATTTGATAATTTTGATCAGGTTCTGAATAATTTTTATGCTTCTTATTTTGCTGGAGCATTGCTTATTCCTAGACAAAAATTGATTGAAGAGTTGAATGTGTTTTTGTTGAAAACGGATCCAAAACCACAGGAAATGATTGAGCTTATGGGTAAATTCAATGTTTCACCTGAATCTTTCTATCAAAGGCTGACGAATATTTTGCCAAAGGATTTTCAGTTAAAAAATTTATTTTTCCTTCGATTGTCACACAAAATCGGTGCTGATACGTATCAAATTAAAAAAGAATTGCACATTACCAATCAACAGGAGCCACACGCTAATGAAATGAATGAGCATTATTGTAGAAGATGGGTTTCAATCAAAACCATTGAAAATGCAATTAAACAAAATAAAACACATTTTTTCGATGCGCAAATTTCACGTTATGACAACAGTAATAATGAGTATTTGGTATTTTCTTCAGCGACACTTGATCCTTTCAAAAAAGATTGCTTAAGAAGTATATCTGTGGGAATATTGATTACGCCAAGTGTCAAGAAAAAGTTTAAATTTATTGATAATAAATCCATACAAAAACAAATTGTTGGGGTGACTTGTGAAACTTGTGCGGTGAAAAATTGTTTGGAAAGAGCTTCGCCTCCAATTCAGTTAGAGCAAAAGACTCGGAATGAAAACACAGATTTAATAGTGCAACAATATATGAGCAAATTCAGTTAAACTGATGCGCTGTTTAAGTAAAAAGCACCGAAAGTTTCAATAAGAATTCTCGGTGCTTTTTCAATAAGAATATAAATTAATCAACCCATTTGTAATAACGAGCTCCTAATAGATTCGGAATTTCTGTTTCTATTCGCTCCAAAATCCATTCGTTTTTTGGAAGTTGAATGCTTTGTTTTTGTTCTTTTTTATGTAGTTTTTCATAAGTTTTAAAATCAATTTCAAAACTTTCTTCTAAGGTTTCAAAAAGATTTATATTGGTAATTGCAGTTTTCCAATCCGGCTGAATTTCCCCTTCGAAAACTTTGGATTTAGAACCACTTCCGTAAGCTAAAAAGCCAAATTTTGAATTTGAAAGTTCTTTTTTGGTATCATAAAAATGTGCCAAAGTAGAAAGTAATCCCATAAAAATGGAGCCCGTGTATAAATTACCAATTAATGAAGAAGCTAATTCAGCTGGCATTAATTTTTCATTTATAAATTGTTGGTATTCTTCAGATTTGCTGATTCCTTTCAATTTATTTTGATATTCCGAAGCATCTTCATCTCCGGAGATAATTTTATTTTCGGCATCCAAAGCATAAATTTCAGACAACATACGGCGCCCTTGAAATGAATACGGCAAATGCATGATGATGCATTTCCATGAATTATAGATAGTTTCGTTCCCGTTTTTTAATTTTTTGAATGAAAAATAGGCGTTTCTGGTACGGTCCATGTAGCATTGGTTGGAATATTGTCCGTCAAAAACTGGTTGGTCTTTGTGGATTTCTATTTCGTCTTCAAGATTGTCAAACCACGAATCATTGTTTTTGTTTCCTGTGATTTCTTCTTTTGAAAGTGTTCTAAATGGTTTGAAAAAGTCAAAAACACCTTTTGTGCTTGTCGCCCAATTGTTGTCGAATACAATAATTCTAGGATTTGAAGTAATTAACATTGCTAAAGCTCCGGCGCCCTGAGTATATTCACCTGTAGAGTTTAGATCATATTTTGCAAAATCGGTAGTGACAACAATTGCTTTTTTGGTTGGATTTAATTTTACAAAATCGATGCAGTTTTGCAATGCGTCAACACCACCAATGCAAGCGAATGTAAAGTCAACTACATCACATTCAGACAAAGTATTTTCTCCAAATTTTTGTTCCATTAAGGCAATTAAAAATGAGCTGATTGGTTTTGAACTGTCAATAGCGCTTTCGGTTCCAACATATATTCTTGCAATTTCATTCAGATTGAGATTGTTTTCTTGAATCAGTTTTGTTAAAGCGTTTGCTGCAAAAACTACTGTATCTTGATGTGTATCTGGTAATGTCATTTTGATTAAACCCAGGCCTTTTTCTAGTTTTTCAGGTTCAATATTTCTGGCTTTTGCCAAAGTTTTAATAGGTAAATGTATTTTGGCAACATCAAAAGAGATGGAATCAATTCCTGTTTTCATTATTCAATTTTTAACTTGTAAAGTTAAAAACGCATTGTCTAGGTGCAATTAATTTAGGTACATAAAATGTAGGTGTAGGGTGTTTTTGTTAATTTAGAAATAAACAATAATAAAAATTATTGAATTGGTAATTTTAGTCGCTTTGTGTGTTGATTTTTGGTAAATTCTGCGGTGCCTTATTTAAGATTTCTTTCTTTTTTGTTTAACCGTTTATTTTGCTATTTTTTTAATTTTGTTTGATATTTAAGGATTTCTTGGTATTTTGTGTAAAACACTTTAAAATCATTATAAATAACGGCGAAAAGGTTGTAGTTGCTGTCTAATTGCTTTATTTTTGTAGAATTTTTTAAAACAAATTATATAAATCTTATGGCAAAATCTGCATTATTGAAATCGTCAATAGCAAAAAAAGTAGCTATGGCACTTTCAGGACTTTTTTTGATGTTGTTTCTAGCACAGCATTTTTTTATCAATATGACATCGGTCTTTAGTTCCGATACTTTTAATTCGATTTCTCATTTTATGGGAAATAATCCATTAGTTCAATTCGTAATACAGCCTATATTGATTGTAGGGGTGGTTTTTCACTTTATTATGGGTTTTGTTTTGGATTTCAAAAATAGAAGTGCAAGGCCTATTGCTTATGCAAAGAATAATGGAGCTGCAAATTCTTCTTGGGCTTCAAGAAACATGATTGTTTCTGGTTCAGTTGTTTTGGCTTTTATTGCATTACATTTCTACGATTTTTGGTTTCCTGAAATGGTTTACAAGTATGTAAATGTTAATCCGCTGGATGCAACAAGATACTATCCTGAATTAGTTGAAAAATTTGAAAGTCCAGTTCGTACAGCATTGTATAGCTTGTCATTCTTATTGTTGTCATTGCACTTGTGGCATGGTTTCAATTCCTCATTTCAATCGGTAGGTTTTAATAACAAATATTCAAAATCTTTGCATACTTTAGGATATGCTTTTGCAATTGTAGTTCCTTTTGGTTTCATTTTCATTGCATTATTTCATCATTTTAATCATTAATATTAAATTATAATGGCATTAGATTCAAAAATTCCTAGTGGTCCAATTTCGGACAAATGGACAAATTATAAAGATCATATTAATTTAGTAAACCCTGCTAATAAACGTAATTTAGATATAATTATAGTTGGTACAGGTTTGGCTGGAGGTTCTGCTGCTGCAACATTGGCAGAATTAGGATATAACGTAAAAGCTTTTTGCTTTCAAGATTCACCACGTCGTGCACACTCAATTGCTGCACAAGGGGGAATCAACGCTGCAAAAAATTATAAAGGTGATGGTGACTCAGTCCACAGATTGTTTTACGATACTGTAAAAGGAGGAGATTACCGTGCTCGTGAGGCTAACGTACACCGTTTGGCTGAAGTTTCGTCTAATATTATTGACCAATGTGTCGCACAAGGTGTTCCATTGGCTCGTGAATATGGCGGATTATTAGATAATCGTTCTTTTGGAGGAACTTTAGTTTCCCGTACTTTTTATGCACAAGGACAAACAGGGCAACAATTGCTTTTGGGTGCTTACTCAGCAATGAACCGTCAAATTGGTCGTGGTAAAGTAAAAATGCACAACCGTCACGAAATGCTGGATTTGGTAGTCGTAAACGGAAAAGCAAGAGGAATTATCGCTCGTAACTTAGTTACTGGTGAAATAGAAAGACATTCTGCTCATGCTGTTGTTATTGCTTCTGGAGGATATGGAAACGTTTTCTTCTTGTCAACCAATGCAATGGGATCTAATGCTACTGCAGCATGGAAAATCCACAAAAAAGGAGCTTTCTTCGCAAATCCTTGCTACACACAAATTCACCCAACTTGTATCCCGGTTTCTGGAGATCACCAATCGAAATTGACATTAATGTCCGAATCATTGCGTAATGATGGACGTATTTGGGTTCCTGCAAAATTAGAAGATGCGAAAGCTATTCGTGAAGGAAAGAAAAAAGCAACCGATTTATCAGAAGCTGAAAGAGATTATTTCTTAGAAAGAAGGTATCCTGCTTTTGGGAACTTAGTGCCTCGTGATGTAGCTTCTCGTGCTGCAAAAGAAAGATGTGATGCTGGTTTTGGAGTAAACAAAACAGGTGAAGCAGTTTATTTGGATTTTGCCGCAGCTATTCAACGCTACGGAAATGAGCAAGCGTATGTAAAAGGATTGGATACAAAGGATACTAAATTAGTAACTAAATTAGGTACCGAAGTTGTAAAAAGTAAATACGGGAATTTGTTCCAAATGTATTATAAAATTGTAGATGAGGATCCTTATACTTCTCCAATGATGATTTACCCTGCGGTACATTATACAATGGGTGGTACTTGGGTTGATTATAACTTGCAAACTACAATTCCGGGTTGTTTCTCTATCGGGGAATCAAACTTCTCAGATCACGGAGCCAACCGTCTAGGAGCTTCGGCTTTGATGCAAGGTTTAGCTGACGGATATTTCGTATTGCCATATACTATTGGAGATTATTTAGCTCCGGATATTAAAATGGGAACAATTTCTACTGATTTACCTGAGTTCGTAGCTGCTGAGAAAGCGGTTAAAGATCAGATTGATAAATTCATAAACAATAACGGAACACATTCTGTTGATTATTTCCACAAGAAATTAGGAAAAATTATGTGGGATAAAGTTGGTATGGCTCGTAACGCCAAAGGACTTAATGAAGCTATTGTAGAAATTGCTGCTTTGCGTGAAGAGTTTTACAAAGAAGTAAAAGTTCCAGGAACTGATAAAGGATTCAATCAGGAATTGGAAAAAGCGACACGTGTTGCCGATTTCCTTGAATTGGGAGAATTGTTCGCTAAAGATGCTTTACATCGTAATGAATCTTGTGGAGGACATTTCCGTGAAGAATATCAAACAGAAGAAGGTGAAGCGCAACGTGACGATGAGAATTTCGCATACGTAGCGGCATGGGAATACACTGGAAAACCAAGTGAAGCTGTTTTGCATAAAGAGCCGTTGGTATTTGATAACGTGAAATTAGTTCAAAGAAGTTATAAATAGTATTTCGAGAAAAGTCTTGAAGATTACTCTTAATACTTAATACTTAAAAAAAGATGAAACTTACATTAAAAATATGGCGTCAGAAAAATGCCGCTACAGAAGGAAAAATAGTTGAATACCCTATAGATCATATTGAACCAGATATGTCATTCCTTGAAATGCTTGACATTTTGAATGATGAATTAATCATGAAAGGGGATGAGCCTGTAGCTTTTGACCACGACTGTCGCGAAGGAATTTGCGGAATGTGTTCTTTGTATATCAATGGTGAAGCTCACGGGCCAGACAGAGGTGTTACAACGTGTCAATTGCACATGAGAATGTTCAAGGATGGTGATACCATTTTTATTGAGCCATTTAGAGCAAAAGCATTTCCTGTAATTAAAGATTTAGTTGTTGACAGAAGTTCTTTTGACCGAATTCAACATGCTGGTGGATTTATATCTGTAAATACATCTGGTAATACAATTGATGCAAACACAATTCCAATTAACAAGAAAGATGCTGATACTGCTTTTGATTCAGCTGCTTGTATAGGTTGTGGAGCTTGTGTTGCGACTTGTAAAAACTCATCGGCAATGTTATTTGTTGCTGCAAAAGTATCTCAATATGCTTTATTACCACAAGGACGAATTGAAGCTACTGATAGAGTTTTAAACATGGTTAGCCAAATGGATGCTGAAGGTTTTGGTAACTGTACTAACACTGGAGCTTGTGAAGTAGAATGTCCAAAAGGAATTTCTCTTGAAAATATTGCTCGTATGAACAGAGAATATATGTCGGCAAGTTTGAAAGGATAATATTATTCTTTAAGAATATAAAGTTAAAAACGCATTCATTAAGTTGAATGCGTTTTTTTATGTTCTATTCGTAATACAATTGCGAAGCGCTTATTTCCTGTTTTTCTTTTCCTTCTTGTTGAATAAAACAACTTAAAGAGGTGCCTCCAATTTGATCAAAATAACTGATTTTAATTTTGTGAAATCCTTTTTCAAGTTTTGTAGCCCCGAAAGCTTCGTTGAGCCAATGAATACCGTCATTATCAACTATTAATTCGTTATCTATAAATAGCTTGGATCCGTCATCGGAAAGAGTAGATAAAGTATAATTTGCAGTTTCTGGAATATAGATGTAGCCATCGAATTTTAAGCCGATGTAACGCTCTACTTTCGATTTCCATTTTTCACTGCTGATTGTACCTTCAAAAATACCAGATAAAGTAGGTTTTTGTAGATCTAAATCTTGTGTCTGCTGGAAAAAAGTTCCTGTATAATAATCGTATTTTAAGCCTTGTTTAGTCGGATTAATGGCTAAGGCTAATTTTAAATCAGAATTTTTTACTAGTATTTTGCTAATAGAACTTCTTCTGCCGCTTGAGCTGATCTGAATTGTTTTGATTGTTCTGTATTCACCTTTTGGAATGTTAATGGTAACTGGTTTTTTGTAAAGTTCAGCGGTTTCATCTGGATTATAACCGTCAATAGTATAGAAAATTTGTCCGTTTTTGATTGTTGGTTGAACATCTAAAACATATTTTGATGCTATTAGTGCTGTTTCTGTAGTGCCAAATGGGGCTGGAACTTTATACAATCTTTTTTGTAATTCTAATTTTTCTAAGTGATGTGGCATTCTGCTCAATACAAAGTTATTGTAATTTTTATTTTGAGTTTCTGTCCAGGCTATTTCTGCTAAAGCAAATAATCTAGGATAGAGCATGTAGTTTAATTTGGCAGGACTCGTTAGATATTCAGACCAAAGATTGGACTGAACTCCCATAATATATTTTTGTTCATCAATAGTTAAACTATCTGCTGGAGTTGGATTGTAATGGTAAACTTTGTCAATGGTAGTTAATCGACCCACAGTCAATGGTTCTTGCGGGGAATAACCTTGGTTGTAATCAAAATAAAGGTATTGCTCAGGATTCATAATTACAGCATGCTTTTGTTTTGCAGCACTAATTCCCCCAGCTTCCCCACGCCAAGACATTACAGCTGCATTTGGTGCAAGGCCACCTTCGAGAATTTCATCCCATCCAAGAATCTGTCTGCCGTTTGCATTAAGAAATTTTTCTATACGTTTTGTTAGATAACTTTGTAATTCGTGTTCGTTTTTTAAACCTAAATCTTTGATTTTTTTTTGACAATTGGGGCATGTTTTCCATCTTGTTTTTGGACATTCATCACCGCCAATATGGATGTATTTGCTTGGGAATAAAGCAATAACTTCTGTTAAAACATCTTCTAAAAAAGTAAATGTTTCCTCTTTTCCTGCACAGAATACATCTTCAAAAACGCCCCAAGATTCGATTACTTTATAAGGTCTTTCAGGAAAACAAGCTAAATTTGGATAAGCTGTAATAGCTGCTGTTGCATGACCTGGCATTTCGATTTCAGGAATGATATTTACATAATGGTCTTGGGCAAATTGAACGATTTCTTTGATTTCGTCTTGCGTATAAAAACCTCCGTATGGATTTCCATCAAAGAACATTGGAGATCTTTCAAATTTATTTCCAACTAAAGTCTGCGCTCGTTTAGATCCTATTTCTGTTAATTTTGGATATTTTTTTATTTCAATTCTCCAACCTTGATCATCGGTTAAATGCCAATGAAAATTATTGAGTTTATAATAGGACATCTGACTGATAAAATCTTTTATAACATCCACAGAGAAAAAATGACGACAAACATCCAGGTGTAAACCTCTGTAGGAATAACGAGGTTGGTCTTCAATCTCAATGCATGGTAGTTTTAGCTGTTTATTGTTAGGCAGATAATTTGGTAGAAGTTGTAGAAGGGTTTGTGTGGCATAAAACAATCCTTCATCGCGACCGGTAACGAGGATGCCTTTTTGAGTAATGCTTATTTTATAAGATTCTTTATTTGCTAATGTGTTATCTGTAGTGTTGAATTGAATTGTAATTCCCGTACTTTTATTTGAGAGTTTATCATTTAAGATGTTTTCAAATAGCTGTGCAGTTTTAAGCTCTTTGGAATTAAATTTTTGTTTTTCGAATTTAATTTTTACTGTTCCTTTTATAATAAGACTATCCCCGCTGGCTTTGTAATAATTAGGGGCGGGTATTATTGTGTTGTTGGTTGTTTTTTCTTGAGCATTGCAATAAGAATAACAAAATATCAAAAAGAGTATGATGCTTTTTTTCATGTTTTAATTTTTGATTGTTGAAACAAATTTAAAGTTTATAATGGTAGTGATAATTTATTTTGCAATTTTTTTGCAAAATAAATTTATGCGTTAAGCCTTTTGAAAACGAGTGTATTGTCTTTATTGATTGGTTAATGATTGATTTATATAGCAATATTATTGCATTAATTGTTTACATTTGTTCTAAAAAATAGAAGGGCATGAATGATAATGAATTAGTAAATTACACTAAAGAAGAAAGAAAAACTCATATTTTAAAAGAGATAAACTTGCATACCCGTGTAAGTTTTGAAACGCTATCGAGTCAGTTATTTGTATCTGAAGACACAGTACGAAGAGACATAAACGAGTTAGAGTTAGAGTCATTATTGATAAAGGTAAAAGGTGGAGCCATGACAAAAGCTTACCATCATTCTTCTTCCTCCACACAAACATATGCTGAAGAATCAAAAAAAATAATTGCTAATAAAACTATTGGATTACTTCATGACGGCATGGTTTTGTTGATTGGCGGTGGCACAACTATTAGAGAGTTTATTAGAATGATTCCTAGTGATTTGAATCTGACTATTTTCACGGTAAGTATTTTATCAGCAGTTGAATTATTGGATAAACCCAATATAAAAACCATAATGATAGGAGGGAGCATCTCTTCCTATAGTCAAATGTGCGTGAGTGGCGATGTTTATCATCAGTTGGGAAATATTAAGGCTGATTTATTAGTATTAGGAACAAATGCATTAGATATTGAAGGTGGTTTTTCCGATTCTGATTGGGAAACAGTTCAAGTAAAAAAGGCAATGATTCAAGCCTCTCATAAAACAGCTATACTCACTATATCAGAAAAATTGGATACAGTATTAAAAATGAAAATAGCCAACTTATCTGAAGTAGATTTTGTGGTTACAGAAGTAGATTCGGACAACGAAAAACTACAATCCTATAAGCAGGCTGTTCCAAGTTTAGTTTTTCTTTAGTTCCAATTTTTCAGTAAGAAATTAATCCAATTTTGATGGAAGATATTTTTTAAATCATCTTCAGAATATCCGTGGTTTCTAAAAATTGTAACCAGTTTTTGTAAGTCGGCGATGGTGTTTAAATCGTATGGACTTTGTTCCGTACCAAAGGCTCCATCAAGGTCAGATCCTATGCCGATATGTTGGGCATTTCCAGCAAGTTGACAAATGTGGTCCATATGTTTGAAAACACTTTCTAAATTACAGTCTTTATCAATAGGGGTTGAAACGCCTCTTTGCCAATTGGTAACTAACATCCATGCATCCAAGGCGCCTCCTATTACAGCCCCTCTATTGATAAGTTCTTTAATTTGATCGTCACTGTATTGTCTATTGTGGTTCACTATGCTTCTACAGTTATTATGACTTGCCCAAATAGGACCATTATATTGTTCTAAAGCTTGCCAAAAAGCATCGTCACATAAATGCGTTGCGTCAAGAATAATATTCAAACGTTCCATTTCCTTGAGTAATTCAATTCCGTTAGAATTCATTTTTCCTGTAGCATCTGTTCCGTTTGCATAGCGTCCAGGTCCATAATGTGCAGGCCCAATTGCTCTTAATCCATAGTTGTAAGCTTTTTCGACATAGGATAGGTCTACAATAGAATCGGCACCTTCTAAGCTTAGGATATATCCAATAGGTTTTTTCTCATTGGGAGTGCCGTCATTCCATAATGTGAGCTGGTTTTGTAGCGATTGCTTATCGGTAATTTGCACCATTTCACCTTCTTCTTCCATGCATTTATACCAAGCTATTTGCGCCTGTGTTTGTGCCCATGCTTGTTGAGGGGAATTCCAACCCGGTATTTTACTTTCCGGTTTTACATAGCGGGCAATCTGTGTAGCCACTACAATTCCAATATTCCCTTTTCTTAAATCAGGGAATGAAACGGTAGCTTTCGCTCTATCTGGTTTGTCAGTCATGCCATGCTCTAAAAGACGCAAAGTGGCTACGTCATTTCTTAAATCTCTATTCCATTCCATAGCATTCATGCTAAGGTCAAGATGTGCGTCTATTATAAACATAAGGTTATTGTGTTTAATCTTTAAATACTTATTTTTTTGTTTCGTGCCAAAACAGACCATTGATTACTGATGTTATCCTGTTTGTTTACCACTTGTATCGATTCATATAAAGCACAAGTCGGACAAACATGATAGGGTAGCGCATAAATTGTTTCTCCAATAGCATAGTCTTTTTCTCCTTTGTTTTCAAAAACTAAATGCTCTTCTGAGTGTGCAATTGGAATTAAGTTTTTATCATTTAAAATAGTTAAACGTTTATCCAAAGGATTTTCTGAAGCCACAGATTTATATCCAATATCGATACATAATGTGTTGCTCGTAGGTTTTGAAATAATGGTTCCAACAATTACAGCTGCATGTTTAAAATCCTGTTCTGGCAACTGTATTTGGTAATTGACATCCCAAAAGATAAAAGTGCCGGGACTGCATTCAATATCTTTTATAGTGGAATAAAAAGGAAATGTATTTGAGCCTCCGGCAACAATTTTCAATTTATAATCTAATCCTTGTTGAAGGATTGAAAGACGATTGTTTATCTGATTAAAGGAATATAAAACATCTTGTTTACGTTGTTCCATCGTGCCTTTTACATGCCCGTCATAAATATGTAATCCTAAAAAGTTAAGCATTGGCAATTGAATTATTCTATTCGCTAAATTCTCCCAATTGTCAGTAAAATTAACACCTGTTCTATTCATTCCGGTATTAATGTCAAGATAGATGTTTAGTGTTAAATTATTTTCCTTTGCCAGTTGAGCTAATTCTTCAACAGTTTTGAGATTGTCAACTATGGTTGAAAAAACGGAACTCGGATATTTTTGTATTAGTTTAATCCACCGATTTTTTTTTAGTCCGGCAGGTTGGTATGCCAATAAAACATCTGAAATATGATGCATGGCACTCAATTCAGCTTCTGCTATTGTAGCACATTTTACTTTGTCAATTTTATATGTTTTAAAAAGATCTAAAATTTCACCGGTTTTATGTGTTTTTATATGTGGTCTTAGCTTTTGGGTATTGCCGTCGACGGAAGCTATCAGCTTTTCAATATTGAATTGCATGCGATCGGTATAAACAGCCAAGAAAGGCGTGTCGATAAGAGTTTCCGGATTTATTTCCCACCAATTATATTGCATAGCTTTAGTTTCTTGATTTTCCCACCATTTCAGTTAAATGCTTAAATAAGTGACATGATTTTTCATAGTCTATTTGAGCCAATGTTTCTTTTGAAAATAAATTAGATCCAATTCCCACGCAAACTACACCTGATTTGAACCAAGATTTTAAGTTTTTTTCTTCGAGCGCTACTCCTCCGGTAGGCATTAGTTTCAAGTTTGGAAATGGTGCTTTTATCGCTTTTACATAATCTGCTCCGCCTATTTTATCTGCCGGGAAAAGTTTGACAATTTCTGCACCTAATTTATTCGCATTAAGGACTTCGTTTAAAGTTGCGGCACCAGGAATCCAATAAAGATTATTTTCAATACAATAATTTCCTATTTCAACATCAGTATGTGGACAAACGATGCAATCTGCACCCAAATTATGATATAGCTTGGCATCGTTAACTGTCAAAACAGATCCTACACATAGCTTCAGGTCTAAGTTGTGTTTTCTTTTAAAATCAATCATGCGGCTGAATACTTCTATTGAATCAGCTGAACGTGCTGCGTACTCAATAACCTTGATTCCGGTATCTGATGCTGATTTCATTATGATTTCGGCAGTATTGATGTCTACTTTAGTGATTAAAGGAAGGACACCTTGTTTTTTTAAAATTTCGTACATGAGTTTGTTAAATAAATATTATCTACTAATTCGATTACTAGGACCATTCTCAAGAAAATGTTTTATTTCCTGCGGGGTAGTCACGGCAAAATCTCCATAAATACTTTGTTTGATAACGCCACAAGCGGTAGCCCAATCAATACAATCTTGCGGAGGCATTTTATTAATTAATCCGTAAAGCAAGCCAGCAGTAAATGCATCTCCTGAGCCAATTTGATCTGTAACCAAATGTATTTGGTGTAGTTTCGATTGGTAAAAATGCGCTTCGTGCATCAACATTGCAGAATATAAATGGGATTGACCCTCTGATTTTCTGAAACTCATGGCAAGCGTTTTTAAATAGGGCATCTTTTGTTTTAATAGCTGGTAAGCTTTTTGAAATCGATCAGCATCAGTGCTGTTTTTATCGGTTTTGATGCCAAAATAAATTTCAACAGCATCTAAGTCTGCTACTGTAATAGTACTGTAAGCAAGTAATTCAGGCATAACTTCAGAAGGTTTTTTGCCGTATTGCCATAACTTAGAGCGATAGTTAAAGTCTGAAGAAATGGTTAATCCTTTGTTGTGGGCAGCAACGATTCCTTCTTTACATACTTGGGTAGCTTCATTGGATATTGCAGGGCTAATTCCGGACCAGTGAAAATGGGTAGCGCCTTCTAAAACGGTTTCCCAATTAACCTCCTCTGATGTAATTGTTGCAAATGAGGAGTTGTTACGGTCGTAAATAACTTGAGACTGTCTTATTTGATTGCCTGTTTCAACAAAATATAAACCCATGCGTTCTCCACCAAAAATGCAGTGAGAAGTGCCTACATTGAATTTGTTTAACTCATTCAAAGCAAGTTGACCCAGATCGTTTTTGGGTATTCTGGTAATGTATTCTGTTTTTATGCCTAACTGGGAAAGTAGTACACAAACATTTGCCTCAGCACCTCCAGTTTGAACACGCATTTCATTGGCTTGGGTAAATCTAAAGCCATTAGTTGCACTCATTCGTAATAAGAGTTCGCCAATAGTCGCTACTTTTGGTTGTGGGGTGTTAGTGTTCATTTGTATAATAATTAGTATAATTCAAAAATTGCCTCTACTTCTACGGGAATATTGTCAGGTAATGAGCCCATTCCTACTGCACTTCTAACTCCAATTCCGTTTTCTTGTCCCCATACTTCGGCAAATAATTCACTGCAACCATTGATTACATAAGGATGCTGCAAAAAATCAGAACTGCAGTTTACCATGCCTAAGACTTTTATGACTCTTTTTACGGAATTCAGACTATCAAAATTAGTGATAATGGTTGATAACATGGTTAATCCCACTTGTTTAGCAGCTAATTTTCCAGCTTCAATATCCATGTCTTCACCGATTCGTCCTATAATTAGTGATTTGTCGTTTCTTACAGGCCCATGTCCTGATAAATACAAGTATTTTCCGTCTATCAAAAACGGTTTGTATATTCCAAGAGGTTTAGGAGCAGGCGGTAATGATAAGCCAAGTGTTTCAAACTTTTCTTGTGGTAATAAATTCATGATATTAGTGTATAATAAAGTTTAATATAAAAACGAAAATAATTCCAAGGACAGAAACTAAAGATTCCATTACTGTCCATGACTTAAAAGTGTCTTTGATGCTGGTGTTGAAATATTCTTTAAACATCCAAAAACCAGGATCATTAACATGGGAGCACATTAGGCTTCCGGCTCCAATAGACAGTACTAATAAATTAGGGTCGAGACCTTGCAACTGAAGTAAAGGAAGTAAAACGCTGGCTGTCATTAATCCGGCCGCAGTGGCAGAGCCAATACTGATGCGTATCAATGCGGCGATGAGCCAGGCAAGTAAGTAAGGGTGAATGTCAATTTTTATTAAACATTCAACAATAGTTTGACTAACGCCACTTACCATCATCACTTCTTTGAGACTTCCTGCACCTCCAATTATAAGTAATATTAAGGCAACATCTTTGATTGCAATTGCGTAATCTGCCATGATAACCTTCATGCTTTTTCCTATGCGTATTCCTAAAGTGTAGGTGCAAATTATTAGGGACAGTAGCATTATAATACTTGGATCTCCTATGGTTTTGCAGATGATACTTACTTGTTCATTCTTCCAAACTAAAGGCAATAAAGACGTAATGGTTAGCCCAAAAACAGGAAATAATGAAGATAAAATGCTAATAAAAAAACTGGGTTGTGATATTTCATCCGTTGTTGTCTCAATTGGAATAATCGTGTTTTCTGAACCAGATTTAATGTTTTTTAATACATTAGAAAATAATAAACCAGCGATTAAAATGGTTGGTACAGAAATTAGAATCCCATAAATTAATACTAAACCAATATCAGCATTCAATATATTACTTAACGCCATAGGCGAAGGATGCGGAGGTAAAAAACCATGCGCTACTGATAGCGATGCCAGCATTGGAATAGCTAAATAGACTTTAGGTAATTTAAATTGATACGCTACTGAAAATATTAAAGGTACCAAAAGCACAAATCCAATGCTGTAAAACAAAGGGATGCCAACAATAAATCCTGTAACCATTAAGCCTAAACGCACATATTTTTCTCCAGTCCATTTCATAATGGTCTTTGCAATGACGTTTGCAGCTCCAGAAGAGACTGTAAGTTTTCCTATGCAAGTTCCAAAAATAATAATCAAGGTAATTGAGCCCAACATGTCACCCAATCCTTTTTGCACTGTTTGAGTTAGCGTTGTTATTGGCAAACCTAAAAAAAGGCCTGCCAACAACGAAACTATAATAAAGGCGATAAACGGATTAATTTTAAACCATGTTATTTGTAACACCAAAAAGATGATGCATGCCGAGAGAATTAAAATACTCATTTATCTATTCTTTTTTATTTATCCCACCACACTTTTGTTGTGAAAGTATCTGCGCCCTGACGCTTAGTTGCTTCTGCTAAGTTAGTTGAATTAACAGAATATTCACTTGTTGGATATTTGAAACGTCTTGGAATTGTGCCGTTTGTTACGTTTCCTGGAAAATTTACCGGAGTTAAAACCGGGTATCCTGTTCTCCTCCAGTTTGCATAAACTTCTTGTTCATCCACAAACAAAGCAATCCAAATTTGGGTATGAATTTGATTCATCTTTTGATCAAATGTACCAGTAGTCATAAATGGATTAGCTGTTAAATAGGGTGTTGTATCATTTATAGTATAGGCTGAACCGTAAATTCCTGCATTAGTAAAGGAAGCTTTGATAGCCTTTTCATATAAACTTTTATCTGTTTCGGCAGTGTACCATCCTCTTAGTGCTGCTTCGGCCATATATAAATTAGTTTCCGTATTGCTAAGTATAATAAGTGGCGCATCATATTTGAAAACAGTGCTTTGATTTGGTTCAGAATAAGTAGCTTGTTCTGTTGCACTTGGGGCAATATTTGTACCGTTTGGAAATCCTTTTTGAATGTCACTGCTTGTGTTTTGTTGTGTTCCTACCCAAACTCCAGAATAAACACTGATTCTTGGATCAGCAGTCGCTTTCAACAGATCGATGAATGTTTTACTAAGTTTACCGCCTTCAACATTTTTTTTACCGTATGACCCTTGTGTGAAATCATCTCTTCTTGGACTAAAAGCGGTTGGATTGCGATTGTAATCGTTTGGCCCATCAGTGTATTTCATTATTGCATTATCAGATCCATTAATGATTACTCCTCCGGCAATTGCTTTATTTACCCAAATTTTAGAAAGTGCAGGATCAACTTTGGTTAATCTCATTCCCAAACGAAGCATTAGTGAATAAGAGAATTTTTTCCATTTATTAACATCTCCATCATATATTAAATCAGCCTTGCCAAAACTTGGTTTAGAAGCATCCAATGCTAATGCCGCTTCATCCAGTTCTTTTAGCAAGTCTTTATAAATAAGTTCTTGACTGTCATATTTTGGTAAAAAGACCAAGTCTGTTCCGCCTTTAGCAGCATCTGAATAAGGAACGTCTCCATATAAATCAGTAATGCGATGAAACATATAAGCTCTCCAGATTCTTGCAATATTAAGTTTGTTGCTATCGGTTGGGGAATACTTTAACAAGTTCGTTACAATTGAAACTTCGTTAATACCAGCAGGGTAAGCTTGATTAAAGAAAGCAGAATAATAAACCTCATTGTTGAGGTATTTGTCTCCTACGCCTGAAGCTTCTTTGTAAGTGGCGTAATGTTGTAGCATTCCCCCACACTCAAGGATTGAGGTTAGGAAATAATTATTATTTAATCCATCTAGCTGGGACTGGCTAAAAAGATAGTTAGCATTCCCTTTCGTTACAGCATTTGGATTAGTATTAATTTCTTCAAAGTCTTTGGTACATGCTGACATACTTAATAAAAGTACACCCGCTATATATATTATTGTCTTTTTCATATCTTTTAATTTTAAATCATTATTAAAAACTAGCTTATAATTTAACATTCAAACTTAAACCAAAGCTTCTGGTTTTAGGTATTCCAAATTGCTCTACACCTTGTGCGTTACCAGCACTAAATACAGACTCTGGGTCAACATTTGGAGTTTTCTTATAAAGGATAAATAAATTTCTGGCTACAAATGAAATCGAAGCACCTTGTATTTTTGATAACATTTTAACCTTGCTTATAGGCAATTGGTATCCAATGATTACTTGTCTAAGTTTGACAAAACTTGCGTCGTATACGAAAGTAGAGGAGATGTTTTTTAAATTATCGTAATAGGTTCTTAAATTTTCAGGAGCAATAACCATATTAACAGGGTTTCCGTTTACATCAACTCCTTTAATAGGTAATCCGTTTTCACGACCTTCTAATGTTAATTTCGTTAATCCCATACGTGTTCCATACAAATCAGTACCAGAGTATAAACTACCTCCAAATTTCGCATCAATTAAAAAGCTAAAAGTGAAAGTTTTGTATTTAAATTCATTGTTGAATCCTGCTCCCCATGGATGTACACCTTGACCAAGTTCTTCAAGTGGTCCTCTAACAATACTGGCAGAACCACCACTTACATTATATACAGTGTTGCCTTTAGCGTCTTTGAGGGGTTTGTATCCCTTTATGATGCTATAAGGTCTATTAACATCACTCGCAATTGTCACGTAACCATTTACGGAAGTAGCCATAGTTATCGAATTCAATTGATCCGTTAGGGCTTCTACTCTGTTTTTGTTATAAGATCCGTTAATACTGGCATCCCATGAAAAATTTCCTGAGTTGATTATTTTGCCACTAATCAAAAGTTCAACTCCTTTGTTGCTCATTTTTCCTACATTTAACAATGCTGTGTTGGCACCTGATCCGGCCGAAATTGTAGTCTCAACAATGTCATTTGTGGTGGTACGATTATACCATGCAAAATCAACATTTAATCTATTTTTGAAAAAACCTAAATCAGTACCGGCTTCAAAGGTTGTTGAGGTTAATGGACTTAACGTTGAATTAGGAACTCTTGTGCCTGTAGGAGCTTGAAGTTGCTGTCCGTTATGTCCACCTTGAATCATCGAATAAGAAGCGTTAAGTGCATAAGGATCTGGAGTTGCTCCACCAACTTGCGCCCAGGAGCTTCTTAATTTTGCAAATGAGATCCAACTTGGCATAGTCATAATGTCAGAAAGTATTAAACTGGATCCTATGGATGGATAGAAAATATTATTGTTTTTAGCTGAAAGTGTCGAAAACCAATCTTGACGACCTGTAAAACCTAGAAAAAATACATTTTTATAGTCTAAATCAATAGATCCGTAAGCTGAGTTTGTTTTCGTTTTCCCATAAGGATAACTATAAGTCAATGTTGATAAATTACTTAAAGAATAGAAATCTTCCAATACAAAACCAGAACCATTTGCGTTTATTTCATCTCTTATAGACGTTCTGGAATTAACTCCTGCCAATGCATTTAATGAGATATCTTTAAATATGTTCTTCTTACTATAATTCATAATAAGTTCAGAATTCAAATTTGATAATGTCGCTTTAGTGCTTTGAACATAGCCTACAGGATTGTTTAATGTTGTTTTTGGGATGTATCCAAAGAAATTATAATTGGTGTAATCCTGTCCAATACGTCCTTGAAGGAATAAATCAGGAGTAAAATTTAGCTTTACGTTCAGCATTCCTATAAAACGTTTTTTGCTATCATTATTTTTAATCTTGTTAACGACAAATTGAGGATTAGTTGCAACTGCCACAGGGTTCCAAGGCACTTCTATTCCGTTAGCATCATATCCAGTACCTAAATTTCTAATGTCTACTGTATTGGCAATCATATAGGTTCCCCAGTTTGCATTTGCTTCAGCATCCGATACAGTTGGTCTGTTGTTTGATTCTTCTACATTATATTGAGTCACGAAGTCAAATTTTAACCAATCCGTTAAACTAACATCACTAGCCATATTGATTGTCTTGCGATTAAAGTCTGAATTAGGAAGAATACTTTCGTTATTCATATTCGAAAAAGAAAGTCGCCCATTTGCTTTTTCAGTTCCTCCCGATAAAGCGATTGAATTAGTAAAAGTAGTACCTGTTCTATAGAAATTTTTGATATTGTTTTTTTGTGGGCTATAAGGCCTTTTCACTCCATCAAATTGAATCACGTCTGTACCATCCATTTTTGCTCCCCAAGACCATCGGCCATCGGCGATAGCTTCAGCTTGTGTAGTAGGTTTTTTTCCTCCGGCACCTGAACCATATTCATATTGCCAATCTGGAATTACCAATGGGTTTTCTAATGTAAAGGATGTATTGTACTCTATTCCAATTCCTTTTTGTGCAGAACCTCTTTTGGTTTTAATCAAGATAACTCCATTCGCTGCATTGGCTCCGTATAATGCTGCAGCTGTCCCTCCTTTTAATACTGTAATCGATTTGATGTCGTCTGGGTTTATTCCTGAAATACCATCACCTCTGTCTACATTTATTCTGGTGGAATTAGCTCCATTACCAATGCCGGGTAAATTGAGTTGAGAGTTGTCTATAGGTAGGTCATTTACCACATACATAGGTTGATTATTTCCGTTTAAAGAACCGTTCCCTCTAATTATTACACGACTCGAACCGTTTGGCCCCGTAGCCATGCTGCTCACATTTACACCTGCAATTTTCCCCACTAATGCATTAGCTATGTTTGCTTCTTTGGCTTTATTGAAGTCAGACCCTTTTAATTCGGTTACAGCATATGTTATTGATTTGGCTACTTTTTTAACACCTAATGCAGTAACTACAACTTGATCCAAAACATTTTCAGCAGGTTTTAAACTAATAAGTAATTCTTGATAGCCGTTTATTTTAAATTCTGTTTTTTCGTATCCCATGTAGGTCACTATAATAGTGCTTTCGTTTTCGGGAAGTTTTAATTTGAATTTTCCTGATGCGTCTGATATTGTAGAAATTTTGGTATTGCTTTTAGCGTATATCATTGCGCTTGGAATTGCTGCGCCGTCATCTTTACTGACTATTTTACCGGAAATTTCTATTTGGTTGATGTTTTTTTCTGTTAGTTGCTTTTTTGTTGCAACTTCTTGCGCTTTTACTGTGAGCATCATTCCCCCAATAAACACTAGAGATAGCAGTTTGATTTTCATAATTTTTTGGTTTTCATTGTTTTTTTGGTTTTTATTAGCATTCAAATGTATATAATTTTTTTCACGAAATGCGATTTTTTTGCATTTTTTGCATTTTTTTTGCAAGAAATTTTTTTACGAAGTTTTTTTTGTTCAGAAAAGAAAGGAGTTTAAGCTATTGTATTGCATTTAAAGTAGCTGAGAAAATTCGTACTTATGGGTTTTGTAAAAAATACCCAAAATGGTTTTTAGCTGATTTATATTACAAGTAGTATATAGTATATTTTAAATAGATATACTGAAATAAAGAAAAATATCCGTTAGGTTCTTTTTGTGGTTATTAAAGAATCCAAGAGTGTTAGGTGTTGTCTGTATTCTATAAATAAGTAATTTTGTAAAATGAAAATAGCACTTATTCAATCGTCTCTTTATTGGGAAAACCCAAAATCAAATCGAAACTATTTCGAAGAAAAAATCAATGCAATTAATAGTGATTTGATTGTACTCCCAGAAATGTTTACATCCGGATTTACTATGAGCCCGGCAAATGTTGCAGAAACTATGCAAGGAGAAACGATGATGTGGCTAAAGTCTTTGGCGAAAGCAAAAAAAACAGCTATTACGGGAAGCTTGGTTATAGAAGAAAATAATAATTTCTATAACAGAATGGTATTTGTTTTTCCATCAGGGGAAATCCAATTCTATGATAAAAAACACTTATTTACTTTGGCTGGAGAAGATAAAGTGTATACCAGCGGAACCCAAAAAATTATTGTAGCGTATTTAGATTGGAAAATTTGCCTACAAGTGTGTTATGATTTAAGATTTCCAGTATTCTCTAGGAATTCTGAGGATTATGATTTGTTGATTTATGTAGCAAGTTGGCCAAAAATAAGAACAAATGCTTGGGATGCATTGCTTAAAGCCCGTGCAATTGAAAACATGAGCTATGCGATTGGGGTTAACAGAATAGGGGAAGACAATAATGGCTATCAGTATATAGGACACTCGCAAGCGATAGATTTTCTTGGGAATTACATTGTCGAGCCAGTAGAGTCTGAAGGTATTCTCTTTGCGGAATTAAATAAAGAAAAGATGCTGCAAACCAGACAAAAGTTAGGTTTTTTGAATGATAGAGATGTTTTTGAAATAAAAAAATTATAGTTTTTTATTCTTTTTATCCGTTTTCTTTTTAGGTTCAGGAATGTAAGGAAGACTTAAATCAAAAACTTGGTTAACGTCCCAATTAGCCCGAACGTCTATTTCCTTAGAAAAATAAATCACTTCCTCAGCTTGGCGTTTTTCTAAATAACTTCCTGAATCCCATTCTTTATTTTTGTTTTCGTCGTAAACAGCTCTAAGGGTATAAAGTGCGGGTTCAATTAGATTAAAGTCGATTATTGTGTTTTTTTCAGAGTATCCGGTAGCTAAAATTTCTCCTTTTGTATTGGTTAGTTCTACTATGACCGGAAATTGTTTTACATTTTGTAAAGACACACTAAGATTTCCATATTCAGCGGTGCTTTTTGTAGTTAATTTATACGTTAATGAATCATTTGATTTTTCAAAAAAATCAGTCAATGCGCCGGGTAGAATCGAAACAGTATACTTTTCTAAAGGTTCTTTTTGAAAATCGAAATGCAATTTCTGGTTGAATTCATCATATTCAGTTGTAAAAGGAACAGCAGTATTTGCTTTATTAACCAATTTTATTTTTGAATTGTCAAAACCTGTTAATGGTGTAGCGGTTTCTAAAGTGAATCGATCTCTGAAATTTAATACGCCATTTTGTACGGCTGTGATGTTTAAAGTGTCTTTTTTCTGGTCTTTGATTTTAAAGGAAAAATTCACATTATATTTCTCTTTGGAAACAGCCAAAGCTAACGAATCTGCTTTTATAGGTTTGTACCATATTTGTAGGGAATCCTTTTTAGGTAATTGGGTAACAATTGTGGATAGTCCCGAAGCTTCGGGATCATTCTTGTTTTTCAAGATTATTTTAGGTCTTGAATTGGCTTGATTAATCTTCCCTTCGTATCCCATCACTAATCTATTTCCTGATACTTGAGTTGGCTTGAAAGCTTTGAATGCAGCTACTTCTCTAAATAATGCTAAGTTGTAGACAGTATCGTTTGGGATAGAGATGAATTGTTTGTGAAATCCAATTTTATCTTTTTTGGGATTGAACTTGTTATTGCTATTGTAGTCTTTCATTGCTACAAGAAGATATTTCCCTGCTTTAAGATTCTCTAAACGGAATGTTTTTAGGCTATCCAATGTATTTGTTACATATCTTGGATTTTCTTTATATACTATTGAATCCTTAAAAGTATCATTTACTTCATACAACATAACAGAAATGAATGATTCTGCGTCTTTTTCATAAGCATCTTTTACAGTTCCTCCAATAGACAAAGAGTCTATGTAGTCTCCGGTTGAAAACACATATTTGAACTGGTTGAATGGATTTCCTTCGTTATTATCTGCTATACTCTGGCCAAAGTTGAAGCTATAAGTCGTGTTGGGCTGCAGTGTGTCTTTTATTTTAATAGTAATAAATTTACTGGCAGTTGTTGGAAGAATCAATGGTTCATTTTTCATTGGAGGTGAAATAATCAACTGTTTGTTTAGATTCTTTAATTTGATATTTTCATCAAATACTAATTTAATCTCATTTCCTTTGAAATTAGTATTGAAATTTTTAGGAAAACTCATTTTTAAAACGGGTGCAATAGTATCTTTCAAGCCTCCGGTAATGCTGCCTCTTTTTGCACAACCAATCATAAGTAAAAGCAGAAATAAGGAAATATATTTTAAATTGTTTTTCAACATATCAAATCAAAATTAGAATCTACAAAATAACAATTATAATTAATGTAATCGAAATTTTTTATCGAATTATTGTGAGGTATTTAACTAAGCTTACTTTTGTAATTCTTCCTGCTTTTGTGATTTTTAATATGTAATTTTACATGGTTTTAAGGTTTATGAATTATAGAAAAATACAATTTTTCTGCCTTTAAATTTTACAATTAATTTCTAATAGAATATTTAAATAATGAAAAAAATAGAGCATATTGGGATTGCAGTTAATGATTTAGAAACGTCGAATTTAATTTTTGAAAAGCTATTAGGAGCGGCTCCTTATAAATTTGAAGAAGTGGAAAGTGAAGGGGTGACGACTTCGTTCTTTAATGTTGGTCCTAATAAAATTGAACTTTTAGCCGCAACCAATACAGATAGTCCTATTGCGAAATTTATTGCAAAGAAAGGAGAGGGGATACATCATATCGCTTTTGATGTGGAGGATATTGTACTGGAAATAGCGCGTTTAAAGGAAGAAGGGTTTGTTGTCCTGAATGAGGTTCCAAAGAAAGGTGCAGATAATAAGCTGGTTGCTTTTCTGCATCCCAAAAGTACTAATGGCGTTTTGATTGAGCTATGTCAGGAAATAAGATAGTTTTTTTAATAAAAAAAACTTATAATTCTAATATTCAGTTAGTTTCTATTTGAAAGCATTCAATAATAAAACTATATGAAAATCTAAGTCAAAAATATTTGGAGCGAATGAAAAATAGTAGTAATATTGCAAACTCTTAACCGGTCCTATAGCTCAGTTGGTTAGAGCACCTGACTCATAATCAGGTGGTCCCTGGTTCGAGCCCAGGTGGGACCACAGAAAAACCCTTTAAAACATTTGTTTTTTAGGGTTTTGTCAGTTATAGTGAAAACCAATAAGCTCTAAAATACGTATCTTTGTTGTAATAAGGGAAGTATTTCTTATTTATGGTTTAATAGGTTTTTTTATTTGAGTAAATTTGCTATTTTTGAGGCCCATGAAGATTGAATCAAACAAATTTTATTTTTTAATAATTTTCCTTTTTGGGATTATGAATGCTTTTGCGGGTGATCCTCCCGCACCGTCTCCGTTTGGAAGAAAAAAGCCTCCACCTCCTCCTGGTTTGCCTATTGATGAAAATATTTTTATATTAATGATGATTGCGGTCTTATTCGGTATTTATATCATTTATGACTTTAAGCTAAAAACAAAAACTCCAATTTAAATTGGAGTTTTTGTTTTTATAGGGTTTGTGTAATTTCTATTTGTTGGAGTATAGTCTTGAAACGTATTTACCAATCACATCAAACTCAAGATTGATTTTTGTGCCAATTTTAAAGGAATTGAAATTGGTATGTTCATGTGTGTAAGGAATAATAGCTACGCTAAATTGATTTTTCTTTGAGTTTACTACGGTTAAACTTACTCCGTTTACAGTAATGGACCCTTTTTCGATAGTAATATTGTTGAGTGTTTCGTCATATTCAAAAGTATAAAGCCAACTTCCGTTAGTTTCTTCGGCTACGATACAAGTTCCTATTTGGTCAACGTGTCCCTGTACGATGTGACCATCGAGTCTGTCGCCCAGTTTCATCGCTCTTTCAAGATTTACGCTGTCACCTTCTTGCCAGTGCCCTAAATTTGTTTTTTTTATGGTTTCGTCAATAGCGGTTACGGTATAAAAAGTATCATTTAAAGCAACTACTGTCAAGCAGATTCCATTGTGAGCTACACTTTGGTCTATTTGTAATTCACTGGTGATAGATGAATTCATTGTAATATGAATATTGTCTTTCTCTTTTTTTATTTCTTGGATTATGCCAAGGGTTTCTATGATTCCTGTAAACATTTCTTATTTTATTTTACTAAATTTGCACTTCAAAATTAGCAATAAATAACGTGAGGTCATGATGAAAAAAGCAGAAAATATAATCGTAGGAATTTCTATAGGAGATTTAAACGGTATTGGAAGCGAAGTGGTACTGAAAACATTTGAGGATTCACGCATGCTGGAACTTTGTACGCCCGTTATTTTTGCCAATGTTAAAATAATGTCATTTGTAAAAAAGAGTTTTGAATCTACTTCAACGCTTCATGGTATTGATAGGTTAGATCAAATTGTTTTGGGAAAAATCAATGTTTTGAATCTTTGGAAAGAGGGTGTTGATTTAAATCCGGGTACAAATGATGAAAAAGTAGGTCAATACGCTATAAAATCATTTGTTGCGGCAACCAAAGCTTTAAAAGAAGGGTTGATTGATGTGTTAGTAACGGCTCCAATTAATAAATATAACATTCAGTCGGAGACCTTTAAGTTTCCAGGGCATACGGATTATTTAGACCAAGAGTTAGAAGGAAATGCATTAATGTTGATGGTACAGGATAATTTAAGAGTTGGTTTGTTGACAGATCATATCCCTTTGAATGAAGTAGCATCACATTTGACAGAAGAGTTGATTAAGCAAAAAATTGAAACTATAAAACAATCGTTAATTCAAGATTTCAGTATAAACAAACCGAAAATTGCTGTTTTAGGGTTGAATCCACATTGTGGTGATGGTGGAGTTATAGGTACAGAAGACGATTTGATAATAAAGCCGGCATTGAAAAAAATATTTGATAAAGGAACGTTAGTTTTTGGTCCTTTTGCGGCGGATGGTTTTTTTGGGAGCAATCAATATGAGAAATATGATGCTGTTATTGCAACCTATCACGATCAGGGATTAATTCCTTTCAAAACATTATCTTTTGGGAAAGGGGTGAATTATACGGCGGGTTTAGATAAAATCAGAACCTCACCAGATCATGGTACTGCTTATGATATTGCGGGAAAAGGGGTTGCGGATTATAATTCATTTAAGGAGGCCGTTTATCTTGCTATAGATATCTTTCATTCCAGAAATCAATACAAGGAAATCAGTCAAAAACCTTTGAAAACAAAAGAAAAACAGTTGTGAACAAAAAAAGGTGAATAACATTATTAGATTTGTAATAATTTTATATCTTTGCACTCCCGAAGTTTAGGGTAAATTGTTGTTGAAATGAACAAGACAAAAGAATATTTAATTCCTTTCGTAGGATTAAAGCTAGGGAAACATCAATTTGAATATCAAATAAGTAATGCGTTCTTTGAAATCTTTGATTATAATGAATTTCAAAATTCAGACATCAAAGTAAATGTAGTTTTAGAGAAGAAAAGTACAATGCTGGAATTAAGTTTAAAGCATAAAGGAACTGTAAATGTTCCTTGTGATCTTACCAGTGAAGATTTTGATTTGCCAGTTAAAGGTAAAATGAAATTAATTGTTCGTTTTGGAGAAATGTATAATAATGACAATGAAGAATTGTTGATTTTGCCACACGGAGAGTTTGAAATGGATATTGCACAGTATATCTATGAGATGATAGTGTTGTCCGTGCCTCTAAGACGAGTTCATCCAGGAATAAAAGATGGAAGTTTAAACACCGAAGCCTTGACAAAACTGAAAGAACTAACAATAAAAGAACAAAAAAAAGAGCATAAACAAGAACAAAAAGAAGAAAATATTGACCCGCGTTGGGACAAATTAAAGCAACTATTAACGGATAAATAATATAGTAAAATGGCGCATCCTAAGAGAAAAATCTCCAAAACAAGAAGAGATAAAAGAAGAACACATTACAAAGCTACTGTAGCACAAATCGCTACTTGCCCAATCACTGGGGAAGCACATTTATACCACAGAGCCTACTGGCATGAAGGGAAAATGTATTACAGAGGGCAAGTTGTTATAGATAAATCTGTAGCTGTTGCTTAATACGTTTTTGTAAATGATATTCGAACTCTCACATCGTGAGAGTTTTTTTGTTGTTTATAATTTTCATTAAATAAGAAGTTCTAAATCAATACGTTTTGGTATTTTTTTTGTAATTTTCAAGTCTTTTAAAAATTTTTCAAATGGAAGCATTTGATAAGAAATAATCGAATACAATGAATACAATTACAGCCGCAATTACAGCAGTTGGAGCCTATGTACCGGACTTTGTGCTTTCAAACAAAGTGCTAGAAACAATGGTTGACACAAACGACGAGTGGATTACCTCTCGTACTGGAATAAAAGAAAGAAGAATCCTTAAAGATGAAGACAAAGGAACTTCCTACTTAGCCATTATGGCTGCAAAAGATTTATTAGCTAAAGCAAACATTGACCCTTTAGAAATAGACTTGTTAATAATGGCAACCGCTACCCCGGATATGCCCGTAGCATCAACAGGTGTGTATGTGGCTACTGAAATAGGAGCTACAAATGCTTTTTCTTACGATTTACAAGCTGCATGTTCTAGTTTTTTATATGGAATGTCAACAGCAGCAGCCTATATTCAATCGGGTAGATATAAAAAAGTACTTTTGATTGGTGCAGATAAAATGTCCTCTATCGTAGACTATACGGATAGATCAACTTGTATTATTTTTGGAGATGGTGCCGGAGCAGTTTTATTCGAACCTAATTACGAAGGTCTTGGGCTGCAAGATGAATATTTACGAAGTGACGGTGTAGGCCGTGACTTTTTGAAAATTCCAGCCGGAGGTTCTTTAGTTCCTACTACCTTAGAAACGGTTAAAGAAAATAGACACAATATCATTCAAGATGGTAAAACTGTTTTCAAATATGCTGTTACGAATATGGCTGATGCGAGTGAACTGATTTTGAAAAGAAATAATTTAACCAATGACGATGTAGATTGGTTAGTTCCACACCAAGCAAATAAAAGAATCATTGACGCTACTGCAAGTCGAATGAATTTAGAAGACTCAAAAGTTTTAATGAACATTGAGAAATACGGAAATACTACCTCTGCAACTTTACCTTTAGTAATAAGTGATTTTGAACATTTATTCAAAAAAGGGGATACCATTATTTTTGCAGCTTTCGGAGGAGGATTCACTTGGGGTTCTATTTACTTAAAATGGGCATACGATAAAAAATAAATTTAAACTAAAAATAAATAATTATGGATTTAAAAGAAATTCAAAATCTAATCAAGTTTGTTGCAAATTCAGGTGTTGCAGAAGTTAAATTAGAGATGGATGATGTTAAAATCACCATTAGAACAACTTTAGAAGGGAATGTAACTGAGACGACGTATGTTCAACAAATGCCAGCTCAAAATACACTTCAACAAGCCGTTGCGCCACAACAAATTGCTCCAGTAGCTCCTGTTGCAGAAGCTCCAGTAGTAGAAAATTCTCATTATATTACCATAAAATCTCCAATCATTGGAACTTTCTACAGAAAACCATCACCGGATAAACCTATGTTTGTTGAAGTGGGTAAAGCAATTTCTAAAGGAGATGTGCTTTGTGTGATTGAAGCAATGAAATTATTTAATGAAATTGAATCTGAAGTATCTGGTAAAATTGTAAAAATATTGGTTGACGATATGTCTCCAGTAGAATTTGACCAACCTTTATTCTTAGTAGATCCATCATAAGAAATTTTGAATGATGAATTTTGAATGATGAATTATTTTTCGATCATTCAAAAAATTTAAAGTTTATAATTATAATTTATAATTTCAAGAAGATGTTTAAAAAAATATTAATTGCAAATAGGGGAGAAATTGCGCTTCGCGTAATTAGAACATGCAAGGAAATGGGTATAAAAACAGTAGCTGTTTATTCTACTGCTGATGCTGAAAGTCTGCATGTAAAGTTTGCTGATGAAGCGGTTTGTATAGGGCCACCTCCAAGCAACTTATCTTATTTGAAAATGTCAAATATTATTGCCGCTGCCGAAATTACTAACGCAGATGCAATACATCCAGGATATGGATTCCTTTCTGAAAATTCAAAATTTTCTAAAATTTGTCAAGAACATGGTATCAAATTCATTGGAGCATCTCCAGAAATGATTGATAGAATGGGTGATAAAGCTTCTGCAAAAGCGACTATGATTGAAGCTGGCGTTCCTTGTGTTCCCGGTTCAGTAGGAATTTTAGAATCGTATGAACAAGCCTTGCAATTATCGAGAGATTTTGGTTATCCAGTAATGCTTAAAGCAACTGCTGGTGGTGGTGGAAAAGGAATGCGAGCTGTTTGGAAAGAAGATGAATTGTTGAAAGCTTGGGAAGGTGCCCGTCAGGAATCTGCTGCAGCTTTTGGAAATGATGGAATGTATCTGGAAAAATTAATCGAAGAGCCTCGTCATATTGAGATCCAAGTAGTAGGTGATTCTTATGGAAAAGCGTGTCATCTTTCTGAAAGAGATTGTTCCGTTCAAAGACGCCATCAAAAATTGACCGAAGAAACTCCGTCACCATTTATGACAGATGAACTTCGTGCTAAAATGGGTGAAGCAGCTGTAAAAGCAGCCGAATATATTAAATACGAAGGTGCCGGGACAGTAGAATTTTTGGTTGACAAACACCGTAATTTCTACTTTATGGAAATGAATACCCGTATTCAAGTTGAACACCCAATTACTGAACAAGTTATTGATTATGACTTAATCCGTGAGCAAATTATGGTTGCTGCTGGAATACCTATTTCAGGAAAAAACTATTTGCCACAATTGCATGCCATCGAATGTAGAATAAATGCGGAAGATCCTTATAATGATTTCCGTCCATCTCCAGGAAAAATTACAACACTTCATATGCCAGGTGGACACGGTGTTCGTTTAGACACTCATGTTTACTCCGGTTATACCATTCCGCCAAATTACGATTCCATGATTGCAAAGTTGATTACAACTGCACAATCTCGTGAAGAAGCAATTAGCAAAATGAGAAGAGCGTTGGATGAATTTGTGATTGAAGGTATAAAAACTACCATTCCATTTCACAGACAATTAATGGATGATCCAAGATACATTGCAGGAGATTATACAACTGCATTTATGGATACTTTCAAAATGAACGATCCAGAATAATTTAGAGTACTATTTATTTAGAAAAAGCCTTACAGTGATGTAAGGCTTTTTTTGTACTACTATTTTTTGTCCATAAGGAGGAATAAATGCGATTAGTGTGTAAATATTATACAGGCTAAAATGGAGTATACACACTTTGATTGATTTTAAATTGTTTAAATAATTAATAAGTGTTTGTAAACTAGTTATTTAATAGCTAGTTAGTTTGTGGGTGTAACTATGGTATGATAATTTCATTAGTTTAAATAACAATAAAATAATAAAATTTTAAAATCTATCATTATGAAAAAGTTAATCTTATCAGCAGCAATCTTTTTAGGAAGTTTATCAACATTTGCACAAGCAACTACGGCTACAAAAACAGAAGAAACTACTCAGACTGCGCAAGCTACTCAAAGCGTTGAGGAAAAATATACAGAAATTAAAGCTGAAGAACTTCCGGATGCAGTTAAAGGTGCTTTGAAAAAAGCTTTTCCAACGGCTGTACTTGACAAAGCATTTGTAAATGAAAAGAAAGAGTATAAGTTACAAGTTACTGTAGGTGAAAAAGTAGGAGCTCTTTATGCCGATGCTACAGGTAAATGGATTGCTAAACAGTCTTAAGAAATATCACAAAATTTAAATCAGACAAATACATTAGTATGAAAAAGTTAATTTTATCAGCAGCAATTGTTTTAGGAAATTTATCAACTTTTGCTCAGTCTTCTACAGTCAAAAAAATAGAAAAAACAGAAACTACAACAAAAGTTGTTGAAGAAAAGTATACAGAAATTAAAGCAGAAGAAGTTCCAGAAGCATTACAAATAGCTTTGAAAACAGTTTATCCAGAAGCAGTTATTGAGAAAGCATTTGTAAATGGAAAGAAAGAATTTAAACTAGAAATAAAAAATGGTGATCATAAAACTACTGTTTATGCGGATGCTAATGGAAACTGGATTAAAAAATAAGTTTGGGTAACTTAGGGGTTTATTTTTAAAAAGAGAGATTGTTTTTTCAATCTCTCTTTTTTTTACAAATTTTTTATGAAAATTCGAGTTTAATAACTTTACATTAGCATTCAAAGTTAAAAAAACCATGTCGAAAATTTTATTGATAGAAGATGATGTTTCTTTTTGTAAGTTGTTAGAGAAATTTCTCGTAAAAAAATCATTTCTCGTCATGACTGCTTTTACAGCTGAAGATGCAAAAATTAAAATTAACAATGAAGAATTTGACCTTATAATTACGGATTTAAGACTTCCTAATTATGATGGAATTGAATTAATGACAGAATTCAAAAAATCACATCCAACAATTCCGGTCGTTCTTATGACGGGTTATTCTGATGTGAATACTGCCGTCAAAGCTATTAAAAAAGGGGCTTCGGATTATATTTCTAAACCATTCAATCCCGAAGAAGTTTTATTGGTTATTTCCAGCGCATTGCAAACACCAATTGAAAATACTCCAAAAAGTGTTATTCCAAAAAATAAAAAAAACAATGTACTATCGGGAAACAAATTTGTTTCAGGTATTTCTCCCGCTTCAAAAAAACTTGCTGAATACATTCAATTAGTGAGTCCAACGAATATGTCCGTTTTGATTATTGGCGAAAGCGGTACGGGTAAAGAAGTTATTGCAAAAAGTATTCATCAAAAAAGTTCCAGAAAAGACAATAATTTTATAGCCGTTGATTGTGGTGCAATACCAAAGGAATTGGCTGCAAGTGAGTTTTTTGGTCATGTAAAAGGTTCTTTTACAGGGGCTATTGGTGATAAAATTGGGTATTTTCAGGCAGCAAATGGCGGTACAATTTTTCTGGACGAAATAGGAAATTTATCGTATGAAAATCAAATCCAGCTGCTAAGAGCTTTACAGGAAAGAAAGATAAAACCAGTTGGGAGTAATAAAGAAATCGACGTTGATATTAGAATTATTACTGCTACCAATGAGGATTTACGGGAAGCGGTTAAAAATGGAGATTTCAGGGAAGATTTGTATCATAGAATCAATGAGTTTTCCATTCATTCACCTTCATTGATTGATAGAGAAGAAGATCTGATGATTTTTTCTGATTTTTTTCTCGTAAAAGCAAACCAAGAATTGAACAAAGAAGTAATAGGATTTTCCCCAGAAGTAGTGACTATTTTTCAAAATTACAGATGGCCCGGAAATTTAAGAGAACTCCAGAATAGTATCAAAAGAGCGACACTTTTATCGCAAGGAGATTTCATCGAAAAAACAGCACTTCCCGTTGAATTTTTTCAAAATTCTGATAAGGAAACAAATGATTTTTCGTTGTCTGAAAACGAAAAAGAAGCTATTCTTGATGCTTTAAAGCAAACTAAAAATAATAAATCGGAAGCGGCCAGATTGCTCAAGATTAACAGAAAAACACTGTATAATAAATTAAAGTTATACGATATCGATTAATGGAGCTCTTTTTCTAAAAGTATGAAAAGAGTTAATATTCTATTTTTTAATTCCTTGAAATTAGCGGTGATACTCTCTACTGGAAGATCTTTCAATTCTAGATCATCTAATATTCCAGTAATATCATGGGCTTGAATTTGTTTAAACATTGGGCACATTCGATGTGAAATTTCTTTGATTTCCAGAATGTTATTTTCTACAATTGCGTTTTCTAATTGGGTTAAATTCTTCTTCGTACTTTTTATAAATGAGGTTAAAAATTCTTTCAAAGCTTCGTCATCGTCGGTCAAAAATGATTGTAATGATGTTAAAGAATAAGGCTTGTTTGAATCTTCAAATAGTTGGTCTGTATTAATTTGATTTTCGATGCGATTAAAAATAGAATTTATTACAGTAAGCAGTGTTTTTGGAGCGTAAGGTTTCTTGACAACTTCCGTGAATCCAGCTTTTTTATAAACGTCTAAATCTAAATCGGTTCTTCCGGTAACAGCTATTAATGGTTGGTTTTTATATTTTAATGCTGTTGCATTTTTTAGTTTTTCTAAAAACAAAAAACCGTCAATTTCCGGCATTTGAATATCGGTAATTATAAAATCAAAGGAACTTGTTTTTATTGTTTCAAGTGCGTCAGCAGCGTTGTTAAAAGGAATGACGTTATAGTTGTTTTGTTTTAAAATTTCAGTAGTCAGTTTCAATAAATTAATATCATCGTCAACTATAATCACGGTTAATTCATTTTTTGGATGATTTGTAATTGCCTTTTCTTTGGTTAGAGAGGAATCAAATTGTAACGGTAGCTCAATTTCAAAAACACTGCCTTTTCCTAAAGTGCTTTTTAAACTTAATTTTCCGCCTAAAATTCCAATTATACTTTTTGAAATAGTAAGTCCTAAACCAGTTCCTCCATATTGTTTTTCGATGTTTTTATCTGCTTGTGTGAATTCTTCGAAAATTAATTTTTGCTTTTTTTCAGCTATTCCAATTCCGGAATCTTCAACTGTGATTCGGATTTTATTTTTTTCAATATCTATTTTGGTTTCAATTTTTATAAATCCTTTTTCCGTGAATTTATAGGCATTTCCTATTAGATTAGTCAAAATTTGTCTCAATCTGAATGGATCTCCCAGTATAGGATTATTTAATTTCTCATCAGTTTCAATCAAAAGTGTTATCGATTTTTGTTCATAAATAGATTGGATACTTCTTGCAACATCAGTAATGATGTCGTTTAATAAAAACGGAACATTTTCAATTGTTATTTTACCGGCTTCAATTTGTGTGAAATCCAGCAAATCCTGAACCAGTTTTGAAATATATTCCGATGAAGTTTTGATGTTTTTTGCAAAATAGAGTTGTCTTTTGTTTAGATTGGAATGGTCTAAAAGTTCGGTGTAGCCCAAGATTGTACTTAATGGTGTTTTTAAATCATGACTGACGGTAGTGATGAGTTGTTCCCTGTTTTTAAGAAGTTTTTTTGTTTTGGTATTGGCAACTTCAAGTTGTTTTTTATAGGATTGTGTTTTTGAAAAATCATTCAAAATTAAAATCAGGAAAAATAAGGTAGATAATAATCCTACTGCGGCTGTTATGGTTACTATTTGATTGGTTTTTTTTAATGAATTTTCTCTATCAAAATAGTTTTTTGTGGTGTTTTTGATAATTTCACTTTCAACAATGTTTAGCACCTTTCTTAATTGTTCCGATATGGAAAGTTCATTTTGAAGCAATTTGTCTTCTTCAATATTTAATGATTCTTTCTTTTTTGCAGTCTCTTTTTTAACTTGATTCAATAAAGTTTTTGAAGCCAATACAATCGAATCTGAAGCTTTTTTGGTCAGTGTATTTGTACTGTCATCAGGAATGTTTTGATTGAGATAAGCAACATATTTTTTAAGTACATTTCTTTGATAATCTCCCATCGCCGATGGATATTTTACAAAATCTTCCAATTGGAGTTTTCTTAACGAAGCTTCCATTTTAGTTAAATCGGCAATGGCTTTTTTTACTGAAACTTCATCGTCAGTTTTGTTTTTTATAGCTTTTAACTGCTTTATGTTTTGAGTTTTTTTTGCTAAAAGAAACTTTACACTATCCAATAATATAATTTGATAGGGAGTAGTGACCAATAATTTTAATGAATCAATGTCTGATTTTAAAGAGTCCGTTTTAGAGACATAGTTTTTGAAATCCTTCTCAGAATCAGATTGAATTGTTATTCGGGCTAAACTTTCCGTTTTATAAACATTAGAAAGCAAATTACTTACTTTTAAAATCTTACTGTTTTCTTTGACAATCTTACTTTCCGTATTCGAAAAAACGGTGCTTTCCGAATACAAGAACCAACCTACACCAACAAATAGAGCAGCCAAAATTAAGTAACTGATGAAAATTTTAATAGGAATATAACTTTTTTTGCTATTCATCTTTCAAAGATAAAAATTACAAAAGTGTTTAAAGTTAAGTTATTCAGAATGTTTTGGCAGAAAAACAAAAAACCTCACTAAGAAGCGAGGTTTTTTAGAATTATATGAATTATAGATTTACAAGGTTTCTTTGAGCCATTTGAAAAATTCACCTTGCCAAATTTGAGCGTTTTGTGGTTTCAGCACCCAATGGTTTTCTTCTGGAAAATATAGGAATCTACTTTTTATCCCTCGCAATTGAGCCGCTTGAAATGCTTCTTGCCCTTGTCCTATTGGTACACGAAAATCTTTCCCACCTTGAATGATTAAAATGGGCTTGTTCCATTTCTCCACCAGAGTCATCGGGTTGAATGTAGTATAGGCTTTTTGAGCAACAGCATTATCTTTTTCCCAATAAGCACCACCAAAGTCCCATTTATTAAAGAAAACTTCTTCAGTAGTCCCAAACATGCTTTGAGTGTTATAAACACCATCATGAGCAATGAATGTTTTGAATCGGTTGTTGTGGATTCCAGCTAAATAAAACACCGAATAACCTCCGTAACTGGCGCCAACGCATCCTAAACGAGTGGCGTCAACATATTTTTCTTTAGCCACATCATCAATTGCTGAAAGATAATCGTTCATTACTTGTCCACCCCAGTCTTTACTGATTTGCTCGTTCCAAGCCACTCCATGGCCTTGCATACCGCGACGGTTTGGTGCCACTACAATATAGCCGTTAGCCGCCATTAATTGGAAATTCCAGCGGAAGGAATACCCTTGTGTCAATGGAGCCTGTGGTCCTCCTTGACAAAATAAAAGTGTTGGATATTTTTTTGATGCATCAAAATTAGGCGGGAGGATTACCCAAACTAGCATTTTTTTACCGTCGGTTGTGGTTACATATCTTCTTTCGGTTTTGCTTAACGCCAATGAATTGTAGGTTGCTGTATTTACATTTGATACTTGTTTCCAAATATTTTTCTTCAGATTGTAAGAATAAATTTCTGCAGCATGGTTCATATCCGTTCTTGTAACGATGATGTTATCACCGGAAAAACCAACTAAATCATTGACGTCAAAATCGCCATTCGTGATTTGGTGGATGTTGATTGCAATTTTGGTGAGCCCTGGGAAATTAACTTCAAATAATTGTTTTGTTCCGTCTATTGGTGCAATAAAGTAGATTTTTTTACCATCATTACTCCACATAAAATGATCAACTGTTCCGTCCCAGTTTGCGGTCAGGTTCATATTCATTCCTTTGAAACTGACAACAATATCATTTTTATCTGATTCGTAACCATCACGTTTCATTTGTAACCAAGTCAAATTTCCTGTTGGAGAAAATAGTGGAGCAGTATCATAACCTAGGTTTTCTTCGGTTCTGTTACTGGTTTTTCCAGTTTCTAGATTGTATTCGAAAATATTAGTATTGGTAGAAATAGCATATTCTGTACCTGCTTTTTTCTTACTTATATATAAAATGCTTTTACTGTCTGGCGACCAAATATAGTCTTCGTCACCACCAAAAGGTTTTTGTGGGCTATCAAAATTCTCTCCTTTCAGAATGTCAATTCCAACGGCGCCTTCTTTGTTTTCTTTATAAAAAACATGGTTGAATTTGCCTTCGTTCCAAGTGTCCCAATGGCGATAATCCAGTCCATTGTAGATTTGAACTTCTGATTTTTCAAGAGCGGGATAAAAATCTTTCCCTAGAACCTTGTCAATTTTTACTTCTTCATTATAAACAATGTACTTTCCGTCAGGAGAAATGTTCTTGTCTTTTAAAACTTCTTTGGTATCGTTTATTTCAGTTGGATTTCCGCCACTTAACGGTAAAGTGTAAATTTTAGAATTTGATTTATTTTCTTCAACGGATGGAGTTGCTACTTTATAAACTACATTTTTTCCGTCTTTTGAAATACCTAATGGGGTTACTCTTCCTAGTTTCCAAAGTAATTCGGGGGTCATTACATTTTGTGCCATAGCATTTAGACTCATCATTATTAGTGTTGTAAACAGTATTTTCTTCATTTTAAAAATTAATTTTTTCAAGCTATAAAAATAGCCTATTTAAGTTGATGTTTTTCGTTTTTAACACTTGCTTTTTAGCCCCGATAATAGTGGAAATCCTTTTATTTTTTTCTTTAAAAAAATAAAAGATTAGAACGGATAGCGGGATTAGCTCCTGAAATAAATTAAGAATAAATCCTAAAAATCATTATTTTTATAAAAAATATTTGGACATGGATTTGAGCTATTGGGAATTAAAAAACTGGTTTACTGACGTAGATTATACGATTGTAGGGAGCGGTATTGTGGGCTTGCACACTGCATTACGCTTGCGCGAAAGATTCCCTGACAGTAAAATTCTTGTTCTGGAAAAAGGGATGTTACCGCAAGGAGCCAGTACTAAAAATGCCGGTTTTGCCTGTTTTGGAAGCCTTTCGGAAATTATAGATGATTTAAAATCCCATTCGGAAGAGGAAGTTGTCAATCTTGTTCAGAAACGATGGAAAGGGCTGCAGTTGTTGCGAAAAAGACTTGGTGACGATACAATTGATTTCAAGCCTTACGGCGGTTATGAATTGTTTTTGAATGCCGATGAAAACAGTTATAGCGAATGCGTTGGGAAATTACCATTCATCAATGAAGTTTTAAGACCACTTTTTAAAACCGATGTTTTTGCCAAAGAAGTGGATCGTTTTGGGTTTGGCGGCATTCAGGAATATTTGATTTTTAATCCTTTTGAGGCCCAGATTGATACTGGAAATATGATGCAGGCTTTGTTGAAACAAGCGATTAATGAAAATATTTTGATTCTAAACCAACAAACGGTAACAGCGTATTTAGACAAAGGAAATAATGTAGAAGTAGCGCTTGGCAATTTTAATTTCACTACTAAAAAATTGTTGTTTGCTACGAACGGTTTTGCAAATGGGCTTACTAATGGTGCCGTAAAACCTGCCAGAGCACAAGTTTTGATTACAGAGCCAATTAAAAATTTAGATATAAAAGGGACGTTTCATTTGGATAGAGGGTATTATTATTTCAGGAATATTGGTAACAGAATATTGTTAGGAGGCGGAAGAAACCTTGATTTTCAGACAGAAACAACTACCGAATTTGGGCAAACAGAAATTGTACAAAAAAAATTGGAACAATTATTAAAAGAAGTAATTTTGCCGAATCAGGATTTTGAAATTGCACACCGTTGGAGCGGAATCATGGGCATTGGCAACAGCAAGAATCCGATCGTTTCGCAACTATCGGATAATGTTTATTGTGGTGTACGATTGGGCGGAATGGGAGTAGCAATAGGAAGTTTAATAGGAACAGAATTAGCAGAATTAGTATAATGGCAACGAAAATAACACCAAAAAGATCAAAACAACCCGCAAAAAAAGAACCAACAACTTTTATGAGTAAACTAACCCGTTTTTTATTTAAAGTTTTCTTGTGGTTTCTGGGAATCTCTTTGTTTTTTGTAGTGCTTTTTAAATTTGTTCCGGTGCCGTTTACTCCTTTGATGGTGATTCGTGCCATTGAAAATAAAATGGAGGGAAAAGAAAATTACTTCAGTCATGACTGGGAACCTCTGGAAAATATATCAGTTAATTTACAAAAAGCGGTTATTGCCAGTGAAGATGGAACTTTCTTGAAACACAATGGGTTTGATTTTACTGCGATGCAAAAAGCCTATAAAAGCAACGAAAGGGGACGCAGAATAAAAGGTGGAAGCACGATATCACAACAAACCGCCAAAAATGTATTTCTTTGGCAAGGGCGTAGTTATTTGAGAAAAGGACTGGAAGCTTATTTTACCGTTTTGATAGAGACGATCTGGGGAAAAAAACGCATCATGGAAGTATATTTGAATAGTATCGAAATGGGTGATGGGGTTTATGGCGCAGAAGCAGCAGCACAACACTGGTATAGAAAAGATGTTTCGAGCTTGACACCACAACAAGCAGCAGGAATTGCGGCGATATTACCAAATCCAAGAAAATATTCGGCTACAAGTTCTTCATCTTATATCAATAATAGAAAATCTAAAATAGTCCGTATCATGCGACATGTGGGGAAACTGGAATATTAGATTTTTTGGTTTAAGAAGGAAATCACCCAAAATAAAAACCGTAAATTCTTAATTAAAGGATTTACGGTTTTTTTTATGAAGAAAGTAAATGTAGGAATGCTTATTTATTCATAGAAATATAATCAGAAGGCGACATTTTGAAATGTTTTTGAAAATTTCTGCCAAAACTAGTTTGGGATTTGTAGCCTACTATTTCTGCAATTTCATACATTTTATAGTCTTTATTTAATAGTAATTCGGCAGCCTTTTTTAGCCTGACTAAGTTGATTAATTCATTCGGGCTCATATTTGAAATATCCTTGATTTTTCTATACAACGTAGATCTGCTCATGTTCATTATTTCAGAAAGGGATTCCACGCTTAAATTTTGATCTGCAATATTTTTTATAATTTCTTCATCTAATTTTTTCAAAAAGTTTTCATCTGTCTTATTGTGTGCCATGCTTTTTATATGAGAAAGAGGAGAGCTAGCATAATAATTCATTATTTGTTTCCTGTTTTCGATTAGATTTGAAGACTGAACTTTTAAGTATTCCATAGAAAAAGGTTTAGCAACATACGAATCTGCCCCAACTTCTAATCCATCAATTTGGGATTTAAGGGAATTTTTAGCGGTTAGTAATATTACTGGGATATGACTTGTTTCTAGATTGGTTTTAATTTTTTTGCACAGCGTAATTCCGTCCATAATGGGCATTTCTATATCACTTATTACTAATGCGATATTTTCATTGTGAATTATTTTAAGTGCTGTTTCTCCATTGTTGGCTTTTAAAACAGCGTAGGAAGACAGCAATTCTTTGGTTATAAAATTCAATAAATCTTCATTATCTTCTACAACTAAAATGGTTGTTTTTTCACTTTTTATTTCGGGTTCTATTATTTCGTTTTCATTGCTGTTGGTTTCTTTAGCCAGTTCGTCATAAAGCATAAATTCCTCTTCTTGATGCAAAGGGACGATAAACTCAAAAACATTCATTTTTGGTTCAGAAAAAACTAATTGCAAACTACCATGATGAAGTTGTGTTAGCGAATGGGCTAAAGAAAGCCCGATTCCGGTTCCAGAATTAGTATCCATATTATCAACCCTAAAAAAGGGTTCGAAGATTTTATTTTTTAAATTACTCGGGATTAATTTTCCGTCGTTTTTGACAATTAGTTCTAATTTTTTTTCATCTCTAATCAAACTCACTATGACTTTGTTTTCAGAATATTTGATGGCGTTATTGAATAGGTTGCTCAATATTTTTTTTAAGGCTTCTTTATCAACAAAAGCATAAATGTCTTTATCACTTAATTCTAATTCAAAATCAATGTTTTTTTCTTCGATGAGTTGGCTAAATCTTAAATGCATGTTTCGGACCAATGCTGAAATATTTACTTCAACAAAAGTTAGTTTTAAGCCGCCAATTTCTGTTTTTCTAAAATCTAAAAGTTCATTTACTAATTTTAATAATCTTGAGGTGTTTTTTTTCATTATAGAGAGATTTTGCGGAATCTCAGGAGTTTGATATTCAAACTTTAAAAGTTTTTCTAAAGGGCTTTTGATAAGTGTTAGCGGTGTCTTGATTTCATGGGCAACATTTGTAAAAAATTCTATTTTGGCCTGATAGATTTCTTTTTCTTTTTCGTCGTTTAGATGTTTAATTTTTCTGTCATTTTTTTCTTGGCTTAAATTATTAGAATAACGAATAATCATAAACAAGCCATAACAGATTAACATAAAATACAATAGATACGCATAAGTACTTGCCCAAAACGGCGGTAGTATTTTTATTTTAACAGCAATTTCTTTACTCCAAACTCCAAAACTATTGCGTGATTTTACTTTAAAAACATAAGAGCCAGGAGAAAGTTCCGTAAAGAAAACTTTATTGTTTCTTTCTAAATAGACCCAATCCTTATTTACATCCTCTAATTTGTACCAATATTCTGTCAGCTCAGCTCCGGTATAATTTAATGCTGCAAATTCAATATTAAAAGAAGATTGATTGTGGTTTAGTTCTAGTTCGTCTACGTGCGAAATGGATTTTTTTATGGGTGAGTCTTTATCGTTTGTTTGTACTTCCTGATTATTTATTTGTAAACTGGTTATAAAGATTTTTGGAGCGTATTTATTTTTACTAAAATGTTTAGGATTGAAGCTAATCATTCCGTTTAAGTTGCCAAAATACATATCTCCATTAGTGTCTTTGTAAGCTGAGTTGTAGTTGAACTGATCGCTTAATAAACCATTAGCGGTTGTGTAAATTTTAATACTATTGTTTTTAGGATTAAACTGCACTAATCCTTTAGAGGTTGTAATCCATAAATTTTGCTTGTCATCTTCTAAAATAGAATAGAAAACATTGCTTGGAAATCCTTTTTTGGTGTTGAATTTGGTAAAGGTTCTTGTTCTTTTGTCAAATAAATTTAAACCGTTTTCCGTGGCTATCCATAAATTTTTCTTGCTATCCTCAAAAATAGAGTTGATAGAATTGTTGCTTATTCCTTTAACATCTTTATAATTGTATCTGAAAATTTCTTTTTTCTTATTTTTTGAATTGTAAAACAACAATCCATCTCTATAGGTTCCGGCCCAGTAATTCCCATCGTTATCTTCCATAAATGAAGTGTAATGCATGTTTTCAGGAAAATTCTTTAAAATGTCAAAATTGTCATTTATCGAATTGTATTTGTAAATTCCTACGGAAGTTTGTACCAAAAAATCTTTGCTTCGGGTTTCATAGAAACTAAAGATAAAATTACTTTTAAGAGCTCCTGTTTCAGTCCCTGCGTTGTAATGTTTGATTACTTTTCCTGATTTGCGATCCAAAACATCCAAACCATGTTCGAAAGTACCAATCCAAATATTTTCTTTTCGTGGCAGTAAAGCATGAATATTGTAATAGGATACTGAACTTGGACTCCCATTAGGTTTATAGGCAGTAAATACCTGAGTTTTCGGATTGAATTTATTGAGTCCCGCGTCTTCAGTTCCTATCCAAAAATCACCGTTATCATCTTTGTGAATTTCTCTGACGGCGCTTCCGCTAATCGAATTCTGATTGTTCTTAGGGAAATATTTTTTGAACTGAGTATATTGTTTTTGATGATAGTTAATGCCTCCAAAATAAGTCCCAATCCAAACCCCATTTTCTTTATCAATAGTAATAGAATAAGCGGCATTATCTGAAATACTAAAAGGGTCGTTAAAGTCTTTTTTTAGATTAATGTATTTTTTTGTTTGAATGTTGTAAATATAAACACCTGATTCGCTTGCTATCCAAATTTCATTTCCCCCCTTTTTTTTGAATTGTCTTACAAACAAAGGGTCTTTTGTTGCAAATGGTAGGGAGGACGTACTTTTAGTTATGCGATTATAGGAAAGAACACCATGATCTTGTGTGCCTATTAAAATGTTGTTTTTGTCTAAAGCGTAAATTACCGTTATTCTATAAGATGGATTATTATAATTTAATGGAACGGTTTCGAATGATAAACTTTCCTCTGAATAATGATATAATTTGTTTAAAGAAGAAACCCATATTTCTCCTTTTGCATCTCTCGTAATAGAAGTGGCTATGAAATAATTGTTTGGATTAAATGTTGTGGTTTCATTTTTTGCAGTGGAATACTTATAGAGAATATTGCCTGAAATGAACCATATATTACCATGTTTATCATGCTCAATTGCTGCTATCCTATCATTAATGGCTTCGTTTAGGATACTAAAACGATCTAATTTTTTATCGTATTTATACAATCCTTTATCCGTTCCTACCCAAATTATACCTTTATATTCATGTAAGGATTGAATGTAATTACTTCCTAAACTATGAATTGGGTCTGAATTGCTTCGGTAGGTCTTGAAACGATAGCCATCAAACCGGTTTAAACCATCTTTTGTGCCAAACCACATAAAGCCATCTTCATCCTGTAATGATGATAAAACGGTATTATTTGAGAGTCCTTCTTCTACTTGATAATGCTTAAAATAATATTCCTGTGCTTGCAGAGAATCTATTGTTAAAATTAAAAAAATACAAAAAAATAAGAATTTACGCATGTTTATGATTTTGATGTTAAATGTCGACTTCGACGAATCGTCTCAATTATATTCCAAATGTTGCAACACTCTAATTTTATAGCTCTAAAACAAGAATTTGCATCATTTCCAGTAAATATTGACACAAATGAATAGATTTTTTTTGAATTAAAATGACCTATTTTGAATTTTCAAATAAAAGATATTGATAATTTATTGGCTTTAAAATTATTATATCTATAAAAAAAATCAATAAAAAATTCACATTATTAATTTATAAAAAAAATGAACCAAATTTTATTGGAAAGCAATATGAATTGCTTCTTTGTTCGAATCAGAGACGATTGAAATCTCCCAATCATTTAATAAACCAAACTAAATAAATTAAAACTATTTAAAATGAAAAATCAATGAAAACAAAAATCAACCAAATTTTAAAGAAGAGATATTGCCTCTTACTTTTTTTTAGCTTACTGCTACAAAAAGGGTATGCTCAAGAGCAAATTAAAATTACGGGAAAAATAACATCTGCTCTTCACGGAGATCCTGTTCCTTTTGCCAATGTTCTTGTAAAGAATACACAAAATGGCGCAGTGACAGATTTTGACGGAAATTTTTCCATTACTGCTAAATCAAATCAAACACTTATAGTTTCTTACCAAGGATACAAAACAAAAGAGATAGCTGTAAATAATCAGCAAACAATTAATATTTCAATCGAAGAAAGTGCAGTTGCCTTAGACGAAGTAGTTCTTGTAGGTTACGGCTCACAGCAAAAGAAAGATTTAACGGGAGCTATTTCTGTCGTTAAAGCGGGCGAAATTCAAAAAAGACAAGTCACTACAATGGCCGAAGGCTTACAAGGCTTAGTGACAGGGGTTAAAGTTCGAGGTGGAGGAAGACCTGGACAAGAAGCCAGTATTGAAATTCGTGGACTTAAAAATCTTCAAAACACGAATCCTCTTTATGTTGTTGATGGTTTAATTACTACAGCTAACAGAGATTTTAATCCAAACGACATTGAAACCATTCAGGTTTTAAAAGATGCATCTGCTGCTGCCATTTATGGTTCCAGAGCTGCTAACGGGGTAATTATTATCACAACTAAAAAAGGTAAAAAAGGTCCTTTGAAAATTGAAGTTTCCTCTAAAACAAGTTTTTCAACGATGCCAAAATATGATTTGATGGGAACAGAAGAATTTTCGAAATTCAATTTCCAAGCCTATGATAATGCTGGTATTCCGAGACAAAACTTAAACCTTGGCGTAAATACGGATTGGCAAAAAGAGATTTTTAAACAAGGATTGCTTCAGGATTATAACGCCAGTTTTTCAGGAGGCGGTGATAATTCCACTTTTTTCATCTCAGCAAACTATTTTGGAAATGAAGGAACTGTAATCTCAACTGATTTTAATCGTGTTTCTTTTAGAGTAAATTCAAGCGGTACAAAAGGAATTTTTAGCATTGGTGAGAACTTAGCTATCAGTAACTCAAGAACTGATGAAATGTCCGGTAATCCGATAATCGATGCTTACCGATTATTTCCAACGATTCCTGTTTATGATCAAGATAATCCAGGAGGTTATGGTTACGGGAAACAAGGTGTAGCAAATACTTTTGGAACAAATCCAATTGCACTTGCCAATTTATTAGACACTAAAAATGAAAATTTCAGAATTAGAGGGAATTTATGGTCTGAACTAAAACTGGCTTCTTTTTTAAAGTATCGCTTTAATTTTGGATACGAAACCAGTTTTGACAGTCATAACTTTATTAGAAAATTAGGGAATTGGACTTTAAATCAGCCTTTCGAACAATCGTTTATCAACCAAAATAAAGGCCGTTCAGAAACTAAATTATTTGAAAATACATTGACTTTCAAAAAAGAATTTGGCAAACATGATATTACGGTTTTGGCAGGTCAAACATTTCAAAAAGACAATTACAACCAAATATATGGTACAAAAAGAAATCTTTTGATTAATCCAAGTACAGGTGAATATTTTGATGTTTTAGATTTAGGAAATCAAGCAGAAGTTGGCGGATTTAGAAACGAAGCCGCATTAGCTTCTTATTTGGGAAGATTGGAATACAACTACGATGATCGCTATTTATTTAATGCAGTTTTCAGACGTGATGGTTCTTCAAAATTTAGCGACGCCAATAAATGGGGGAATTTTCCATCGGCTTCTTTAGGATGGAGAGTGAGTAACGAATCATTTTTTAAATCAAAATTCATTAATGATTTGAAATTAAGAGCCAGTTATGGTGAATTAGGTAGCGGAAATATTGGAAATTATGAATACCAAGGTTTCATAAACACTTTTGGTGCTATTGTCCTTGGAGATGGCCAAACTTTATATCCATCAGCTACACAAGTGAGATTAGCAAATGATGAATTGCGTTGGGAAAAATTAAAACAAACCAATGTCGGGATAGATTTAGGAATGCTTGATAGCTCTTTACGCTTAACAGCAGATTATTTTGTTGCCCGTACTGAAGATGTTTTATTTGGATTCCCAATATTGATGACCACAGGTAATGATGGAGGAAATCCTATTTCAAATGCGGCAACAGTAGAGAATAAAGGATTCGAATTGGATTTAAGCTACAGCAAAAAAATAAATGATTTTTCATTCAATGCATCCATAAATTTTACCAAACTAAACAATAAATTAGTTTCTCTTGGTAACGGACAAAATGAAAGCATTCAAGGAAATACAATTACAAAGGCAGGAAGTGCTGTAGGAATGTGGTATATGCTACAAACCGACGGATTGTTCCAAAATCAAGCAGAAATTCAAAGCTATGTGAATTCAGCCGGAACTGTAATTATGCCAAATGCAAAACCTGGTGACATTCGATTTAAAGATGTAAATGACGATGGAGAAATTACAAATGAAGACAAAGACATTGTAGGCAGTCCATGGCCAGAGTTTGAAATGGGTTTCAATGCCGGAGCTTCTTACAAAGGTTTTGATTTCTCTATGAACTGGATTGGTTCTCATGGAGCAACTGTTTATAACGGATTCAGAAGTACGGTTGACCGTTTTGATGATGACAGTAACTACAGAACAGGAATTCATCCTTGGACTCCTGAAAATCCAAACACTGATTTCCCTAGAATTGTAAAAGGAACTACTTTAAATGCTAGAGGTGATAGTGATCGTTTTTTAGAAAGCGGCGATTTTATCAGACTTAAATATATCGGATTTGGCTATAACCTACCTGAAAATCTTTTACATAAAGTGGGTCTTACAAGCGCCAGATTTTCTTTATCTGCACAAAACGTAATTACAATTACAAAATATCTGGGGCTAGATCCTGAGTTCAGTAATGGTAATATTTTTGAAAGAGGTGTAGATATAGGTTCTTTTCCAAACCTGAAAACCTATTCATTCGGCGTGGAATTTAGTTTTTAATTTAAAAAAATAGCATAATGAAAAAAATATTTTTAATAACTGTAGTTTTTCTCAATCTCCTATCCTTGTCTTCATGTGATAATGAATTGGAACTTAACAACCCAAATACGCTAACAACAGGTCAGTATTGGGCTACAGAAAGTGATGCACAAGCAGGAATAAACTCTGTTTATGCCATGTTTTACAAAGATGGTTTGTGGGCAAGATGGATTTACTTTCGTCTGGATCTAACATCCGATGAAGGTTTCAGCCAAAGTCCGTGGATAGAATTAGCAGACTGGACCAGATTTAATTACATCAATTATAACTTCTGGGAAGGAAACAGCGTAACTTGGAGAGATACTTACAAAGCCATTTTTAGATGCAACCAGGTTCTTGCCAATGTTCCAAAAATCGAATTCAAAAATGAAGATGATAAAAAGAAAATTTTAGCTGAAGCAAAATTTTTAAGAGCATTACACTATTATTATGCTGCTATACTTTGGGAAAATATTCCAATCGTTTTAGAGCCATCAACACCAAATGATCGTCCAGAGCAAAAAAACATCACGGAAGTTTGGGCACAAATAGAAAAAGACTTAAATGATGCTTATACTGATTTACCTACTGAATGGGCGGGCGATCAAACAGGAAGACCAGACAAAGGTGCTGCAAAAGGAATGCTTGCAAAAGTGTATATGCAACAACGCAAATGGACGGAAGCAAAAACAGCTTTAGAATATTTAATTACAGGTGCTGGTGCAAAATACAGTTTGGTAGCTAATTACAGAGATAATTTTACCGCTGAAAATGAAAACAACAGTGAGTCTGTTTTTGAAATTCAGTTTGGAGACCAAAGAAAAGGCGGAACTGACGAAGGTCCAAGTGCGGCCGTTTCCAGTAATCGTGCTCAATTTTTTGCCCCAAGAAGTATCGGATGGTCAGACGGACAAGCAAGATTTTGGTTAGTTGACGCTTTCAAAAAAGAAAAAAACAAAGACGGTGGTTTAGATATTCGATTAAAATACACTTTGTTTTATCCTGATTTATTAGCTGATTTTGGAGACAAAACATACAATAAAACTTGGCAATGGGGAGCAAATGAAGCTTGGTTCAGAAAAGGCAGTAGAGATTATTACAGAGATAATGAAGATTATTACAGTCAAGTAAACTACCGATTAATTCGCTATGCAGATATTTTATTACGTTATGCTGAAGTCTTGAATGAAACGGGTAATACTGCTGGTGCCTACCAATATGTAGACATGGTAAGAGCTCGTGTAAAAATAGGAACGTTAGCAGCTGCGCATCCTGAAATTGGAAATGATAAAACTAAATTCTTGGAACAATTAAAAATGGAAAGAGTTTTAGAATTAGCTGGCGAAAGTGTTCGTTGGGAAGATTTAAAACGTTGGGGAGATTTAGACACTCAAGCTTCTGTGGATAAAATTTCATTACGTGATCCTGATTTTAAAAACTTTGTTGTTGGAAAAAATCAAAGATTACCAATTCCTCAAGTAGAAGTTGATAATAACCCTAATTTAAGTCAACATCCGGAATACTAACTTTTAATTTTTTAGGGAATGAACGTAGAATCATTCCCTAAAAATTAATGCAGACTTGTTCAAATTAAGAAAATTTATAATGAAAAAAACGAAACTGTATCTGGCATTTATGTTGGTTGGGATGCTATTACTTAGTTGTAATAAATCCAAAACCAATTCAGAAGAGAATAATAAAAAAAATCAAGCAGAACAATCTGTAGATAAAAGAGAAATTTGGACAAAAGAACAGGCAAATTCATGGTATGCTAAACAACCGTGGCTTGTAGGATCTAATTATAACCCGAGCACAGCCATAAATCAACTGGAAATGTGGCAAAAGGAAACTTTTGATCCTAAAAGAATAGATCAAGAATTAGGTTGGGCTGAGCAAATAGGAATGAATACCATGCGTGTTTATTTGCATGACTTATTGCACAAACAAGATGCAGAAGGTCTTTATGAACGAATGGATACTTTTTTAGAAATTGCCGATAAACATCATATAAAAATTTTATTTGTACTTTTTGATTCTTGTTGGGATCCCTTCCCAGAATTAGGAAAACAAAGAGCTCCAAAACCATTTGTCCATAATTCAGGATGGGTACAAAGCCCAGGGCAAAAAGCTTTGTCAGACGCAAAAGAATATCCACGTTTAGAAAAATACGTAAAGGAAACAGTTGCTCATTTCAAAGATGATCAAAGAATATTGGGTTGGGATGTTTGGAATGAGCCAGATAACATGACAGGTCCTTCTTATGAAAAGGTTGAAATCGCTAACAAAGTTGATTTAGTATACAATCTTTTGGGAAAAGTATTCGAATGGGCCAGAGAAAGTAACCCTTCACAACCACTTACCTCAGGTGTTTGGGCAGGCGATTGGACAGAGGCGAATCTAAAACCCATTTTTAAATTACAATTAGACCAATCGGATGTGATTTCTTTTCATTGTTATGATAAACCTAAAGATTTCATAAAACGTATCAATGAATTAAAACGTTATGGAAAACCAATGTTGTGCACTGAATATATGGCACGTCCTAATGGAAGTACATTCGAAGGATTTTTGCCAATTGCAAAAGAAAATAAAATTGCTATGATCAATTGGGGTTTAGTTGATGGAAAATCACAGACTAAATTCCCTTGGGATAGCTGGACTAAAAAATACACTTCTGCTCCACCTGTATGGTTTCACGAAGTATTCAATACAGACGGTACACCTTATAAAAAATCAGAAACCGATTTTATTAAAAAAATGACTTCTGAGGCTTATAAGAAATAGAACAAGTTAAAAACTAACCCTATTTTGATTTATTAAAATAGGGTTATAATACAAAAAGAATGAAAAACAGAATCCTAAATACGCTTTTTTTAATTGCAGTTTTAGTGTTAGAAACAGCATTATTTGCGCAGCAACCTAATCCGCCGGGACAAGTACAAAACGGTTCAAAACCGAAGAACGAGGCCTATTTGTTTGCGCATATGACGCATACGGATTACGGAAGACTGTATTATTCTGTAAGTCTTGATGGCTTGCATTGGACTAATTTAAACAACGGAAAAAGAGTTTTTCCGGAATATCAAGGACACCCGGATATTTGCAAAGGTCCGGACGGCAAATATTATATAGCAGGAAATACCAGCGATGAGTCACCAGAAATTAATATATGGGTTTCTGATGATTTGATTACTTGGAAAAAACACGCTGTTTATGCGCCAGATTTAAAAAGCACTCCTGATTATTCCAACGCATTGCAAAGAATAGGCGCTCCAAAATTATATTACGACAAAGACTCCGCAAAGTTTATGCTAACATGGCACACGCCTCACAAACAAGGCTCTAAAGAAGATCCAGAAGCGTATTGGGCAAGTCAAAGAACACTTTATGTGTTGTCAAAAGATTTAAAAATATTTGAAGGCACTCCAAACAGATTGTTTGATTGGGATATGGGAACGATTGATGTCTTCATCAGAAAAGTGGGGGATTCTTATTACGCCATTTTAAAAGATGAAACCTACCCAACTTTATATTGGACAACGGGAAAAACCATCCGAATTGCTAAATCAAAATCGTTATTAGGTCCTTATTCCTTGCCTCAGGAATCAATCAGTCCGAATTTTAGGGAAGCGCCTATGTTGATTCCATCACCGGATGATAAAATTTGGTATATGTATTACGAGCAATATCCGGGAGTTTCTTATGGATTATCCATTTCAGATAATTTAAATGGTCCTTGGTTTCAGGCATCGGGATATACTTTTTATAGTGATTGGGATAAATACAGTTTGCCTGAAAAAGCAAGACACGGTTGCATGATTTCTATTTCCACAAAAGAATATGACAGTTTGGTACAAAAATTTGGTTTAACCAAAACAGAATCGAATCCCAAAAAGTAAAAAATGAGAAAAATAAATTATGCGTTTCTGGGGCTTATTTTCATCCCGTTACTTTCCTGTAGTGATTCTCCAAATGTGATTGATGAAAAACCGGTTGTAGAAAACATTGCATCCAAACCAGCTGTGGAAGGTATCAGAATCGCTTGGGATTATAATTCTTTAACTCAAGTTTCGGATAAAAATAGCAGTGATTACAATGGATACGCCAGATTAGTACAATTAAATGACAAGAAATTAATCTGCACTTATGAATCCGGCGGAGCAATTTTGGTTAAAAAAAGTACTGATTTTGGGAGCACTTGGAGTGAACCCATTAAAGTAGTTTCCGGGAATGCTTCGGTGAATATGACCACGCCGGATATTTTACAATTAAAAGATAATTCTATTTTGATTTGTTATAATCCAAGACCAATTGTTGGTGGGGACAACACCGAAAAATTTTCTGTCAATACGATTAAAAGTTATGACGGAGGCTTGACTTGGAAAGAAAATCAAATCGTGTATGGAGCCAGTTCTGAGTTTGAAAACGGCTGTTGGGAACCTTCTGCGTTACAAATTCCAAGTGGCGAAATTCAATTGTTTTTTTCCAATGAAAATGTGTACCGCAATTCGAATGAGCAAAATATCTCCCTCATTCGTTCTTCGGATAATGGATTAACATGGTCAGCAACGCCAGAAATTGTAAGTTTTAGAACCGGAAAAAGAGATGGAATGCCGTCTCCGATTCTATTAAAAAACGAAACAGAAATTGTTTTTTCTATTGAAGATAATGGTGTTGATAATCAGTTTAAACCGTATATCATTCGAAATTCCATTACAGAAAACTGGAAACAAACAGTTGATACAAATAGCAAGAACAGAAATTATGCTTTGGGAGAAGTGTTGGGTAACGGAATTTATGCGGGCGCTCCGTATCTGTCACAAATCAGCACGGGAGAAGTTTTAATGTCCTACCAAGGAACCGAAGACAGGACAACAAACGACATTAATAATGCCGATATGAAAGTGGTTATTGGTACAGCTGACGCTAAAAATTTCAACAGAAAATCTACTCCGTTTATACTTTCCAGTGGAAAATCAGCTTTGTGGAACAGCATTACTGTTTTGGAAGACGATACCGTTGTTGCTTTAACTACCACAAATCAATTTTCAAATTCATCACAAATTTGGATGATTAAAGGGCATGTTTTACCTGAAATTAATGCTGCGAAAGAAACTGCTGTAATTGATGGATTGAACAATGAAACGGTTTGGCAAAAAGAAAGTCCTGTTTTTATTGGTCAAAAAAGCAACACACAATTAGAAGCTAATTTTGCGTATGACGCAGCGTTTTTATATGTTTTTGCCCAAGTAAAAGACGGCCAAATTGTAAGTACCGATGCTTTAACTGGAAGTGATGGTTTGAATTTGTATTTAGACCCTAAGAATAAAAATTTAATAGCTCCTGGAAATTCTATTTTTAAACTGGAATTAGGACAATCCGCTATTTTTTCAATGTATGAGGGAGAAAATAGCAAATGGAAAAAATTAGAAAGTCCGCAAGGAATTGTAACAACTACAGTCAAAACTACAAATGGCTATCGAATAGAAGCCAAAATACCTTGGATAATATTAGGTGGAATGCCTGCAAAACAAACAAGAATGGGTTGCAACATGGAACTTAGAGAGAAAGGAATAAATAGTTATATAGAAGGTATTGCAACCAATATAAATGATAAACCGTATTCTTGGTCCACTTTAAAGTTGGCTAATTAATATATAAAGAAATTTAAAAAACCGGTGAATTTTTAATGGTTAAAGAATTCACATTAAGGTGGTTGATTAGGTTAGTTTTTTGGGAATTACCAGACTATTTAAATAGTCTGGTAATTTATTTAGTAACAGAAATTGAAAAATAACACATCAATTTTAGTGATGTGTGCTCATAAAATAAATTAGATACAAATGAAAAAAAATGCAACAGTAATTCTCTTTTTATGCTTAGGATTGTCTCTATCCGCGCAATGGAAACCGGCTGGAGAAAAAATCAAAACTGAATGGGCTAATAAAGTAAATCCTAAACAGGTACTCCCAGAATATCCCCGCCCGATAATGGAACGCAAGGAATGGAAAAACCTTAACGGATTATGGAATTATGCTATTCAAGAAGTTGGGAAATCAGCTCCTGTAAAATATGACGGTCAAATTCTGGTGCCTTTTGCGGTAGAATCCAGTTTATCTGGTGTGATGAAAGAAGTTGGTGCTAAAAATGAACTTTGGTATAACACGAGTTTTACTTTAGAATCCAATTGGAAAGGCCAGAATATTATACTGCATTTTGGCGCAGTCGACTGGAAAACAGAAGTGTGGTTAAATGGCGTTAAAATCGGTTCCCATACTGGCGGATATACTCCATTTTCTTTTGATATAACACCTTTTATAACCGGAAAAACACAGCAATTGACGGTAAAAGTTTGGGATCCTTCCAATGATGGACCACAACCAAGAGGAAAACAAGTTAAAAGCCCGGAAGGAATCTGGTACACACCGGTTACGGGAATCTGGCAGACGGTTTGGATCGAACCTGTAAATAAAAAGAATATTACAACCATTAAAACTACTCCAAATATTGATCAGAATGTGATTAATATGAAACCTGAAGTAGCGGGAGCGAGTTATGGAGATGTAGTTGAAGTAACGGTTTATGATGATTCAAAAACAATTGCAACTGCAAAAGCCAGTGTTGGTGAAAATATAGAAATTGTTTTAAATAATCCAAAATTATGGTCTCCGGAATCTCCTTTTTTATACAAAACCAATGTGAAATTGATTAGCAACGGGAAAATTATCGATCAAGTAAAAAGTTATTTTGCCATGCGAAAAATTGGCTCTAAAAGAGATGCAAATGGTGTCCTTAGAATGCAATTAAACAACAAGGACTATTTTCAGTATGGCCCATTAGATCAAGGCTGGTGGCCAGACGGATTGTATACGGCCCCAACTGATGAAGCTTTAAAATATGATATTGTCAAAACCAAAGAATTAGGGTTTAATATGATTCGCAAGCATGTCAAAGTAGAATCAGATCGTTGGTATACGCATTGTGATGAACTGGGGATTTTGGTATGGCAAGATATGCCAAGTGGTGACGAGCAGCCTATATGGCAAGACAAAAAATATTTTGAAGGAACTGAATTGCAAAGAACTCCTAAATCGGAAGAAATTTATAAAAAAGAATGGAAAGAGATTATGGACCATTTATATTCGTATCCAAGTATTGTAGTTTGGGTGCCTTTTAATGAAGCTTGGGGACAATTCAAAACAGTTGAAATTACGGAGTGGACCAAGAATCACGATCCAAGCAGATTAGTCAATTCATCCAGTGGAGGAAATCACTTTCAAACAGGAGATATTTTGGATTTGCATCACTATCCTGGCCCAGAATTGTATCTTTATGATGCTCGACGAATTACCGTTCTTGGTGAATATGGCGGAATTGGATTGCCGCTGGAAGGTCATTTGTGGAGAGCAAACGACAATTGGGGATATGTAAAATTCAAAAATGCTGCCGAAGTAACCAATGAATATATTAAGTATGCCAATGAGTTAAAAAAATTAGTCAAAGCGGGATTTTCAGCGGCGGTTTACACTCAAACTACTGATGTAGAAGGGGAAGTAAATGGTTTTATGACGTACGACAGAAAAGTGGATAAAATGGATTTCGAAAAAGTAAAAACTATTAACAAAGAGGTTATTGATGCTATAAATCATTAATCAAATAGGGTATTTGCTTTTAAAATCTATATAAATCTGCAAGATCTGCAAGAAAATTTCGGTTTATAAATTAAGGAGATTTTGTAAAATCTGAATATTTCTAAAATAATAATTTTTAAAAGCGAATGCCTTGTTAAAACTAAATGCTATTGAAATGAAAAAATATTTAATTCTGATTATAATTATAATTGTTTCAGGTTGTAATTCAGAAACCTATTCGCAAAAAGAAACCTTTACCAATCCTATTTTACCTTCGGGAGCAGATCCTTACAGTACGTATTATAAAGGATATTATTATTACACCCATACCTTGCAAAATCGGTTGGTTTTATGGAAAACAAAAAGCTTGGCTGATTTAAAAAATGCGCAGAGCAAAACCATTTGGACAGCACCAAAAAACACGGACTATTCCGGGGATATTTGGGCACCTGAATTTCATATTGTCAATGGCAAATGGTACGTCTATTTTGCCGCAGACAATGGGAATAACAATACCCACAGGATGTATGTTTTAGAAAATAAATCAGAGGACCCTTTTCAGGGAAAATGGGAATTTAAAGGAAAATTAGCCGCAAAAACCGATAAATGGGCTATTGACGGAAATGTATTCTCTTATAAAAACAATCTTTATATGATTTGGGCAGGATGGGAAGGAGACACTAACGGACAGCAGAACATTTACATTGCCAAGATGAAAAATCCATGCGAAATAGATGGTGATCGGGTTTTAATTTCAACACCAACATTCGATTGGGAAACACACGGCGCTTTGAACGACCCGAATAATCCATCTCAGGTAAATGTCAATGAAGGACCACAGTTTTTAATGCACGATGAGAAGGTATTTATTGTGTATTCCGCCAGTGGGTGTTGGACTGATTTTTATGCTTTAGGTTTATTGCATTTTCAAGGAAATGGCGATTTACTCGATGCTTCTTCTTGGGTAAAAATAGAGAAACCATTATTTCAACAATCGGTAAAAAACCAAGTTTTTGCTCCCGGACACAATTCATTTTTCAAATCTCCAAACGGAAAAGAAGACTGGATTTTGTACCACGCAAACTCTAATCCCGGAGAAGGCTGTGGGAATAAAAGAGCGCCAAGAATGCAAAAAATAAACTGGGACGCGAATGGATTTCCTGTATTTGGAGAACCCGTTAGTGAAGGAACGAAATTAGAAATTCCTGCCGAATAGTTTTTTCAATTAAACGATATAAAATTTAAAACGATGAAAAAAATTCAGATTTATACAGTCATTATTCTTGCTGTATTTCAAGTTTCATGCAAAGAAAATAAAAACAATAATTCAACTCAAAAGGAAATGAATCAAGAAACAACCACAGATTCGGCTCCAAATTTTTTAGAAAATAAAAATTTTGAAGCCGTAATAGACAATAAAAATACGGAATTGTATTGGATTGAAAATAACGGCTTGAAAGCTGCTTTTACCAATTACGGGGGACGATTAGTAGGATTATGGTTAGCGGACAAAAACGGGAAACTAACGGATGTTGTTGTTGGAATGAACAGTGTTACCGGATTTCAAAAATCGACAGAACCTTATTTTGGAGCTACCATCGGCAGAGTTGGAAACCGAATCGCAAAGGGGAAATTTACCTTGGAGGGAAAAGAATACAATGTTCCTTTAAATAACGGAGAAAATGCGCTGCATGGCGGGAAAAAAGGCTTTCAGGATGTGGTTTGGAATGCGGAGAAAACAGACGAACATACTTTAGTTTTTACCTATACTTCTCCAGATATGGAACAAGGGTTTCCGGGTAATTTACAAGTAAAAGTAACCTACACCATTACATCTGATAAAACCTTAAAAATGGAATACGAAGCGACCACCGATAAAACAACGATTGTCAATTTGACCAATCACGCTTTTTTTAATTTAAACGGAGAAGGCAGTGGAAGTATTTTGAATCATGAATTACAATTATTTGCCAATAAATATACTCCGGTAGATGCAGGTTTAATTCCAACAGGAAAGTTGGAAAACGTTGCGCAAACTCCTTTCGATTTTCTTGAAAAACATGCTATTGGAGAACGTATTGAGGCTAATAATGAGCAATTAAAATTCGGGAAAGGATATGATCATAATTATGTGCTTACCGGAAATAGTAAAGATGGAATGAATCATGCCGCTAATATAACTGGAGACCAATCAGGAATTTCTATGGATATTTATACTGCAGAACCTGGGATTCAGTTTTACAGCGGGAATTTTATGCAAGGTAAAAATACGTTCAAATCTGGGGCAAAAGATGATTTTAGAACGGCTTTCGCTTTAGAAACACAACATTTTCCGGATGCGCCTAATCAACCTAATTTCCCAACGATTACTTTGAAACCAGGAAAAAAATACCAAACCGTTTCTTATTATCAATTTTCAATTCGTAAATAAATGAATTCTAAACCAACTCAAATGAATTTGTTATACACCATTCTATTTATAGGACTAAGTTTAAATTCATGTTCACAACAAAAAGAAGAAGAAACCAAAATAACACCTCCACCTGCTGTTGTATTAAAAGATATTTTTTTGGCTGACCCTACCATTTTTTATAATGAAGGCACCTATTACTTGTACGGAACAACAACTGGAAACACCTCACTAAATGGAGAAGGATTTCAGGTCTATACCTCTTCTGATCAAAAAAACTGGAAAGGACCCGTTGGTGCTCAAGGTGGTCTTGCACTCAAAAAAGGAGATGCATATGGTTCACAAGGATTTTGGGCTCCACAAATATTGAAATATAACAATCAGTTTTACATGATTTATACAGCCAATGAAAATATAGCTATTGCAACAAGTGATAGCCCGCTTGGACCTTTCAAGAATGTATCTAAAGAGCCATTAGTTGCTCCGGTCAAGCAAATTGATCCCTTCGTTTTTATAGATGATGACGGTAAAAAATATTTGTATCATGTTAGACTTACAAATGGAAATAGAATTTTTGTAGCCGAATTAAACGATGACCTTTTAAGTATAAAGCCAGAAACACTTACTGAATGTATTGCTGCACAATTACAATGGGAAAACACCCAAAATGCCGACTGGCCAGTTGCTGAAGGCCCTACAGTATTGAAAAAAGACGGTTTGTATTATTTAATCTATTCGGCAAATGATTTCAGGAATCCGGATTATGCTGTAGGATACGCAACCAGTAAAAGTCCCTTAGGACCTTGGAAAAAATCGACAACGAGTCCCATTATATCCCGAAATTTAATTGGAGAAAACGGAACCGGGCACGGCGATTTATTTTTAGACAAAGACAACCAATTACAGTATGTTTTTCATACTCATTTCAGCGGTACAAGCGAAGCGCCCAGAAAAGCAGCAATTATTGAAATGAATTTTGTTAAAAAAGAAAATGAATTACTATTAGAGGCAAGAAAAGAAAGCTTTCGTTTTTTAAAGAAAAACTAGCAGAAAGATTATTAAACTAAAAAACCGTAAATTCTTAATTAAAAGGATTTACGGTTTTTATTTTGTGGAGAATATCGGATTCGAACCGATCACCTCTTGCCTGCCAGAAGCATCAGTACTGATTTTTATAACTGTAAATCAGTTAGTTATGTTTTGTGAAATACCCAAAATGTAGCAATTTTTGACATTTTTCCACTTAGAAAGTACACTTAGATAAATATTAATTTTTAATTAAATCAAACACAAATGTTATCAAATACTAAATGCAAAAAACTTCTAAATAAAAATGGAATTATTTATACGGATAAAGAGATAGTTCTTATAAAAGATGCTCTTTATAAAATTGCTGAAATAATCTGGCGTTCTCATACAGAGAAAAACGAAATTCTTAATCCTTATGACATTTTAAAATAGATGGTAATGGAATTGGGTTTGGATATTTTAATGAATAGTATTTTCTAAGAAGTAAAAACATAGAAATATATGATTTACTATAACTTTATAAGTATTCAACAAATAAAATGGTCATTTGATGATTTGTAAAAATTAAAATGTATATTAGTTTTTGAAAAAGTATCCTCAATTACCATATCTAAATTTGGTTGGATATGTGTTAGAATCACACATTAATAAGTTAGCCAACATTTTAACTCGAAAAATGAAAAGGACAAGACTAAATAACATTTCCTTATTTGTACTGTTTATAACATCTTATATTCCATTATTTTTATTGCTAATTATTAGACAAATAAAACAGAATATTGACTTTTTAAATTTTAGTGGATTTAATAAAGAAAGTCTTTTTATTGCTTTAGAAAAATTCGGATTAAGTTACTTCTTTTTTTTTGTCTCAATTTTAGGATATATCGGGCTGAAATTTCTACTCTCAAATTTAGATGAGAAAAAATCAAACGGTGAAATTGTAAAAATAATTGAAGTTGAAAATAAAAATAGTGAAAGTATAAGTTATATTTCAACCTATATAATACCATTCATTTTCCAAGATACTAATGACCTATTCGATATTACATCAATTTTTATTGTTTTGATAATCATATTTTTTATCTATACAAAGTCAAATATGATAGTAATAAATCCGATATTGAACATAACTCATAACTTATATCAAATTGAATATAATAAAAAAAACAAATCAAAAAAAGCACTTTTAATAACTAAAGAAGTCGATTTAGAAATTGACCAAGAAATTAAAATAAATCTAATAACGAAAAATATATATTATGGATAAATCTCTACTTATTGAAGTAATTAACCAAGCGAATTCAGAAAATTTAAAAATGTATTTTGTTACTCGTATTCTTAAACAAGGAATTAAAGCAAATGCTAAAGTTTTGGAAAAGTTTGACTTCAAGGTTTATCAAATAGAAATTACAAACGAAGTAAGAAACTATCTTTATGAACTTTCAGTTAAGCAGTTTAAAAAGATTGAAGAAAATGAAGATATAAATTTCTTTGACTATGATGTAATTGCTGATGAAACAGAACATTTATTTACATATCAAATGCAAAATAAAATTGGTTCATTTTCAGATGTAGTTTATAACCAACTAAACGGAAGCCCGCAAAAAATAACAGACCTTAATGAAATTCTTCAAGACGAAACATTATGGGCATATTGCACCGAATTTGAATTAGACAGTAATAAATCATTTTATACATTTAGAAAAATTTCTCCTAGTAAAGTCGGAATTGAAAAAGAAAATGACGGAGAAAAGAAAAGTATAGTTTCTCAAATAAGGACATACTTCGACACTAATACTAATACACTTTCCCTATTAAAGAGCGATACTGTTAATTTAGATAAGCAAATTGACTGTATTTTTTACGAAGAAACTTTCTATGTACTTAAGAAATTTTACTTTGAACAACTTGTTGGATTACAAGAAGAATATAAAAAAAGAGCTGAAGAAGTCGCAAAATCGATGTCTGTTCACGAATGTTTTGGAGACGTGAAACTTCTGATTGATAACATTGAGAAAAAGGTAGCTATCCACAAAAAATTAATGAAATTAGAAAAATTAGGAAATTTAAGTTCTCTCACTTTAAAAAACATTAAGAAACTTGAAAAACTTGGTAAACAGAAAAAAGCACCTATAAATTTTAAAGATGGTAAAATACAATTTGAAACAGATGAAGATATTGATAATGTAATTAAACTTCTATGCGACTTTTTTAAAACAGGTGATTATTCTGGAAAATCTTATGGAACATATGCAGGAAAAATACAAATAGAATAAAATCTCAATTAACACACATTTTAGCAAGTTGCAAATTTAATGGAATTGCCATTTTTATCATATCTACATTTAGCTAAAAATACTTGCTTTCAGTGGAAAAACCGGTCAAATTGACCACCACTTTCCAGTGTAAATTGACCACCAGTTCCGGAGCAAATTGACCACCACTTTCCAATCCAAATTGACCACCTAATTTCGGGGTAAATTGAT